>NZ_JBYTAV010000016.1:0-106615 GCF_058788535.1 Undibacterium sp. FW305-107
TTATCTCCCTCTGTCTTCGAACGTCATTACGCCGTAAAAACTCCTATTTCTTTGTCCTGATTTACTTGACCACTACACTGCTACACCTCAGACAGTGGCTCTTCTTATTCCATTTTCTGTACCGCACAAACGGCGTCGACACATGGGAACTGCAAAAGTCAAAAACAACGTCAACATCAAAAACGTCAGTGCAGCCAATGCTGTTTGTTTTCAGAATGCTGTCAATTAACGGATATTTGAATCGCAGCACTACTTGTTGGCAATCCCCTAATAAAAAATCGTCCATGACATCATAGCCATGGACGATTTTCAATTCAATAATTAGCGAATGCTAATCAAAAACAGCGTTTACTCTTTCGCCATAATCTTCTGCAAGCCAGTAGCCTTGATCTTGGCTTCCAGCGCCTTGCCTTTGCGGGCACGCTTGCCTATATGGATACCCAGGCCTGTTGCGCTGAGATTGACTTCCTGTGGTTTGCCGCCACGACCTATGCCATGCACGCGCACCCCGCGCTGGCTGATGGCCTGGGCTGACACGAGGCTTTCCTTGTCTTCCAGTTCCATCAAAATCACGCCACGGCCACCGCTGGAAAGCTGCTTGATTTCTGCCAGGCCAAAGACCAGCAAGCGGCCTTTTTCGGACAAACAGGCAATTGCACTGGCGTCTTCTGTGACGACGGCAGGTGGCAGAGGCAAGTCGGCTTCTTCCAGGGTCATGAAGGCTTTACCGGCTTTCATGCGACCTACCATATCGCCGACTTTTGCCGTAAAGCCATAGCCAGCGGTGGAGGACAGTAGCAGGCTGATATCGGCATTGCCAGCAAAATAATGCAAAATCTTGCTGCCAACTGCCAGGTCGATCAGCGTGGTGATAGGCACGCCATCACCACGCGCACCGGGCAGGGCGGAGACGGCCACGGAATATACGCGGCCATTTGATCCAAACACCAGCAATTGATCTACTGTACGGCATTCAAAGGTGCCGTACAGGCTGTCGCCCGCCTTGAAGGTGAACTGGCCATTGTCATGACCATGACCGGTACGTGCACGTACCCAGCCTTTTTCCGAGATGACGACAGTGACCGGTTCATCGATGACTTTTTGTTCTACTGAAGCCTTGGCAGCTTCTTCGATAACCGTACGACGGGCATCGCCAAATTGTTTGGCATCGGCTTCGATTTCCTTGATGAGCATGCGCTTCATCGAAGAAGGATTTTCCAGCAAGTCATGCAGGCCCGCTTTTTCTTTACGCAATTCATCCAGTTGCTGCTGGATCTTGATGGCTTCCAGACGTGCCAACTGGCGCAAGCGGATTTCGAGAATATCTTCAGCCTGGATATCTGACAGCTTGAATGCTGCAATCAGTGCAGGCTTGGGATCATCAGATTCACGGATGATGCGTATGACTTCATCAATATTCAACAGTACCGCTTCACGGCCTTCCAGGATATGGATGCGGTCATCAACCTTCTTGAGACGGAATTGGGTACGGCGTGTGACGGTTGTAAAGCGGAAGGCTATCCATTCACTGAGGATGTCAAGCAAACCTTTTTGACGTGGACGGCCATCGCCACCTATCATCACCAGATTGATCGATGCAGAGGTTTCCAGTGAGGTATGAGCCAGCAGCATTTGCATGAACTCGGCCTGGTCCTGGTTCTTGGATTTTGGTTCCAGTACCAGGCGTACAGGCGCATCCTTGCCGGATTCATCACGCACGGTGTCGAGCACCGACAGGATGACCTGTTTCAATGTTACCTGTTCTGGCGACAGGGTTTTCTTGCCCAGCTTGATTTTCGGATTGGTCAGCTCGTCGATTTCTTCCAGCACTTTCTGTGAGGAGGTGCCAGGTGGTAATTCTGTGACCACGGCTTGCCATTGGCCGCGTGCCATCTCTTCTATCTTCCAGCGTGCACGCACCTTCATGCTGCCGCGGCCAGTTGCATACATATCCGCGATGGTGGATGCTGGCGTAATGATTTGTCCGCCGCCCGGGAAGTCGGGGCCGGGGATGTATTCCATCAGCTCTGCATGTTTCATGGCCGGGTTGCGTATCAAGGCCACTGCGGCTTTGGCGACTTCAGTCAGGTTATGCGAAGGGATTTCTGTCGCCAGACCCACTGCAATACCGGATGCACCATTCAGCAAGACGAAAGGCAGGCGGCTAGGCAGTAATTTTGGTTCTTCAGTAGTGCCATCATAATTGGGCTGGAAATCAACCGTACCCTGGTCGATTTCATCCATCAGCAATTTGGAGATCGGTGTCAGGCGCGCTTCTGTGTATCGCATGGCCGCTGCGCCATCGCCGTCGCGTGAGCCGAAGTTACCTTGGCCATCAATTAGTGGATAGCGCAGGGAGAAATCCTGCGCCATACGCACCAGCGCATCATAGACTGACTGATCGCCATGTGGATGCAGCTTACCGAGTACATCACCAACGACGGCAGCAGATTTACGCGGCTTGGCGGCAGAGTTCAGGCCCAGTTCATTCATCGCATACAGGATGCGGCGCTGCACTGGCTTTTGGCCATCGCAAACATCGGGCAGGGCGCGGCCTTTGACGACCGAGATGGCGTAGTCAAGATAGGCGCGTTCTGCAAAGGTCGCCAGGGTCAGGGTTTCACCATCGCCTGGTGGCGGTGGAGTTTGATCAAATAAATTCGCTTGTTCGCTCATGGTTCTATTCGTATTTTTTGTATTCTTCTGTGGTCTGTGAGGTCAGATATTTTATATGTCAGCTTCAACAGCGTTTCCGTGCTCTTCTATCCAGGCACGGCGGGCGGCGGCTTCGCCTTTGCCCATCAGCATATTGAAACGGCCTTCAGAAAAGACCTGATCAAACTCACCCAGAGAAACTGGTAATAGACGGCGTGTATCCGGGTTCATGGTGGTTTCCCATAACTGGCCTGCATTCATTTCACCCAGGCCCTTGAAGCGGGAAATTGCCCATGCACCATCCTTGACACCGTCCTTGCGTAATTTGTCTTCAATGGCGATGAGTTCACCTGCATCCAGCGCATAGATTTTTTGTGCTGGCTTTTTGCCACGTGCAGGTGCATCAACGCGGAACAGCGGCGGACGCGCCACGCAAATGTGACCACGCGCAATCAGCTGCGGGAAGTGACGGAAGAACAGTGTCAACAACAAGACCTGGATGTGTGAGCCATCAACGTCTGCATCAGAGAGTATGCAGATTTTGCCATAGCGCAGATTGGTAAAATCAACGATTTCATTCATGCCATGTGGGTCTACCCCGATGGCAACGGCAATATCATGAATCTCGTTATTGGCAAACAGGCGGTCGCGTTCTGCTTCCCATGAATTCAATACCTTGCCGCGCAGTGGCAAGATCGCCTGGAATTCTTTGTCGCGACCCATCTTGGCAGAGCCACCGGCTGAATCACCCTCGACGAGGAAGATTTCATTGCGGGTAGTGTCATTCGATTCGCAATCTGTCAGCTTACCTGGCAAGACGGCCACACCTGAAGATTTTTTCTTTTCCACTTTCTGGGCAGAACGCAGGCGCGATTGCGCTTGCTTGATGACCAGTTCAGCCAGCTTCTTGCCGTATTCCACGTGGGAATTCAGCCACAGTTCCAGCGGCGGCTTGGTGAAAGACGATACCAGTCGTACGGCATCGCGTGAATTCAGCCTTTCCTTGATCTGGCCCTGGAATTGCGGATCCAGTACCTTGGCTGACAAAACGAAGGATACGCGGGCAAATACGTCTTCTGGCAACAGCTTGACGCCTTTAGGCAGCAGCGAATGCATCTCGGCAAAGCTCTTCACCGCGCCAAACAGGCCTTCACGCAAGCCGGATTCATGCGTACCCCCAGCAGGAGTAGGGATGAGGTTGACATAGGATTCACGGACGACATTGCCTTCTTCTGTCCAGGCAACTACCCAGGAAGCACCTTCACCTTCGGCAAAGCCGTCGCTGTCGGAATTGGCAAATTGCTCGCCTTCAAACAGCGGGATCAGTGGTTCTCCGTGCGAAGACTGCGCCAGTGCTTCGGTCAAATAGCCACGCAAGCCCTGATCATATTGCCAGGTCTGGCTTTCACCCGTTTTGGCATTGAACAGCGTGACTTTAACACCCGGCAGCAAGACTGCCTTGGAGCGCAGCAGACGCTGTAATTCGCCTTGCGGGATATTGGCGCTGTCAAAATACTTGGCATCTGGCCAGATGGTGACACGCGTGCCGTTCTTTTTATCGCCCCTGGCCAAAGGCTGGCTGCGTAGCGGTTCTATGACATCGCCATGGGCAAAAGTCAATTGATGCAGGCCCGCTTCACGCCATACTGTGATTTCCAGACGTTTGGACAGGGCATTGGTGACAGATACGCCGACGCCATGCAAACCACCAGAGAAGGCGTAGGCACCACCAGAACCTTTGTCAAACTTGCCGCCCGCGTGCAAACGGGTAAACACGATTTCTACAGTCGGCACGCCCTCTTCAGGATGCAAACCGACTGGAATACCGCGGCCATCATCTTCTACACTGATACTGGTATCAGCATTGATGGTGACCAGAATGTTTTTGCAATGCCCGCCCAGCGCCTCATCCGAGGCATTGTCGATGACCTCTTGTATGATATGCAGGGGGTTTTCGGTGCGGGTATACATCCCCGGTCTTTGTTTGACCGGTTCCAGACCTTTGAGTACTCGGATGGATGATTCGCTATAGTCGGACGGAGAAGTATTTTTTTTAGTGGCCATGCGAATGAAAATCTGTTGTTTTGGTTAATTTTTTGATGATGTTTTGCAATTTTTTTGCGAGGCTGGCAGAATTAAGCTGTATTCTTGCAGCGTTTTTGCAGCTATTGTAGCTGCAATGATCGAAGCTGCAATGTGTAAGATGGAAAAACGATGCCAACAAAAACTCCAACGATCGCGATCCGACTGCTTGGATTTTCTCCAAAAGAGGAAGAAACCTTCTCAACCGTTCTTGCTGTTCTCCGCGAGAAGGGCTATCGCTATCTGGTTTTAAAAACCGGTAGTCTACAAGATCCTGACATTCATATTGTCAATGCAGAAGATTTAAAAGCACTTGCGACCCTGTCCGACCTCAATCTCGGTGGCGCGCAGCCAGTATTGCTCATAGGTAAGACTGATGTCAATTTACATTATCAGTCCATGCCGCGCCCTATACGCTGGCGCAAACTGTTTGATGTACTTGACGAATTAATTGACCGTCGCCAGCTCTTGCTGACCACTTTAAGCGCCTTTGGCGAAGTGGCCGTGCCTGAGCGTCGCCGCCGCGAACGCCTTGATCTTGACCTGACCGACCCTAGCGAATACCAAAAAATGCGCAGGCCCAGCGTGCCCAAGGGCGGCATCATGATTGTCGACAAGGACATGCGTTTTCGCGAATATGTCGCCATGATCATGGATAAATATGGCATCACCGTGACTTTGGCCTGCGACGAACGTAGCGCTTTGATGCTGGACAAGAATAATCGTCACGCCATGACGATGATCAATTCTTCAACCCCGGATATTGACCCTTATCGCCTGTGTGCTGAGTTAAAGAAGCAAAATACAGACCGTAGGACAACGGTGATATTTCTGGTGGACAAGAGTTTTAATTATAAAGTTGCAAATGCACAACAGGCAGGGTGTGAGGGCTTTTTGACCAAGCCTTTGTCGAGGAAGCAGGTTCTGTCGACGATACAGAAGTTTTTACAGCTGCGGTGAAGCTGATGCAAGACACGATCTTGCCCCTGATGTAAGTTACATATCTGTGATGTGATAAAAAGCTTTGCCTGAGCAGTCCGGCAAAGCTTTTTTGATTTTATTGTCACTTGCTTAATAAACGCATCCCCCGCTCCAGGCCCTCTATCGTCACCGGAAACATGCGGTTACTCATAATCTGCTTGATCACCGATATTGATTGCCGGTATTGCCACAGCCCTTCAGGTTCAGGATTGAGCCAGATGTATTTCGGGAAGGCAGAGGTAAACCGTTGCAACCAGGTCGCCCCAGCTTCTTCATTGTTGTATTCGACAGAGCCGCCGGCCTGCAGGATTTCATACGGGCTCATGGTCGCATCACCGACGAAGATGACCTTGGTGTCGGGCGTGTATTTGCGCAAGACATCCCAGGTCGGGAATTTTTCTGCGTGACGGCGGCGGTTGTTTTTCCACAGGTAGTCATAGACGCAGTTATGGAAATAAAAGAATTCCATGTTTTTGAATTCGGTCTTGGCGGCAGAAAATAACTCTTCAGTCTGGGCGATGTGATCGTCCATGGTGCCACCTACATCCAGCAACATGAGTACTTTGATATTATTTTTGCGCTCAGGCTGCATCTTGATGTCGAGATAACCGGCATTGTTTGCGGTAGCCTTGATGGTGGCATCGAGTGCGAGTTCTTCTTCTGCACCCTGACGGGCGAATTTGCGCAGGCGGCGCAGGGCAACCTTGATATTGCGGGTGCCTAGCTCGCGTTCAGCGTCATAGTCTCGGAAGGCGCGTGCCTCCCACACCTTGACCGCGCTACGGCCGCCGCCTTTGCCCCCTATGCGTATGCCTTCAGGATTGGTGCCGCCATTGCCAAAGGGTGAAGTACCACCCGTGCCTATCCATTTGCTGCCACCTTCGTGACGTTCTTTTTGTTCTTTGAGCAACTCCTGCAATCTGTCCATCAACTTGTCATAGCCAAATTTCTCTATGGCGGCTTTTTGCTCATCGGTCAATTCACGCTCCATGCGCTTCATGAGCCAGTCCAGTGGGATGTCGGGGCGCTTTTCAAAGATCGTGTCTATACCCTTGAAGTACAAACCAAAAGCCTTGTCGAACTTGTCATAATGCGCTTCATCCTTGACCATGATGGTGCGCGACAGGAAATAGAAATCGTCGAGTGACATGCTGACCAGACCTTTTTCCATGGCTTCCAACAGCATCAGGAATTCCTTGATGGATACCGGAATCTTGGCGTCTTTCAGGGTAAAGAAAAAATCGATCAGCACTTGTCATTCTCCGTATTTATAACTCTTGCTTTTATTTACTTTATTGCGCTTCGTATTTGGTGTGCATATACTGCAAATTCTTTTTAACACCCGCCCATTCAGAATTCAGGATGCTATATACCACCGTATCACGGATGCGGCCATCAGGCAAAATCATGTGATTGCGCAAAACAGCATCGCGCTTGGCACCCAGTCGTTCTATTGCCGCTTGTGAGCGGCGGTTAAACCAGTCAGTGCGAAATTCAACGGCAATGCAGCCGAACTCTTCAAAGGCATGGCCTAGCAACAACAGCTTGCATTCGGTATTCACCGGGCTGCGCTGTACCCGTTGCGCATACCAGGTATAGCCTATCTCCAAGCGTTTGTTATTGATATCCATATTACAGTATCTGGTGGCACCGACTATCTGGCCAGTCGTATTTTCGCGGACGATAAAGGGCACGGCTTTTTGCTGTTGTTGCATTTCCAGTGCAATATTGAGCCAGTTCTGGGTATTCTCAGGGGAGGGGACTGAGGTAAAAAACAGTTTCCATAACTCGCCATCGGCTGTTGCTGCCTGGATATCTGCCAGATGATGCTGTTCCAGCGGTTCCAGACTTACGTGTTTTCCTTTTAATGTAATTGGCTTGCAGAGCATGTTCATCCTTTGGCAGTGGTGTAAGCAGAGAAATGGCATTGATAGTAAAATTTGGTGCAGTCGCTTAGTTTTGCATCCCTCACCTCATGCGCATAGATACAGTCGTGCAGATTTTGAGCATGACAGTTGCGTAAATCCTGCTGAAACAGCAGAAATGCGCATGCCTGTTGTAAGAATCGACAGGAACGCTTGCTATCAAAAATAAATCCGGTTATACTGCAAAGCTGTATAGAATTTTGCGGCGTGGCATTTAAATCAAATGTTTTGACCTCGTCGCTTTGACCACGTTTAGGAAATCTCATGGCAAATACCGCACAAGCACGCAAACGTGCTCGTCAAGCAGTTAAACTGAATGCACACAACTCCAGCCAGCGCTCCACGCTGCGCACAGCGATCAAAGCTGTTCGTAAAGCGATCGAAGCTGGTGACAAAGCTGCTGCTGCAGCAATTTTCCAAAGCTCCGTATCGGTTATCGACCGTATCGCTGACAAGAAAATCATTCACAAAAACAAGGCTGCTCGCCATAAGAGCCGTCTGGCATCTGCTTTGAAAGCACTGGCTTAATCTTTTAAGCCTGTTTTTAAAGCTGTAAAGTTGGCATTGATTTGCTGACTGCCTGAAGTGAAAAAGCCGCAATTTATTGCGGCTTTTGCTTTTGTATTTCGGGATTACTTTTTGTGTCGTTTGATTTTTTATACAGGCAGCCAGTGCTTAATGTCAGATGCAAAAAAAGGCAGGGATTAGCCTGCCTTGCTTCTGTACTGAAAAAAACGACAGAATTACATGGATGCAGAAGCGGATGCAGATGCTGCTTTAGCTTTCTTAGCTTTTTTCGCTTTTTTAGCTGGTTTGGAAGCATCTGTAGATGCGGCGGCAGCAGCGGAAGCGGCTGGCGCTGATGCTTTAGCTGAAGGAGCAGATGCTTGGGCGAAAGCAGTAGAAGCAAACAGACCTACGACCAGAGCGGCGATCAATTTTTTCATTTTGGTGTCCTTCATAAAGTATTGGTTAAGTGTGATTCAATTGAATCAAGGCAAATAACGCTACCGGTGAATTGGGCGTTGACAGGAATTCTAATTAATTTATAACGTTTATGGATTTTTTTCTGAATTTCTGTGCAAACATTATTTAAATTTTAACTTCTTGCCATTCGCCAGGCAGTAAAGGGTGGGTTTCCAGCGAAAAACCGCCTATGCTGATACGCACCAGGCGCAAGGTTGGCAAGCCAACTGCTGCAGTCATGCGTCTGACCTGGCGATTTTTCCCTTCTGATAAAGTCAGGCTTAGCCAACTGGTTGGTATGCTCGCCCTTTCCCGCACCGGCGGATTGCGTGACCATAGCCACTCAGGTTGATATACGTGCTTGACGATGCAGGGCTGAGTCACAAAATCACCAAGGTCCAAAGGTTGGCGCAGTTTCTCAAGTGCCTCGCGGCTTGGTGTGCCTTCGACTTGCACCAGATAGGTTTTGGCTTGTTTGTGGTCAGGGTGGCTGATGCGGTTTTGTAATTGACCGTCATCAGTCAGTAATATCAGTCCCTCACTATCTGCATCGAGCCGGCCAGCGGGATATATGTGCGGGATCTTGATATAGTCAGCCAGGGTAGGGCGACCAGGGTGTGCCGAAAACTGGCACATCACATTAAACGGTTTGTTGAGTAAAATCAGTTTCATGGCAATATGGTAACCGTAAAATGCACTTGTATAAATGAATAGCAGCGCATTGTCTGCCATGTAAAAGATAGAGCTAATACTGGAACTAATACAAAAGAAACGATTTGCCAAATGATTGTAAAATGTTTTCTGTTTTGCAATTTTTAGAGCTTGGGCATGTGAGATTGCCTCTAAGCTTGCCATTTTGTATTTTCAAATAAGGTAGTACGTGAAAACCGAAGGCGCCGTGAGGCCAGCAAAGCTGACAAACTGATGGCATACGGTAAAATAGTAGTGCATAATACGAAATGATGGTCTTGTGTCTTATAGAAGAGTGATTGCTCTATAAAATATAAATACGCAAGACAAATGATGAGAAAAGCGCGACCCGCTTGATCGCCCAACTACGGAGAAAACGATGTATCAACATATTCAAGTACCTGCTGAAGGTAAACAAATTACCGTCAATGCTGATTTTTCATTGAATGTTCCTGACAATCCTATCATCCCATTCATCGAAGGCGATGGTACTGGCGTTGATATCAGCCCGGTCATGATCAAGGTCGTCGATGCGGCCGTAGCAAAAGCCTATGGCGGCAAGCGCAAAATCAGCTGGATGGAAATCTATGCGGGTGAAAAATCTACTAAAGTATATGGTCCTGACGTCTGGTTGCCAGAAGAAACACTGAAAGTCTTGAAAGACTACGTTGTTTCCATTAAAGGCCCATTGACGACACCAGTTGGCGGTGGCATCCGTTCTTTGAACGTGGCACTGCGTCAAGAGCTCGACCTGTATGTCTGCCTGCGCCCAGTGCGTTATTTCAAAGGCGTGCCATCCCCAGTGCGTGAGCCAGAAAAAACTGACATGGTCATCTTCCGTGAAAACTCTGAAGATATCTATGCTGGTATCGAATTCGCTGAAGGTTCTGACCAGGTTAAAAAACTGATCAAGTTCCTGACTGAAGAAATGGGCGTCAAGAAAATCCGTTTCCCTGAAACTTCCGGTATCGGCGTCAAGCCAGTATCCCGTGAAGGTACAGAACGTCTGGTACGTAAAGCAATCCAGTACGCGATCGACAATGACAAGCCATCTGTGACTATCGTCCACAAAGGCAACATCATGAAATACACCGAAGGTGGCTTCCGTGACTGGGCATATGCTCTGGCACAAAAAGAATTCGGCGCTGAACTGATCGATGGCGGCCCATGGTGCAAATTCAAGAATCCAAAAACAGGTAAAGAAATCACTGTTAAGGATTCCATCGCTGATGCATTCTTGCAGCAAATTTTGTTGCGTCCAGCAGAATACAGTGTTATCGCTACACTGAACCTGAACGGTGACTATATCTCTGACGCACTGGCAGCTCAGGTTGGTGGTATCGGTATTGCTCCAGGCGCGAACCTGTCTGACTCTATCGCCATGTTTGAAGCTACTCACGGTACAGCACCTAAGTATGCTGGTAAAGATTATGTGAACCCAGGTTCCCTGATCTTGTCCGCAGAAATGATGTTGCGTCACATGGGCTGGCTGGAAGCAGCTGATCTGTTGATCAGCGCGACAGAAAAAGCCATCACAGCCAAGAAAGTCACTTATGACTTCGCCCGTTTGATGGAAGGCGCGACACAAGTGTCTTGCTCCGGTTTTGGCGATGTCATGATTGAAAACATGTAAGTTTGATTCTTTTGTTCTGGCTTAAAGAAATTTAGGCAGATGACGAAGAACAGTTAAAGCCCCCTGTTTCAAGACAGGGGGCTTTTCCTTTTGCATTGTTGCTTTTTTTTTGTTCTGTAACTCAGCACTTTTGAAGCATTTCTTCTATAGAGTTTTTACCAAAGAGATATTTCATTCTGATAAAATCAAGTAGAAAAACAAATCTCGAAGTTGATTTTCAAGGCAGGCATAGTGTGTCAGATCATTGCTTCGGGACCTGGAGGCGACCGTTCTGGTCTGTATCCTTGTGGCTTTTGACCGCAGTATGCTATTCACTTTTCTTGATCATGGATTTCAAGCGAGTGATCCATTCTTTGCATACTTATGACGCCATTTACTACACAAACCCCATCCAAGTTGATCAGGCTGACTGAAAAGTACGATAGCAACCGCCTACTCCGTCTTTGTATATGTCTGTTGACCTGGATGTGCTACACCTCTGCATACGCACTTCAAACGGAAGGGCAGGCGAATGGCAAATCACAAGATCCCCAGCGATTTGAAAAAAATCTGACGCGCGGCGAAGCGGTTCCTGCCTGGGTGTATCAGGACAATGGCCGACAAATCGCCGACACCAATACCGCCGCGCCAATAGTCGTACGTTTATCCGACGTCCAGACTTTTGTCGACAAACAAGCAACGACCTATGTGCACCGCATGATGCAGGCGAATGAAGCATCAATGCTGACGCAAGTTGGCCGGATTGAGATTTCATTTCACCCTGAATATCAAAAAGTGGGCCTGCACAGTATCAAGGTCATACGTGGTAGCCAGGTATTTGATAAAACTACTACGGCAGATATACGTTATCTGCAAATGGAAAGTGAACTCGATTCCGGTATTTTTACCGGTTCAGTCACCGCTTCGGTCGTCATTGAAGATATCCGTGTAGGCGATATTGTTGATATAGCCTATTCCACGACAGGCCAGAACCCGGTTTTTGACGGGAATTTTTTCCAGTCCATGGTATGGGACAATGTTTATCCCGTTTTACGCAAGCGCATTCGTCTTAATTCTCCTCTCAGCAGGCCCATCAAATACCATATTCTCGGTCAAGGTGATGGCAATATCCAGATCAAAGAAGAGCAAGCAGCAGGCAGGAAAATCCTTACTTTTTCTGCAGAGCAGTTAAAAGCCATAGAGTTTGAACCTTATGTGCCCCGTGATGTATTCCAGTTCAGATTCGTGCAATTTTCTGAATTTTCACAGTGGAGCCAGGTAAGCCAGTGGGCGCAATCGCTGTTTGATGTGAATACCGCGAGTGCCGAGGTTGATAAAGTAGTTGCCAGTTTGCGTGGCGCTGACAATGCAGACGAAACTGTCCAGCGGGCTTTGGCTTATGTGCAGGCCGAGATACGCTATCTGTCCATTTCAATCGGTGAGAATTCCCATAAACCTTTTGTGCCAGAGGTAGTGCTGGCGCGACGTTATGGTGATTGCAAGGATAAATCTTTATTGCTGGTCACGCTTTTGCGAAAACTGGGTATAGAGGCTTCGCTAGTATTAATTTCTGCATCCAATCCAGCAATGCCGCCAAAAATGTTGCCAACACCTATGGCATTTGATCATGCAATCGTCAGTGCAAAGGTCAATGGCAAATTATATTATCTCGACCCTACCAGGGCGGCCCAATATGGCCCGCTAGTGAATATGGGACAGGTACATGAGGGAGCGCAAGTACTCGTCATCCAAAAAGACACGCATGATCTGGTTGGTATTCCAAAGAACGAAGAAGGCACGCCTACAGTTACAGGTCGGTTGGAAAAAATACGTTTGGATAAATTGGATGGCGTGGCGGAATTCCAGGTGACCCATCAATATGCAGGGATAGACGCGGAGCACGCGCGTTTTTATCTTGGCAGGCAGAGCAAGGAGCAGTTAAAGAATAGCTATATTGCTTCAGTTTTGCGACGCTACCCGAACGCAGAACTGAAGTCTGGCCCAACCGTCACCGACAATCGCCAGGCAAATACGCTCAATATTGAATTGAATTTCCAGATACCCGGAATGCTGACCAAGAATTCTATCGGCTGGCAAATGCGTTATCAGGCGTCGAATATGCGCGAGCGTTTCTTCTTGCCAGAAAACCCCAAGCGCAAGCAGCCTTTGACAACGCCTACGCAACCGCCATTGCTGCGCTATGAACTGGATGTTATTTTGCCAGAAGAGGTAAATGCCAACTACAACCCGTCGACATCTAAAATTGAGAACGCTGCGTTTCAGGCAAATGAAGTCCTGACTTTCAAGAAAAATGTCTTCAGGGCTACTGTTGAACTACGCAGTTTGAAAGACCGTGTCCAGCCGCAAGAAGTAGTTGATTTTATGGCCGACACGCGAAAAGTCAGTGCCATGCTGGAAGGCTCTGTGCAGATACGTAGCACCGACGTGAAGGCGCTTGCTGACCGCAAACTGCCGGATGTGGCGCTGCCTGCAAGGCAAAAAATCAAAGAACAGCTCGAAGATGGCATTCGCAACAAATCCAGGCAAATCAATGAAGCGCGGGCAAACGGTAATCATCCTGGTGTCGCTTTGTGTGAGCGTGGCCTTGCGTATGCGAGGCTGGGACGCAAGTCCGAAGCCAGCGCAGATATGCAGGCAATTCAAAAAGAGGGTATGGATAGCCAGGAATATTTGCGTTGTCGGTCAAAAATCTATTTTGCCATTGGCGACTTCAAGAATAGTGAAAGTGACAGTGCCCGTTTTCTGACTCAGGGCAGAACGGATAGCGATATGTCCATGCTGCGTGGCATGTCTTTATATGCCATGGGTAAATGGCGCGAAGCTGTTGACAGCTTTACTTCTTCCGCAGAGCAAAGCAGCTCCGTTCAACTAAAATTACGTGCCATCATCATGCGTCACCTCGCACTCAGACGCCAAAATCCGCAAGTCAGTTTGCCAGTTGCAACTAATGATGGCGACGACTGGCTCAATGCCATGCTCGCAGCCACCATGATAGGTGGCAAGCCGGAAGAACAGGTTTTGCAGCAGGTACATAAGCGTACTGGAGACGAACTTGATATAGCTTTGGCAGAAGCGTATTTCTATATTGGCCAATTAAATATTGTGAATGGAAACAAGCTCAAAGCCATGGTCTATACACAGCGGTCAGTTGAAAAAAATATTTTGACCGGGGAATATCGTCCCCTGGCGGAGTATGAAGCAGAACGTTTGAAAAAAAACAGATAAAAACCAAATAAAGAAAAATATAAACTGAATGAGGGAGTAGTCAATGTTTGTGTATCGATTTTTTATGGTCCTGCTGCTCGCAGGCATGACTTTAATAGCGGGTGCTGCCGGTATACCGATAAGCAACCCCGCGAAAGTGGAGGACATGCAGCAAATCGTGCGTATCATCGGCTTTGATCAAAGTATACAAAGTGCAATTCGCCGCGATGTTGAAAATACTAACACTGCCAAACCAGAGGCTTATCTGGATGTGGAGGTATTTATGCGTCCGTTTACTGTGGATGCAATCAATCTTCATGTTTCTTCGGTAATGGCAAAATATTTGTCAAACGACTATGCGCAAAAGCTGTTGAAGGAATTACCCAAGCCTGCAGGCAGAAATTCCACGCGTATCGCCCAGTTTGAAATGAACCAGAACATGGAAGCTGCAAGACGTGAATTCAAGAAGCTGAGCCCGGCAGATCAAAAATCTGTTAATGAATTCCGTATGTCGCCGACTTACCTGAGCTTGCTCAATGCGCTGACTAATAGCTTGGAGGAGCGCAAGGAAATGCTGGGTAACTGGTCAAGAGATGAATTACAGGGGCGAATACAGTCGGCGCGCAAAGTCATTGCAGAATTAATGGAGCGCGGTCTAAAAGCTGAAAAAGAAGAGAATACTGATAACCTTAATTTGTCGGACCGTATTCCACTTACAGGCCTGCGATCATTTGACCAGGAGTCACGTCTGACACTAAATTATCTCAGGGCAAACCTCAAACAGAATTTGCAATTTTCTGAAGAGCTGAAAACACTGCAGCTTGACAAGGTTTTGTTACCACTGAGCTTGACTACACGCCAGGGACTTGAGAATAGCAATTTATCGATTCTGGCAACAGAGACAATGTTTGATAATAATTCCAAGCGTTTTGATAGTTTACGGGCTGCATATACAACGGCACTTGAAAAAATTGCCATGCCCGCTCAAAAAAGAGAAGAACTTGCAGTAAGCAACCGGAATTCCATGGAAAGAATTCTTGAGTTTCGGCTGCGACGTAACGAGCACTTGCGAACCTACATTGAATTGGTCAAGCAAATCTTGAGCCTTTGTGAAAATCGCTTTGGAAAAATCAAGTTTGAAGCGAATTCATTGATGTTCGACAATGATCAGGATATGAATCAATATAATGCAATGATTAAACAAATCGATATTGAAATTCAGGCTTTACGTGAGTTGGACAAAGAGGATTGGGATTACCGCAATCGCTCATTGGAAACTTTTAAGAAGAAATAAGAAAAAGCCGGCATGCCGGCTTTTTTCTACGTACCGCCAAACGGCTGGCTGCGACGGTCTAATTTTATGCAATTGCATTATTCAATGCATAGCGTATCAAATCAGCCTGACCTTCAATATTAAGTTTGCGCTTGATATTGAGCCTGTGGGTTTCCACCGTCCTGACACTGAGTCCCAGTTCCCTGGCGATATG
This sequence comes from Undibacterium sp. FW305-107, assembly GCF_058788535.1. NCBI lineage: Bacteria > Pseudomonadati > Pseudomonadota > Betaproteobacteria > Burkholderiales > Oxalobacteraceae > Undibacterium > Undibacterium sp. FW305-107. The sequence continues at coordinate 15,624 of NZ_JBYTAV010000016.1, forward strand.
CTTGTTGGATTTTCCTGTGGCTATGCAGGTCAGGATGGATTTTTCCCTTTGTGTCAGAACCTGGCTGCTGTCGCTGTTTGCCGATTGCTTCTTCAGGCCAGAGCTGAAATAAGTGCCGCCTGCCATGACGGTATCTATTGCTTCTATGATCTCTACCGCCGGTGCATCCTTGAGCACGTAGGCGCGTGCGCCAGCTTGTATGGACTGGTTCACATATTCAGTTTTTTCATGCATGGACAACATGATGACAGCAATATGCGGATACTCAGTCTTGAAGCGGGCTGTCAGGCTGATGCCATTGCCAGTCCCGAGATTAATATCCATCAGGATGAGGTTGACAGGCTTGCTGGCGGCGATGGACAGGGCTTCCTCCGCTGTGCCTGCCTCACCAGCTATCTTGATGCTGGCAATAGTCTCCAGCCTTGCTCTGAGTCCGTCCCTGACCAGGGGGTGATCGTCAACCAGCAATAAATGTACTTGCTGTGCTTGTTGCGTCTGTTGCGCTGGCTGGACCGGTAGTTGCTCGGTCATTGGTTTTCTCCATTCGGTATGCAGGCGGTCACGGTGGTGCCGCTGGTATCGGATTGTAATTGCAAACTACCCTTGATCGCAGCGAGTCGTTCACGCATATTGCTTAAGCCTATGCCGCGGTGTGGGTGGTTCGCCACACCCCTGATGTCAAAGCCACGACCATCATCAGCGATGACAAGGTTGATGTTTTCAGCATCGCTGAGCAACTGCACATTGACATGACTGACTTGCTGGGCATGTTTGTGTATATTTGTCAGCGCCTCTTGCGCGACCCTGAACAAGACAGTGTTGCTGATTTCATCCAGCGCATGAAAGTCGCCGGCAGCATGAAAACTGACCGGCAAGCCGCTGGCATGTTCAAATTCATCGGCCAGATGCTCAAAGGCCGCGACCAGACCCAGATCATCGAGCAGGGCAGGGCGCAGGTTATGCGAGATGCGCCGGACTTCGCTGAGTGCTTCATTAAGTTGATCAGTGGCTCGTGCAAAAGATATTTTTGCCGCTTCCGGCCCCATCACTGTTTGATTAAGTTTGACCAGGCCTGATTCTATCTGCAGCTTGACGGATACCAGCAATTGACTTAGTCCATCATGCAAGTCACGCGACAGGCGGGCACGTTCATCTTCTTGCGAGCTGACCACGCTTTGCGCCAACACCTTGAGCTTGGCTTCTGCCAGGCGTGATTCGGTGATATTCAGGGCCAGACCAGACAGGGCAATCAGCAAGGCACTGATAATGGCAATGCCTGCAATCCAGGACATCGTGCTTTGTATGTTTTTCGCCACTTGTATGTCAATTTTATTTAAAGCGTCGTCGACGTCATCCAGATAGATGCCTGTGCCCATCATCCAGCCCCATTTTTCCAGCTGGACTACATAGCCCAGTTTGGGCATGACCTTGTGCATGGATGGCTTTTCCCACATATAGCGGATAGCACCGCCACCTGCCTTGGCTTTATTGAGCAGATTTTGTATGGTCTTGCTGCCCTCCTGGTCCGTCATATCCCACAAATCTTTGCCTACCAGGTCAGGGCGGCGCGGATGCATGAGGTTCTTGCCATCCATGTCGTAGATGTAAAAATAGCCATCATCGCCAAAATCCAGGGCAGCCAGTATTTTCTTTGCTTCTTCCTGCGTGGTGGGACCTTGCTGTTTACCGTTGTAAAGATGAGCGATGGCTGCAGTGCCCAGGGTGACGTAATGCTTGAGTTCGGCTTCTTTGCTGGAAAGGTAGGCTTGTTCTATAGTACTTCTTTGTTGTTTCGCCAAAAAAGTCGCTTGATAAAATACCGCCATCGCGATACCGGCGAACGCCAGTAACAGGGGTGCTACCGCCAACAGTATGATTTTATACCTGAGCTTCATGTGGAAAATCTGAGCCTGCGCTTAATAAAGATATTTCAAAAGGTATCTACTGTAGCCTCGAAGTCAGTTTAAGCAAAATTTAAAAATTTAATGAAGGATAGAGGGAGGGCGAAAAAAAACCCCGCAATTGCGGGGTTTTTTAAAAAACCAGAATCAGTGAAGAATCAAAGATTAAGGGTTTTGGATGTTGGAAGCTTGCTTGCCTTTAGGGCCTTGCGTGACTTCGAACGTTACTTTTTGACCTTCTTTCAGGGTCTTGAAGCCGTTCATCTGGATTGCGGAAAAGTGGGCGAACAAATCCTCACCGCCGTCATCCGGAGTGATAAAGCCGAAACCTTTGGAATCATTGAACCACTTGACGGTACCTGTTGCCATAATGCATCTTTCAAATAGAAACTAATCACACGAGCCGTAAAAGCAAGAAACCTAGCACTACGCTACCTCCCCCTTGACCTGCTCACTTCATATTGACGATTTACTACTTTATTTGTCAATAAATATCATTCTTGGCGGAAAAAAAGCTAAAGTCAAGAAACTTCTGGTTACATATCAAGTAGTTTTGCAGTACTGTTGTATTTTTACTTAATGACAAGAAAATACCGCTATATTTGATGTGAAGAAATAGTTTTGCTGTTGAAACTTGATCTAAAGGAATTGATCACCATCTGCGGATAAAGCAGAAAGCGCGTAACATTGACCAAGGAGAAAATTAAGCCGTTTTTATTCGCTTATTATTTGTCTCTGAAATGAATCAACGTACTAGAATATACGTATGGGAAACAAGCAAGAAAACGGTACGATACTGGAACGTCAGGCGCAGAAGTTAAAACCGCCTTCCATGTATCAGGTAATTTTACTCAACGACGACTACACTCCTATGGAGTTTGTGGTGGCGATCGTTCAGGAATATTTTAATAAGGATCGTGAGACTGCCATGCAGATCATGCTCAAAGTGCACAGGGATGGCAAAGGGATATGCGGTGTTTATTCCAAGGATATTGCGCTGACCAAGGTGGAACTCGTTTTAACGCACGCTCGTAAGGCAGGACACCCCCTGCAATGTGTGATGGAGGAAGTATGATTGCGCAAGAACTGGAAGTTAGTTTGCACATGGCTTTTGTGGAGGCCAGGCAGGCTCGTTATGAATTCATCACGGTAGAGCACCTCTTGCTCGCCTTGCTGGATAACCCTTCTGCTGCGGAGGTGCTAAGAGCCTGCGCGGTCAATATTGAGGATTTGCGCAAAACCCTGGGTAATTTCATTACTGATAATACCCCCACCGTACCTGGCACCAATGAGGTTGATACCCAGCCTACACTGGGCTTCCAGCGTGTGATACAGCGCGCCATCATGCATGTGCAGTCTGCTTCCAATGGCAAGAAGGAAGTCACTGGTGCCAATGTGCTGGTCGCTATCTTCGGTGAAAAGGATTCGCATGCCGTGTATTATTTACATCAGCAGGGTGTAACACGCCTCGATGTGGTGAACTTCATTTCGCACGGTGTGCGTAAGGATAGCCATAACGAAGTACCAAAATCACCTGAAGGCACGGAAGAAAACCAGGCTGAAGCACAAGCCAAGGAAAATCCGCTTGATCAGTTCACACAGAATCTGAACAAGGCAGCTGCTGAAGGCAAGATAGATCCGCTGATTGGCCGTGACAATGAAGTTGAGCGCGTGATCCAGATTCTTTGCCGTCGCCGCAAAAATAATCCTTTGCTGGTGGGCGAAGCCGGTGTTGGTAAAACCGCCATTGCCGAGGGCCTGGCATGGCGTATCACCCAGAGTGATGTCCCGGACATTTTGCAAAATGCAGTAGTCTATTCATTGGACATGGGTGCTTTGCTGGCAGGTACCAAATATCGCGGCGACTTTGAGTTGCGACTCAAAGGCGTGCTCAAACAGTTGAAGGATACGCCCAACGGCATCCTGTTCATTGATGAAATCCATACCATCATCGGTGCTGGCTCAGCGTCGGGCGGTACGCTGGATGCGTCCAACCTCTTGAAGCCAGCCTTGTCCAGCGGACAACTGAAGTGCATAGGTGCGACCACTTACACAGAGTACCGTGGTGTCTTTGAAAAAGACCATGCCCTGGCACGTCGCTTCCAGAAGATCGATGTCAACGAACCAACGGTTGAGCAAACCGTGCAAATTTTGCGTGGCTTGAAATCCAAGTTTGAAGAGCATCATAACGTCAAGTATTCTGCCTCGGCGCTGACGACTGCGGCAGAACTGTCAGCCCGTTTCATTAATGACCGCCATTTGCCTGACAAGGCAATTGATGTCATCGATGAGGCAGGTGCTGCGCAGCGCATTTTGCCTAAATCCAAGCAAAAGAAAACCATAGGCAAGGCCGATATCGAAGACATCATTTCGAAAATCGCCCGTATTCCGCCACAGACTGTCAATCAGGATGACCGCAGCAAGCTGCAAACCATAGAGCGCGACTTGAAGAATGTCGTGTTTGGTCAGGAGCCTGCGATTGAAGCATTGGCATCATCGATCAAGATGGCGCGTGCTGGCCTGGGCAAGACTGACAAGCCTATTGGCTCCTTCCTGTTCTCCGGTCCTACTGGTGTCGGTAAAACCGAGGTCGCCAAGCAATTGGCGTTCACTTTAGGTATAGAGCTGATACGCTTTGACATGTCTGAATACATGGAGCGTCATGCCGTCAGCCGTCTGATCGGTGCGCCGCCGGGTTATGTCGGCTTTGATCAGGGGGGCTTGATGACTGAAGCCATCACTAAAAAGCCGCATGCCGTGTTGTTGCTGGATGAAATTGAAAAAGCCCATCCTGATGTTTTCAACATCTTGTTGCAGGTGATGGACCATGGCACGTTAACGGATAACAACGGTCGCAAGGCAGATTTCCGCAATGTCATTATTATCATGACGACCAATGCGGGAGCCGAAAGTTTGCAAAAACGTTCTATCGGTTTCAACGACAGCAAAGAAGCTGGCGATGAAATGGCAGATATCAAACGTATGTTTACACCAGAGTTCCGTAATCGTCTGGATGCCATTATCAGTTTCCGTGCACTCGACGAAGAGATCATCTTGCGTGTGGTTGACAAGTTCCTCATGCAGCTCGAAGAGCAATTACATGAGAAAAAAGTGGAAGCCACATTTACCGAAAATCTGCGCAAGTTCCTCGGCAAAAAAGGTTTCGATCCTTTGATGGGTGCCCGTCCTATGGCGCGTTTGATACAGGATATGATACGTAAAGCCTTGGCGGATGAGCTCTTATTCGGTAAGCTGGTGACAGGCGGACGTGTGATTGTCGACCTTGATGATAAAGACCAGGTCAAACTGGAGTTTTCTGAAGGCGACGCCACCCCACCAGAGGCATCACAAGAGGTGGTCGAAGTCGAATAATTCCACCCTTGTCTGCCCCGGCTCAGGCCGGGGTTTTTCATTAATGGCGGTACGCTTTTCGCGTGATGGAGACAAGTATGGCAGGCCTGACACTACCCACATATGTACTTGAATATACAACCAAGACCATAGACGCAGTTTTATCCCAGACAGCTCTGGAAGGAAATGAGGTCGAGGTTGATGTCTACGAGCGTAGCGATGTCAGCAAGAAGCATGTAGCCTCAGGCAAGCGCATGAAAGGAGATGGCGACATGTTCCGCGTCTCTGTAACTACGGGCGCAGGCTCACATAGCGATGACTGGAGTTACACCATCTTGCGCGAATCAGCAGGACGCAGCCGCAAAATGAAAAAGTAATTGAATAACAAAAAGCCCGGCTCAGTTCAATCAGATTGAACTGAGCCGGGCTTTTGCTTTGTCAGCCCGCGCTGGTTTCTATGATGGGCGAGCTGGTGATGGTTTTATGTACCGGGCATTTTGCCGCGATAGCAATCAGTCTGGTGCGTTGTTCTTCAGTCAGTTCTGCGCCATGCAGTATGACTTGCTTCTTGAAGATATCCTGTACGCCTTCCTTGTGATGAGTCAATTTGACTTCAACCTTGTCCAGCGGCCATTGATGCTGGTTGGCATACCATCGAACAGTCATCGCTGTGCATTCACCCAGCGCTGCGGTCAGCAAATCAAAAGGGGCAGGGCCCAGATTGCCGCCACCTGCTTCCAGCGGTTCGTCACCTTTGATTACATGACCTGAGACATTGATGTCCACGGCAAAGGTGTTTTCACCTGTTTCTGTGACATGGGCGGAAATAGTTTGGTCTGACATAGTGTTTTCTCTATTCTGGTAATGGAATGAATTCGTCGTCGCCCGGGACCTTGGCAAAGCGCCCAGCCTTCCAGTCAGCTTTTGCCTGTTCTATGCGTGCTTCAGAAGTGGATACAAAATTCCAGAAAATATACCGCTGCTCAGGCAATGTTGCTCCACCCAGCAAAACCAGATGGGCATCACTGGTGGCTGTAATGGTGACGTCTGCACCCTCAGCAAAGACGGGCATGGTGCGTTCCTGTATCACTTCCCCGTTTATACGCACCTGGCCGGATATCAAATACAGAGCGCGTTCCGCATATTCTGCCGGTACCTGCAATTGCGCACCTGCGGGCATCTTCGCCTCAACATAAAACAGCGGGCTAAAAATTTTTACAGGTGCCGTGTGTCCATAGGCAGAACCGGCGATGAGTTTCAGTGCCACCTGGTCTATTTCAAATGCAGGCAGGCTTTCTGCGGCATGGTGATGGAATGAGGGTTCAACTTCTTCAAATTCTTTTGGCAGGGCCACCCAGCTTTGCAAACCATGTACAGTGCGTGTCTGTGACCGTTGCGCATCGCTATTACGTTCTGAATGGGTGATGCCACGACCTGCAGTCATCCAGTTGACTGCACCAGCCAATATCTCTTGTTCTGAACCCAGGCTGTCACGATGGAACATACTTCCTTCAAACAAATAAGTGACAGTCGCCAGACCTATATGCGGGTGTGGGCGTACATCCATGCCTTGTCCAGCCGTGAATTGCGCTGGCCCCATATGATCGAGGAAGATGAATGGGCCAACCAGGTGCTGTTTGGCAAATGGCAAAATGCGCCCGACAGTAAAACCCCCAAGGTCTTTTGTGCGTGCAGGTATGGTCAGGCTGATGACGCTCATGTGTATTCCTTTTTCAAAAGCGTTTTTAAGAAGTAGTCGCTTGATAATGTCATCGTTGACAAGAAAAGCAAACGGCAAAATTGTTTTGCATTTGCTATCGATTTTAAATCCAAAGCGCATACTTTGTATTGCGCTGCAAAAAAATCAATTCAGACTAGGACTCATTTCATAAATAGGGTGAGATGCGTTTGCCTCATAACACGGGCTGGCAAGGGTAAAGCAGGGGGGGGCGTGCAGCATGCTGCACGCCTGCGTACGATGTGCGCTTGCAAGCGCACATGCGCCCTGCAAGGGGACGAGGCAGTCAATAGCGGTGCTATTGATCACGAGTCCAACGCAGTCCAGCGCGAAGTTTGTTACCTTGCGCTTGCTACGGCACCAGCCTTAGCTTCGCAGGGTACGCACCTCAGGCCTTGCACTGCATCCCAAATCGTCTTGTTCGCACTCATCCTATTTATGAAATGAGTTCTATTATATTTGATATAATTTTTGCGCGATGTGCGCCAAAGATGCTGCTGATGTCATTGGTCCCGTATTGTATGCATTGCTCGGAGTTCAGCTTATCCGTCTTCATATTGATGTGACAAAAATCTCATTGGGAAACAGTAAACATGCAGTTTCAGGCAAGGAATCAAATAAGACTGTTTTCCAGCACAGAGAGATTTTTCAAGATGATGAGACACTCGCTACAGTACCTTGTCAGCGGGATAATTTTCTGCTGCCTGAGTGCCTGCTCTTTTGTCAAACTGAATGACGAAGCAAAAGTCTTTTATTCATCAACGGTATTTGTCGGTACTGTATCCACTGATACTCCCTGGGATAAACCTGTCGTGGTTGCGGCGTATGCCAAGCATGATGGACGGCTGGAAATCGCGCACTACACTGTGCTGCATGAGCCTGGTGCCTATGAATTGATTGTACCCAAGGGGCAATACAGCGTATTTGCCTTTGGGGATGCGAATGCTAACCTCAGGCTGGATGCAGGCGAACCGGTTGGGCAATATATCTCGCCTTCAGTTGAAGCTACAGGCACCGGTTTGGTGGCTGAACTCAATTTTGTGATTTCTTCTGCAGCGCAAACTGCTGTCCCCACAGGCACGGTGATTGCTGCGGCACCAGCCAGTGCCAGGTTGCACAGTACGCAGGTGGGCGCGATTGCAGAAATGGACCAGCCCATATTTTCAGCTGAATCTGGCAAGAGTGGTTATTGGGCACCAGTAGATTTTTTTAAAAAGGCCGGTGGCAATATCTATTTCCTGGATAAATATGATCCAGCCAAAACACCTGTCCTGTTTGTGCATGGTGTCGCTGGCTCACCGCAAGACTGGAAATATTTTTTCGAGCATCTTGACCGTAGCAAGTATCAGCCCTGGTTCTTTTATTATCCATCTGGTGCTTCACTGGATTCCATGTCGTACCTGCTGTACTGGAAGCTGGCTAATCTGCAGCGGCGCTACCATTTCGATAAAATTTATTTTACCGCCCACAGTATGGGTGGGATGGTCGTCCGTTCTTTCCTGAGTAATTACGGCACGCAATTCCCGGCAGTCAAATTGTTTGTCTCACTGTCCACGCCCTGGGGCGGTGACACCATGGCTGATAACGGTGTCCGTTATTCACCAGTGGTAGTGCCATCATGGAATGACATGCAGTCCAAAGGTCGTTTTGTACAAACCCTGTTTGAGAAACCGCTGCCACCTGATCTGGATTATTACCTGTTCTTTGGCCACGGCGGCAGTTACAGCCTGCTGCATTCTGCCAATACCGATGGCAGCATTACCCTGGCCAGTGAGTTACGGGCAGACGCACAGGCAGATGCCAGGATGGTCAAGGGCTTCAATGAAAGTCATGTCGGCATCTTGTCTTCGCCTGAGGTATTTCGACAATACGCTGCCGTACTTGCTGCCGCCGACAAAAAACATGCTGTGCAAACAGGTAAGGGCAGTAGCGGCAATTTGAGTGTTGCCTTTGCTTATGAAGTGAAAGGAAATGTACCCAAATCCGATCCCTTGCTGTTGCTGACCCCCACCGATGGCAGTCGTGAAAAAATCCTATTGCCCTTGAGTGCGCGTGATAGCGGCACAGATCTGGGGTCTTTTCCACCAGGTGAATACATCGCAAGTGTCGTTGCTTATGGTTTTACGACGGTGCCGGCAAAAATCTCCGTGGTCATTGCCACCGGCAAAAAAGCCGAATTGACATTTTCATTCGTACCGCAAGGGGTGTTGGCAGGTTATATAGGTGCAGAGATCAAAGCTGGCGACAATCCTGCCGGCAGCTTTCGCGCACCGCATCAACATATTCAGATAGAGTCGATTTCACTGACCGGTGAAAAAGAAAGCCGCACCTTGACGGCCAAGGATGAAATCAAGGACCGTGAGCTTGGTGCAGATGCATACCTGGCTGGCCGTGACTATAGTTTTCAATCTTCTTTTTCTTTCGTTGGCTTGAAAGAGGGGACGTATGAATTGCTCATCAAGGCGACTGGGTACCTGCCCTACAAACAGACTTATCACGTCATCCCGGGGCAGTATGCTTACCTGAAGCCCATTGACTTGACTCCATTAAAGAATTGAATAAGCCCATCAGGCTGCTTTTTTAATATTTACTTTTACTTACCAGAGAACCGCCATGAAACTACTCGCTTTCGCCGCCAGCAGCAGCAAAAAATCCGTTAACAAACAACTGGTCACTTACGCCGCCAATCTGGTTGCAGGAGCAGAGGTTGAAGTGCTGGATTTGAATGATTATGAATTGCCACTATTCAGTGTTGATAAAGAGGCTGACTTGGGCAAACCGGCACTGGCCCAAGCCTTTCTGGACAAGATCGCTGCCAGTGATGCCATCCTGATCTCTTTTGCTGAACACAATGGCTCTTACAGCGCCGCTTATAAAAACCTGTTCGACTGGTGTTCACGCGCCAATGGCAAGGTATTCCAGGGCAAGCCCATGGTCATGCTGTCGACCTCGCCGGGCGCACGCGGTGGAGCCAGTGTATTGGCAGCAGCCACAGGATCTGCACCTTTCTTTGGCGGGCAGTTGAAGGCGAGTTTGTCAGTGCCGACGTTTTATGAAAATTTTGATGTAGAGAAGCAGGAATTGAAGAGTGAGGAATTGAAAGCTAAATTGGTGGCAACGCTGGCAACTCTGGCCTGAGTCCGGATATACCTGTTTTGATTCCTTCAACTGTTTGTGAAGAAGTCTCATGCGGGTTTTTTAGCAAGAGAATGTGGCGGACTATACCGCCCGCCACAATGACGCTGGCTTTTAACCGCCATGCACCATTTTGTGTATAAGCGTCAGATCAAAGTGATGTGCCACGATGAATAAAGTAAGCAGAAAAACGACGACGGCAATCGCAATAGTGGTAGATTTTTTCATATGATACTTTCAAAGAGTTAAGGATTTCAATGCGCAAAGCTCGCGCTTACGCTTAAATTTGATGCTTTCCGGGCAGGATAGGCGCAGGCCAGAACAGCACCGCTGGTGACGATCAATAACCATATCCACAAAGATTTTTGTGAAATGACCAGGGGGAAGGCTTCGCCAAATAGCAGCTTGCCCAAAAACGCGCTGATGGCTGCTGACAAAGGCAGCGCCATGACAACGGCAATACCAAAACTCATCAGGGAGATGAACAGACCTTCTGCGATGACATTGCGTATTACTATGCCTGGGCGGGCACCAATACTGCGCATGACGCCAAATTCCCGGGTACGTTCAGTTACATTGCTGCCCATGGAAGAGCCTAAGCCAAGCACGCCAACCAGCGCCATCAGGATAGAAATAAACAGCAAGGCGTTGACCAGAAGATCAAAGTGATCATCAACTTCCTGGCGCAGCATGTTTTCTGTAATGCTGGCGCTGATACGAATTTCTTGCCTACCGAGCGCAGCCTCAATTTGTTTTGTCATTGCCTCTATCGTTTTTGGATCATGCTGATCCATCACTACACGAAAGCTTCTGTAAAGCTCACTCTGGTTGGTCAATTTGGCGTAGGTGGCAGGCGAGACGTAAGCCATTGCTCCAGTCATTTTTTGCCTGGCGATACCGACTACGCGCAAGCTGGCAGCCTTGTTGTGTACTCCCAGGGTAATGGTGTCACCGACTGTAATCTTGGGAAATGATTCCAGTGCCTTGTTGTTTAAGACTACTGTATCAAGGCCATTTCCTGCGCTACTCGTTACTTCACTAAGCCACTGCCCATTTTGCATGGTCAGGCTGATCAGTTTGCTGCCGTTGGGAATAGAGGTCACATTGAGTGAGCCGTGGCCGCCGTCAGGATAGGTCCTTTCTATATTCAGGCCATCTGGCCTGTGCCGCGCCACCGTACTACTGCTCCAGGCTTCGACCAGGTTTACGCCAGGCACTGAACCAATGATGCGGATAATTTTATTCCTGTCTTCTGGCTTGCTTAAATGAATTTCGAGATCATAGTGGCGTTCTGCTGCTGCTTCTACCAGATGTTCTTGTGATGCCTTCCTGACGTTGAGGCTGCTGATAAACATTGCTCCGGCAGTCGCGAGCAAAGCCAGCGTGAGTAACAAACGACCTCGGTTCCTGAAGCTGTTCCGCAAGGACATCACCATACTGCGATCCAGTCCAGGTAAGTGATACAACCAATTGCCGAAAGTTTTTCCGGTAAAAAATTTCCGTTTAGTGCCAAAGTCAGTCATTGCAGTGTGCGCACTGACCTTGCTCGCCCTGGAAATGGGTATTGCTGCCATGCAAAACGGGACGAGTACACCGGCAACGACAAGGACCAGATATACATAGCCAGGAACGGTGCCACTATTCATATTGAAATTGAGTACGCTCACTAAAATGAGCTGGGAAAAAGCCCGGCCTGCTGCCAGGCCAGCGGGTGCACCTAAGCACGTCGCCAGCAGAGCTATGATTAAGACGAAGCTGAGATATAAGGAAGAGATTTGCGAAGATCGTGCACCTATGGTTTTCATCACGCCGATCTGGCGCACCTGCTGTGCCAGCATGCTTTCGATGATAGTCGCAGTAAGCACGGCACTCAGCACCAATGCAATGCCACTAAACACCAGCAACATTCCCAGAATGGACGTCATGATCAGTCGATGCGGGTGTTCACCGGGTGGCGGTATCCTGATGCGTTCTACCACATGTCCTTGCTGTTGTACCCAAAGTGCGAGGGCACTGGCTACCTGCTCGATAGCATCGATATTAAAAGGTGTATTGCTGACAGTAATTTTTAAGTCATGCATGCCATCATTAATACCCAGGGCTGCCATGATATCGGGTGTTGCATAGGCGAAGGCAGACATGCTGGGTACTGGCACGCCAGGGTCATGTGCGCTGCCGGAGACAGTTATTTGACGTAGGCTGCCATCAGCCATCTTCAATTGCAGGATGTCACCTGTTTTCAGCTTCAACTTCTTTAAAGAGTCTTTTTCTAAAAGCAGCGTGCCTGGCGGAGGTGGCCATGCACCAGTTTCTGGAAAAATGCTATTGATACGCAATTCTTTAAAGTCATCAATGATCATCAGGTTGAGCGCTTGCAAACGGCCATCGGCCAGTTGTATGCCCGCATCCACTTTGGCACTGGCTTGCGCAGCCGCTATGCCAGGGAAATTCCGTATAGCCTGGATCAATTGAGTATCGATATTGTCGATTCTTAGTGTGGCCGAGGCTGGATTCGTGGCCAGGTAGTTTTGCCGGATTTCACGTGTCAATATGGTGTAGCTACCAAGCATGGTGGCAAGGCCAAACACACCAGCTGCGATGGCCAGTATCATCATGGCAGTACGGCCAGGCATTAATTGCGCGTCGCGCGCCAGCTTCATCCAGCGAGTGTTAAGCAACATATTGCCTCCCGCAAGTTGTGTCAGAAATGTGGTCTGCTGGATTGCGGAACTCGCCATCGGCCATGGTGATGCTACGACTGAAATAGTGACTATAGTCGCGCTCATGGGTCACCATCAGTACGGTTTTTCCTTCTGCGACAAGTTGCGCGAATAATTGCATGATGCTATTTGCAGTTTCTGTATCAAGATTACCGGTAGGTTCATCTGCCACCAGAATCTGCGGGTCATTCGCCAGTGCCCTGGCGATAGCTGCCCGTTGTTGCTGGCCACCTGACAAGGTGCTGGGTAATTTGTCGGCTTGCTCGCCTATACCCAGTTTGTCCAATAGTGCAGTGGCGCGTTGCCTGCGTTCACGCGGCAGGTACATATTACAAAAATCCATTGGAAGCATGACGTTTTCAGCGACGGTGAGCGTGGGGAGTAATTGAAAAAATTGAAAAATAATGCCAGCGTTTTTACCGCGCCATGTTGCCAGTTCGCTTTGTTTTAAAGTGTGAACAGGAGTCGCGCCGATCAATATTTCTCCTGATGTCGCGTGGTCAATGCCGGTCATTACATTCATTAAAGTCGATTTTCCGCTACCGGATTTTCCAACTATTGCGACAAATTCCCCTTCACGGATCTCCAGATTGATGTTTTTAAGGGCCGTAAATGAGCCTGATGCGGTCTCGTATTTTTTGCATATGTCTTTTAATACGATCAATGGCTTTGCTATTGTTTGTATTGGCATTTTTTTTCCATATGGTTTGATTGACGCATTTGCCAGCGGAATACTGTGCAGAACTGCGGCAGGAACTATTTAATTCCTATGGTGTATCTGTTATGTGTCAATGCATGCCACTTCTTGCAACACCCTGTTTCCAGGAACGTACAGAAACAATTCAGAAACAAATATGGAGAAAAAAATGTGCCGATTTGATGGATAAATCAGTTATAAAGCATGCTATGGAGAAAGCAGATCATTTACTGATCGTCGATGATGATGAAGAAATTCGCGATCTATTAAAACGTTACCTTGAAAAAAGTGGTTTCAAGGTGAGCGTTGCCGCCAATGGGCGGCAGATGCGCAGCATACTTGCAACTGGAGGCATAGACCTGATCGTACTTGACCTGATGATGCCGCATGAGGATGGTCTTAGCCTGTGTCGTGAACTTACAGCGACACAAATACAACCAGTGCCCATCTTGATGCTGACGGCCAGAAATGAAGAAGCAGATCGTATCCTCGGCCTGGAAATGGGCGCAGACGATTACCTGACCAAACCCTTTGCGACACGCGAATTGCTGGCACGCATACGTGCCATCTTGCGACGTGCCAGAATGATTCCTATGCAATTACGCGAAGCCGGCGGTGGGCGTATGTTGAGTTTTGGTGCATGGGTATTGGATACAAACGCCCGACACCTGATTGACGACAGTGGCGCGATTGTTTCGTTAAGCGGAGCGGAGTATCGCCTGCTAAGGGTTTTTCTGGATCACCCACAGCGGGTGCTCACGCGCGACCAGTTGCTCAACCTGACACAGAACCGCGACGCGGATTATTTTGATCGATCCATTGATATACTGGTCAGTCGTCTTCGCAAGCGCTTGCGCGACGATTCGCGAGAACCCCAATACATCAAGACGCTGAGAAGCGAAGGGTATATCTTTTCAAGTACGGTGGTGCAAAGGGATGACGTACCATGAATGTACTGAAACAGAAACTACAGCATATCTGGCCAAATTCATTATTCTCACGACTGGCTTTTGTGTGGATACTGGCTTTATTGCTTGGTCATCTTATCAGCAATGTATATGGATACATTTCAGTCCATGATGATCAGATTGCCCGCACAGATTATTATCTGACAAAAGATTTGTCGGTACTGCTACCAATTCTTGACACGGCCACGCCACCTGAGCGAAATCTTTGGGTGCAAAAAATGCAGCGTCATGCCTACCGCTACGAATTAAGCACGATTTCTTCTGAAGTATTGTCAGCATCAACGGCTAAATGGACTGACCCACACCATCGGCAGGGTTTGGCTCATACGCTCAAAGAAGAGCTGGCAGCCAGCTATTCGGCGAGAAGTTCGGCTGGCCTGGCTCAAGGCGAGATGGGGCGATTGTACTTTTCATTGAAAGACGGAACCGTATTAATTGCCATCATTAATAAAACAGTCTGGCCCATAGATTGGGGGGCAGGTGCTGTCTTCGGACTCCAGATGCTTGCTGTGGTCACATTTACCTGGCTGGCTGTAAAACAGGCGACACGCCCCTTGCAACGTTTGGCTGAAGCGGCGGATGTGCTGGGCTCGTCTTTACATGGTGAAGCCATACCGGAAGACGGTCCAAGTGAAGTTGTCAGGGCCGCGGCTGCATTCAATGTCATGCAGGCACAGATCAAAGATCATCTGGCTGAGAGGGTACAGATACTGGCCTCGATTTCGCATGATTTGCAGACTCCCATTACACGCATGCGCTTGCGCGCTGAGCTAATGGATGACGACAGCTTGCAGGAAAAAATGTTGAGTGATCTGGACGCCATGCAGCAACTGGTCGAGGAGGGTATCACCTACGCACGAAGTGCACAAAGAACCACCGAGGAAGTATGTCGCGTGGATATCGATGCTTTGCTTGATAGCCTGGTTTGCGATTATGTGGATGCCCAACACTCTGTACGTCTGAGTGGGGAAATAGGCACTATACTTTCTTCAAGGCCAAATACGCTCAGGCGCATCATGATCAATTTGATAGATAACGCCCTGAAATTTGCGGGAGATGTCGAGATACAACTTGCCAGGATATCGGCAGAGCAGATATCGGTGTCGGTATTGGATAGGGGGCCAGGGATACCTGATAGTGAAATGGCTGCAGTATTGCAGCCATTCTATCGTGTGGAAAATTCGCGTAACCGCAAGACTGGTGGGACTGGTCTGGGCCTGGCAATTGCTCAGCAATTGGCGCATGCCGTTAATGGATCCATCACTTTAAGTAATCGCGACGGTGGCGGCCTGGAGGCCAAGCTGGTTTTCACTGTGCTGGCAGAAAAATAGCCTTCGTGCTCTGCCAGCATTGTCAAATTCAATGTTTGCCCGTACTCCCAAAGCCACCTTCACCACGCTCACTCTGTCCAAATTCATCCACGATATTAAAGCCGACTTGCAGCACCGGTACGATGATCAGTTGCGCCAGTCTTTCCATCGGTTGCAGGGTAAACTCTGACTGGCCACGGTTCCAGGTCGATACCATCAATTGGCCCTGGTAGTCAGAGTCGATCAGACCCACCAGGTTGCCCAGCACGATACCGTTTTTGTGGCCCATGCCGCTGCGTGGCAAGATCATGGCGGCGTAGCCTGGGTCAGCTATGTGAATCGCCAAACCGGTAGGAATCAGCACTGTCTGGCCGGGTTGTATGGTGATGGCTTCATCTATGCAGGCGCGCAGGTCAAGACCAGCGCTGCCAGGTGTGCCGTAGGCTGGCAGCATGTCTTTCATGCGGCTGTCGAGAATTTTCAAGTCTATGTTTTTCATGGCATTGAGAAAAAATAATGCTCAAAGAACGGTTACTCTTTGAGCAGGTATGGAAGATTTAAATGAGGCTGGAGCGCAAGGCGATTTCTGCCACCAGTTGTTGAGCCAGCACTTGTTTGTCGGCGCGTGGCAAGGTAGTGTGGCCATGCACGTCAAACAACACCAGCTCGTTCTCATCCTTGCCAAAGGTATGATGGCCGATATTGCCAACCAGTAGAGGCACGTCTTTCTTCTGGCGTTTGGCAGCACCGTACTGCAAAAGGTTTTCTGATTCTGCAGCAAAGCCCACGCAATATGGTGCATTCGGCATGGCCGCGACGCTGGCCAGAATGTCAGGGTTTTGCGCAAATTGCAGTTGCGGCGCATCGCCTTCACTGGTCTTTTTCAGTTTCTGTGTGCTGGCATTGGCAACACGCCAGTCAGCTACTGCAGCAACGGCAACAAACACATCCTGCTTGTGCTGCTTCAGTTGAGTCACGACTGCGTCAAACATTTGCTGGGCAGTTTGCACGTCGACGCGGCGCACGCCATACGGTGCATCCAGCGCGGTAGGGCCAGACACCAGGGTAACGATGGCACCAGCTTCCCACGCTGCCTGCGCAATCGCGTAACCCATCTTGCCTGACGACAGATTGGTGATGCCGCGTACCGGGTCTATCGGCTCAAACGTAGGGCCGGCAGTGATCAATACATGTTTGCCTGCCAGCGTCTTGGCCTGGAAGGACGCAATGATTTCGGTCAGCAATTGATCGGGCTCCAGCATGCGGCCCATGCCGGTTTCGCCGCAAGCCTGGTCGCCGGCAGCCGGGCCCAGCAGGTGTATACCATCTGCCTTGATCTGTTGCACATTGCGTTGGGTGGCAGGGTTTTGCCACATTTCGACATTCATGGCCGGGGCGACAAGCAGTGGAAGGTTCGCAGGGCGGGCAACGCACAGGGTGGACAGTAAATCATTGCATGCACCATGTGCCAGCTTGAAGATAAAATCCGTACTGCAAGGTGCAATAACGATGGCATCAGCGTCCCGCGTCAGGTCTATGTGCGGCATATTATTATTGATGCGCGCATCCCACTGGTCGGTGTATACCGTATTGCCAGACAGGGCTTGCATGGTCACTGGCGTGATGAAATGGGTGGCAGATTCTGTCATCACCACCTGTACATCGGCACCAGCCTTGCTTAGCGCCCGGGTCAGTTCTGCAATCTTGTAGCAGGCCACGCCACCGGTCAGGCCCAGAACGATCTTTTTACCAGCCAGTCGCAGACTCATGATGCTATTCCTTATTTTTTGACGCGGCGTAATTCATCTAATATGAATAATGCCGCACCTACGCAAATTGCGCTGTCAGCGATGTTAAATGCCGGGAAATGATAAATTTCCAGGTAATGAAAATCCAGAAAATCGATGACGTGACCGTACATCACCCTGTCAATAACATTGCCGAGTGCACCACCCATGATCAGGGCCAATGCAGAGCAAAACAATTTTTGTCCCGCATGGCGTTTCAGCAAGTAAGTGATATACGCGGCTGCGATCAAACCGATAGCGGTAAAAAAATAACGCTGCCAGCCTGCTTCAGCGGCCAGGAAGCTGAAAGCTGCTCCCTTGTTGTACACCAGGGTCAGATTGAAGAATGAGGTAATGCTCAAAGTCTCGGCATAGGCAAAGGCCTTGCTGATCGTGATCTTTGTGACCTGGTCCAACAAGATAATGATGGCAGCCAGACCTAGCCAGGGTATCAGGCTGGAACCAGAGGACTTGGCACCTGAAGAATTATTTGATGCTGCAGGACGTTTTTTGGTCGCCATGGGAATTGAATTCTTGTGAAGTCTTGATTAATGCAGGTGGTTCAGATTTATACCTGACCCACCTGCGGAGCAACATTTTTACTATGCAAAGCGACGTGCTTCGCCAGCACCAAACAGATTGCTGACGCAACGGCCACACAGACCAGCGTGCTCAGCATTGCTACCTACGTCCGCACGATAATGCCAGCAACGCTCGCATTTTTCGTACTTGGATGGGGTAACGAGCACGGTTTCTTCTGCCTCGCTGGTAACCTGTTCCACGCCTGCTGCGGAAGTGATCAGGGTGAATTTCAAGTCATCGGCAAAGCTGTTCAGTACATCGAATTTGCTGCCACTGGCCTTGATCGTCACTTCTGCCTGCAAGGATGAACCTATGCCACCGGCCACGCGTACTTCTTCCAGTTGCTTGGTCACATCCGTACGCACTGCACGCAGGGCTGCATACTTGGTCAGCAAGGCTTCAGCATCAGCGATTTCAGGCAAGCTGTAATAAGTTTGCGTGAAGATGGTTTCATCGCTGTCTTTGTATGCATCGGCAGCGGCAAAGAATTGCCATGCTTCTTCTGCGGTGAAAGACAGCATTGGTGCCATCAGGCGCAGCAATGATTGCGTGATATGCCAGATCGCCGTTTGCGCAGAACGGCGCGCATGCGAAGTCGTGCCGCTGGTGTACAAGCGGTCTTTCAGGATGTCGAGATAGAAACCACCGAGGTCTTCTGAGCAGAATGATTGCAATTTGCTGACCACGGGGTGGAATTCAAATGCCTCAAAATGAGCCAGGATATCTTTTTGCAATGCAGCCATATTGGCGATTGCATAGCGGTCTATCTCCAGCAATTCGTTGATTGCAACAGCATCTTTTGTTACATCAAAATCAGAAGTGTTAGCCAGCAAGAAGCGCAAGGTATTACGGATGCGGCGATAAGCTTCAGTCACACGTTTCAGGATTTCGTCAGAGATAGACAGTTCACCCGAATAATCAGATGATGCTACCCATAGACGCAAGATGTCAGCACCCAGGGTGTCAGATATCTTTTGTGGTGCCAGTGTATTACCCAAAGACTTGGACATCTTCTTGCCATCGCCATCAACCGTGAAGCCATGGGTCAGCAAAGCTTTGTAAGGTGCGCGGCCATCCAGCATGGACGCTGTCAACAGTGAGGAATGGAACCAGCCACGATGCTGGTCTGAGCCTTCCAGATACAGGTCTGCCGGGAAAGCTGATTGCTCTTTATGTGAGCCGCGCAATACAGTCTGATGCGTTACGCCAGAATCAAACCACACGTCCAGCGTATCGCGGTTCTTCACATACATGGCAGCTTCGTCACCGAGCAAATCAGCAACTTCGATTTTTTGCCAGGCTTCTATACCTTCTTGCTCTATGCGTTTGGCGATCTGTTCCAGCAGCTCTGGTGTACGTGGATGCAATTGGCCAGTTTCCTTGTGCAGGAAGAAGGCCATAGGCACGCCCCATTGACGCTGACGTGACAAGGTCCAGTCAGGACGGTTGGCGATCATGCCATGCAAACGTGCCTTGCCCCACGCCGGGAAGAAGGCAGTTTCATCGATGGCTTTCAATGCTGTCTGGCGCAAGCTGTCGCCACCCGCTTTGGGCGTATTGTCCATGCTGGCAAACCACTGTGAAGTGGCGCGGTAGATGATAGGTGTCTTATGACGCCAGCAATGCATATAGCTATGCTCAAACATCTTGAATGAAAACAGGGTACCCGCTTCACGCAGCTTGTCGCAGATAGGTTTGGATGCTTCCCAGATCGTCATGCCAGCAAAGAAAGGCAGACTGGATGCAAATTTGCCATCACCCATGACTGGGGCGATGATGTCGTCATCCTTCATGCCATGCGCCTTGCATGACTGAAAATCTTCGATACCGTAAGCTGGCGCAGAGTGGACCACGCCGGTACCGGTTTCTGTACTCACGTATTCACCCAGATAGACTGGAGAAAAACGGTCATAGCCCGCGTCCAGAGCTGACAATGGATGCTTGAATTTGATTTCAGACAAATCCGCACCCAGGCAAGTGGCGATGATGTCACCTGTCAGGCCGTAGTTGCTCAGGCTGGCTTCAACCAGATCTTTCGCCAGTATCAGAAGGATGTCTTCACCTTCGCGCTGGGTCTTGACCAGTGCGTAAGTGATTTCCGGGTGCATGTTCAGCGCCTGGTTGGACGGGATGGTCCATGGCGTCGTGGTCCAGATGACGCAATAGCCTTTGTCCAGTGGCAGTTTGTCGAGCTTGAAGGCGGCAGCCAGCTTGTCATGTTCGGCAAACGGGAAACCGACGTCGATGGAAGGGTCGCGTTTGTTTTCGTATTCGACTTCAGCTTCTGCCAGGGCGGAACCGCAGTCAAAACACCAGTTGACTGGTTTCAGGCCGCGATAGACATAGCCTTTTTCCAGCAATTTGCCGAGTGCGCGCAATTCGTCGGCTTCATTGCCAAAGGCCATGGTTTTGTAGGGATTGTCCCATTCACCCAAAACACCCAGACGGATGAAGCCAGCTTTTTGTTTTTCTATCTGCTCATTTGCATACACGCGTGCCTTGGCATGTACTTCGGCCACTGGCAGGTTTTTACCAAACAGTTTTTCAACCTGGATTTCGATAGGCATGCCGTGGCAATCCCAGCCAGGTACATACGGCGCATCAAAGCCAGCCATGGTGCGGGCTTTGACGATCATGTCTTTCAAGATCTTGTTGACGGCATGTCCCAGATGGATATCACCGTTGGCATATGGTGGGCCGTCATGCAGGATGAATTTCGGGCGACCGGCAGACGCCTTGCGCACGCGCTCATAGATCTTCTTGTCTTGCCATTCCTTGACCCACTTGGGTTCACGCTTGGCCAGGTCGCCGCGCATGGGGAAAGCTGTTTCGGTCATGTTGACCGGGTATTTACTGGCAGTTTTTGCCGCTTTGTTTTCAGACATAATGAGTTTTCTATTTTTAAAATCGGGATGAAGTCACAGGCAATTACAACTAACAATGTGTGAGCTTCAAATTCGGTCAGTGGCAGAGCGGGCAGGGCGGTGGCTATCAGCAAAATAGGCACGAGCCTGGTTAGCGTCCTTGTTGATGGCCGCAGTCAGGGTAGGCAAGTCGATGAATTTTTCTTCATCACGCAGTTTTTTCAAGAATTCTATCTGCACGACTTTGCCATAAGCATGGCCGCTGTAATCAAATACGTGGGTTTCCAGCAGCACGCGGCCGCTGTCATCGACAGTAGGGCGTACACCCAGGCTGGCAACGGCTGGCAAAGGCTGGTCTGCCAGGCCATGCACCTGCACGATGAAGATGCCATTCAAGGCTGGGCGGTGATGCGCGATACGCAGGTTCAGCGTAGGAAAGCCTATGGTGCGTCCCAGCTTCTGGCCGTGCACCACATGGCCGGAAATACGGTATGGGTGGCCCAGCAAGGCTTCTGCTTCATCAAAATCGCCATTGGCAAGAGCAAGGCGTACCGCAGATGAAGAAATGCGCACGCCCTTGTTTTGTACTGAAGGCAGGGTTTCAACGGTAAAGCCAAAGCGCTGTCCCGCTTCAGTCAATGTAGCGATATCGCCAGCACGTTTTGCACCAAAGCGAAAATCTTCACCGACCATGACCCATTTGACGTGCAGGCCATCGACGAGCACTTTTTCTATGAAGTCTTGTGGCGACAGAGATGCGAAGTGGGCATTGAAATGTTCAACGATCACTCTGTCTACACCTGCAGCCTGCAGAGAAGCCATGTTGTCGCGCAAATTGGCGATGCGTGTGGGAGCTTTCGACAAGTCACCCTGCATCTGCGCAAAGAATGCACGCGGATGTGGTTCAAATGTCATTACGGCAGCTTCTATGCCAAGACGTGTGGCGGCATCCCGCAAACGGGCAAGCAAAGTCTGGTGACCCAGATGTACGCCGTCAAAGTTGCCTATCGCCAGCGCACAGGGTGCGCGGGAGGCTGCATTTGGAAGTCCGCGAAATACCTTCATTGTTTCCAGAAAACTGCTGCAAAGCCGTAGATTATAAATGCTTTCGTCTGGCTATAGACCTGACCTGAGGTGAAAATGCAAATTTCACAAGGGATTAATTCGTGAAATCATCCCATTTCTCAGCATTTAGCGTGTGAATCAATGATGATGTGACCACAAAACATCATTGGAGCTCAGATAGGAGGCAACGGCTTCCTTGTTGCCAGTCGCATGTTTCATGATCTCGCCGCAGCTGC
The DNA here is from genome assembly GCF_058788535.1 of Undibacterium sp. FW305-107. Taxonomy (NCBI): domain Bacteria; kingdom Pseudomonadati; phylum Pseudomonadota; class Betaproteobacteria; order Burkholderiales; family Oxalobacteraceae; genus Undibacterium; species Undibacterium sp. FW305-107. The sequence goes on from NZ_JBYTAV010000016.1 coordinate 37,978, forward strand.
AAATGCCTTGGTAAGGCTGAATATGTGAGCAGGCAGAAACTTTTTGCAAGAAAACCTGAACGGATTTGCTGCAATTTTTGCATTTAAAGGTCAGGATGCGGGCGGGTTTGTTGATCATGATGCTAATTTTCTAAACGATTAATCAATTCTGCTAGTCAGTACTTTGGTATTCACTGACCACAAATACTATTTTAATTTTAAACGCCACAATGAAGTAACTTCTTTAACGCGCGCAGCATGCAAGGGATCGTTTTCATCGGTTGATTTTGGATGACGCGGCTTGATGTCCATCTTGCCAGCTACTGTCAGGCCACCTGCATCTATCCAGCCTTGCAACTCTGCGGCAGTACGCAGGCCCAGGTGTTCGGCAAAATCAGACATGACCAGCCAGGCTTCGCCCTGTGGTTCCAGGTGTTCTGCCACTCCAGCCAGAAAGCCGCGCAGCATGCGGCTGTCAGGATCATACACAGCATATTCTATTGGTGAGTTGGGGCGTGCCGGCAACCATGGCGGATTGCAAACTATCAGAGGTGCACGACCAGGCGGGAACAGGTCTGCCTGTACTAATTCAATTTGGCCGGACAAACCCAGTCTGTCTATGTTTTCGCGGGCACAGGCGAGGGCATGCAGGTCCTGGTCGGTAGCCACGATTTTTTTGACACCACGCTTGACCAGCAGGGCTGACAGTACACCCGTACCCACACCGATATCAAAAGCCAGTGTGGTTGATGGTAGCGGGGCTTTTGCCAGCAAGTCTATGTATTCACCACGTACAGGTGAGAACACGCCATAGTAAGGATGGATTTTTGCACCCAGAGCAGCGATCTCAACGCCATTCTTGCGCCATTCATGCGCACCGATCAAGCCCAGCAATTCACGCAAGGAAGCCACAAAGGCCGTGCTTGGTTCGCCATAGACTTCGCGGCAGGCTTGCGTTACATCCGGCGCACGACGCAGGGTGATACGGTAGTCAGCTTCAAAGGGTATCAAGACCATGGCCAGCACGCGTGCTCTTTGTGATTGTGCCTGGCGGTGCAGATTGAATGCTTCTTTTGCAGATTCGGGCACTTTGGCTTTTTTGCTGGCCCTGGCTGGCTTTTTATCGATACGGCGTGCCAGCGCCTGCAATAGTTGTTTGGCATTGTGATAGTCGCCACGCCACAGCAGGGCAGTACCTTCACAGGCCAGCTTATAGGCTGTTTCCACATTCATGCGGTCATCGGCAATCTGCACACGCTTGGGTGCTGGTGCACCACTCTCGGAATGCCAGCGGCATGAGCGCGCTTCGTCGTTTTCTGTCCAGTGCAATTGCAAAGCAGGGGTGGGGGTGTTCATATTTTTCTTTTTGTTGATGGTGCTGGGTTTGCCAGTAGCTGGCCAAGGCTGGAGTGTAACAAAGAATGCTGACCGGATGAGAGCTCTCTGAGGGTGCGCAAGGTTTTGCTCGTGAATTCCCTTATTTAGGGCAAAGTAAAAAATACAGCTGCCAGGCACAATCTTATGTTAACCTCATGCTTCTTAATATATTAAGCCTGTGAGACACCTACCATGCCAACTCCATTTCGTCCTGTTTTGCTAGTCACTTTGCTGTCTTCTTTTGTATTTGCTACCCCTTACAGCATGTCTGCTATCTCTGCGCCGGTAGCCGTCAGCAAGAAAGCTGATCAGGGTTTTGCCCAGGTAAAGACAGCCTTCCTCGCCGCTTTGTGGCAACAAGACCCGGACATGGCGATGGCGGCAGGTCGCTATCAGGATGCCAATAAACTGGTATTGCCAAATCAGGCTACCCGTGATGCCTATGTCGCTTTTGCCGATAACTGGCTGGCGCAATTGGGCAAGGTGGATGCCGATGCTTTGTCCGCAAAAGAGCAGACTGACCTGGCGTTGATACGCAACTACCTGAATGGTGCACGCTGGTATCTGACGCAATTTCGAGAATTTGAATGGAACCCTACCCAGCATAATATCGCGGGCAGTTTTGATGCCATCCTCAATACTGATTTTGCCCCAAAAGCGAAGAGAGTACTGGTAGCGATACAGCGCCTGCAAGCCGTGCCAGCATATTATGCGGCGGCCAAAGCCAGCATCAAAAACCCTACGCCTGAACATACCCGACTGGCGATCAAGCAAAGCGCCGGTGCCATCACAGTATTGGCAGGGCTGGAAAAAGCAGCCGCACAAGAGAAGCTCGCGGGCAAAGACAAGCAAGCGCTGGAAGACGGTTTAAAAAATGCACGTGCCGCCGTCAATGACTATGTGCAATTTCTTGAAGACCTGGAAAAGAAACTCGATCCGGCAACAGCCCGTACTTTCCGCATAGGCAAAGATTTGTATGAAGGTAAATTCACTGCAGATATCCAGTCCTCACTGACAGCAGAGCAAACTTACCAGCGTGCTTTGACCGCCAGGGACGAAGCGCACGACAATATGGAGAAACTGGCCGACCAGCTTTGGGATAAAACCATAGGTGCGCAAGCCAAGCCTGCTGATCGTGTCAAGAAGATTGCCATGGTGATCGACAAGTTGTCTGAAAAACATGTGGCAGCAAAAGACTTGTACCCTGAAATCCGTAAGCAATTGCCCCAGTTGGAGAAATGGATACGCGAACATGATCTGGTTAGCCTTGATCTGAAGAAGCCACTGGTCGTGCGCGAAACGCCAGAATATCAGCGCGGTGTCAGCCTTGCCTCTATCGAGGCGCCTGGCATCTTCAGGCCTAACGATAAAACCTATTATAACGTCACCCCTTTTGATGGCCAGCCTGCTGAACAAATTGAAAGCACGCTGCGTGAATACAATCACTGGGTCTTGCAGATATTGAATATCCACGAAGCTATTCCTGGTCATTACACGCAATTGCAACATGCAAATAAATCACCGTCAGTGATCAAGACCCTGTTCGGCAATGGAGCCATGATAGAAGGCTGGGCAGTCTACAGCGAACGCATGATGCTGGAGTCAGGCTATGGCGACAATACACCAGAGATGTGGCTCATGTATTACAAATGGAACTTGCGTGCGGTCTGCAATACCATCCTCGATTATCAAGTGCATGTGCTGGGCATGACCGAAGCAGAAGCCAAAGACTTCTTGATGAACCAGGCTTTCCAGACCAAGGCAGAAGCCGATGGCAAATGGTTGCGGGTGCAATACACATCTGTGCAACTTACCAGCTATTTCAGCGGATATAGCGAGATACTTGAATTCCGCGAGCAACTCAAAAAACAGCAGGGCGACAAATTCAAGCTCAAGCAATTCCATGAGCAATTCCTGAGCTATGGCAGTGCGCCTGTGGGCATGATCAAGAAGCTGATGTTGAAAGATGTAACGAAATAAAAACTGACTTTTTCGTGTTAAAAAATTCTATCCATGCGCCCCGATATTTATGAAGTTACCCAGATTGGTAAAGGCTTTCTGGCAGTTATGGCTAAACCTGTTGCGGGCGAATGGATAGAAGATGAATTTCGCGGGATTGCGCAATTTGGTATCAACAGGCTAGTCTCGTTGCTAGAGACCCATGAAATACGCGACTTGGGTTTGCAGACTGCACCAGACTTATGTGTAGTAAATCAGATCGATTTTGTGCATTTTCCTATCAAGGACAGGGGCCTGCCATCTTCTTTTTCTGCCACGCAGAAATTGGTGACGCAATTGCATGATGATATTCTCAACGGAAGCAATACTGTCGTCCACTGCCGTGCGGGGATAGGGCGGACTGGCTTGCTTGCTTCAGCAATCCTGATCCGGCATGGACTGGATACCATCGCAGCGTTGGCCGCGGTCAGCAAAGCGCGCGGTATTACGGTTCCAGATACCGACGAACAAATTGATTGGTTGAAGAAACATCAGGCTGCGTTGCGTACCTGAATTTCAAATTTCTCCCGGATTTCTGTGCGTACATAGCTAAATATTTCCCTTTGGAAATTTAAGTTTCTCTTGGAAAAATATTCGCTCGTCTGTTTTGGTGCGTCCACAAAAATTGTGGTGCAAAAGTCGTAAAAATGCACAAAACAGATAAGTAAGAGTGGTTTTTTCACAAATTTGTTAAAAAAAGTCAAACCTTGGTAACAAAACTGACATGTGCGGATGTTAATCTAGTAATCGTTTGCGCAAACGATTGCTTAATATAACTGTCGTTAAATCTCGTTTCTTGAAAGCTGCAAACAGCATGGTGGTAAGAAGAATAGTAGAGCTGTACAAGAATGGCTGCTTACGGATATCTGAACAGAGGCTGAAGAAAAAGAAGCGAGAGAGGCGTGTTCCTGATGGAATGCGCGCAGGCAAAGTATGACTCTGCTTTGATGATTTCAACTGAATGAGGATATGTGTGAGACGGTCACATATATGAATATTAATGATTAATCATTCAGGGGGAATATTTTTATGCAAGGTCTACAAAAAGCCAGCAAGCTAAAAGTGCTGGCATTGCAACTCAGTCTTATTTTTACGGTCAGTTTTGCTGGCATGGAAGCTGCCTACGCATCCATCCCGGATCATCATGAGTTTGAGGCAAGCTTGCACGTGCCATATCGCTCTGATGCCAAAGCCGGTGCCGAATCCCGTTATTTCACGATGGAATTCGAATATCCCTATGTCACCAGAGAACAGACCATCACCTGGCGTCTGGAATTGCTGGGCGCGGACGGACGTGTAGTTGACCGCTGGTATGGTACAGAAAAACTTTTCAAGAAAACTGTCAACGCGCAAATGTTCTGGAGTGGCCGTAGCCCTACAGGCGCGGCATTGAAGGACGGCGTCTATCAAGTCAGGCTGACGGCCAAGGCAACGGACACATCAGCCATGCAAGCTGCTCCTGCTGGTGACGTTGCCAGCACAGTCGAGCGTGCATTGGCAATTCATGATACAGAAATTATTACCCAATCCTGGCCGCTGCAAGTCGGTAAGCTGGCCGCGCCAAAAATGCCAAGCTTTGCTGCTTTGCCGACCAAGGCCAGCAAAGCCCTTGCTGCCTCATCCACTGCTGCTACCAAGGCAGTAGCAGGCATGGCGCCACCGCCGGCACCAGCAACAGGTTCACTGCCTTACACTATCTATTACGGCAACCTGCACAGCCAGACCAATCATAGTGATGGTGGTGGTGAGCTGACTTCATGTACCGGTGCGCAAAACCCGCAATCAGCTGCCTATGGCCCGACGGATGCATACCAGTATGCATTGAACAAAGGGCTGGATTTCCTGATGACGTCAGAACATAACCATATGTACGATGGTTCTGACGGCACCAACGCATCAGCTACTCCGGCTACTGCCAAAAACCTGTATCAATCTGGTCTTGCCGCTGCGAATAGCTTCAATTCCAGCCACGCCGGTTTCCTGGGCATTTATGGCCTGGAGTGGGGTGTCATCAATAATGGTGGCCACATGAATATTTTCAATTCCAATGAATTATTGGGTTGGGAATACAACAGCAGCAACCAGTTGCTCGCTGATACGCTGACAACAAAAAACGATTATGCCGGGCTGTATACATTGATGCGTCAGCGTGGCTGGGTAGGGCAATTTAATCACCCTTCAAGCAGCGGACAGTTCCTGGTGGGTGGAACTGCATTCGGTTATACTGCAGATGGCGACCAGGCCATGGTTGCTTGCGAAGTCTTGAATACTTCCGCTTTCTCTACCAATACGACAGAGACAGAAACCAGTCGCAGCACATATGAAGGTGCTTGTAACAAGGCACTGGAAGCAGGCTTCCACATCGCTTTCACGACAGACCAGGATAACCACTGTGCCAACTGGGGGGCTTCTTATACCAATCGCACAGGTGTTTTATTGGCAAACGGTGCGGCATTAAATACCACGAATTTTGTGGATGCTTTAAAAGCCCGCCGCATCTTCGCTACCATGGACAAGAATTCGCAAATCATTTTGACTGCGAATGGTCACGTCATGGGCGAGCGTTTCACGAATAGTGGTGCCTTGACCCTGGTCAGCAATTTTGCCAACACCAGTGGCCGTACTGTTTCTACCGTGGTGATTTATGAAGGTGTACCAGGCCGCAATGGCACGGTGACACAGTTGTCGAATACAGCGACGACGACGATTACTCCGGCAGTGGGTGAGCATTTTTACTATGCAAAAATCACGCAGGATGACGGTAAAATCCTGTGGTCTGCACCGATCTGGGTTACGCAATCGAATAGTACAGATAGCACGCCACCTACGGTCAGTGCAGGTGAATCAGGCACCAGCGGCACTATCACACTGTCTGCCAATGCGACGGACAATGTCGGTGTCAGCAAGGTTGAGTTCTATGTTGACAATGCACTTAAAGGCACAGCCACCAGTACGCCTTACAGCATGACACTGAACTCTACGAGCCTGACCAACGCCAGCCATAGCCTGGTCGCCAAGGCTTATGATGCTGCCAACAATGTTGGTACTTCATCGGCAATCAGCTTCACCATCAATAACCCTGTCAGTGATACAACTGCACCTACCGTGTCGGCCAGTGAAAGTGGTACTAGCGGTAACATTACTCTGTCAGCTACAGCGACAGATAATGTAGGCGTCACTAAAGTTGAGTTTTATGTTGACGGTACATTGAAGGCAACCAGCACAACTTCACCGTATTCAGCGACGTTGAATTCAACGACCTTGTCGAATGGTACGCATAGTCTGGTTGCCAAAGCCTATGATGCTGCCAATAATATTGGTACTTCTTCTACCGTGAGTTTTACTGTCAATAACAGTACCTCTACACAGTTGATTACCAATGGCGGCTTCGAGAGTGGCGCCAGTTCATGGACTGCCAGTTCAGGTGTCATCAGCAACAGCGGATCAGAAGTCTCACGTACAGGTAGTTATAAGGCCTGGCTCAATGGCTACGGCAGTGCCCACACTGACACCCTGTATCAACAAGTGACTATCCCTGCTGCTGCCACATCCGCCAGCCTGAGTTTCTGGTTGAAGATCAGTTCAGCTGAGACTACTACGACACAGGCTTACGATACTCTGAAACTGCAAATACAAAACAGCAGTGGCACGGTACTGGCAACCCTGGCGACTTATTCGAACCTGAACAAGGGTACGACCTACCTCAACAAAACCTTTGATCTGAGCAGTTATAAAGGCCAGACCATACGTGTGTATTTTGTTGGTGTTGAAGGTAGTGTGACGGCGACATCTTTCCTGATTGATGATATATCGCTGATTGCGCAATAAGTGGCTGTCAGCTGGCTCAGTAGTAGAAAAAACCGCCGAGTCCGGCGGTTTTTTTATGGTGTTTTTGTTTGCTCCGGATTTGTTGAACTACTCAGGATAAGCGGCAAATAGCGCAGTGATAATCGGCTTTGGTAATTCGGGGTAAGATATGCCATCTTGCCAATGAATGCTGGGGATCAAAATGAAGATCAGGTTTTATCATGCACCAGATGCCAATTGCTGCGAACGCTTGTTGTGGATACTCGACTACAAAAAAGTCGATTATGAACGTATTGATGTTGGCCTGGGCGATGTTGGTGAGCAAGTCAGATTGCTGAGCCCCTTTGCCCGCGTACCCTTGATGGAAGTTGATGGTGTCGCCTTGAGCGAATCCATGGCCATGGCTGAATTTATCGAAGAAATCGCCCCCAATCCACCTTTGCAATATACAGAGGCCTTCGCCCGTGCTCAGGTGCGTGAGATTTGCGAAGCGGTTAACTCATCCATACATCCGCAACAAAACGGTAGTACCGTGCGTTTTTTTCATCCCGACTGGAGCAGGGAGCAGATGCGACCAGTACGGGCAAAGTGGTTGTCGATGAATCTGCAAAAACTGCAGTCACGCTTGTGGCAGGGAAGTCAGTTTGCAGTTGGTGCGCAATTCACGCAGGCGGATATTTTCGTCGCCATCATCTATCGCAAAGCAGTGGACCTTGGGGTGGCAATCAGTGATTTGCCTGACTATGAGCAATACTGGCAATTTTTGATGACGCATGAGGCTATACGTTCTAGCTGCCCGGTTGCATCTTGAAGACGATAGTTCTTCACGACTAGTGAACGCTTCATTTATGCCAAGCTATTGGTCATTTATCTTGTAGCAAAATATTCTTGAAAATACTAACAATGCTACTACCTCCCCGTTTGCAAGCCCTTTTTTTGCTGAATGCAACAATATTGATAACCCATCAGATTGATGCTGCTTTCTGGCAAGAATGGGAACTCTTCCATATTCCCGGAGGAAATCAGATCAATCTGTTACTGAACTTACCAATTATCGCCCTGGTCTTGTTTGCACAAGGGCAGGTGACGGCGAATACAAAAAACGCACTGGGCAATTACAAATTGGTAGCATTTTTGGGATTGCTCACTGCTGGAATTCATTCTGCATTCTTTGTTGCTGGCAGTGAATCGTTCATGCAACCAGCGTCCATTGCCTTGTTAATCGCGACGACTCTGGCCTCAAGCATGCAACTTTTCCTGCTTCGCAATATTGCTCACGAATAGCCTTCACCTTTATTCCCGATACATTCATGCATAAATTTATACTCTCCCTGCTGTTTTTTTGTGTCGGTAGTGTATCCGCTGCAGTACATAACGACGCCATCAATATCAGTTTTCCAGATCAACTGGCAGGTTTCAGATTTGCCGAGGCCTCCACATTCCCTGTCAAGGAACTAGGCGACTATATCGCCTACAGACGTAGCGATCCTATACTGGTCTCGATTTATATTTACACAGCAGGCATTTCTCCCATCCCAGCCAGTATAGATGCACCAGTAGTAAAGCAGCATTTTAGTCAGATCATTGCCGAAGCAAAGGGAATGGAAGCCTCAGGCCAAGCGCGTTCTGTCAATTTGACTACTGGCTCTCAGCAAAATACCCGTTATTTCAGTTGTGGGCCACAATTCATCTGGCGAGAATTTGAATTTGAAAATTCAGTCGGCATGAATACCTCGTACACTTATTTGACTACGATGAAAAACAATTTCGTCAAACTGCGTATCACTCATCAAAAAGGCAACGCCCAGGCACGGAGCGAAGCTGAAATTTTCATCGGTGAAATCAGAAAATTGCTGGGTAATTGTAAAGATTGAAATTTCAATCAAGGACCTTTGCTGATCGTGATTTGAATAGGAAAATGAGAGATATGCCTGGTATGAATACTCCACTGGAACGTGCATTGATATCACTAGATGGATTATCTATCGGTGACGCTTTTGGCCAATGTTTTTTTCAAGAAGAAAACAAGTTGCTACTCAATGGTAATGGGCAACTACCAGAGGCACCTTGGCATTTTACTGACGACACAGAAATGACACTGTCCATCATCGCAGTTCTACGCAGCCGTGGTGAAATACATCAAGACACACTGGCAAAAAGTTTTGCCAGGCACTATAGCTATGACCGCGCCTATGGCCCGTCCATGCATAGAGTCCTTGCACGTATTGATGCAGGTGAAGCATGGCAGGAGGTGGTTGCCAGTGCTTTTGAGGGGCAGGGATCTTACGGCAACGGTGCTGCCATGCGGGTTGCGCCACTTGGGGCTTATTTCGCCGATGATCTGGGTTTGCTAATGAGGCAGGCAAGTTTGTCCGCCGAAGTGACACACGGGCATCCAGAAGGAATAGCGGGAGCCGTCGCAGTTGCATTGGCTGCCGCCCAGGCTTGCCTTTACCGAGATGCGGGAACAAGACCCAAGCATGCAGAATTTTTGGGAAAAATTATTGACTTGTTACCGCAAAGTGAAGTCCGCTCCAAACTGGTTCGTGCTCAGTCCATGACAACAGTAGGGTCCATGGACTTTCCAGTTTCTGTTTTGGGCAATGGTAATAATATGTCGGCGCAAGACACTGTGCCACTGGCCTTGTGGTGCTGCGGACAGGCATTGGAAGATTTCGAGATGGCGATGTGGCTAACCGTCCGTGCAGGTGGAGACCGGGATACTTTGTGTGCGATAGTTGGCGGTATTGTTGCCTCTTTTGTTGGTGATGAAGGTATTCCAGACAATTGGAGATCCAAGCGTGAAGCTTTGCCAGTATGGCATCTTGAATCTGGAGGTGCAAATTGACAAAGAAGAGTTTTTGGGACGATCCTTATAAAACCAGTTTGCAAACACAAGTCAGCAAAGTGGATGGTAATGATATTTATCTCGCATCGACGATTTTCTTTGCCTTCTCTGGTGGACAGGAAAGTGATGAGGGTACGATAGCTGGGCATGCTGTAGTTGCTGCGCGCAAGGAAGGACTGGAGTTGGTCTACACCCTGGCAGAAGGTCATGATTTGCAGTCTGGGCAGGAAGTCGAAGTCTGTATAGACTGGGACAGACGTTATCGCCTCATGCGCCTGCATTTTGCGGCTGAACTGGTGCTGGAATTATTTTATAAATCGCTGCCGGGTGTGGGCAAGGCTGGTGCGCATATTGCTGCGGACAAGGCACGCATAGACTTTGTCTGGCATGAAAGTATCGCGCCCTTGCTGCCTGCTTACACGCAAGAGGCGCAAGCCATCATTGATGCCAATCTAGACATCAGGTGCGCTTTTGAAGATGAAACTACAGAAAGACGCTATTGGGAAATCGCTGGGTTTTCCCGCGTGCCCTGTGGTGGCACGCATGTCAAACGTACTGGAGAGTTGGGGCAGATAAAATTGAAGCGTAACAATATAGGGCGGGGTAAGGAGAGGGTGGAGATTTACCTTGTGCCATAAAAAACAGAGGCAGGAAAGTCTGCCGCTGTTTTTTACTGGCAAATTGTTGATGCTTACTTGCCGAACAGGGATGAAAACTGTTGCAACACCGCTGCCGGGTTGATATTGCCAGCTTCGGGCACTTGCCCATGTGGTGTCAGGTGATCAATGATGCCAGGCAAAAATTCAGCCAGATGGTTTGCTGCGCCTTCTTGCGAAATGCCAGCGGCATCCGCCAGTTGCTGCAATTGACCGCCACTTAAGGCTTGCTGGATTTGTGCGGCAGAGATGGGCATATTTTGTCCCGTGCCTACCCATGATTGCACAATGTCAGCCAGGCCTGCCTGATGAAAGGCGCTGATCAGGGCTTGCAAACCACCGACGCCGCCAGGTTGTCTGTCACCCAGCATGGCAACCACTGCCTGCATCAATCCCGCCTTGCTGTCATTGTCCTGGTTCATGCCGCCGAGCATGCCTAATGCACTATCGAGTAATCCCATGATTTTCCTTTTTGAATTGGTAAAGTGCCGCAAGTGTAAAGCTGAGTATCGGCAGGAATTGTGAACTCTGTATGAAATTTGACAATTTTTTACGGCGATGGAAATTTTCTTCAGGAATTTTCTTCAAGTATGTCTACATACCACCCCATGCTGCATTCAATACTGCAATCGCAGCAAGCCCTGCAGTCTCAGTGCGCAGTATACGCGGGCCCATCGATAGCGCCAGCACACCGTGTTTGATGGCGAGACTTTCTTCTTCATCAGAATAACCACCCTCAGGCCCGATCATCAGGCTGACAGCTTGTGCAGGATGATGGCGTGACCAGTCTGCCAGTGATTGTTCTGCGCGTGGAGTCAGCAATATTCTCTGATGCATATCTTGCTGGCTCAGCCATTGGTTGAAATTCATCAGCGGTGCCAGGTGGGCGAGGCGGTTGCGACCACATTGTTCGGCGGCTGCCACGATGATGCCTTGCCAGTGCGCCTGCTTTTTCTCGGCGCGCTCTGCTGATAAACGAACCACGCAACGCTGTGCTGCCAGAGGCTGTATGGCACTGACACCCAGCTCCATGGCTTTTTCTATGATCCAGTCCATTTTCGAAGCTTCTGGCAAGGCTTGCACCAGATTCAGCGAATAAGGTAATTCACATTCTTCTGGCAAAAATACTTTGACTTCTGCCCTTACGTTTTTCTTTGTCACCTGGGTCAAGGTGGCAACATAGCAGCCCCCTTCACCATTGAATATACTGATGTTGTCACCCACGTTCTGACGCAGCACAAAAACATGGTGTGCAACTTCATCGGGAAGCTCGATGGTGGCCCCTATACTTAAAGGGAGAGGGCAGTAAAAACGTGGCATTCAATTCTCTGTATTCAAAAGCAAAATCATTAATTTTTAATAGGTCATGCAGGCGGCGTTAAGCATGCCCAGGCCCAGACTCAAGGCACCAAGGAAGATGCCAGAGGCAATTTTATTGCCGGGTATGTCAGAGACTATGCCGGGTATCAGCAAACGGGCGATGCCAAAGGCCAGCAATTGTATGATCAGGGCAATCACTCCCCAGAAACACATGTCGATCAGGCTGACACTGTTGGCAATGGCCGATGCCAGGGCCGTGCAATAACCGAGCACGGCGCCAGACAGGCTGGCCGCCGCAGCAATATTGCCTTCGCGTATCAGGGCAATTTCACGGTAAGGTGTGATGCGTATATATACAGTCACAAACACAGCCAGCAAGACAAAAGCAGCGGCAATATGGCTGAAGAAGGCTAGCAGACCGTGTGCCAGTAATTGTTCACTCATGGGTTATCCTATTCTACAAAATAATGGGGTATGAAACGGCTGGTGTTTTTGGTGATCAGTGTTTCGTCTTCGCGTATGCCTATGCCGGCTGGTTCATCACCCACTATCCATGCACCGATGGATGTGTAAGCCGGTGTGATGCCATCATCAAATTTAGGCTGCGGCGCATAGGCCTGATAGATATAGCCCTCTTGCCCATAGTCACCGCCAGTATGCATCACTTCACCATTGGCATAGATGGAAATGTTTTCCCCCTCGCGTGAATACAAAGGCTTTTTCACATGGTTGCCGCTGATACGCCAGGCATCGAAGTAGGCGGGCAAGAGATTGGGATGATTCGGGAACAGTTCCCACAATATTGGCAGTATTGCCTTGTTCGACAAGATCATTTTCCAGGCGGGCTCTATGATGCGCATGGGGCGCTTGAGCAAATGATTGGAGAAGTCTTCGCGGCACAGCCATTCCCATGGGTAGAGCTTGAACAGGTTATCGATACGGCTGTCAAGATCATCGACGAATACGCCTTCGTCTTCATCCCAGCCCAGGGATTCTATCGCGCATTGTTTGGTGGCAAAGCCAGCCTGTATTGCTGTGTCTCGCAGGTAAGAGAGATTGCCTTCATCTTCTTCATTGCCGCCTGCGCAGGCAAAGTGCAACAGGCCCTTGCCAGGGAATTTTTTCCACTGGTCTATGAGTTTTTCATGCAGAGAGTTGAATTGATCCGCATCAGGAAAAACGTCCTGCAACCAATACCATTGGGCGACACTGGATTCGACCAGGCCGGTGGGCGTGTCGGCATTGTATTCCAGCATCTTCGGTGCGCCTGTGCCATCCCAGCTCAGGTCAAAACGGCCATACAAAGAAAATTCCTTCGCACGCCAGCTGTCTTCGACTTGCGACCAGAATGCCTGGGGAATGGCAAATTTTTCTTGCATACCGTGTTTGACGACATGATCAACGGCTTGTAGCGACATCTGGTGCAAGTCCAGGCTGGCTTGTTCCAGTGTGTCTATCTGGGCGGCAGTAAAATGATAGGCATAGCGTTCATCCCAGTACAAGCCATCAATAGAATGATAGCTAAAACCCAGGGATTCAAATTGCTGTTGCCAGCCTGTGCGTGGTGTTAATGAAGTACGTATCATTAACCGCCCCCGCTATGACCATGTGAAGTGCCGCCAAAACCGCCACGGCTGACGCTGCTGCGGCTGGTAGTTGTGCTGCGACTGATGGCATGGTCACTACCGGAGTTGCTGACCCCAAAATTTCTTTGCACGGTGTCACGATAACCGGGCGAGTAATAGGGGCCGAAAAAGCTGTGGGAATAGCCACTGTAGTGGCTGCCACTGGTGCCGGTGTAGCTGCTGCCCGTAGATGTGGCGGGCATGCTGGCGGCATTAAGGTCAGTGCTGGAGGCCACAGTTTCGCAAGCCGTACCGTCACCCCAGTCCTTGCGGCAATCTTCCAGGCTCTTATATTGATCGCGTATGGATGTCAGCTCCTGGCCGCCACTATTGTCAGTACTATCGCTGCTGACGCTGCATGCGGTTAGGGCAGCACTGGTTACTAGCATTAGCGGCAGAGTGCGGCTGACCCTGCGTTTGCCATGTTGTTTGGTTTTTCCGGCACTCACGGTTTCTCCTGTTTTTCCCATTTTTGGTGTTCAGAACGTGTTTGCGATCTGTAGCTTAACGTACTTGAGCATTTTGAGCAGCGCATGAGCTCCGATCACGCCCGCGCAGTAGGACCGCAAACACGTTCTAAGGCATCAGGTCTTTCACATAATTGGGTAAGGCAAATAATGCCTGATGCACCTCGCCATTGTAATACTTTAGCAATGGCAAACCACGGTGTTTAATCTGAAGATTTACCGTTGACGGGCTTAGCGATAGTGGGTTGCCATGCTTGCTGGCAATAGCCATGCCCCATAAGGCCCCATACAGGGGGATGAATACTGTATATGGATGTAGTTGCGGAAATATATTGCTTAGTTTCTGCAAGGTGTCCGCAAAGCGTTGCGGATGATAGTAGGGGCTGCCCAAATGCAGTACCAGCATGCCTTGCGCAGTTAGCCTTTGCGCACAAGCCTGGAAAAATTCCTCGGTCATGCAGGTGGCTGCCAGTGAGCTACCATTCGGGCTGAGCGGGTCGGTCAGGTCCAGCAGTATCAGGTCAAATTGTTCTGTACTGTTGTGGACGTAGGCAAAGCCATCTTCATAGCGGTGTTGTATTTTTGGGTCATCCAGCGCGCCGCGATGAATGTTGCCCAGGTACTGGCGTGCCATCTTGACGACTTCTTCATCAATTTCACACAGGGTGATGCTGTTGATACTGGGGTGTTTCAGTAATTCTTCGCAAGACCCACCGTCGCCGCCTCCGATGATGAGGGCGCTACGTGGTTCTGGATGAATCATGGCCGCAGGGTGTACCAGGCATTCATGATAAAAGAATTCATCTTTTTCTGAAGTCATCATGGCACTGTCTATGCGCATGACCCTGCCAAAATCTGTGGTGTCGGCGATCTCAATATCCTGCATGGTGCTGCGCTGGCGTGCCAACACCTGATTGATACGGGTGGCAGCAAAGCTGTCTGCTGTCAGGGCTTCAAACGCCATGGCCGGGCTATGTTCACCGCGTTGCAATTCCTGGCGAGAGACCTGACGTGGCTGAAAAAGGGTAATCAGTGTGTCAACAATTTGCCTCGCCTTGCTGCCATTGTCATGATTGAAGTTGCAGACATAGACGTCCAGCGTCACCGCGTTGCGTTCTGGCCAGGTATGGATGGCGACATGTGACTCTGCCAGCAACAAGGCACCGGTGACGCCAGCCGGGCTGCCATCTTCATGAGTGAAGGAGTGAAATTTTTCCCCGACGATGGTCAAGCTGGCAGCGATGGTGATCTTGCTCAGGCAGAGACGCAGGCTTTCCGGGCTGACGAAATATTCTGGCGCTGCTTCACAGTCAAAGCAGTCGGCGGTCAGGTGTAAGCCTTCCATAAGTCTTTCTTTAGTTCAATGGTTCAAAAATGCCCTGCAAGTCTTCTGCAGTCAGTTGCACACTGCCGATTTCGCCCTGGTCAAGTATGGCACGTGCCAGGTCTGATTTCTTGATCTGCATTTCCTGTATCTTTTCTTCCAGCGTGCCCTTGGCAATCAGGCGATAGACAAATACTGGCTTGTCTTGGCCTATGCGCCAGGCGCGGTCGGTAGCCTGGTTTTCTGCTGCCGGGTTCCACCATGGGTCATAGTGAATGACGGTGTCGGCTGCAGTCAAATTCAGACCCACGCCGCCAGCTTTCAAACTGATCAGGAATAGGGGGATATCACCTTCCTGGAAGCGGCGTACCACTTCACCCCGGTGCTCAGTGTCGCCTGTCAGTATGGCAAAGCGCAATTGTTTTTCAGTCAGCGCTTCGGCGATCAGGGCCAGCATGCTGGTGAATTGTGAAAACACCAGAATCTTGCGACCTTCGGCCAGCAGCTCGTCTATCATGGCCAGCAATTCCTCCAGCTTGGCAGACGGTGGCATCTTATCCTTGCCACCTTTGGTAGATTTGACGGCTTTAGCACCGGTAATCTTGACCAGCCGCGGGTCGCAGCATACCTGGCGTAGTTTCAGCAGTGCGTCAAGAATGACGATCTGGCTGCGTGCCACACCTTTTTTGGCGATTTCTTCGCGGACTTTTTCATCCATGGCCAGGCGCACGGTTTCATACAGGTCTCTTTGCGCGCCGCTGAGTTCTATGTGGCGCAAGACCTCGGTCTTGGCTGGCAATTCCGTCGCCACCTTGTCCTTGGTACGGCGCAATAAAAAGGGCTTGATGCGACGCGTCAGCAAGGCGTGGCGCTGGCTGTCACCGAGTTTTTCTATGGGGTGCTGGAAGTCCTTGGTAAATGACTTGATATCACCCAGCAGGCCCGGCATGAGAAAGTTGAATTGCGACCACAGTTCGCCAAGATGATTTTGCAGCGGCGTACCAGTCAGGCACAGGCGGTGGTTGGCCTGCAACAGGCTGGCAGTCTGGCTGGCCTTGGCCTGGGCATTCTTGATGTATTGCGCTTCATCAAGTATCAGCAAATGGTAGCGATGCTGGCGCAGGGCTTCTTCATCGCGTGGCAGCAGGGCGTAAGTAGTCAGCACCAGGTCTACCTGGGGGATTTGCTCAAACAGCTTGCTGCGGTCTTTGCCCTGCAAGACCAGCACACGCAGATCAGGCGTGAAGCGTTGGGCTTCGCTGGCCCAGTTGTCCATCAGGCTGGTGGGGGCAACCACCAGTGCTGGCTGGGTCAAGCGGCCAGCTTCTTTTTCCATGAGGATATGGGTCAGGGTTTGTATGGTCTTGCCCAGGCCCATGTCGTCCGCGAGGATGCCGGCAAGCTGGTATTCGCGCAAAAACTGCATCCATGCCACGCCTTCTTTTTGGTAGTCGCGCAGGCTGGCCTGCAAACCAGCAGGGGGTGTGATGCTGCTGATGCCACCAAATTCTGCCAGGCGCTTGCCAAAGCTTTGCTGGCGTTCGCCACCTATCCAGCGCAAGTGGGTCGTGGCAGACAATTCTGCCAGGCGTGCTGCATCCAGCATGGGCAGGCGCAGCCTGTCGCCTTGCTGTTCATTGAAATACAACTCACCCAGGATCAGCAGGATAGGCTTGATGCGCGCATAGGGCAGGGCGACGCGGGTATTGTCCGGCAGGGCCAATAAGACTTGTTCGTCATCGGCTCGCTGGTTGACTTGTTGCAGGCTAAAGTCTTGCGGTGCCTGGCGTATCAGGCTGACCAGTAAGGGTAGCAGTGAAATCTTTGCCTGGTTAACGACGATGCCCAGTTCCAGCTCAAACCAGACGGATTGCTGGTTATCTTCATCAACCTCGGCATACCAGTCTTCCACTTCCTGCAGGTTGTAGCGATAATCATTTTGCTGGCGTATATCCCATCCCTGGCTGATCAGCTCAGGCAAGTCTCTTGTTGCAAAATTGAGCCAGGCATTCTGGTCCGGCAGGCAGAGCAATAGCTCTCTTTCATGACCTGCTACCGGCTGAGCTTGAAAGCCTAATCCTTGCAGGGTTTGTCTGGCACTTTGCTCGGCAGGCAGGTCCCTGAGTATTTTTTCCAGGCCGTGCTGCCCACGACGCAGCAAGTGATCGCCTGGCTGTTCTGATTGAGCTACTGCATCTTCATAAGCAAACCTGAGCAGAGCGTAATCAGTGCATGCGCTGGATGTCGTCAGACTATTCAGTTCCAGCACCGGGCGCATGCGTATATCTGCACGCAGTTGTGCTTCCAGTTTTGCCGGCAAGGGGATCAGGTTTTGCAAGCCCATGTCCAGCAGACGGTTGGCCATTGCCTGTCGGGTTTTTGCCCGGCCAACAGCCAGGAGTGGCGCTTCCTGCACCAGGTTGATCAGGGCAAGCAAGGGGAACTTGCTGGTCGCTGCTACATGCAGTTCGCCACAGCTATCTTGCCCTATCAGCCAGGGCGGCTCGGTGGGCAGGATATATGGCGGGGCAGGGGCATCCTCTTCGTTGCTATCGAGTTGCCAGCGCAGGCGCAGGTAGTCATTTTCTTCTTGCCAGGCCAGGTGTGCCTGTTGCAATGGGTGGTAGGCCAGTCTGGATAAATGGTTTTGTTTATTGTCGGTATTGAGCCAATACAGTTTGCCAGCCTTGGCGACACGTTCCAGCAATACCGCACCCATCCTGCCCTTGGGAGAATAATGCGAGTAATAAAACGAATTCATGGTGCACATATTGAACAGCGCCAGCAATTCGTAATCCGCTTCCTGCAAAAAACTGGCTGACTTCATCATGTCGCGCACTGCCAGTGACAGCTTGGTGTATTTCAGCTCGCCCTTGGCATTCTGCTTGGCCTTGCCGGGTATCAAGCGCACTTCCTTGCTGCCAGATACTGTGGACAGGCTGAAAATCAGCATGCCATCTTCCAGTTCGTCTTTGGCAAATTCTGTGTCGGCTACTGGGACTGGGGTAGATGATTCATGCGTAGCAAATTCCAGCTCACGCAGCCATTTCTGTTCATTGAAACCCAGTGCGGCATCATTGCCGTCACCATGGCCGGGCAGGGCATGGGCTTTGTTGTGATGGTCGAGGATATTCAATAAAACTGCCGCCACATGTTTGCAATTGTATTCAACCGGGCAACTACAGGAGCCATTTACGGCTTCCAGTTTGCCGTTTTCAAACACCAGCTCTATCTCTTGAGTATAAATATTGCGGCCACTGCCCTGAACTTCGCTCTCGACAAAGTCATTGTCAAAACTCCAACCCCTGACCTTGTTTTCTGTTGCATAACTGATACCGCGTATGAACACCTCATGAGGAAATTGCCGTGCAAGATCGTCGAGGGAGAAGTGACGTTTTTTTGATGACATGCGTAAGCTTTATATGTAAACCCAGTGATTTTACAGTTTAAAAGAGCAAGATTGCGCTTCTGAAGCGTCGCAATTGTAGTATGGACCCCATGCTCTGGTAAAATACCGGGTTTTCGCGGGGAGAGTTTCACGTCCCCAGCTCGCAACACTGACCAGTTTTCTCAAGACTACCTTCTGACACCATGATTTCATCTCTTCAGCCAGCAACACTTACCAAAATGGCCAATGCAATTCGTGCTTTGTCCATGGATGCCGTACAAAAAGCCAATTCTGGCCACCCAGGCGCGCCTATGGGTATGGCCGATATCGCTGTTGCTTTGTGGAAAGGCTTTTATCGCCACAATCCGGCTAATCCTAAATGGATCAACCGCGACCGCTTTGTGTTGTCGAATGGCCACGGCTCGATGTTGCATTATTCGTTGCTGCACCTGACAGGCTATGACCTGCCTATCGAAGAGATCAAGAATTTCCGTCAACTGCATTCCAAAACTGCCGGCCACCCTGAAGTTCATATTACGCCAGGCGTGGAAACAACTACCGGCCCACTGGGCCAGGGTATTACCAATGCCGTCGGTATGGCACTGGCTGAAAAACTGCTGGCTGCCGAGTTCAATCAGGGCGACCTGAAAGTAGTAGATCATTACACCTACGCCTTCATGGGCGATGGCTGCCTGATGGAAGGCATTTCGCATGAAGCCTGTTCACTGGCTGGCACGCTGCAACTGAATAAACTGATCGCCTTCTGGGATGACAATGGCATCTCCATCGACGGTCATGTTGAAGGCTGGTTCACTGACAACACACCAAAACGCTTTGAAGCCTATGGTTGGAATGTGATCCCGGCAATTGATGGTCACAATGCTGAAGCCGTAGCCAATGCCATTGCTGCTGCCAAAACATCTGACAAACCTACCTTGATCTGCTGCAAAACAGTAATCGGCAAGGGTTCACCAAATATGGAAGGCACGCACAATGTGCACGGTGCCGCCCTGGGCGACAAGGAAATTGCCGCCGTACGCGCGCACATCGGTTGGGAATACCCGCCATTTGAAGTACCGGCTGACGTTTATGAAGCCTGGGATGCCAAGGCAGATGGCGCCAAAGCCGAAGCTGAATGGAATGTACAATTTGCAGCCTACACTGCCCAGTTCCCACAAAAAGCGGCTGAACTGACACGCCGCATGAATGGCGACTTGCCAGCCAACTTCGATGAAGTGGTGGCGAATGCAATTGGATCCTGTGTAGAGAAAAAAGAAAACATCGCTACCCGCAAGGCTAGCCAGAATGCGATCCAGGCATTTGCACCATCGCTGCCAGAATTCCTCGGTGGTTCTGCTGACTTGACAGGCTCCAACCTGACGAACTGGAAAGAATGCGTGGCAGTTCGTGGCAATCAGGCCGGTAACCACATCAATTATGGTGTGCGTGAATTCGGCATGAGCGCGATGATGAATGGTATCGCCCTGCATGGCGGTTATATTCCGTTTGGCGCAACCTTCCTGACTTTCTCTGATTACAGCCGCAATGCCATCCGCATGGCTGCGTTGATGAAGATCCGTACCCTGTTTGTATTCACCCATGACTCGATTGGCCTGGGTGAAGATGGTCCTACGCATCAATCTGTCGAGCACGTATCCAGCATGCGCCTGATCCCTAACCTGGATAACTGGCGTCCATGCGACACGGTGGAATCTGCCGCTGCCTGGGCACATGCAGTCAAACGCAATGACGGCCCATCGACCTTGATTTTCTCTCGTCAGAACCTGCCTTATCAAGAGCGCAGTGCCCAACAAATCGCTGACATCCAGCGTGGTGGCTATGTCTTGCAAGACGCGGCTGATGCCAAGGCTGTATTGATTGCCACCGGCTCGGAAATTGAACTGGCTGTCAAATCTGCGGCTGAGCTGGCACAGCAAGGCATTGCCGTGCGCGTGGTGTCCATGCCATCGACCGATGTGTTTGACCGCCAGGACTCTGCTTATAAGGCTGCTGTTTTGGGCAAGGGCTTGCCACGTATTGCCATCGAAGCCGGTGTCACAGACTTCTGGTATAAATATGTAGGTTTGGAAGGCGCGGTTGTTGGTATCGATACTTTCGGTGAGTCAGCACCGGCAGGCGTCCTGTTCAAGCATTTTGGCTTCACTGTTGACAATGTCGTTGCCAAAGTAAAAGCGACACTGGCTTAAATAAGATTAAGTAAGATTCAGCAGGAAGACGGAATTGACAGACATTACTGTGAGCAGCATCAAAGAGGTCAGCCTGCGTCGTGCTACTGTAGACGACGCAGAGGCGATTGCTGCTGTACGTGTGGAAAGCTGGCAAGCTACTTACCGGGGCATGATCCCGGATAATTATCTGGATGAAATGCGCGTGGAAGACAGCATGCTGCAATGGCGGCAAATCCTGCAAGCCATGTCGCAGGCAGAAGACCGCATCTGCGTGTATGTGGCTGAGAGCGAAGGCCATATCATCGGCTTCGCTTCCGGTATGATGCTGCCTGAACCCAAGCTGGGCATGCAGGCTGATCTGACTGCAGTATATCTGCGACCAGCCTGGCAGCGGTCCGGCATAGGCCGCCGCATGGTACAGAAAGTTGCGCGCACCTTGCAGGCGCAAGGCGCAGAGAGTTTGCTGGTGTGGGTCATCTCCGGCAATTCCATCGCCCGCAATTTTTATGAAGAGCTGGGTGGTGCGCTATTGATAGAACAGGCATTTAGCTGGGATGGTATGGATTTGATGGAAGTGGGTTACGGCTGGCGCGATTTGTCGGTGCTGATGGCATCTGTCAATGCCATGCGTACTCCTTCTTCACTGCACTGATTGTCTCTGTGGTGAGAGGTTTACAGTTTTTTTATTTGTATTTATTGTTGTTTAGTCCTTTGGAGATAAAACCATGACGATTCGCGTCGCAATCAACGGCTATGGCCGTATCGGCCGCAACATCCTTCGCGCTCATTACGAAGGTGGCAAGTTCAAGAACGAGATCCAGATCGTTGCGATCAATGACCTCGGCAATGCAGAATCCAATGCCCACCTGACCCGTTACGACACAGCCCACGGCAAGTTCCCAGGTACAGTCACGGTCGAAGGCGACACCATGATCGTCAATGGTGACAAGATCAAGGTATTTGCAGAACGCAATCCAGCCAATATCCCTTGGGGTGAATTGAATGTCGATGTCGTGCTGGAATGCACAGGCTTCTTCACGACAAAAGAAAAAGCTTCTGCCCATCTGGCTGGCGGCGCGAAAAAAGTCATTATCTCTGCCCCAGGTGGTAAAGATGTAGATGCAACCATCGTCTACGGTGTTAATCACAATGTATTGAAAGCCACTGACACAGTGATTTCCAATGCATCCTGCACGACCAACTGCCTGGCACCTCTGGCCAAGCCTTTGAATGATGCTATCGGTATCGTCAACGGTTTGATGACGACTATCCATGCCTACACTAATGACCAGGTATTGACAGACGTCATGCATGAAGACTTGCGTCGCGCCCGTTCTGCCACCATGAGCATGATCCCGACCAAAACTGGCGCTGCTGCTGCCGTTGGCCTGGTCTTGCCAGAACTGAATGGCAAACTGGATGGTTACGCCATGCGCGTACCAACCATCAATGTATCTGTCGTTGACCTGACTTTTGTTGCTGCCCGTGACACGACAGTGGCAGAAATCAACCAGGTCTTGAAAGATGCATCCGAAGGCGCCCTGAAAGGTATCCTGGATTACAACACGGCACCTCTGGTTTCTGTGGATTTCAACCACAATCCAGCTTCCAGTACCTATGATGAAACATTGACAAAAGTTTCTGGCCGTCTGGTTAAAGTATCGAGCTGGTATGACAACGAATGGGGCTTCTCCAACCGTATGCTGGACACCACTGTTGCACTGATGCATGCAAAATAATCTGCTGGCCAGATAGTTTTTGCATCACAACTAAAAATACCCCGAACTTTCGGGGTATTTTTTTGTCTATACAGGGCAAGGGTAATTTATTGATTTATATTTTTTGCTTGTCATTGGGAGATTGCTGTGAAGCTCAAGAAACTGTTAGCCGACAATAAAGGTTTCATCGTACTCATGCTGGGCATGGTTTTTGTGCGCAGTGCCCTGGCTGATTACTATATCGTGCCTACCAGTTCCATGTATCCGACCCTGCTGGAAGGGGATCGTGTCATTTGTGACCGTCTGGCCTATGATGTCAAGTTACCATTCACCGATGTCATCCTCGCACATGTCTCTGATCCACAACGCGGAGATGTGGTGACCTTTACTTCGCCAGCAGATGGTGTGCGCCTGATCAAACGCCTGGTTGCCGTGCCGGGTGATGTGGTGGAAATGCGCGAAGAAAAGCTGTTCATTAACGGTGTTGCCGCCAGCTATGAGCCTATAGCGCCGCGTAGTGACGACCATCTGACACCAAAACGCGAATACAAAGGCCAGCAACTAGTTTACAAAGAACGCCTGGGCAGCCTGCAACATGACATGATCGTCATGCCAGAGCGCGAAGCACTGCGCTCTTTCGCTCCCGTCAAAGTCCCGGAAGGTGAATATATGATGCTGGGAGATAACCGCGACAATAGCCAGGACTCCCGCTACATCGGCCTGGTCAAACGTGAGTTGATCACCGGACAGGTAAAACGCCTGATGTACTCACTGAATGGGGATCAATATTATTCGCCACGGTTTGATCGCTTTGGGGCAAAAATCTAGTACCTTATCAATTAAGTTGGAAAGCCAGTGCTGTGTAAAGTACTGGCTTTTTTTATGTGGCAAGCACATCCAATAAAAATTAGTTAATATGCAAATGCCTGTTCAGACAGTTTTGCATAAGGTACACACTAATGGGGGGATTTGCATGTGGCTAAAAGAATCTAAACACCGCCTTGTACTTATGGCTGTACTTGCTCTGTGCGCCAATCCAGCGATGTCTGATGAAGCACGAAGCAACTACTTCAACGATCCTTTCCTCAAAGTTACCCAATTCATCAGCGATTGTGCTGTGCCCGAAGGTCCTTTATTGACCGAGGCGCAAGCCAGGTCAGAAGCGCATTCCAGAATAGAACGCGGCACCAGTTGCTATCAATCAGGTCAATGCCGCCTGCCCAATTCCTATTTGTACGATCAGGAAATTATTCCCAGGGTAAAACGTGCAATAGAAGCGGATGGTCGTTTTGCTGAAACCAGTATCTGGATAGAGGGGCAGCGTCGCTTCGTCACCTTGAAAGGCTGCGTGCAAACAGCTGGTCAGGCAAAAGAACTGGAAAAACTGGTGCGCCGCCTGGACGATGTGGAAGGTGTTGTAAATTTGCTTAGCTATAAATAGCCGTATTGCACTATGCTGTAGTGGCACTGATTGCAAAGAAAGGCAAATTTATTGCGCCGCACAGTGACTATTACTGGACTGGATAGCGCAAGTCATGAATGATTGGTTCTGCAAAGCAATAATTACCACGCGCCGATATAAACGGCTCTATAAAACAAGGAGATGAGTCATGAAATTGATAAGCAAACTGTTTCTGCTGGCAGTAATGGGTTTCTTTATGGCCGGGTCTGTGATGGCCAGTGATGAGCGCGGCACCACTGCGCAAGCGCAAGCCATGGTAAAAAAAGGAATTGCCCATATCAAGAAAAATGGCAAGGAAAAAGCTTTTGCAGACTTCAATGATGCATCCAACAAAGATTTTCACGACCGTGACCTGTACTTGTTTGTATATGACATGAATGGCGTCAACTTGTCACATGGTGCCAATCCCAAGATGATAGGCAAGAATTTGATAGATTTGAAGGTAGAGGGTAAGCCTATTATCAAGGACATGGTGACAGCGCTGAAAACCAAGAATGACGGCTGGATAGATTATCAATGGCCAAATCCTGTGACCAAAGCTTTGGAAACCAAATCCAGCTATTTTGAAAAGATCGACGACTATTTTGTCGGCAGCGGTGCTTACAAATAAGACTCGAAGCAGTTGAATTGCAGATAAAAACCAGTGCTGTGAAAAGCACTGGTTTTTTATTTGGATAATGCTTCTATTCAGAATGTGCCGGTATAACCCAGGGTGAGTGAAATTTGTCTGGCTGTGTCGGTCAGGTTGCTCAGCCATTCTTCTTGCAAGCGGTCTGCTGGTGCTGAGATAGACAAGCCTGCAATCATTTTGCCGCTGTCGTCATGTATGCCTGCTGCCATGCAGCGCACGCCCAGCTCCAGTTCTTCATTGTCCCTGGCATAACCGTTTTCACGCACAGCCGACAATTCTTTTTCCAGTTTGGCGAGGTCAGTAATCGAATTTTTATTGTGACCAGCCAGGCCGGTGCGTGTTGCATAAGCGCGTATGGCTTTGGGCTCATCCAGCGACAAAAACAATTTACCGGTTGAAGTCAGGTGCAATGGGGCACGACCACCTATCGCACGGACCACCTGCATGCCTGAGCGCTCAGAAAAGGCACGGTCTATGTAGACGATTTCATCGCCCTGGCGTACCGACAGATTGATAGTCTGGTTGGTCTGGCGATGTAAGGCACGCATGAATTCCAGCGCCGCTTCGCGTACGTTCAAACGGCTTTTTACTATATTCCCCAACTCCAGCAAACGCATGCCGAGGCGATAAGATCCTGTGTCTGCACGGTCAACAAAGCGGGTAAGCACCATATCGTTGAGAATGCGGTGAGCAGTGGAGGGATGTAAACCAGTGACAATGGCCAGTTCCTTCAGGCTGACCGGGTCCTGGTAACGTGACAGGGCATCCAGCAAGGACACCATGCGTTCTATTACCTGGATGGAAGTTTTATCAGAGGCGGGCGTATCGTTTTTCATATTATGGTTGGTGCGCTGCAATATATAAGTTATACCATAATGTGAAATGAACGTCACGGCTTCGTCGTCAAAATACAAAATATGCCCCAAGATGGTGTGTCGGCGCGCTGTCAGCATGCAAGAAATTGATTTGCAATAAGTAAATCTGCTTGTTCCTGACTTGGAGTCCTGTAAAATTCGCCAGCTGAGTGAAAGCTAGCTGGCTGGCCTTCATCTGTAATACTGTTTAAGTGTGTGGTTTAAGGAAGAAAAATGTCTGAAAAAGAACAAGAAGTCAGTGAATTTAAAAGCAAAAGTGGCTTGCGCCGCATATTTTCGGCCTTCCTTTATTCCATAGATGGCCTGTGTTCAGCCTGGAAAAACGAACACGCCTTTCGTCAGGAACTGGTACTGGTCGTTACCGGTTCCATCATCGCCCTGTTTTTACCAGTTTCAGCCTTTGAAAAACTGATGATGATTGCTGTACTGATACTGATCTTGATCGTAGAGTTGATTAACTCAGCAATTGAAGCCGTGGTTGATCGCGTTTCGCTTGAGCGCCACACCTTGTCCAAAAACGCCAAGGACTTTGGCAGTGCCGCTGTCTTGCTGACGGTGCTGATCGCACTGGCTACCTGGGTAGTGATTTTGCTTGATCGTTTTTATTATTGATCGCCTGACATGCTCAATTCAAACATAGTCGCAACCGCTAATTCTGCTCTTGAAGCAGAACTCACTTCCGCCATCAATAATAAGACCAAGCCTCTGGGTAGTCTTGGTCGTCTCGAACACCTGGCTGCCCAGATAGGTTTGATACAGCAAACTGCACAACCAGAATTGCGCGAACCCGCCATTGTCGTGTTTGCGGGTGATCATGGTGTGGTGGCAGAGGGCATATCTGCTTTCCCTCAGGACGTGACCTGGCAAATGGTAGAGAATTTTTTGGGCAATGGAGCCGCGATCAATGTCTTTGCGAGACAGAATGGAATCGCTCTGCATGTGGTGGATACTGGCGTCAACCATGAATTTGGCCCGCGTGAAAAACTGCTGAGCATGAAAGTCGCCAATGGCACGCGTAATTTTGCCAAAGAGCCGGCAATGACTGCTGCTCAATGCCAGATCGCGATGAAAAATGGTGCTGAACTGGTGGTCGGCCTGTCTGGCAATGTGCTGGGATTTGGCGAGATGGGTATAGGCAACACCACTGCGGCGGCTGCCCTCATGCACAAGCTGACGGGGGTTCCTGTCGCGGAGTGCGTAGGTGCAGGCACAGGTTTGTCTGCCGAAGGCATACGCCATAAACAGGCTGTCATTGAAGCAGCCGTGACCTTGCATGCAAATGTAGACGAGCCTGCAGATGTGCTGGCTACCTTTGGTGGTTTTGAAATTGCCACCATGGTCGGCGCCATGCTTGCAGCGGCAGAGCGCCGCATGGTCTTGCTGATAGATGGTTTCATCGTCAGCAGTGCCTTGCTCGTCGCTGCCAGGATGCAGCCAGCCATACTCGATTACTGTGTGTTTTCACATCAGTCGGATGAAAGTGGCCATGCCCGCATGTTGCAGGCCCTGGAGGTCAAACCTGTGCTGCAACTGGACTTGCGTCTGGGCGAGGGTACGGGGGCAGCGCTGGTGTATCCTATGGTGCAGGCTGCGGTCAACTTCCTGAACCAGATGGCGACTTTTGCGTCAGCACAGGTTAGCGAAAAAAGTAGCGACTAAAAAATCACCAACACTGCGGGAGCTGGCTTGCATCAACTACGCTTATTCTTCATTGCCCTGCAGTTTTTTACCCGTATTCCTGTACCCGACTGGGTAGGGTTTGAGCCTGACTGGTTGCGGCAGTCTTCACGCTATTTCCCGGCAACAGGCTGGATTGTGGGGGCAGTGTGTGCAAGTGTCTATGCAGCCGCTGCACAATTGTGGCCACATGCGGTGGCGGTGGTGCTATCTACTATTGCAGGCATCTTGTTGACAGGCGCTTTTCATGAAGACGGTTTTGCCGACGTCTGTGATGGTTTTGGCGGTGGCATGACGCCAGAGCGCGTGCTGGAAATCATGAAGGATTCACGCGTTGGTGCCTATGGTGCCATTGGTATTTTACTGATGCTCGTCCTGAAGCTGGCTTTACTCATCAGCTTGCCTGTTTCGATAGCTGTACCTGCCTTGCTGCTCGCACATCCCTTGTCGAGGCTGGCTTCATGCAGCCTGATCTGGCTTATGTCGTATGCGCGACATGAAGGCAAAGCCAAGCCTCTGGCGCAGGAAATGCATTCCGGTGAATTTCTCGTCGCCTGCCTGACTGTGCTTTTGCCGGGTGCAGCACTAATGTACTTCTTTCCCTTCCCATTGCATTCGCTGTTATTGTCGCTGTGCCTGATGTTATTGCTGACCTGGCGCATGGCGCGGCTGTTCCAGCGCAGGATAGGCGGCTTCACCGGTGATTGTCTGGGGGCAACCCAGCAAGTGGCAGAAGTGGCTATCTACCTTGGTTTGCTGGCTTTTCAGGTGAACTGATATGCGCCTGCATTTACTCCGGCACACCAAACCGCGGATAGCAGAAGGTCTGTGCTATGGGCAAACAGATGTCGATGTCAACGAAGCGGACTGTGCTGCACTGGTGCGAAAGGCATGCAGTCAGTTGCAGCCAGGTTTACCGGTATTTTCCAGTCCTTTGCAGCGTTGCACACGTCTGGCCAAACTATTGCACGCCCAGCCCCAGTTTGATGATCGCTTGAAAGAACTCAATTTCGGTGCATGGGAAATGCAAGCCTGGGATACCATTCCAAGACATGAAATCGATGCCTGGGCAGCAGACCCTGCCAGCTATCAGCCCGGTGGTAAAGAGTCTGCCATAGACCTGGCGCAACGCGTCATAAGCTGGTTGGATGATAAGCGCGCATCTGGCTTGCCGGAAGCCATCGTCGTTACCCATGCGGGCGTCATGCGCATGTTGCTGGCCTGGCAGGACACTATGGTGGCTGAAGAGTTGGCAAACGTGGTATGTGCACAAAACCTCAGCCTTGCCTTTGGTGAATATAAGGAAGTGCTGGTATTTCACACTTAATACAGATAGTATTTACGCAAGACTGACAAGAAAACCATGTTTCCCATGGTCATCGAATGATAGAACTCAGGAGATCCCCGCGTATTACCGTGACCTGGCGTGCAGGTGTCAAATTGCCTGACGGTAAATTGGTTCTTGCCAAACTGGTCAACATCTCGGCCGAGGGTGTACTCATACACACAACCGAAAACCTGATTCCGCAACGTAGTTATCCCATGCTGATAGAAATTCCTGGCATCTTTCAGGAATCCCAGATTTATAAGGTCAGTTGCAAAGGTACTGTCAGGCATGCCATCCTCAGTGGAGAGGTCTATCATGTAGGCATACAACTCTCAGAAATGTCGCAATTGCACACTGAACTGGTGACTGCCTGGATTTCCAAGACTGCCCATCTGAGCTGAATCGGGGCCCTTATTGACATAAATCTGCTTTGTTTTCAATAAGTTAATAAACTGAGCTGCGTCAGCTTTTAAACCTTCCAAACTTGCGGCTACCCCCATCTGTCTATAGAATGGCGGGGTTTTGGTGCTCGCGGGTATATTCATATCCGCGGTTAAACGGGAAACACTAAGCTATTGCAAAAGTGTGCTGCCCCCGCAACGGTGTACAAGTTGCTGCGAATTTAGAAGACTTATGTCGTTCACACGCAGCCAGCCATTTTCCAATACCACTGTGCTATGTGCATGGGAAGGTCAGATGGTGATACTTGTCAGCCCGGATACCGGCCAGAATAAGTGAAGCAATACGGACGGGGAAGTTTCGTGAAACAGAAACGCATTCATTGCCTGGTATGGTGGGGTGCGAAATCCTGACAGTGCAGGCTGCCTGTATGGCCCTGTAGCTGACGTCAGTGTCCTTATTGCTTTGTTCAAAGTAGCCTGCGGGGACGTCGGCCACTTGCTCCATTTTTTTCTGAATTATCATGACATCTGTATTCAAACCGCTCGCCCTCAGCCTGGCTATTGCCGCTGCATTCCCATCCACTATTGCTTTTGCACAAACCGCTGCTGTAGGTACTGCTTCCAGCGTGATCATTACTGCGGGCCGCCAGACACAAGCTGCCAAAGACGTACTGGCTGACAACGTCGTCATCACGGCAGAAGACATCGCCAAATCTGGTGCTGCTTCTATCGTTGATCTGCTGCAGCAACAGCGCGGCATAGAAATCGCCCGCAACGGTGGTCCTGGCACGACAGCTTCCGTCTTCATGCGTGGTGGTAATAATGCGCAAAACGTAGTGTTGATTGATGGCGTACGCATAGGCTCGTCCACTACCGGTGGCGCTACCTGGTCTTCCATCCCATTGTCACAGATAGACCGTATTGAAGTCGTGTATGGCCCGCTGTCCAGTCTGTATGGCGCAGATGCCATGGGTGGTGTAATACAGATATTCACTAAAAAGGGTACTGGTGTTCTCTCTCCTACCGTGTCGGCTGGTTTGGGTAGCTACGGCACTCGTAAGTTGCAGGCAGGTATTACTGGCTCTGTTGCCAGTAACCTTAGCCTTAGTCTGAATGCTGCGCACGAAGAGAGCGATGGCTTTTCTGCCAGCAAACCGGGCGCAGGCACATTCACTTATAACCCGGATAAAGACGGTTACAAGATGGATAGCTTCAATGGTCGCCTGGTGTGGGAAATCAGCAAAGGCTATGAACTGGGGGCCAGTGTTTTACATAGCCGCAATAATGCACAGTTTGATGCAGGCACGGCACAAGATGACCGTAATATCTCGACCTTGAAAACCATCGCCGTTTTTGGCCGTGGCAAGTTCACTGATTACTGGTCCGCTTCCCTGCAATATGCAAAAACTGCTGACAAGGGATATACCGACGCATCCTACGGCAAGAGCCAGATTGATACTCGCCAGGACAGCCTGAGCTTCCAGAATGATATCCGTATCGGTAAAGACGTATTGCAACTGATCGCTGAAACACGTGACGAAAACGTTGAAACCACCACTTTGGCTGTCAACGGCAAGCGCACGACGAATTCTTTCGCAGCATCTTATGTATTCAAGCAAGATGCCCATCTGGCCAGCGCCAGCATTCGCAATGACCGCAGTTCACAATATGGCTCCAATACCACAGGCAGCGTAGCATATGGTTACCGCTTCACTGACGCCCTGCGTGTCAATGCCAGCTACGGCACCAGCTTCCGTGCGCCGACTTTCAATGAGTTGTATTACCCAGGTTATGGCGTCGCGAGCAACAAGCCAGAAAAAGCAAAGAATGCAGAAATCGGCGTGTATTTTGAGCAGGGCGATACACAGTTGAGCGCGGTGTATTACCAAAACAAGGCAACGGATTTGCTGGTCAGTACCAATGTCTGCCCTATAGAAAAAGCGACTCATCAATTCGGCTGTGCCTATAACGTCAATAAGGCAACTTTGTCTGGTTTGACAGTGGGCGGTACAACTCGTTTTGCTGACCTGACACTGCGTGCTTCCATCGATATTCAGGATCCTAAAGATGATACGACAGGTAAACGCCTGGCTCGCCGCGCTAAACAGCATGGCACTTTGGCGGCAGAATATGCCTTTTCGAATGCAAGAATTGGCGTAGAAACTATCTACTCTGGTGACCGCTTTGATGATGCCAACAATACGAGAGTATTGGGTTCTTATAATTTGCTGAATTTGTATGCGACATACGAAGTAGCAAAAAATACGACTGTGCTGGCACGTTGGAATAATGCCTTGAACAAGGACTATGAACTGGCAAGAAATTATTCTACCGCCGGTTCCAATGTATTTGTTGGCGTGAACTACGGCTTTAAGTAAGCTTGACAGCGATATGATGAGCATTGCTGGATAACTCATCACATCGCAAGCTGATTGCATGATGTGCAGGCCATGGCATTTTCCATGGCGCTGAGCATCAAAACCTGTTTTACCTTTGGACCAGACCGATGATGGCGTCTTTTTTTTCTGCACGACAGCGCAAGCAATCCCCCAGGATGGCGGTCGCTCAACGTGCTGGCCTGGTTCTCCCGATTTTATTGGCTGCTGCTTTAGGCAGTGTATTGATTGCCTGCGCCTGCGGCTCAGTATCCCTGAGTTTTGCCGAGCTTTGGCAGGCCTTGCTGGAATTATTACGCGGCCCGCCAACCACCTTGCCCGGCAGCTTGCTGGATTTGCGCCTGGGTCGTGCGCTGACCGGGTTTGTTACAGGTGCCACGCTGGCGCTTGCTGGCGTCATGATGCAGGCGCTATTGCGCAACCCGCTGGCTGACCCTTATGTGTTGGGCATATCTGGTGGCGCATCTGTTGGTGCGCTGGCGACCATCTTGTTTTTCGGTGCATTCTGGCTGGTAGATGTGGCTGCTTTTGCCGGTGCGATTACCGTTGCGCTCTTGTTATTTGGCCTGGCTTACCGCGACCTGCGCGGTGCGGGTAGTACCGATGGCAGCGCGCCTATCCTGTTACTGACCGGCGTCATCGTTGCTACTGGTTGTGGTGCCATCATCACTCTTATGCTGTCGGTTGCGCCAGATAGCCGTTTGCGCGGAATGGTGTTCTGGATGATAGGTGATCTCTCGAATACCCAGTCACGCTATCTGCCCTGGTTGATACTCGGTGCCATCTTGCTGTTCGTCATGCGCAATGCGCGTTCGATTAATGTCGCAGCCATGTATGCCGATAATGCCAGTACTCTGGGTGTCAATATTGGCCGTCTGCGGCAACTACTGTTTTTATGTTCTGCCTTGCTGACCGCCAGCGCAGTCAGTAATGCAGGCAGTATAGGTTTTGTCGGTCTCATCATGCCGCATATCTGCCGCTTTGCCTGGGGGCCGGATCACCGCTTGCTGGCACCTGCTGCGACCCTGGCTGGCGGCTGTTTCCTGGTGTTGGCAGATACAGTGGCCCGTACCGTGGTCGCACCACAGCAGTTGCCGGTTGGCGTCATTACTGCACTGGTAGGTGTGCCGATGTTCCTGCTGCAATTGCATCAGTTGCGGAGGCGTTGATGGATATCCGCAACCTGAATTTATCGGTAGGCAAGCGCGTGCTGGTGCGTGAACTCAACTGGCAAATACAGCCAGGTGAATGCTGGTGCATCATAGGCCGCAATGGTGCTGGCAAAAGTACCTTGCTACGCACGCTTGCCGGTTTGCGCCCGATAGAAAGTGGACAGATTTACCTGCGTGACAAACCACTGCAAGACTGGTCATTGACAACCCTGGCCCGTCAGCGTTCTTTCTTGCCGCAGGGCAGGGTAGATGCCTTTGGCTATTCTGCACTGGATACTGTGCTCAGTGCCCGTCATCCTTACCAGGATGCACATTACTGGGAAAACAATGACGACATGGATCTTGCCATGGTTTCCCTGCGTGAAATGGATGTCGCTGACCTGGCAGAGCGTGATGTGCGCAGTCTGTCTGGTGGCGAAAGACAGCGCGTCGCGATTGCTGCTTTGCTGGCCCAGGATGCGAAGTGGATGCTGCTGGATGAACCAGCGAGTGCACTTGATCTTGGACACCAGGTCAGCGTCATGCAATTGTTTGCCAGCTTGTGCAGTAAAGCAGATGCACAACAAAACAAGGCTGTCGTCATGGTCAGCCATGACCTCAACATGGCTTACCGGATTGCCACTCATGCCCTGTTGTTGATGGGTGATGGTGGCTGGCAAGCCGGGCCTGCTGACGACATATTCAGTGCTTCCCAACTCAGTATCTGTCTGGGACACCCGATAGAACGCTTCACACATGGCGGGCAAACCATATTCCTGCCGAAAAACTGAAAAATAAAGACAGACAATCATCATGACAAGTTCAATGCCACCAAAGCCGGACACAGAGACTGACAATATCAATACCCGTCATGAACGCCGCATGCAGCGAAAAAAAGCGATGATGGATGAAAAGATAGAAAAGGCACAGCGCAAGACCGGTGTCTTGCTGGTACATACCGGCAATGGGAAAGGTAAAAGTTCCAGCGCCTTTGGTATGGTCATGCGTGCCATGGGACATGGCATGAAGGTAGGTGTCGTCCAGTTCATCAAAGGGGCGATGTCCACCGGCGAAGAAATTTTCTTGCGCCGCTTTCCGGATGAAGTCGAATTCCATGCCATGGGCGAAGGCTATACCTGGGTCACACAAAACCGTGAACGCGATATGGAAAAAGCCGCCGCAGCATGGGAGCAGGCAAAACGCTTTCTGAATGACCCGACGATAGGCCTGGTGGTGCTGGACGAACTCAATATCGCCCTCAAATACCATTACCTCGATTTGCAGATGGTCATTGATGATCTTGATGGCAGGCCGGAAATGCAGCACGTCGCCGTCACTGGTCGCGGTGCCTTGCCAGAGATTATTGCGATTGCCGATACCGTCACAGAAATGAATGTCATCAAACATGCTTTCAAAGAAGGCATCGTGGCACAGGCGGGCGTGGAATGGTAAGGCCCAGCGCCAAGGTTGTACTGATCTCGGCCATCGCATCAGGCCAGGGCAAGACCACGACTACCGCAGCACTGGCACGCAAGCTGGTGAAGCTGGGCAAGACAGTACGCGTATTTAAAACCGGACCGGACTTTATCGACCCCATGATGCTGGAACGCGCTTGTGGCTCAGCCGTGCATTCACTGGATTTGTGGATGGTAGGGCAGGCAGATTCTGAAGGCATGCTGGCACGCGCTGCGCTGGATGCTGACGTCATCCTCATCGAAGGTGTCATGGGCCTGTATGACGGCAATCCCTCATCGGCTGACCTGGCGCGCGCCTTTGGCGTGCCTGTTGTGGCGGTACTCGATGCCTCTGCCATGGCGCAGACTGTCGGTGCACTGGCCATGGGACTGCGTGATTTCGGTCCTGTGCATCTGGCTGGCGTCATCGCCAACCGCATCGCCTCTGAAGGGCATGCCAACATGGTGGCGGCGGCCATGCGTGATATACCCTTGCTGGGCAGCCTGCACCGTCAAGAGCAAGCCTTACCAGAGCGCCATCTGGGCTTGGTCTTACCACAAGAAGTGGATAGCATTGAAGCCATACTTGATACCATGGCCTACAGCCTGGACCTAGACATGCAAGCCTGGGATGCTTTGCCGGATACCAGTTTTGAATTGCAGGACCACCGATCACTGCATATCTCTCAGCATGTATCTCAATCAGCCACCAACCTGGCAGGCAAGACCATCGCCATCGCGCGTGATGCCGCATTTGCCTTTATCTATCCAGCCAATATTGAATGCCTGATAGGACTGGGTGCAGAGCTGGTTTTCTTTTCACCTTTGGCAGATGAAGCAATACCGCCGCAAGCAGATGCCCTGTATCTGCCTGGCGGTTACCCTGAATTGCATGCAGAGACGCTGACGCAGGCCAGCAACTGGCTCACATCGCTGCACGCCGCCCATGCGCAAGGCATGCCTATATTGGCAGAGTGCGGCGGCATGATGGCGATCACCGAAGGCCTGGTGGATCAACAGGAACAAAGCTGGTCCATGGCGGGTATCTTGCCAGGTAAAGTCATCATGCAAAAACGGCTGGCAGCGCTGGGTGCGCAAGCCCTGGCTACACCGCAGGGTGAATTGCGCGGGCACACCTTTCATTACTCGCGTTTTGAAACTACATTGACTGCCAATAGCCATACCATCAAGCATTCCACCCAGCAGCAGGGTGAAGCTATTTACAAGCTCGGCAATGTGTGCGCTTCTTATTTTCATGCCTACTTTGCTTCCAATCCTGCGGCAACGGCAGCATTGTTCTCAGTTGAAACATCATGAGATGCGATATGAAACCCGCACACTGTACCAGCCTGATTTTTGGTGGTGCGCGTTCGGGCAAGAGTGCGTTTGCCGAACAACTGGCAAGCAGACTCAGTGACGGTAAACAACAGGTGCTTTACCTGGCAACTGCCAGGGCAGGCGATACGGAAATGCAGGAGCGTATTGCCCATCACCGTGCACGCCGCCCTAGAGACTGGGGCACGCTGGAACAAAGCCTGGAGCTGGGTGCGACCATCATGGAGCATAGCCGGGCAGACAATATCATCCTGGTCGATTGCCTGACGGTGTGGTTATCGAATCTGCTGTTTTCAGAAGAGGCAGATTTTCCTGAGATAGGTCACATCACGCCGCCGCCACAGTTTGCCTTGCAACGCCAGGCTTTGCTGGATGCACTGGTACAAGCACCGGGGCAAATTATCCTGGTATCGAATGAAGTGGGCATGGGTATTGTTCCCATGGGTGCGGTTTCGCGCTGGTTTGTCGATGAAGCAGGGCGCTTGAACCAGGCAGTAGCTGCCGTCGCAAACAATGTAGTCTGGGTGGCTGCCGGTTTGCCACTGCATTTGAAAGGCCAGCCATGCTGATGCAAGAGGGCCTGGTCATGGTGTTATGCCTGCTGCTGGGTATTTTGCTGGACCTGGCGCTGGGCGAAGTGCGTCAATTTCATCCTCTGGTGGGTTTTGGTAGTCTGGCTAATGCCATAGAGCGGCGATTGAACAAGCCAGCAGTCAGCCGCTGGACCGGTGCTTTGGCATGGTGTCTGGCGGTTTTGCCACTGCTTGCATTAAGTGTGCTGGTACTGCTGTTGGCCCAATATTTCAACGATTGGCTGGCTGCTATATTGCACATCGTATTGCTGTATTTTTGCCTTGGTTTGCGCAGTCTGCATGAGCATAACGCTGCCATCGCTACTGCTTTACAGGTGGGTGATTTGCCAGAAGCGAGAAAGCGCACTTCCTATATCGTCAGTCGCGATACAGAGGAAGCGGACGAGGCTTATCTGGCCAAGGCCAGTGTCGAATCCGTACTCGAAAATGGCTGCGATGCTGTCTTTGCCACCTTGTTCTGGTTCATCTTGCTGGGTGGCCCCGGTGCAGTCTTATACCGCCTCGTAAATACTCTCGATGCCATGTGGGGTTATCGCTCCACGCGCTTTCTGCGCTTTGGTTGTGTTGCGGCACGCATTGACGACATCATGAACTGGATACCCGCGCGTCTGACTGCATGCACCTATGCCGCATTGGGCAAGACCCGTCTGGCCTGGCAATGCTGGCAGCGTCAGGCACCCGGCTGGCCCAGCCCTAATGCTGGCCCTGTGATGGCCTCCGGTGCTGGTGCGCTTGGCCTGGCGCTGGGTGGTGCGGCCAGTTATGACGGTGTGGCAGAAGTTCGTCCACCGCTGGGTGAAGGTGATACAGCAAAGGCCACAGATATTTTGCGTGCCCTGCGTCTGGTAGAGACTGGTGCTGCATTGTGGTGTGGCATAGCCTTGCTGGCAGTCTTATTTTTGAGTGGAGTCATCCATGCTTGAACACGGTGGCAATCTGCGCGATGCCGTGCGCCATTTTGGCCGTCCGCTCGAAGACTGGCTGGACTTATCGACAGGCATTAATCCTCATTTTTACCCGGTACCGCAACTGGCAGCGAATGCCTGGCACCGCTTGCCTGAGTATTCTGATGCACTGGTGCAAGCGGCGCAGACTTATTATCGCGCACCACAGATGCTCGCCGTGGCGGGATCACAGGCGGTGATACAGGCCCTACCACGCTTGCGCCCGGCGGCGCGGGTCGTCGTATCGGCTCCAAGCTATGCTGAACATGCTTACCAATGGCGGCAAACTGCTCATGCGGTGACAGAATGCAGATACGCAGAACTGGACGCAGCCGTCGAACAGGCAGATGTTGTGGTGTTGTGTAATCCAAATAATCCTACCGGTGAATTTATTCCGGCAGATCAGCTTTTGCGCTGGGCTGCACAACTGGCGGCACGCGGTGGCTGGCTGGTGGTTGATGAAGCTTTTGCTGATACCGTACCCGATATCAGTGTCGCTATTCATGCAGACCAGCCTGGTCTGATCGTCTTGCGATCAGTTGGCAAGTTTTTTGGCCTGGCTGGTATTCGCCTTGGCTTTGTGGCTGCTGAAAAAAATCTGTTACAGCAATTGGCAAATTATCTTGGCCCCTGGAGTGTCAGCGGACCTGCCCAGCAAATTGCCATCGCCGCCTTGAATGATCAGCAATGGCAGGTGCAGACAGCGCAACGCTTGCAACTAGAAGGTGGACGATTGCGCCAACTATTGAAGTTGCATGATATACGTTCATCAGGCACTGACTTGTTCCAGTGGTGCAGTCATCAAGACCTGAACAATAAATCAGAACAATTGTGGCAATTCATGGCTGAACGTGGCATCTGGCTGCGCTGGTTTGCGCAAGGGTCACACAGGCCGCACGGTTTGCGTTTTGGCTTGCCGGGGAGCGAGGCGGGGTGGTTGCGGCTTGAGACCGATCTGGATGATTGGTCGAAAATTCAAAACCACTCACCACAGAGGTACGGAGGAATGAAAGAATCCTCTTAGGAAATCTTCGTTTCGCAGGCGAATGGCATGTCACCCTACGCGGGCCGCTCGAATTCCCTGCTACACCACAGAGTATGCACAGAGGAAGTGCATAAGACAGTGCGTTTTATCTTTGAGATTGGAGTGATATGTTCAGGCTTTTGAGTTTTGTAGTCATTACGATGACCACAGTTCATGCGCAGGCTGCCATTACGGTGACTGACGATATGGGTAATCAGGTTACTCTGGCCAAGCCTGCACAGCGGATTATCAGTTTGTCGCCGCATGTGACAGAAATGATCTATGTCGCAGGTGCGGGGGACAGGATTATTGGTACGGTCAAGTACAGTGATTACCCAACTGCGGCAAAAAATATCCCGCGGGTTGGGGACAATCGTCAACTGGATATTGAACGCATACTGGCGATGAAACCGGATTTGTTGATCGTCTGGATGCACGGTGCCTATGAACGCCAGTTGGAGATACTGCACAACTCTGGTATCCCTTATTTTTTCAGCGAGCCGCATAAACTCGATAATGTGGCGGAAACCCTGGTCAAATTTGGCAGTCTGTTTGGTACTGAGAAGCAGGCACAGGTTGCCGCCACAGAGTTCAGGCAGCAGGTGCAACAACTGAACAGTCAGTACCAGAATAAAAGCAAGGTCAAGGTCTTTTATCAGGTATGGGGCAAGCCACTCTATACACTCAATGACAGCCACATCGTCAGTGACGCAATCCGTAACTGTGGTGGGGAGAATATATTTGGCAAGTTACCGACTACCGCACCCGTGGTAGGCACAGAAGCAGTCTTGCAGGAAAATCCTGAAGTCATCATCACTGGCGACAGCAAAACCCAGGCGGTGAGCGGTATCGAGCAATGGAAGACTTTCCCTACCTTGCTGGCAACAAAAAACAATAATCTGATATCGATAGAAGGTGATCTCGTCAACCGCTCTGGCCCGCGCATTATCGAAGGTGCCAAGTTGATTTGCCAGGGACTTGAGCAAGCCAGACAGAAGCGCGATAAAACTGTAGCACCACCACAAGGGAAGAAATGAATTCAGCCAGCCTGTATCAACGTATAGCCTGCCTGTCTACCGAGGCGGTAGAAGTCTTGTATGCCCTGGGGGCAGAAGACTATGTGGTTGGCATCTCCGGCTACACCACCAGGCCGGCCCGCGCACGCGATGAGAAACCCAAGGTCAGTGGTTTTTCGTCTGCACAGATAGATCGCATCCTGGCTGTCAGACCTGATCTTGTGATTGCCTATTCAAATATGCAGTCAGAACTTTCGCGTGAACTGATCAGTGCGGGTATAGAAGTACATGCCTTCAATCAGCGTGATGTTGCCGGTATTTTGCATATGATCAAAGTATTGGCGAACCTGGTCGGCAAGCAGGAGCAGGGGGTTGTGCTGATCGCAGAACTGGAATCGCAAATTGCGACTATCAAACAGCAAAGCGCAGGCTGGACACGCAGACCAAAAATTTATTTTGAAGAATGGAATGATCCTCTGATGTCCTGCATAGGCTGGGTATCAGAACTGATCCATATTGCTGGTGGTGAAGATGCTTTTGCTGACCTGGCTCAGCACCATAGTGCCAAAGAGCGCATTATTGCCGACCCGGTAGAAATCATACGGCGTGCACCAGATATCATCATCGGTTCCTGGTGTGGCAAAAAGTTCCGGCCTGATAGCGTGATTGCCCGCGAAGGCTGGGATCATATTCCCGCGGTGCGAAATGGCAGGGTACTGGAAATAAAATCGGCAGACATACTTTCTCCAGGCCCATCCGCGATACAGCATGGACTGGTGCAATTGCATATACTGATTGCTGAATGGCAGTCCGCGCAAAACTCTTGAACAAGAATTTTATTCCATGAAAATATCCACGCTAATGGTGCAAGGCACGACTTCTGACGCTGGCAAAAGCACGGTGGTCGCAGCCCTGTGCCGTCTGTTGTATCGCCAGGGCGTCCGCGTTGTTCCCATGAAACCGCAAAACATGGCATTGAATAGTGCCGTCAC
The DNA here is from genome assembly GCF_058788535.1 of Undibacterium sp. FW305-107. Lineage (NCBI taxonomy): Bacteria > Pseudomonadati > Pseudomonadota > Betaproteobacteria > Burkholderiales > Oxalobacteraceae > Undibacterium > Undibacterium sp. FW305-107. The sequence goes on from NZ_JBYTAV010000016.1 coordinate 77,952, forward strand.
GGTAGACGGTGGCGAGATCGGGCGTGCCCAGGCCTTGCAGGCGCTGGCTGCGGGTTTGCCTGCGCATACAGACATGAACCCGGTCTTGCTGAAGCCTTCTTCCGATACCGGCGCGCAAGTCATCATCCATGGCAAGGTCAGGGCAGACATGGATGCGCGTGATTATCATCAATACAAAACTATTGCCATGGGTGCGGTGCTGGAGTCTTATGGTCGCCTGCAACAGCAATATGAGGCGATTATCGTTGAAGGTGCTGGCAGCCCGGCAGAAGTGAACTTGCGTGACCGCGATATCGCGAATATGGGTTTTGCTGAAGCCGTAGATTGTCCCGTCATCCTGGTGGCCGATATAGACCGCGGTGGCGTGTTTGCCCATTTCGTTGGTACCCTGGATTGTCTGTCTGAGTCAGAACAAAAACGCATCATAGGCTTTGTCATCAACCGCTTTCGCGGCGATATCCGTTTGCTGGAACCTGGTCTTGAATGGCTGGAGAAAAAGACCGGCAAACCTGTATTGGCTGTCCTGCCTTACCTGCATGGTCTCCAACTTGATGCTGAAGATGCGATGCAGTCCAGCCAGGGCAATGCTGGCAAGTTCCGCATCATCGTGCCTGCCATACCACGCATATCTAACCATACTGATTTTGATGCACTACGTGCTCATCCCGATGTTGATCTGCAATTCATAGGCCCGGACAGGGCGATCCCACCTGCCGACCTGATTATCCTGCCTGGCAGCAAAAACACCCGCGCCGACCTGGCATTTTTGCAGGCGCAAGGCTGGCAACCAGTGCTGGAAAAGCATTTGCGCTATGGCGGTAAGGTCATAGGCATTTGTGGTGGCTATCAAATGCTGGGGCAAATCATCAGCGACCCGCATGGTGTAGAGGGGCAGGCCGGTGATTCTGATGGACTGGGCCTGCTGGACATCAGCACCGAGCTGACGCAAGAAAAACGTCTGCAACAAGTAACAGGTGTCTGCGCATTCAATGCCAGCAATGCACAAGTCAGCGGCTACGAAATCCATATGGGCATCACCTATGCCAGTAATGAAACGCAACCAGTATTCAAGATCAATGGCGAAGACGAAGGCGCACGTTCACCCGATGACCTGATACTCGGCACCTACCTGCACGGCTTGTTCGACCACCCAGAAGCCTGCGCTGCCTTGCTGGCCTGGGCAGGTCTGGAAAGCGAGCACAAGGTCGATCTGGCTGCTTTGCGTGAACTTAGCCTTAACAGAGTGGCAGATGCCTGTGTGCCGCTGCTGGATGCCTTGCAGCGCCTTTAATCAGTTACTGCCTGTTTTTCAACAGGCAGTAACTGCGCAATCCCAAAAGCGATTTCAAATACGGTGAAGGCCAGTATGATCTGGCTGGCTCCATGAGCAACCGCATATAGCTGCCACATGCTGAACAGGACGCGCCCTGCAGCGTCATAGCGGCCATATTCCATGCGCGTGTCACGCAGGCGCAAAATAGCCCAGATGGTGACGATAGATCCCAGCAGATTCGCCATTAGCACATGGGCTGCAGCGAAAGCGGGGAATTCGCCTGCGATACCGAGGCTGCTATTGAGTTGCGTCAGGCTTTGGTGGATCAGGGCGAAACTCCAGGGCGTGGCAAAACCTATGGTGACGATCAGGTCATACCAGGCGCTGGCGCGCACGATGCGCAGATAGTTTTTCAGTTGCATAAGTCTCTCCGGGATTAGGAGAGATCATGTTGAACCCTGGTGTTTACTCCAGGGTCAAGCTAAATATGAAAATATGTCAGGTGCTTGCCTGTAAAGACCAGACACTATCCTTTGCTTCATCCCTGATGCGCTTGCCTGTCTTGCGTGCCGCGTAGATAAATGCCAGCGCCATTGCAATGGCAACCAGTTCCACACCAAGGCCAGTGCTATAGGGTGCAGATCGCAAGGCCATGAATCCAGAGCTACAAGGAATGGATAGTGCCGCAATCACGCACAACCATAACAAATCCACTGAAGAACGGGCAGCTCCACGCAGATATGCCCAGGCCAGTGCGCCGAGGAAGACGCTGTAATAGACGAATAAATAGACGAAATTGATATTCTTTGCCGTGGCAGAAAATAACTTGCCTGCCACCAGGGTGAAGCATACGCCTGCCACTGTGCCCAGGCATACACCAACCGTGCCAGCAGCCATTAACCTGGTAGACAGGGTTTGTACGGGAAGTGCCTGATTTGGGCGTTGGACTTTACGACGTTTTTCCAGCCACAACAAATTACCCGAATAAAACAGGAAAGCACCACTCAGGCCAAAAGCGAAATACACCCAGCGCATCATGTCGCCGCCATAACTGCCGAAATGGAGAGAGAAGAAGGGGCCTACGATGGCGCTCCAGGTACTTTCCTTGCCCGGTAACATGCTGGCATTGATGACGACACCAGTATAGGGATGCACGATGAGGTAGCCCGCTTCTGGCCCTTGCACCAGATAGCGTGGGTTGACAAGTGCCACCCTGGCCATAGGGCGTGGGCTTTCCAGGCCAAAGAACTGTATCTCTGAAATTCTCGAATCACCTGCTTCAGCCTTGACCTTGCTGATGATACTGGTCAGTGGCAGCATATCTTTGGCCTCATAGGGTTTGGCGGCCGCTGCCGGTGGTGTACCAAACATGGCCTGGTTTTTATAGACTATTTCTGCCAGACTGTCGTAAAACTGGTCATGAAACGCAAATACAATGACGGTGACACTGATGACAATATGGTAGGGCAGGCTGGTAATGCCAATGATATTGTGGGCGTCAAGCCAAAAGCGTTTGCGGTTCTTGCCAGGGCGCAGGGCAAAGAAATCCTTGACCAGGGTAGGCAGTAATAAAATCACGCCGGATACTAAAGCCAGGAAATACAAGATACCTGCCACGCCCATGAGATAGCCACCCAGGTATTCATCCCCAATTTCTCCAGGTATCCCGCCCGTCCTGTGCAGCATGTCTATCATTTGTGCGAGTATGGATGGCAATTCTTCTTTTGCCTGCAGCTTACCCGTTTCATCAAGGCTGGCAGTCCATTGCCTGGCTGAGAAATCCAGCTCACGTCCGGGTCTGCCTGCGGTCCAGGTCATGGTCGCAGCAGTATTGTCATCATGTCCCAGGTGCACGCTGAAACCCTTGCGCGCAGCAGGGTACTGTGTCAACGCCTGTTGCGCCAGACTATTGATGTGCCGCTCGCTCGTCACTGCTGCTAGTGGTTCTGGCGGGCTGACCCATCGATCGAGTGGCTGCTTGAACATGGTCAGGGCACCGGCAAAAAAGCCGATGAACAGCAAGAGGCCTGCACTGATCCCTACCCAGGTATGCAGGGTTTGATAGACACGCAAGATGTCACTTCTGATTTTCATTGACTATTCGACTAAGTTTTTACAAGAAACAGCAAAGCATAGGCCAGCACATTGGCAATCAGCAGCCCTGTCAATGCGCGCATGCCTGTACGCGCCAGATAAATCAGGCTGAGTATCAGCATCCATACTGGCGCGATAAGCCACATGACGAATTGCACTTTTTGTGGGGCAGCGATGCCGCCCGGGCCTACCCAGGCAAACAAGCCAGATATCGCCAGAGCCAGCGTAAAGCCCAGCACCAGGCCAGATATGGTTTTAGTCCACCAGTCAGCGCGGATAGGAGCTTTTTTTGCTTTATTCTCCATGTGTTTTCTTTTTCTTGAGTAAGGAGAAAAATGGTAGCAGGCCCAACACCAGCATGGTAATCACCAGCCATGCAAAAATCGCAGTGGCGATGCTGAAAGCCTGCCATCCGCAATACAAGGCCAATCCCATGAGCAGGCTGGCAATTGCAAGCGCGATTTTTGTTGGCAAAGCCTTGGTCAGCCAGGCCTGATGCCTGTGGCTCAGGTACAGCAGGACAGAGGCTGTCAGTGTTAGCAGAAAAAACAAAATAGACACAAGACTATTCCCGTTTGAGTAGGTAAAACAATGTTTGCAGCAAAAAGCTGCAGGCACGACAATGCCTGCAGCTTTTCAGTTAGCACACGTAGCGCACTCAGAAAGTCAGTGTGGCACTGACGTAATAATTGCGGCCTAATTCAAAGTAAGCAAAGTCTTTGCTCTTTTGTTCCAGGTTCACATTAGTCAGGTTTTTTACACCCACACGCAAAATCAGATTGTCTTGCAGGCGGGCAGACAGGTTCCAGTCCAGGCGGGTATAAGCTGGCAGTTCCTTGGTTTCATAGAATTGGCTGCCTATGTAGTGTGCGGTCAGGCCTGTTTGCAGACGTTCAGTCGCTTTCCAGTTGACGCCCAGTTTGGCGACATTGGCAGGACGGTTGTCCAGCTTGGTTTCCTTGCCTGCCTCATCTGTGTAGTCAGCTTTCAGATGAGTGTAGTTAGCATTGATGGAGAAGGAGGAGCTCAATTCCACATCGCCTTGCAGTTCTATACCGCTGGTTTTTGCTTTGGCAATATTGATCCAATTCCTCGTATTTTTAACACCGTCATAATTGGCAACAATCATGGCATCGACATCATTTTTGAATGCCACTGCACTCATGTTCCAGCCTTTTTGATGAACTTCAACGCCAGCTTCAAAATTAGTGCTGGTTTCAGGTTTCAGGTTAGGATTGCCAGACAGATAGCAAGCACCGCCGCAACTGACTACACTGTATTCAGGACTTAACTGATAGGCATCCGGTGCCTTGAATGCCTTGCTGATACCGCCTTTCACGGTGACAGCATTGTTGACCTGGTAAGACAGGTAAGTCTTGGGGGAAAAATGATTGCCGAAGGTATTGCTGTCATCGATGCGTCCGGCGAGTGTCAGATGCAAGTCCCTGGTCAGGCTGATTTCGTCTTCCACAAATATCGCAGAGCTGCGTGTACTGATTTCACCAGTTTTTAAATAAGTCAGCGGGTCTTTGATTAACTGGCGGCGTAAATCGACGCCAGCAGTCAGTCCATGGATGCCCAGTTCTGTATTGGCATACACTTTTGCGTAGGTATTTTTTTCTTTCAGCACGCGCTGTTGTGGCTTGTTATAGCGACTGTTGAAATCATCTATTGTCGTATCTTCCTGATTCAGGAAAGCAGTGGTCGTACCCCAGTCCCAGGACGCCTTATGGCTGATGCCGTAGGTATAGCGAGTGATTTCCTGTTCACGATAATCCCTGGCTTCATAATTCCATTCAGGAAAATAGGCGTAATAAAACAGGGCGCGCGGACGTTTGTCCTTGTTGTAGCCAAAATCAAAGTCCAGGGACTGGTTGTCCGACAGCTTCAGCGTTGTTGTCGTCACCAGGTTTTGCGATTGTTTTTTCTCCAGACGGGCAGGGCGGGTAGGATCAGAAGCTGTTGTGCTGAACCAAGGCTGCCTGTCGTAGACTTCGCCAGAAATAGCCATGCTGAGTTGGTCATTGAAGGCACCGCTGGTTGCAGCACCTATGCGGTATTGATCGCCTTGCTCACCAGTCGAGACCTTGCGATATTCGGTATTGAATGTGCCTGTCCATGTTTTGGCAGGCGTCTTGGTAATGATATTGATGACACCACCAATCGCGTCAGAACCATACAAGGCAGCCATGGGGCCACGCACGATTTCTACGCGCTTGATGCTGTTCAAAGGAATGGAACTGAAGTCAAAATCACTGCCGCGCCATAAAGCGCCACCAGAAGAGACGCGCTTACCATTGACCAGCATCAAAGTATATTTTCCACTCAATCCACGAATCTGGATTTCATCACGGCCTGTGCCATCGGTTTGGTTGTTGACACCAACCGTTTCACGCAATAAATCTGCCAGGCTGTTTACTGGTGATTTTGCAATATCTTCAGCTGTTACTACAGTAGTAAATGCTGGCGCGGATGCGATGCTGTGATTACGTAGCGTCGCAGTCACGATGACCTGTTGAGCATCGATGGGTTCCTGGGCAGCGGCATATACTGCTGGTCCACTCGCCAGGTTGGCCAATAAAACAACGATCAACTTCCTTTTGAAATGCATGGTTTCCCCTTTTTGTTAAGGGCGTGATATTAATGCAAATAAATATTAAATACAAATGATTCTCATTTGTATTTAATGAAAATCAATGTTTGCGCCAAGCATGAGTAAAATATCCTGAACTGATGTTGGATCTGGAAGATGTCACCAGGCAGTTGGCCGGGTTTTGATTTGTGCCTTGGTAGTGTATTGATGGCTGGAGCGCCTCATTATGAAATCAGTTCTAGCCTTGTACTTGCAGCCGTGGCATTCTGGTATACGCAGCAAGCAAGTAAATATTCTGAGGGCGGATGTCAATGTAAAGGAAGCATTTTGAGTGAGTCGCTTTCTAATTCGATAACACTATCGTTTTTTATCGAAGAACCTGACGGCATACTGTATGCGCAGTACGCACCGGCAGAGGCGGCTGCGCCTCCGGATTTGAGCGATCTGGAAAATGAGCTGCAAGGCAGCGAGCATGCAGGCTGCTGCATCGATAATTCTGCTTTACTGGCTTTCGCCAAACTTTGCCGTGACAGCAAAGAAACACAAAAATTGCAAATAGGTCAGCGCAAGGATGCCGAGTTTATTCTGGATGTTGCAGAAGATTTATTATCCGCCAGCCTGACTCTGATTCCTGCCATGGGTGGTAAATCAGTAGGCACTGCAGTCAATGACGCATTGCGTGAACAGGGCATTATCCATGGGATATTGCATACAGAGCTGGATGCCGCATTGGCAGCAGGTATATGCGAAAACTTGCTGATTGCTCAGGGGGATGCCCCGCGCCAGGGTGTTGCTGGTCGCCTGGAACCTTTGTTTGGCACGCATAAAAGCGAAATTACTCAAAGGGATGAACTTGCCGTCATCAAGTTTCGCGAACTCAGCCATTTGCTTCTGGTGCATGTCGGCGATGAACTGATGCGACGTATCCCGCCAGTGCAGGGCAAGTTTGGCATGAATATCAGAGGTCAGGTGGTATTGGCCAAGCCGCAGCCAGACATGGCTTTTGGCACTAACCTGCAGGGTGCAGCACCGTCGGCAACGGACCCGGATTTGTTGATGGCGACCAATGCAGGTCAACCTGTCGTTGTTGGCGATGGGGTTATTGTTAACCCGGTGCTGCAAGTGCCGGATGTGGATTTAAGTACCGGCAATATCAGTTTCGAGGGCACCATTCATGTCGATGGAGATATCAAGGCAGGGATGATTTTGAATGTGACGGGAGATGTCATTGTCAATGGCCTGGTTGAGGCTGCCGATATTGTGGCCGGTGGCAATGTCGCGGTAAAAGGTGGCATCATCGGTTTGGCGGAAAGAAAACCGGGTACACAAAATCTCAGCGGCACCACCTCACGTATCAAATGTGGTGGTTCGGTGCAAGCCTTGTTCGCTGAAAATGCCCACATTGAAGCTGGCGACAGCATACAACTGGAACAAAATGCCAGGCAATGTGAGTTGATCGCCAGAAAAGAAATTATTGTTGGCAAACCGGGTTCCAGTGTAGGCAATATCCTGGGTGGCAGGACACAGGCTACACTGATGGTGAGTGCCGTATCCCTGGGTTCTACCGCTGGCACACGCACACAAATCCAGGTGGGTTTTGACCCCTACAAGGATGCACAAATTCATGCCAAACAATACCAGATAGGGCGCAAGGCGACTGAGCTGGATCAACTGATCAAGTTGCAAGCTTTTTTCGCTACCAATCCGCAAAAGGCAGCAGGTGGCGTTGGTGAAAAGGTAGAAGCCAAGCGCCGGTATCTGCTGGAAGAACTGGATGCTCTGGAGAAGGAACTTGATGAGCTGGAGGCCGAGCAGGAGCTGATAGACAAGGCCAGCGTGAAAATCATCAAGAAAATCCACGAAGGTGTAGAGATACAGATAGGCAGGCAGAAATGGCAAGTCAAGGAGGACTCTGGTCCCGGCAATTATCAAATACACGATGGGCATATTGCCATCATCTGAACTGTATTACCTGGCAGTGTGGCTTGAGGATAGAAGGCGAAGCTGCCAGAATTATTCAGTTGCTTTCTGAGGCTTCCAGTCTTTTGCCAATGCCTGTGCTTCCGCGACTTCTTCCTTGCTCATTTTGGCAGCCACATATTTTCTGAAGACTTCGCTATCGTCGTAGTCTCCCGCCAGGCTCAGCCATTTATAAGCTTCGACCAGGTTCGCCGTGACACCTCGACCTTTCAGGTAGAGCAAGCCCAATTGATACTGGGCGCTGGCATTGCTTTGATTTGCGGCTTGCTGGAATAATTCCCTGGCCTTGTTGTAGTCACGTGCCACGCCTGTGCCTGTTACATACAAAATACCCAGGCTATATTGGGCATCGGCATAACCCTGGTCGGCGGCCTTTCTGAACCATGAAGCAGCGATGCCGTGGTTGGATAGCATGCCTTTGCCCTTCGCATACATGCGCCCCAGGTTCACTTGCGCCCTGACATTGCCTTTGATGGCAGATTGTTCGAACCAATTGAATGCCTGCTTGTAGTCTTGCGCAACGCCTTCGCCATTTAAAAACATCAGGCCCAGATTGAACTGGGCATCGGTATTGCCCTTGGCCGCGGCAGTCTTGAATGATTCAAGTGCCGAGGTAAAATCACCTTGTCCGTAATAGCTGACGCCATCTGTGAAATCGTCAGCGCATGCCTTGCCCGTTGCCAGCATGCAAGCCAGTATGAGGATGGCTGGATTAAATTTGCGCATGATGTGTTCCTTGGGAAGGGGTGTTAGTCTTACTTTGGTTAATTCGCTGGTTTAAGAGTCCAGTCACTATTGCTTTGCTTTATGTGCATCTTTGCTTTCTTGAAGGGAATCTGTATGTCAATATTACCTTGCATCTGACTCCTGAAACATAAGCCTCCTTTAGCAGGTTCAGTATAGCGCGTACTGAATTCAGCGTCGGCATAAAGCGTGACATGCATGGAGGTGTTCATTTTGACCATGCAAGCCGTATCAGGGTTGACCCATATCTTGATGCTGATTTGTTTACCGGCCCCGTCATCACTAAGCAGAAAAACGCCAAGATTCTTTCCATCGAGATTTTCATTTTCAAGGCGTTTGACTTTGACGTCTTCTTCAAAAAGACTGGACTTGAGTTCATCCAGCCCTGTTAGCATCTTGTTGATAGCATCGGCAGATTTTTTTTGCTCGGGCAGGGCTTGCCAGTTACTATCAGTGCTGACGCTTGAATATTTGGCTTCCTGCTTTTCCCAGCCATTCAAGGTAGATTTGATATAACTGGTCTTGCTGGCCTGTTCTTTGCGTTCTGCGTCAAGTTGGGTTTTTATCTCTTTGGGAACCCATTGATTTGTCGCCTTGTACTGTGCCAAGGTTTTGTTCCAGAGGGGATCTGTTTCCGTAGCGGTACTTGCATTTGACAAGCTTGCCAAGCTGAACAAGAGCAGAGTTTTTGTGATGGATGTCATCATGCTTATTTGAGCTTGCCAGATAAACCGGCTTCCAGAGTTTCAATAAATTGGTGTACGTGATAGGCGTCGACCAGCCCGTGATGGACAAAAATCGCAATCGGCAGCATCAGGCGCTGACGCTGTTTGAAAAATTTCCCCACTGAGATTTTGGGCACACTGTCCTTGCGATCATATTGCCGTGCATGTGTCAGGCCGGTAAAGCTGATCCAGGGGATGGCAGAAAAATGGATCACGTCCTCACGTGCGCATTCATCATTGAAACAAAGGCCGCTGCTGTTCTTGACTTTATCCATGGCGATGTTTGCCCCGGTGGTGAAAGCGGCAAAATCTTCTTCATAATAAATGGGGCAAAACCCAAAAGTATGATCGGCGCGCTGCACGGTTGCATTCGCGTGTATTACTTCATAATCAAACACCTTGCCATCTTCTATGCGATAGCGCATAGCATCGGTGCGCATGATCGCGCGTAATATCTGATGCAGATAAAACAGGAAGAAGGAGTGTTGTTCATTCTTGCAATGCTGATAGGCCCAGGTGCAATCCACATTCAGGTTCAGGCCATGGAAGGGTTCATCCATCTGGGAAAAGAAGGCGTAATGTTCGTGCCGGTTCCATGTTGTGATGTCTAACTGCTTTTTCATATCCGGGTCATTCAAAATAAAAAAGGGCAGAAAATTCTGCCCCTTCATCATAACCTGCCAGATGGTGTTGATTCAACGCATTGCGGCAATCATCTTTTCCAGCTTGACGGTATCGGCGCAGAAAGCACGTATGCCTTCGGACAGTTTTTCTGTCGCCATCGCATCTTCATTGAGATCAAGACGGAAAGTTTTTTCATCCATGCTGACTTTTTGCAGGTCAGAAGAAGCCGCCAGTTCCTTGCTCAGTTTTTGCGTGACATTGCTATTACTGTCGCTGAGTTTTTGCAAGAGATCAGGGCTGATGGTCAGCAAGTCACAGCCAGCCAGTTCCAGGATTTGCGAAGTATTGCGGAAGCTGGCACCCATGACTTCAGTGTTGTAGCCAAACTTGCGGTAGTAGGTGTAGATTTTTTTGACAGACAAGACGCCTGGGTCATCTGCACCAAAGATTTCCTGGCCAGTCTTATTCTTGTACCAGTCATAGATACGGCCTACGAAAGGCGAAATCAGTTGTGCGCCAGCTTCAGCACAGGCAATCGCTTGTGCCAGGCAGAACAGCAGGGTCATATTGCAGCGTATGCCTTCTTTTTCCAATACTTCGGCAGCGCGTATACCCTCCCAGGTAGAAGCAATCTTGATCAGGATGCGCTCACGCGGTATGCCTGCGGCTTCATACATCGCGATCAACTGGCGGCCTTTGGCAACAGTACCAGCTGTGTCGAAAGACAGGCGGGCATCGGTTTCAGTTGAAACGCGGCCAGGGATGACTTTTAAAATTTCCAGACCAAAAGCAATCAGCAAGTGATCAATGGTTTCATCAATTGACTTGCCTGCTGTGTCCTTGACGGCTTTTTCCAGCAAAGGCAGGTATTCCGGCTTTTGTACGGCTTTCAGGATCAGGGATGGATTAGTCGTCGCATCGCGTGGGGCATAAGCCTGGATAGCCTGGAAATCGCCAGTGTCAGCGACCACAGTGGTGTATTGCTTGAGTTGTTCTAATTGGTTCATGGTATTTGCAAAAGTAGGGGCAAAATCAAAAAATCAGGGCAGGACAGTAATTAAAGGCTCACCTGTAACAATATCACCAATCACAGCAGCTTCCAAGAAGCCGCCCTGGTGGAAAATTCGTAAAACATCGTCTACTGCAGCCGGATCGCAAGCGACCAGCAAGCCGCCTGATGTTTGTGGGTCGGTCAGCAAGGCTTGTTGGGCAGGGTTGATCTGTGCATCAAGTGCGATAGCCTGACCATAGGCAGCCCAGTTACGGGCCGAGGCACCAGTGATGTAGCCTTGTGTTGCCAGTTGTTCTACATTGGTCAATAAAGGCACTGACGACATATTTACCTGTGCTGCCAGTTTCGAGCCGCGGCAGACTTCCAACAAATGGCCAAGCAAGCCAAAGCCGGTCACATCGGTCATGGCATGTACGCTATCCAGGGCAGAAAGTGCCTGCCCTGGCTTGTTCAGTTTGGTGGTGCTTTCTATCATGGTGGCATAACCAACTTCGTCCAGCACTTGTTTTTTGAGTGCGGCGGACAAGATGCCTACACCCAGCGGCTTACTGAGTATCAGCTTGTCGCCCGCCCTGGCATCAGCATTGCGTTTGACCCTGGATGGATGAATCAGGCCCATGACGACCAAGCCATAGATAGGTTCGACAGAATCGATGGTGTGACCACCCGCAATGGGTATGCCAGCTTCGGCACAGATGGTTTCACCACCTTGAATAATTTTACCTATGACTTCCAGCGGCAATTGATTGATGGGCATGCCAACGAGGGCCAGTGCCATGATGGGTGTGCCACCCATGGCATAGATATCTGAAATCGCATTGGTGGCCGCGATGCGACCAAAATCATAAGGATCGTCGACGATGGGCATGAAAAAATCGGTGGTGGCGATCAGCGCTTGCTCGTCATTGAGTTTGTAGACGGCTGCATCGTCTGCCGTTTCTATGCCCACCATAAGGGCGGGTGGAACTGGGAAACCTGAAGATTTTTTCAATATTTCAGCAAGTACGCCAGGCGCAATCTTGCAACCGCAGCCGCCACCATGCGAGAAAGAGGTAAGTCGGACGGAGGCGTCAGTTTCTTTACTCATGAGGCTTATACTTTTGTGTTGGTCAGAAGCTGAGGATTATACGACGGACCGGTGAGTATAAAAAAAAGCGACCACCAAAGTGATCGCTTTTTCATGATATTGCTTATGCAGCAATGTCTATGTTGCTTGCTCTACTGAGTAAAGCGATTGGCAAATCAGTAGTCGCCAAATGTACGACGTGCGCCGCTATCGTTAGAACGGTTGCCTTTGTAGCCGCCACCTTCTTTGCGTGGGCCAGCGCTGGTGCCTGTAGATGCACCAGCTGGTTTGCTGAAGCTGCGTTGACCTGGCTTGTTGTTGCCGTAGCCACCGCCACCGCCGGTTTTACGGGCATCGCCTGGTTTCCAGCCGTTAGGTTTGCGGGCTGCAGAGCGAGCTGGTGCTGCAGATTTCTTAGGCTCAAAACCTTCGATAACATCAACAGGGATCAATTGCTTGGTGAAGCGCTCGATACGTTTGACGTGCATGCCTTCAGCATGGTTCACCAGGGAAATCGCCAGACCTTTACGACCGGCACGGCCAGTACGGCCAATGCGGTGGACATAATCTTCCGGGAACTTAGGCAAATCGTAGTTGAATACGTGCGTAATTGCAGGAACGTCGATACCACGGGCAGCAACGTCCGTCGCTACAAGTACACGTACCTGGCCACGGCGCAATGCGTCCAGAGTGCGGTTACGTGCGCCTTGATGCATGTCGCCATGCAGGGCAGCAGCAGCGAAGCCAGCGATGTTCAAACGGTCAGCGATGGTGTCTGCATCACGTTTTGTGGCTGTAAATACAACAGCCTGGTCAACGGTAGTGTCGCGCAGCAGATGATCAAGCATGCGATTTTTATGGGACAGATCATCCACAAAGTGTACGCGTTGCTGGATGTTTTCATGCTTGCTGGCAGAACCGGCGATCTGGATGACCAGGGGCTCAGTCGTGATGCGTTTAGCCATGTTACCGACTACGCCATCCAGTGTTGCAGAGAACAACATGGTTTGACGTGTAGGTGGCGTAGCAGCAACGATTTTTTCGATATCGTCGATGAAACCCATGTCCAGCATGCGATCAGCTTCATCCAGAACCAGCATTTGCAGTTCAGAGAAGTCGATTTTGCCAGATTCCATATGATCAATCAGACGGCCAGGTGTGGCCACCAGGATTTCTGGATTGCGGGACAGCAATTGCATCTGTTTAGGATAAGGCATGCCACCCAAGATGGACACGGCCTTGATACGGCGGGAATAAGCGCTGTATTTGTCAGTTGCTGTAGTAACTTGCAAAGCCAGTTCGCGGGTTGGCGTCAACACCAGCATTTTTGGTTTTGCAGCAACAAAACGTGGTTTGTCACCACGTGAACGGGCAGCCTGACGTTCTTGATTAGGGGTTTTGCTGCTGGCAGCGTCGTAGCTGACAACTTCAGCAGTAACCAGTTTATGCAAAGCAGGCAGCATGAAAGCGGCAGTTTTGCCGGAGCCGGTCTGGGATGAGACCATCAGGTCACGACCTTCAATCGCGGCAGGGATTGCCTGTTCTTGTACCGAAGTTGGCTTGGTATAGCCAGAGTCAGTCAGAGCGCGGATGATGTTGACGTGTAGACCTAGTGCTTCAAAACTCATGAATTTCTTTCGTGATTGGGACATTTGCAAAATGCGGCAGCAATGCCAAGCTCACCGGCGATAGGGCCAGTTTGCAGCATGTTTTGCCGGAACGTTGCTTCTGTCCCAGTATAAATTAGCGCGTTGCTAACGAACGCGCGCAACAATGCAGCGCCAACCAAACGAAATGAACACAGAAAATCCAACAAGGGACGACAATGAAATTTCGGCACAAAAGCTTTGCGCCGGGATGATGTCTATGGATTACTACCAGACATGCGAGGCGGGAGGGCTTTTACATGCACCATCCTGAGGATGTGCACAGGCTTGCGATGCTACTTGGTTCTGCGCCGAAATTTATATTGCAGCGCAAAAAACGAAACTATACAGGATTTTTCAGGAAAAAGCAGCCTGTTTCGAAGAAAATCTTGCACTAGCCTCAAAATAAACGCCAGCAAAAGTGCTGCCAGTAAAAGTCTGCTTCCCCTCGCGCGTCAAAACGGAAGCGTTTTTCTTGCCAGCCCAGCGCAAACAAGGAAAGCACCTGATCATAGTAGGCATCTGCCTTGATGGGCTGTGCCTGCAGGCGTAACTGCTGTTGCACTATGGTTTTTTGTACTCCTTGTGCGTGCAGGAAGGGCAGTAGTGCTGCGCTAAAGCCACTGGAGCCAGTGCCATTGATCTCACCCGTCAGGATGTCGATATATTCTGGTGGATAGCCTTTGTTATCCACCAGCTGGGCCATGGGGCGCAGCAACTTCAGCAAATTTGCGCGTTCCGCATCCTGGCTTGCCATCATGCCAGCCCACAGATAAACACGGATGGCATTGTATGCACCCTGGCCCTTTTCTACACCCTGGGTATCAGGGAGGAAACCTTTTTGCGCATCATAAATGATCCAGTCAGCGGCATAACCCTTGGGGGCGCTGCCAGCAATCAGACGCACCGCCGGGGCAATCATGCGCTTCCAGCGTTCATCGCTTTCTCTTTGTTCAAACCAGCGCAGCAAGGGCAGGGGCAGGTAGCTGGCGTTGAGTTTCCATTGATTGCTAGGCAGATTGAAGCCGGTCGGTGCTGGCAACAAGCTTAAGCCCAGTCCAGGCAGTTCTGCCGTTTCTTCATTCAATATTCTTTGTGCCAGCAGACTGGACAGGGCGGCGTAACGCTTTTCTTTCCAGACTTCTCCGGCTACACCCAGGCTATAAGCTATCCACAGGTCTGCATCCGATGCAGGATTTTTATCGATGACGCCCCAGCTATTGTCTTCACGCTGACCCCATTGCCAAGCCGGCAGACGCGCAGTCAGGTCGCCTGCAGCCAGGTTATTTTCAGTCCAGGTTAATACGCGCTGAAATGTGGCTTTATCGTTGGCGCTCAGGGCAAAAAACAGGGCATAGGCCTGACCTTCAGATGTCGTTGGTTTGCGTGCACCGCTATGGTCGATCACGCGGCCATCGTCAGCGACAAAAGCTTTTTTGAATTGTTCCCAGGCTGGCCACGGGTCATTGCAGGATGCTGCCAGTGCATTGCCTGAATGTAGAGGGAGCAGGCTGAATATCAGCAGCAATAAAGTGCGCGCAAGAAGGAAAGTGCTTTGTGGGATATTGGGCATGGTGAGGAGTGCTTCATTCATGCCAATAGTATAAGGCTAGTACGGGATACATGTGCAAGCATCCCGTACCATCTTTAAATCCTGGACTGCTTACTTGTCGTAAGAGTCTGCGTTTAAGCCCATGACATGCGAGAAGCCGCCATCGACGTAAGTGATTTCGCCAGTAATACCATTTGCCAGTGGTGACAGCAGGAAGGCAGCAGTATTACCCACGTCTTCGATAGTCACGTTACGGCGCAGTGGTGCGTGCTCGGCAACAAAGCCCAGCAGTTTGCCAAAGTCCTTGATGCCACTGGCCGCCAGGGTTTTGATAGGGCCGGCAGAGATACCATTGACGCGTATGCCTTTTTTGCCCAGGTGTTCTGCCAGGTAGCGTACCGATGCTTCCAGCGATGCCTTGGCCATGCCCATGGTGTTGTAATGCGGGATGGCGCGGATAGCACCCAGGTAAGACAAAGTCAGCAAGGCAGAATCTTCGCGCAGCAGTGGCAGCGCAGCTTTTGCCATTGCCGGGAAACTGTAAGCAGAAATGTCATGCGCAATGCGGAAAGCTTCGCGGGAGAAACCATCGAGGAACTCGCCGGCAATCGCTTCACGCGGCGCAAAGCCGATAGCATGAACCAGGCCATCAAGTTTGTCCCAGGATTTGCCCAGATCGGCAAATACCGCTTCAATTTGTTCGTCGCTGGCGACGTCGCAATCAAAGATCAGTTTGCTATCAAATTCAGCAGCAAAATCAGTAATCCTGTCTTTGAAACGTTCGCCTACATAGGTAAATGCCAGTTCAGCGCCTTCGCGTTTGCATGCCTGGGCGATGCCGTAAGCGATGGAACGGTTGGACAGCAAACCGGTGATCAGAATTTTTTTGCCTTGCAGAAATGCCATGTTGACTCCAGATATGACCGCAATATGCTAAAGACGCTCAGTAAAAAGTTTGTCTATAGCTTTGTTTATTGCGCTGTGGGTTTTTATAACTTGTTGTTTCTACACCAGATTTTGTTCCTGATGTGGAATGCTTAAATTGCAGCCTTTTCCGCAACAGGTCGGAATTGTAGTTGCTCTCACCGAAACGGGCAAATGCTAAGTTCGCTAATGCTTATCTGCGCTAAAGATGATGTGTACTTATCATCATAGAGACTATATGGAAAAATGCAGTATTTTGCATGAATGCGTTGCAACATCGCTTTTCATGACACCAAAATGCTGCATATTGCCATGCTAAAGGACGAAGCTCATTTCCTTCAATAGCGCTCCAGGTAACACCGCACCACCCGTATGCCGTTCACCATAAGAGCGGTCATCCATGATGACTTCGGTTTCCTGGCTTAGTGCCAGCAAGTTTTCACCCAATATCCTGAACAGGGAATCATCAAAGCGCATGACATTCAAGGGGGCGATTATCTCGCCATGTTCTACCCAAAAACTGGCAAAGCGTGTCATGCCGGTGATGCGACAGGTAGCACGATCAGAAAAATTCAAATACCAGAGATTGGAGATATAGATACCCGTACCCAGTTCTTTAAGTATGTCGGCATTTGCCAGCGTACCTGCGCGCATGATCAGGGATTTTGCTGACTCATCCTCCGGTGCACCGTTGGTCATCAAACCAAACTCCTTGGCGCTACGCGGTGAAATCATGCTGCCACTTAGCTTGCCAGCTTGTATCAGGGGTATGACGTCAGGCTTGAGATAGCCTTGTGCCTGGAAGCCTGGTTCAAGGCCTGCACGGCTGTCTTCCGTAATATCCACCATGGCATGCATGCTGGCTTCGCCTGATTGCAAGCGACGCAGACAGCTATGTCGGGTGCGCAAAGACTTTTCGGACAGACCGCCCCAGTTCAGCATCATGATCAATTCATTCAATGCCGTTGGGCTCAGATAAGCCCGGTAATTGCCTGCCGCAACGGTGACAGGTGGTCGCGCCAGCAAGGCCAGCTTTTCGCGGGCATCGGCAAATTTCTTCAGGAATTCAACCTCATCCCAATTGAAGCCTGCGTAGTTGGATTTGACAGCCTTGTCTGTTGAATGAAACAAGCTCCAGTCAAAATTGACATTGCTGGTTTCATACCAGTTGCGCTGACCATAAGAGTTGGCAAAGCCGCGATATTGCGTACCTGTGGTCAGCAAGCCCACCATGTCCACATCTTTTGCAGCAGCCAGTATCTGTTCCAGCATGCTGGCTATTGGTGGCAGGGAAGACGGGAGGATTTGTATGCTGTTGTTAACGTCAGTGGCAAGCATGAGGTGCGGATCTGCTGGCAAATCTGGTAGTTGCGCACGCAAATCTTCAATCGCGGCATTGATTGTGGGTAAATCCATTTCCTTGTTGCCGCTGAGATTGAAGCTCATTGCAGCATGGGTTTGCCCCTGTATCAATTGCAGGTTCAGTATCAGTTGTAAGACATGGCCAGGCTGGCGTATGGCACTGTGATTAAAGCGCACGAAATCGCTGGATTCTGCCGACAACCAGGTGGTGCTGGTTTCATTTGCTGCCAGTTGCGTTTCTATGTGTGCTGCCAGAGATAAAAAATAATCTTGCATCAGGCTTCGCCTCCAAATACTTCCACCTGATCGAACAGGCAGGCAGGTGAAGCGTGACCCACGCGTATCACCTGGGAGGGTTCACCTTTGCCACAGAAGGGGGTACCCATGATAGCCAGGGTGGATGCATCTCCGACCAATTTCAGCGAACGCCAGAAGCTTTCTGATATACCGCGATAATTGGGATTCTTGACCAGTTCCTGCAATTTGCCATTGCGTATCATTTGTCCAAATTCACAGCCGAACTGGAATTTATTGCGGGAGTCGTCGATGGACCAGGACACATTGGTGTTCATCAGTACGCCATATTCGACGCTGGCTATCATTTCATCCAGACTGCTACTGCCTGCTTCGATATTCAGGTTGGCCATGCGGTCTATGGCCGGGCGGTTCCAGTCGCAGGCGCGTGAATTGGCGACACCTGCCATGCCAGCGCGAGCCTGGGAAAGCGCGCTGCCCAAAGGTTTTTCCAGTATGCCGTTTTTGATGATCCAGGTTTTTTCTGCGGTACTGCCATCATCATCCCAGCCAAAGCTGGCAAATTGCTCTGCGCGGCTGGGGTCATAGGTGACATTGAGTAATTCAGAACCATACTGGAAATGACCGAACATGTCGGGCGTGACAAAGCTGGTGCCAGCGAAATTGCGCTCGTCACCCAAGATGCGGTCCAGTTCCAGCGGGTGACCTATGGATTCATGAATTTGCAGCATCATCTGTTCTGGCATTAGCAGCAAATCCATGCGGCCACTGGGGCAGTTGGCTGCATGCAATAGTGCCAATGCTTCCTCTGCAACGTGTTTGCCTGCGCCATGAAAACCGGATTGCTGCAAAACTTCCATGCCGCCCTGGCGGCAAAAACCATTGTATTGTCCACCCAGGCTACGGGTCTGGGTTTCTAGTCCTTCATTGGCGGTGACGCTGAGATTAGGGATGAGGTAATTAAATTGTTGGTGTACGTCTGCACCTGCGCTGCTGATAAATAGTTGCTCGGTTTGCGTCACGCCTATGGATGCACTCCAGTCCACAATCTTGTTGCTGAAATGCGATGCGGCAGATTCCTGCATCAGCAAGGCGATCAGGTCTTTTCTCGGCCATATTGTGGCAAGGGGACTCTGGTATTGGCCAACTACTGTCGCTTGCTGGATTTTGCTGAAATCGGTTACTGTTTTTCCGGCACTGAGTCTGGCCCAGTGTAAGGCATGCTGCATTGCGGTATTCAATCCATTGCGGGATAAATCGCTGGTTGCGGCATAGCCATAGCCACCGTCATGAATGACAGTCAGCATTGCGCCATGGCTACGTGCATTACGCAAGGGTTGCAATACATTCTGTCTGACCAGCAATTCTTCACTTCGCTCATCCACGATGCGCATGGAACAAAAATCCACAGCGGGCATTAATTCCCTGAATAAACTTCTTAATGCTTCCAATCCTGGCTCCAGTGAATTTGCTGCATATGGGATATGCAGGAGATTGTGCCTGTTTCGTCACGCCGCAGGCTAATGCCATCTTGCCAGTGTTTGCAGGATTGGTCAAAAATATAAGTGTAAGGGGATTTTTCAAGCAGGGGAGTGCGAACCGGCAGACAGCCGGTTCGCGGGTACAGTTTAATGTTGCAAGCCTTTTGGTATGGCGTTCAGCAAAGTCCTGGTGTATGCCTGAGTCGGGTTCAGATACAGATCATCTGAATTCGCCAGTTCAACGACCTTACCTTTATTCATCACCATGACCTGATCGGCAATATATTTGACCACGGCCAGATCATGCGAAATGAAGATGTAGGACAGACCAAATTCTTCCTGCAAGTCTTGCAGCAGATTCAATACCTGGGCCTGCACAGATACGTCCAGTGCTGATACCGATTCATCACAGACCAGCACTTCCGGTTTCATCGTCAGGCAGCGTGCAATCGCGATACGCTGACGTTGACCACCAGAAAATTCATGCGGGTAACGGTGGAAGGCGATAGTTGGCAGGCCGACCTTTTCCAGCAATTGATAAGCCATGGCAGAGCGTTCGCTGTCGTTGGCGCCAATGTTATGGATATGCATGGGTTCCATTAAAATCTGCCCGACTGTAAAGCGCGGATTCAGTGATGCATACGGATTCTGGAAAATGATTTGTATGCGGCGCTTGTAGTGATGGAATTCCTTGTTTGACATGGACAAGATATCCTTGCCTTCAAACAGGGCCTGGCCAGAGGTAGCCTGATGCAGACGCATCAGCGTCAGGCCTACCGTGGTCTTGCCTGAGCCTGATTCACCCACCACACCCAGGGTCTTGCCGCGTGCCAGTTTGAAAGAAACACCTTCAACAGCCTTGAATTCTTTTTTGCCAAAGAAACCTTCGCGGGAGTAAAAGCTCTTGCCCAGATCCTTGACTTCCAGCACGATTTCTTCGCTGCCATTGAGGCCACGCGGGCGCTGTTTTTGATCAACCAGAGCGCCGTTATTGTTCATGAAGTCAGCAATCACCGGCAGGCGCCATGGTCGTGTATCCAGGGTAGGGCGGCAGTGCAATAGCGCCTGGGTATAGGTATCTTTCGGGCTTTCAAAGATTTGTTCTACTGTACCCGCTTCGCGGATTTCGCCATTGCGCATGACAATGACATGGTCGGCAATTTCACCGACCAGTGCCAGGTCATGGGTGATGAACAACACTGACATCTTATGCTTGATACGCAGAGCGTCAATCAGATCGATGATTTGTTTTTGTATGGTGACGTCGAGAGCTGTAGTCGGTTCATCAGCAATCAGCAATTTGGGTTCGCAGGCAATCGCCATCGCGATCATGACCCTTTGCTGCTGCCCGCCAGACATCTGACTGGGGTAGGCATCGATCTTGTTTTTTGGATCGGGGATGCCGACTTCTTCCAGCAATTCTATAGAACGCTTGCGGGCTTGTTTGGCATCCATACCCATGTGCAGGCGCAAGACTTCGCCTATCTGGAAGCCAACGGTGAACACCGGGTTGAGCGATGTCATCGGCTCCTGGAAGATCATGGAAATTTCCTTGCCGCACAGATCGCGTCTTTCAGCGATGCTGAGTTCCAGCAGACTGCGGCCTTCAAAAATGATCTTGCTGTCAGCAGCAATACTGGATGTATCTGGTGGCAGCAAGCCCATGACGGCGAGTGAGCTGACTGACTTGCCACTGCCTGATTCACCGACCAGGGCAACGGTGGAATTACGTGGTATTTCAAAGGAAATACCCTTGACGGTTTCCACGCTATCCTTTTTATTGACGCGGAAAGACACACGCAGGTTTTCTACTTTCAGCAAAGCTTGATTTGGGTTTTCTTGACTCATGATCTGTCCTTATTTCAACTTAGGGTCAAGCGCATCGCGCAAGGCATCGGTGAACAATGAGAAGGCTGTCACCAGCACGGCCATCGCTGCGGTTGCGGCAACCAGTTGCCACCATTTACCCAAAATCAATTCATTCTGTGCTTCATTGAGCATGCTGCCCCAGGACACGACGCCAACCGGCACGCCAAAGCCCAGGAAGCTCAGGATAACTTCGGATTTGATAAAGCCAACAACAAGGATAGATACCTGAACCAGCGCCACATGGCTGACATTCGGGAAAATATGAACAAACATCTTACGCCAGTGCGAAGCACCGATGGCATCTGCTGCCCACACGTATTCACGCGCCTTGTGCTTCATGTATTCAGCACGGATCAGTCGGAATGGACCGGTCCAGCCAGTGAAAGCCAGGATCAGGATGATGGTGGTCACGCCTTTTTGCTGCAATACAGCCGCCACTGACAATATCAACAGCAGATAAGGGATGGAAGTGAAGATGCTGTAGAACCAGTTAAAGAAATCATCAACTTTGCCGCCAAAGTAACCGGCCAGTGCACCAAACATGGTACCCAGCAGGGTCGCCAGGAAAGCCGCGACCAGACCAACAACGATGGAAGTTTCTGCACCCTTGATGGTTTTCTTGATGATGTCATGCCCCCATTTGTCAGCACCAAAGGGCAGGGTAGTCAGGCGTTCGCCCACGACGGCCTTGCCGGACTTGGCCAGCTCAGCGCGGATTTCTGCCATTTCCTTTGCCAGCGGGTCAGGGATGCCGTAATCATTGACGATGACGGCCTGGTCAGCATCTGGTTGCTTGCGCAACTCACGGATGATGTCCGCCAAAGGGTCGAGTGGATTCTCTGGCGGTGGTGCTTCAGCTTCTGCTTTGGCGATTGTACCCGTATCTGCCCCCACAAAAGTAGGCGGCGCATAGCTGACACCGCTTTCCTGCTCCCAGTCAGAGGCGATGACACCGGCTGCGGACAGCAGCAGAGTAATTAAAAAGGCAGCCACGATGCCCATGGCAATCATGGCGACCTTGTCAGCGCGTAAACGCCGCCAGGCCAATGCCCACAGCCCTGGTGAAACTGTTTGTACAGTTGGATTTGTGATAGTCGTGCTCATGAATGATCCTTATTTCAACTGTACGCGTGGATCAACCGCCTGGTACAGCAGATCGGTCAACAAATTAAAAAACATGGTCGCTGCAGCGACATACACGGTGATCGCTTTGATCACGGGGAAGTCACTGCGTTCCACCGCCAGTATTACTTCACGGCCTATGCCAGGGATAGAAAAGAAACGCTCGATCAGGAAGGCACCAATCAGCAAGGCTGGCAGGTTGGACATGACGTGGGTGATGATAGGTATCGATGCATTGCGCAAGACGTGTACCCATTTCACGCGGCTTTCGCTGACGCCTTTGGCGCGTGCAGTGCGCACATAATCCTGGTTGACTTCATCCAGCACAAAGGTGCGGAACAGGCGAAGGTTAGGTGCCACGCCTACGGCCAGCGCAATCAGGATAGGCAGAGCAGAGTACTTGAACAGGTTTTCAGCGAAATGATTGCCCCAGCCCTGTACCGGGAACATACCCAGTTTATAGGCAAAGAAATACTGACCAACGATAATGTAGACCAGGATACTGACCGACATGCCGACCGTACAGGCAATCATCACAGAACGGTCAGTGAATGAGCCGCGTTTGAAGGCTATTGCCAGTGCCAGCGCAATTGCAATCAGGGTTTCGATAATTGTGAGTGGTATCAAGACAGTCAGCGAAGGGCCGAGACGTGTGCCTATGATGGATGATACGGCTTCACCAGTACTCCAGCTATTGCCAAAGTTGAAGGTGACGATCTGCTTGATGAAAATCCATAGCTGTACATAGTAAGGCTGGTCTATACCCAACTGGGTGCGGATGTTGGCAATCTGTTCGGCATTCGACATCTTGCCTGCCAGGATGTAGGCCGGGTCGCCACCTACCCAGTTGAACAGGAAAAACACCAGCAGGATGACACCCAGCATCGTTGGTGCCATCTGCCATAAGCGGCGCAGTATATAAGCGGTCATGTTTGTCTCTCGGTTTTCAAATTTCAGTTAGTCTGCGGCTCATTTTTTTGTCTATTTGTTCTTGTCAATGTCTATCTGCATCCATTCTATATGCATGATGGGATGTTTTTTATGACCTATCACACGTGGCTGCGACAGCATCATGCGATGGCGGGCATAGCCCAGGCGTTGCGCTGCATACAGTTCCATGATGCGTGTCATCTTGTGGTACAGCAGATCGCGCTCTGGCCCCGGTGCCAGTTTTTGTGATTGTTCATACAGCTTGTCGTACTCGGGGATGGTGACGCAGCCATTATTATTCATGTGGATGTTTTTGCCGTAAAACAGCTGCATGAAATTATCACCATCGGGATAGTCTGCTATCCATGGTGAAATGCGTTGCATCAACTGGCACTGCTTTTCAGCTTTGAGGATTTCAGCAAAGGGACGGAATTCTGCACGCATTCTGATGCCTATGCCGTCGTAGGATTTTTTCCAGACTTCAGCCTGTAAATGGCCGCGTGATTCGGTTTGGGCAGTGTGGACAATTTCCAGTGGACTGCCATCGGGCATGGTGCGATAACCATCTTTGCCTTTTTTATAGCCGAACTTATCCAGCAAGGCATTGGCAGCGGCGGGATTATATTGAATGCTGCTTTTGTAGTTGGGGTCATGTCCTACTACGCCAGGGGGAATAGGGTATTGCAACGGTATCGCGTGACCATTATCGACGATGCGTATTTCTTCTTCTACATTGTGTGCCATGGCCATGGCGCGGCGCAGGGCGACTTTCTCCTTGCTCAGACCACCAAATACCGGGTCTTGCATATTCCAGTAATAGATAGTCAGCTCAGGGTCGACGATGCGCGACATCTGTATACCGCGTTTGACAAATTCAGGCTTCAAATCAGGGCCGTTCAATACCTGGGGTGCCAGGCCGCCGTATAACTGGAACAGATCAATTTCATCTTTCTGGAATGCCAGCAGGCGCGACTGGTCTTCCAAAATCACATTGACGACAACGCGCCCGATTTGCGGCATGCGCTTACCTTTCATGGCAGCGATGATTTTCTGGTCATTTGGGTCAGCGCTGGCCTGGAAATCCCATATCGTCGTATGGAAGTCAGGGTTGGCATCCAGTATCATTTTGGAGCCACGTACCCACTCAGTCAGTTTGAACGGGCCAGTACCTACCGGGTTTGCCATGGCAGCACCCTGTACATCCTGGTATTTTTCTATGACCTCGCGTGCAACGGCAGACATGGCGGTGTAGGCCAATATCATGGGCAAGTTAAAGTCCGGGCGCGTCAGGTGTATGCGCAAGGTATATTTATCGATGACTTCCAGTCCGGGTACTTTGGCTGAATAATCAAACTTGCCGGATTTTTTTGCCTGTGCCGCCAGTTGATCCAGGCCCGCGATCTTGTCCTCAAGCAGCCAGACGTGGGTGGAAGCGATTTTCGGGTCCATGATGCGCTTGAACGAGTACACATAGTCATCGACCGTCAGTTCACGTTTTTTACCATTGAAAGCTGCATCAGGGGTGAAGTAAATACCTTTCTTCAGCTTGATAGTATAGGTTTTACCATCGGCAGAAATCTCTGGCATGCCATCGGCTGTTTCGGGAATAATTTTCGCCGGGCTCGCCAGGTAGTCATAAGTAAACAAACGCTCAAAAATCGCCTCATTGATGGCGTTAGAGTATAAGTCACGGGTCGCGGCGGGATCAAAGCCGGTTTCAGCAACCGGGAAGATGGTGCGCAACACTTTTTCCGGATCAGCAAATTCAGGTTTGGCGGCATGTGCCTGCAAGGGCAGGGTAGATGACATCAGACCGGCAAGTGCCAGGCATATCGCCATGCCTGTTCTGGTCAGCTTGTGCTGAAACGGATGAGTGGACTTCATTAACAAATTCTCCTGCTATTTTTGTGCGGTGATAATAAATAGAACGTAGACTCAGTCTGGTACTGATGAGTTCAGCTTAATGCTTTTCTACATCAATAAACGCCCAGTCTGAATGCAAGATGGGATGTTTTTTATAACCAGTGATCCAGGGGCGATATAGCCAGCTGCGAATGCGGGAGGTATGTACTATCCATGGTGTATCAGCTTCCACCTGACGGTTCATCTGCGCATACACTTTATTGCGCTCGTCACCAAGAGGCAGGGATACCGCTTTGCGGAATAGTGCATCATAGGCGGGTGATTCATAACAGGCATGGTTGCCAGCGCCTGCTTTGGGGCCGTACAACAATTGCAGGAAGTTTTCACCATCAGGGAAGTCGGCATTCCAGGCACCGCCCCACATATTTAACTTGCAGGCCGAGGCAGCTTTCAGATTGTCCGCAAAATTACTGACTGGGAATTCGATACGTAGCCCGATTCTGTCAAGACCGCGCTTGTAAATTTCGGCTTGCACTTTATAGATGGCGGCTGGCTCCACGGTTTTTTTGAGGACAAGCGGGCTGCCGTCAGGATTATTTCTGTAGCCATCCGGGCCACGCTTGTAGCCAAAGTGATCGAGTAATTTGTTGGCCAGCTTGATATCGTAGGCGAGACTGCTGCGGTAGGAGGGGTCATAGCCGACTATATCTTTGGGAATGATCATCTCTGAGCGTACGGCTTGCCCCAGTCGCATCTGGGCGATTTCGTCTTCATAGCTATAGGCCATGCCTACGGCGCGGCGCAGGGCAATTTTTTCCTTGGTGTAGCCGCCGACCACGTGGTCGCGCATATTGAAAATTGTGAAGGTGATACCTGCGTCAGTAACTCTGTCCATCTTGATGCCCTGGTCTTTTAACTCAGGTTTGAGTGCTATACCGTCCAGTGCTGCTGTTGCCGCGCTTTGCGGCAGCTTATCAATATCAAGTTGCGAATCCTGAAACGCCAGCCAGCGTGATTGTTCTTCTTCTATGATGCTGATATCGACTTTGCCAACCTGGGGCATTTTTTTGCCCTTCATTTGCTTGACGATTTCTTCATCGCGGGCACTGCCTGTCGATTTAAAATCCCAGGTGTAGCCACGGTACTCTGGATTGGCGGTCAGTACGATTTTGCTGCGGGGCAGATACTTTTCAATCATGTACGGGCCAGTGCCGACTGGATGCAGGCCGGTCTGGTCGCCATAGGCCTCTATCACTTCTCGTGCTACAGCGCCAAAACCGCCGTAGGCGACGACATACAGAAAATTGTAGTCCGTTGCTGTCAGCTCTATTCTTAACGTGTATTTGTCAATGGCCTTCAGGCCGGCAACCGGTGCATCATAGTCAAATTTGCCAGATTTTTTTGCCTTGGCAGCGACATCATCCAGGCCAACAATTTTGCCTTCTATAAAGCTGGCATTGGGTGAGCGGTTGACTGGATCCAGCACGCGCTTGAAAGTGTAAACATAGTCGTGCGCGGTCAGTTCATGTTTTTTACCCTTGAAAGCAGGGTCAGGTGCGAAGTAAATGCCGGGTCTGATCTTGAAAGTAAAAACTTTTCCCTGCTCGGTTACTTCTGGCATTGCCTCTGCCGCAAGAGGCAAGAGGCGGGCAGGGCGTGCCAGATAATCATAGCTAAGCAAGGGTTCAAAGATTGCTTCACTGACCCAGCCAGAATAGAAGTTCTGGGTTTTTGCCATATCGAAGCCATCATCGGCAGCTTCAAAGGCTTGCCTGACTATTTTATTGAGGTCTGCAGGATTAGCTGCTTGAGCCATCTGCGAGGAAAATGAAGCCAGCAGCATGGTGAAAATGCAAGCAACTCCCTGGTGACGCATGAACATTTTTAAACCTCATCATCTGGTAACGCAAATTGGCTCTATTTCGCGCTGTTAAGCATGGATCAGGCTCGCTTAGCAAAGCGCTTTGATTCAATGGCCAAATCCTGGAAGAAACACTATCTGAATAGATTAATTTACATATTGCAGGTGCAAATTAATTTTGCTCACGATTTATCAGGCAGCTTCTTTCGCTTAAGTTTCAAAAAGCCGTAACCATAACGCAAGAGCCGTATCGATGGGGAATGGAAAGAAATTTTTATTTCATGCTGGATTGCTGCAGTGTGACAATTCTTTTCAATTTCGTTTTTTTGAGTGCATTTTGGCAATGATTGCGCATTATTAAGGGGATTGTGATGTTGCCATGCACCATCGTAGTGCAGTATTTCAACGCAACTTTAGATAGTTTGATGCTTGAAAAAAGCCTCAAAAAAAATTTAATTCTGACGAGTGGCAGTATGGGCAAATTTCTCAATGTAATGAAGTGTAAAAAAAGCTGCAGTGGAATTATTTATGCTGCATAGCACAAGAAATTAGGTTTCCTTTACGGGTGTTTTTTTGGCAAAATGCGCCATGTTGTTTTTTTGACGGAGCGGCAGCTAAAGCACTTGACAGTTTCCAAGCATAAGTGGTTTTATGCGCCTTCGGAAAAAAATCTGACGGCTAAATTTACATTTTCCCTATGGTAAGTTGGTGCTTTTTTACATAGGAAGTATTGATAGTCGATCTGAGCCATGTGTAATGACTGTAGTGCTGCGCTTTGCAGCAAGTAATAGTAGATTTTCTGCTCTGATATCGGTGATAGCGCTACTTGTGAGTCTATGAATCTGGTAATGGAAATAGATCATATTTTTTATTACTTGATCAATTGCAGGTGTCGGCAGTAGAAACTGGTACTTTGGTTGCAGGCAAAATTAAATAAGTCAGTTTTAGGAAAAACCTCGATTTATATTTTGATGAGTCTGCAGCTTATGAATTTATAAGTGGTTTTGTATCGGTATGGTTTTTTATTGATACACAGCATTTATAATCACTTTTTTGTTTGAGTTGTTTTGACTTGCGTCAGACAGTTGACCTTGTGGTAGTGGAGGAGCAGTAATGGATTTTTCAAATCGCCAGCAAGAGCCGGGGAAGAAGTTTATAGGCTTAGGGCTGGTTATCGCATTTCACGTACTGGTGGTGTATGCACTGGTATCAGGATTAGCGCGCAAGGCCATGGAAGTGGTGATCAAGCCAGCAGAAGTCAAGCTGGTGGAAGAAGTAAAACCACCACCACCGCCGCCAGACACCCCGCCACCGCCACCACCAAAATTGTTGGCACCGCCCCCCCCGTTCATTCCGCCACCGGAAGTTCAGGTACAGCAACCGGTACAACCGGCCCCGACCATCAGCGTCAAATCTGAAGTCAGGCCAGAATCGAATGTGATACCCAAGGCAGTGGCAGCACCGACCCCGGTTGCCGACACCAAAGCAACAGGCCCGTCGATAGTGCCAGGCGTGATCGACTTCAACGTTGCAGGTTGCAAACCGGAATATCCGCGTGCCTCCCTGCGTAACGAAGAAACCGGCACCGTCGTCCTGTCCGTCCTGATTGGTGCCGATGGCACCGTCTCCGACGTCAAGATCGACAAATCCAGCGGCTTCCGTGGTCTCGACAATGCGGTGAAATCCCA
>NZ_JBYTAV010000017.1:0-94227 GCF_058788535.1 Undibacterium sp. FW305-107
GGGTGATGCCACCCCAGGTGAGTCCGTAGAGGCTGTCTTTGGCACCGGCATAGGAGAGGTAGCTGTCGGTGACGGAGTGTCTGGCGATTTCTATGCCTAAGCTGGCTCCATCATCGCTGCCACTCCAGCGCAAGCCACCAACAACATTCTGGACGGGGAAACCTATGGGGCTGGAGCCTATGTCTGCCCTGACACCGGCAATTTCGTAGCTGAGGTTGAGGGCGACGCCTTTGGCTTCTTCGTCGAGTGTGGCGACGTTGGACAGACCTTGCTGGCGGGCGATGGTGGTGAACGGGACTTTGCCGTATCTGGCGCGCTCTACCACGATGGCATTGCGGCCAAACTGGCCTGAAATAGCGGGATCATTCAGATACAGGGTTCCTGCATCCACGACAACGGGGATGATTTTGAGACCAAACTGGCCCAGACCAAGGGTGTTGATGCGGGCTTCTATCGGGATTTCTATATCTGTCAACGCGGACAGGCCTTTTTCTCCGCTGCGCGTCCTGGTCGCCACTTCTACTGATACTTCTGTGCGCTTCAGTTCGTTGATGGCGTCTATTTCTTTCAGCAAGGCTGCTTCTTCTGCGCTCACATTTGCGGCCTTGACTGACCTCGCTTTGCTATTACTTACCGCATATTGCTGAGGCACCGGCACGGGCGCCGCGTAGCTGGCTTTGGGCGGTACATATGGCGTAGCTGGGGTGTATTGTGCCAGCATGGTTTGCCCTTCAGGATAAGGGCTTTGCATGGTCGCGCCATTGCTGTATGTATCTGGCCTGCCACGGTTTGGCTCTGGTGGTGCACCCACCGCCGTTGGCATCTTGGGCTGTAAAGGATTTGCAGGTGGCGGTGTCGAACCCGCTGGCGTGCTGGCCGGGGCAGGCTGAATTTTGGGGGCAACAGGCAGACTTGGAATAGCCTTGGGCACCGCGCTACCAGGCGTTACATTATTAAGTGGTGCTGCGCCTGATGCAGGTGGTGCTGTCAGTGGTTTGCCGACAGGTGCAAATATGCCACCGGTAAAATTACTGGCTGGTGCCTCCTTCAGGACTGGCCCTGGCATTATAGTTGGTGCTACCGTTTTTAACTGGGGTTGTTGTCCCTGTACCGGCCCTTGTCCCTGAGCTGCGCCACCAGCTTTGCGGTCCGCAAAAGGATTCACCTTGAAATCGTTTACCGTACTGGCTGGTGCAGTATCCACCAGACGCAAACCATTCGGGCCTGAGCCGACCACAGTTTTTTGTGCCTGTTCGAGTGCCAGCGCTTTTTTGAAATAACTGAGGGCGCGGCTATTATTTCCCTGTGCCCTGGCGACATTGCCTGCCAGTGCCAGGTAACGCGGATTATCAGGTTCCTGGCGCAGCAATACACTCAGGTATTTTTCTGCATTGTTGAGATCACGTGCTTCCATTGCGGCATAGACCAGGCCTTGCAAGACTTCAGGGTTTTCTGGATCGCTTTGCAATACCTTGACATACAATTCCCGCGCTGACGCGCTATCGCCTGACGCCGTATAAATACGGGCCAGGGTCAGCAGCAGCATCTCGTCATCAGGCGTGGCAATCAGCATGGGCTGTATGTAGGCATAGGCCGTTGCATAATCGCCTGCTTCACGCGCACGCTCGGCATAGCGCATGGCCAATACCCTTTGCAGTTGGGTGAAGGCGGTAATTTCTGCCTCTTGCAGATTGGGCATGGCGGCTACCCGGCGCATGACGGCTTCGAGCTCACCTTCCTGGTTTGCCTGCATCAGGGTGCCAGCATATTGCAAGAGCAAACCTGCCGCCGGTTTGGGCGTATTTTGCACAGCCTCGCGCAACATGGCGTAACCACGTTCCTTGTTGCCCAACTGTATATACAGATTCGCCATGGTGCCGGTGAATTCCATATCGTTGCCGGCGACCTGTTCTACCTGTGTCAATATGTCACTCGCCAAGCTGGTATTGCCGCGCCTGGCCAGCAAGGTGATGCGGTCTATCTGTACTCTGATCCACAGGCGTTTTTGCAGATCCACCATTTCCTTCTTACGCGAAGCTGTGGGTACTCTTTCCAGCGTATTCAAGGCTTCCCACCAGAGTTGCTGCATTTCACTGAGCAAGGCACTGACATAGAGTGCTTCTGGATCCGCTGCCTCAACATTGGTCATGGCCTCTATCAGGGCTCTTGCCTGGCCTGGCATATCACGCTTCAGATAAATTCTGGCCAACGCCATGCGCAGCCAGGCATTGTCAGGCTTGATCATGATGGCATCTTCCAGCATTTTTTGTGCTGTGTTGATGTCACCTGCAGCCTCAGCAGCTTTGGCCTTATTCCACAAATCTTCTGACTTCAGGTTGGCGATGATGGCCAGATGACGCGGCAACATGATGCTGCTCAGCGCTTCCAGATCAGTAATGCGTTTTTGCAAAACCAATACGCCAATCACACCATCCAGCGCGCGAATATTGGTTTTATCTGCATCAAGCACGCGGCGGTAATTTTCCTCTGCACCTTTTAAATCGTTCTCTGCCTGCAAGGCATCAGCGAGTTGCAGAATACCGGCAGGTTCCTTGCTATTCAGGGCGATGGCCTTGCGCAGGAAATCAATGCCCTTGGTGCTGTCACCGTCTTCAAAGGCATTCCTGGCTTCTGCCACGGTTGCCCAGTAGCTGGCATCGTCAGAGGCTTGCTTCCATTGGTCCTTGGACTGTGCAGGTGAATACTCAACCGCCTTATGTAAAAAGCCACGCGCCTCTATGAATTCTTCCTGACGCATCTTGACCAGTCCCATGCCGCCATAGCCTATGGGATTTTTGGGATAGTTTTTGATCAGGCCCTGGAACTCGGTTTCTGCAGCCTCGATCTCATTGTCTTCCAGCGCCTTGAAACCGGCGATGCGGCTTTTCTCTATGGGATTTTCTGTGACCGGCTTGGGTTTTGGAGCGGCTTTCTCAGTCTTCTCAGCCTTCTCAGTCTTATCGCTCTTCTCAGTCTTATCGGTCTTCTCAACCTTCACAGGCTTGTCTGCGAGCTTTATCTCTGCTGGCTTTGCAATTTGTGCAGTTTGCACTACTGGTGGCGTGACTGCCGCAGGCTTGCTCAAACCTGCCATCCTGTCCCGGATGAGCTGGTCATCCGGATGTTTTTCGAGGTAATGGTTGAAGTATTTGGCATTTTCCGGCTTCATGCCCATCCAACTCAGTGACTGACGCCAGGATTCTGTCGCTTGTTTGCCGACATCGGGCCTGCTGCTCAGTCCTTCGAGCAAGGCCATGCCCTCTACCCTGCTGGGCTCACGGTAAGTCAGTACCTGGGCATAGGCGAGTGCATACTTGCTGTTGCCTGGATTTTCCTTGTTAAGCTTTTCCAATCCCTTGCGGGCTTCGGCATGGCCATTCTTGGTGCCGCCCAATACCTGAAAATATTCGAACGCGGCGTCGCCTTTGAGTTTGGATGGGTCACCTATCTGTTTGTAGGCATCAACGGCTGCCTCAGTATCGCCTTGCCTGGCAAGCATGCGGGCATTTTCCAGCTGACCTGCACCACCATTGCTACCCTGGCGCAATGCCTGTTCAACGTTACGTATTTGGGCTGAACTTGCCTGCGTACCACGCAGGCGCGAAAAATAGGTTTTGGCCTGCTCAGGATTACCTGCCTTGGCTTCGAGTATGGACAATGCCATCAAGGCATCGATATTATTGGCGTCGACCTTCAGCAACTTGCGCCAGATATCTGCCGCATTGTCATCGCGACCACGTTGTTGCCAGAATTGCGCCTGTTCTTTCAATTGCTGTGTCAAAGCTGATTGCGCAAACGCAGTTTCGCTCTCAAAAAAAACCGTCAAAAGCGCAAATACTATCGCTTTCTTCTTGAAGACCATTTACTTCCCCTAATGATCGCTTTTTTCTGTGAGTCAGCTTCTTTATCGTCACCTCAGAAAATCAGCACTGTGTCAGGTTTTAAATCAAGGAAATGGGCAGCGCTATCTACATATTTTACTCTTCAGATAGCACGCTGCCCCTCTCAATCCATTTCAATTATTTCTTTTTATCTTCCAGCGCCAGGCGGGATGCCGCCTTTTTACGCAAGAAACGGAACAGCATGGTCGCAGCAATCAGCGAGGCCAGCATCAGGAAAATAATCATGATGAAAGGCTGGGTAGACAAATGCCATTTGAGCCATGTCCACCAAGGCAAGCTACCGGAATAATAGGTTTCACCTATCTGTGCATTGGCGATACGGTCGCCCTTGATAAGCACCAGATCACCCTGGAATTTGCTACGCAAATCAGCCTTGTTCAAACCCGTCGTCAGGTCAGCCAGACTGGTCGAGTCGCCAGAGGTCATGACAATCACGCTATGGCCGCTGGACAAAGGTGATTCAAACTGCATCATGGCACCAAAGGCATTACCAGTCTTGGCCAGCATTTCACCTGCGTGGCGTTCCATGGTGTCGAGATCACGGCCAGCCCAGCGTGTAACGAGACGCAGGAAACCTGTAGGCAGTTGCAGGCGGTTGCCGTTTTCATCCATGCTCATGGGCATGTATTTTGACCATTGCTTGAGCAAGGGCAGGTTGCCGCTGGTACCAATCAGCAGGAAATCTTTATCGCTATGTTTTTCAACATCAGCACCACGGATCAGACTGCTATTAAGTACTGGGTAACCGGTGGACTCACCCATACGGCCCATGACATTCAGGAACAATTCCATCTCTTGTGT
Source organism: Undibacterium sp. FW305-107 (assembly GCF_058788535.1). Taxonomy (NCBI): domain Bacteria; kingdom Pseudomonadati; phylum Pseudomonadota; class Betaproteobacteria; order Burkholderiales; family Oxalobacteraceae; genus Undibacterium; species Undibacterium sp. FW305-107. Next base: position 4,704 of record NZ_JBYTAV010000017.1, read on the forward strand.
ATTTGGCCTGTCCGGCATGACGATGGCGGTTTGCGCCAGATCTGCCATACGGGTGAACGGGAAACCGGCATTTGCCATATACGCCAGATTAGGCATCGCTGCATAGTGCGGCATATTCGAGAAATCGATGGTCGAATCCGGGTCTATCGCAGAGCGCACATTGTCCAGGTAGACATCTTTACACGCGCCTTGTTTTGGGTAATCGTAAAAGAAGTGGAACTGCAACTGGTTTTCTGCACCGATGCGGAAAGTCGGCACCTGGATTTCATCCTGGGCATAACGCTGACCATCCTTGAAGAACAGCATGACCGATTCCTTGATCTTGCCTTTTTCTACTTGGGTACCAGACAAAGGCAGGGAGCGCACGAATTCATCATTGATACCGATGTTCAGCGTTGATTTGTCTACCGTAGGACGTGGTGTGAAGCGATAACGGAGATCGATAGGCACACCTTCTTTTTGCCAGGTGAACAAGTCAGGTGCAACGCGCAGGTTGACGCGGATCAGGTCAGGGGTCAAGCCATTGACTTTCAGGGCTGGTGGCGCAGCCAGCTCACCAAATTTGACTGGCCTGTCGGTAGGCAGCCACTTTGGCGCATCATAAGCTTTGCGTGGGTCGATTTCTTTAAGGTTCTTGATCAGGGCAGACTCACCAGACATGGCCATCTGGCCCATGGTCAGCGCCTGCACGGCAATCTTGAGTTCATTGACGTCACGTCCCAGCACCAGCAACAATTTGGCCTTAGGATTGGCCGGGTTAGCCATGATAGCCAGGGTTGGCCCTGCAATCGCTGGCAAGGTCACACCTGCCGGTGCTTCGTTGGCAGTGGCAAACAAGACAGCATTACCACGTGGCAGTGTATTCGCTTCAATAGGAAAACGCGCACCACGGTAAGAAGACAGATGACCAAACCAGGAGGCAACCACACCAGCATTGCGCAAGACTTCCAGTGATGGTGTGGCTGGCAGGATGAAAGGCAGTTCCAGCAATTTGTTGTCGCGCCTGTCAAAGAATGGTGCCGGCAACATGCCCAGGTCATTCGCCAGGGTCAGAGGGGAAACTGTCAATTCCAGATTGGTCGTGTGGCTGAGCTTGGCCCACAGGCTGGAGTGATAAGGGTCTTCACAATCCCTGGTGTAATGGCCGATGAGCTTGAAGCTGAGTTGGTTGAAGTCAGCAAAAAAACGTGGATCGATGACATCTTCACGCACGATGCCTTTGGAGGTTTCTTTAGGTAGGGCTACGACGCTGACCAGTTCATTATTGACCAGCACCTGTATATGGGACAGGTCAGGCAATAATGCCGGTGAATAGGCAATGCCATATTTGACCTTGGCAGCAGTGATCACTTCGTCGCTGCGTACTGTGAAGGGGAAGGAGCGCTCCCCTTCCGTACCGCGCAGTTCAACGCTGGAGCTGACGCCTATCATGTCCTTCAGGCTGATGTTATAAGTCTTTTGACCACCGATCACCGAAGTCGGCTGCAAGTCTTCCAAAGCCACTTTTTCAGTTGCGACAGCCTGTGCACTGGCAGAGGCGCTGGCATGCTTGGATTTGGCCATCACGTCATCATGATGTACTACACTCGTCAGGCCGCAAAGGATGGCCAGGGCCGTGCTACTGCCTTTACGCGATAATTTTGCCCGAACATTTGTCACTATGGTTTTCACGATGGACGCCTCATTTATTTTATTCATATGCCCTGTTCTTTCCGCTACGTATTGCCTGATACTGGTACCAAACCTGCTGAAGCCGCGCATGCTGTGGTATGCGATTTCTTTCAAACCATTCAGTGGGTGGTCGATATCCCTGTCATTTGACCAGCTGAGCCAGACGTCGGCTCGGCCTATGGTGCAATTGATCAAATCCATTTCTTGCTGCAAATCGAGCGGCATGAATTGCACGCTGAGCAGATTATCCTTGAAGAACACGGTCTTGGCCGGGAATACTGATTCACCGTTGGTGCCGTACAGGGAGACCATCAAGTCTTCTTCCTTGTGCATCTGAAAACCTTCAGGTACGCGGAAAGACATGCCACCCATGGAAAAATCCTCAGTACGGCAGACTATAGAATGTCCATTATTCAAACGCAGGGTGGCATTCAATACTGCCCTGACCCTGTGGGTACGCCTGACCTGCTTGGACTCCGTGGCCACAGCCAGTGTTGCACCTAGGATGACCAGGTTATAAATCGTCCACAGCATATTGAGGATAACGGTATCCATCTCGTAGGTATTCCACCACACTGCCCGGCCTATGCCGACAAAGAAACCCAATATATTCATGCCCAACATGATCAGATAGGGCTTGGAGATAGACCAGTCAAAATGCTCTTGCTCAACCAGACCACCTTTGGCAGTCACGTTGAACTTACCCAGTTTGGGGTTGATCAGCGCCACCAGCGTGGGGCGGAAGATATACCAGGCCAGCGTTGCCTCATACACCTCGGCCCAGAAAGAATGCCGGTGCGCACCCTGTATGCGGGAGTTGGTCAGATTGGCATGCAGGAGATGCGGCAAGGAATATGCCGCAATCGACAGGGCCGAGGCCTTGATGATATGCACTTCAAAGAACAGGTACGACAACGGCGCCAGCAAAAACACCATGCGCGGCAAGCCATAAAAGAAATGGAGCATGGCATTGCTATAACAAAGCCGCTGGCCAAAACTGAGCCCCTTGCCAAGCAAGGGATTATCAGTACGGAAAATCTGCGCCATACCACGAGCCCAGCGTATACGCTGACCGACGTGGGCAGACAAACTTTCGGTCGCCAAACCTGCAGCCTGTGGCAGCGCCAGATAGGCGGTGTTGTAGCCAAGACGCTGCATTTTCAACGCAGTGTGGGCATCTTCAGTCACGGTTTCAACCGCAATGCCACCAACTTCTTCTAGGTAGGTGCGGCGCAGAATGGCGCAGGAACCACAGAAGAAAGTCGCATTCCACAAATCATTACCATCCTGTATCAGGCCGTAAAACAGCTCGCCTTCATTCGGCACATTGCGGAAGGTTTGCAAATTGCGCTCAAACGGGTCTGGCGACAGGAAATGATGGGGGGTCTGTACCATGGCCAGCTTGGGATCAACCAGAAACCAGCCCATCGTATATTGCAAAAACGAGCGCGTCGGCATGTGATCGCAATCGAAGATGGCGACGAAATCGCCCGTAGTGCGCTTCAGTGCAGCATTGATATTACCGGCCTTCGCATGATTATTATCGGCACGGGTAAAACACTGGACACCCACAGATTTTGCAAATTCGGCAAAAGCAGGACGGCGTCCATCATCCAGGATAATGATATTGAGCTTGTCTTTGGGCCAGTCTATGCCCATCGCCGCCAGCACAGTAGGCTTGACCACACTCAGGTCTTCGTTATAGCTGGGGATGAACAGATCGATGGTAGGCCAGGTCGATGTGTCTGGTGGCATCATTACAGGCTTGCGCTTTAATGGCCAGGCGGTTTGCAAATAGCCCAACAGCAGCACCAGCCAGGCATACACCTCAGCCATGATCAGTACCAGCGCAAAAAACAGGTCGATCAGATTGTCTGTGCCTATGGTGTATGTGATACGCCAATAGATATAGCGACTGGTAGCACTGATGGAAAACATCACCATCACCAGTGAAATCAACGTACCGGTATACCGGCGCAGATACAGCGCAGTACTGAAAATGATGATGGAAAACAGTGTTTGCAGCGGCAAATCCAGCGGGATGCTGATACTGGTCCAGTACAAAAAAATTGCCACCATCAAAGCCAGAAAGCGTGGCGTCTTGCGCTCCCAGCCTGGCCAGTTGACCATGGCACGCCCCAGGTCGTTGAGGCGACCGTAGAGATATCGGGAGTTAAGTATCGAGCGCATTAGTCAACCAATCTGAAATTCGTTTGCAGCCAGGCCGTCAGCTCTTGCATATCATGGGTGGCAGAACAATGCTGGGAGTAATATGACACCGGCGTCTGGCAAGCCAGTGCTTCACTGACTGCTTCATCTTTATGAATGGTGACCGGTATAAAGCGTTTACCCAGACTGCTGCGCAACATGCCAAAAACATCGCGGCTCAATTGTTTTGCTGCATCCATCTGATTCAACAAGTAGCAATAACCCAGAAATTCCTTGCGGTCGGCACAGTAATATTCAATCAGTGATTCTATGGATGGAATCGTTGAATAAGAAGCTGCATCCGGCTTTAACACCACCAGCGCATAATTGGCAGCATGCAGTACCTGTTGTAAATAAATACTGGGGCCAGGTGGCGTGTCGATCAGGACTACACTGTTTTCTGCCAGATTCAGAGAAGCAAGCCGTTTTGCCAGCCACTTGGGATTGGCCTTGATTTCTTGCTCAAAAACTGCGCGCTGAGCTTCATCCACACTGCCATAAGGCAGAAAATCAACACCATAAGCGCTTTCAAACAAAACATCTGTCCAGCCACTGTCCATCGTTTCTTGCTGCGCAATACCGCTGGCATCATCATGTGCCATACCAAAATGCAATCTGAGTGCATTTTGTGGGTCCAGGTCCAGTATGGTGATACGAGGACCAAGACGGGCCAGGGATGTCGCCAGATTGGCGGTGACGGTAGTTTTACCTACCCCACCCTTGGGAGAAATGACGGCAACTACCCTCATGGTTTAAATATTTTTTTAAAAAATGAATTGGTACCTGTATCGGCTGGCTTGGCTTCTTCCTGCTTGCCAGCCAGACGACCAAAGACTGCGCTGACAGGCTGGTCTTTGGCGGCGGATTTGGTCTTCACGCTTTGATTACGTGACTCTTCAACATGCTCATGTGCTTGTTTCACCGGCATCGCGTGCGCTGCAGGTATGTTATGTATGAAGGTAGCTGCAGGAGCGACGCTCACAGGTTTGCGTACACTGGAAATCGGAGCAATACCGGGCGCAACATGCGCTGGCGCTTCAACTTCACGGGCCGGTGCAGGTACTGATGCTGCTTGTGCCCTGCTGGAAAACAAGCCACTGCTCACAGATTCTTTTTGATTCGCCGCACTTTGCTTTGATGCTGCGGGCAAAATTCTTGATAAAAATGGTGATGCTGCTTCTGCCGCAGGCTCTTGCTCTTCGGCTGCAGTTTTTTGCATCAACATTTGCTTTAAGGGCAATTGTGAATTGTGCTTGATATTTGCGTGAACCTCAGGTGCAGCTTGTACGGGGCTGGCTTTGACTGCCGCTGATCTGCTCGTTGCAGTTTTCGCAGCAGCGGGGCGAAATGGACTGTCATTCAACTGCACTGGCGCAGCTTGTTCCTCTTCACGATGTTGTACACGGACAGGAGCTGGCCCCGCATGCAGATGCACGTCGCGCAACAAGGGCCAGCGTTGTCTCGCCAGTTCGCTATCTGCATCACGATTAATTTCGCGATAAGCATCTGTCGATTGTCCAAATTTCTGAAAAAGATTTTTTACGTCATCATCCATAATGTCCACCAGCTCCGGTTACTTGCAGCGTCACGATCAAATTAACGACGTGTAAAATAAGACGGTTCTTCTGACTGCTTCTTCAAATCAAATACAAATAACTGCCCATCTTCGAAAACCCCGGCACGCTGCGTCAGGCGCAAGGACTTATCCATGCCCAGGCCATCGAACCACTGTGCATAAACACCTTCCAGCAAAGCTGGCGACCAGTCCAGAGCATTTTCGCCGAACGCTACTTTCAGTGGCGAAGCATGATGGGCAACCACCAGAGCATCGGCTTCTTCCACCAGCTCGACCCAGCCCCAGTTCATTTCGGACCAGACCTGATTCATGCACGCTTCCAGCGCTTGCAGACTACTGCCATCATTCACATGAAAACCTGCTGCCATGGTGCGGCCCAACTGGTGCATGAATGCACGCAAATCTCCGGGTTCGCCCTTGGAGGCGAATTCAGCAGAAAATGCTCCCAGGAAAGATCTCCACTGGACTGAGCACTGCTGCTCTTCGTAATAACGAATAGTATTTGTCGACATGCTTATTGCACCTTTGCGTTAACTTTTTCTCTATGGCTACTATCGTGACACGCAAATCATAGAGAGTGTTGATTCGTTGCGACTTTACCACTCGCCTTTATTGCTAGTCCAGCCTATATGAATGGTGAAATGTCAACAATTAATAATAAGACCAAGCATTTATAAAAATTTAATTATTTTGCAAACCATTTTCACAATTGTTGAGCTAAAACGCGCAATTTATTGGTTTTTGCACTAAGCAACACACACTTACCAATGTAGGCAAGCGTGTCCACAAAAAACAGTAATATGGTGATAGAACCTGAAGAATTTCAGCATGCTCACGCAATTGAAATCTCAGCGTCCACCCGTCAACCCGGCCAGCAACCAGTCTATGATTTTTTGTATGCTTAAAGACGCAGGATTGTCCGGCTTGTATTCGAGTACCGGACGCTCATAAGCGAGCGCTTCCTCGACTTGCGGACTTTCCTGGACGATGAAGGGAACCATGCGTTCACCCAACCTGTCGGCAATCAGGGCAACGACATCTTGTGCCAGTTGCCGTTGCGAGCCCTGGTTGACAATATAGGCTGAACCAACGTCAGCCTGACTTCTGTGGCCATAGGTAGAAATCAACTCTTCCATCTCTGGCAAAGTGGAATACGAAGCAGCATCTGCCAGCACCACCACCAGCAAAAAATCTGCCGCATGAATGGCCTGTTTCAGATAGACAGAAGGGCCCGGTGGAGTATCAAGCAAAACGATGGCATTGGCTGGCAATTTTGCCGCCTGCAGTTTCTTGCGCAGCCATGGCTCTTGCTGCTCCAGCATGTCTTCAAAGCGCATGCGCTGTTTTTCGCCGCCATTACCAAAAGGGATGAAGTTCAATCCAAATTGGCTGGTGTAGCAGGCATCCATCAGCTTGGCACGCGCTGCAGTCAATAGGCTGATGCCATTTGTCTCGCCCTGCTCCAGACCACCGAGATGCCATTGCATGGCATTTTGCGGATCGAGATCAATAACGGTGACAGGAAAACCACGCTGCGCCATACCTACACCCAGATTGGCAGTGATCGTGGTCTTGCCGACCCCGCCTTTCGCAGAGACGATGGCAATCACGATCATGCGTGCAACCCCGGCTTGTCAATACATGGCTTGACACAGGCCATCAGGCAGTTCCCCCAACGGTCAAACCTTCTATGCGCAGACTGGGCTGGCCCACACCTACCGGCAAACTTTGACCTTCCTTACCGCAGACGCCGATCCCGGAATCAAGGCGCAGGTCATTACCTATCATGCTGACATGATTCAAGACTTCAGGGCCATTGCCAATCAGGGTAGCCCCCTTGACCGGATAGGTGAGCTTGCCGTTTTCTATCATATAGGCTTCACTGGCTGAAAATACGAACTTGCCATTCGTTATATCGACCTGGCCACCGCCAAAGTTGACGGCGTAGAGGCCATTTTTTACAGACGCCAGGATTTCTTCAGGGTCCTTGTCACCGGCCAGCATGTAAGTATTGGTCATGCGGGGCATAGGCAGGTGTGCAAAGGATTCACGTCGCGCATTGCCCGTCACCGGCATGTTCATCAGGCGTGCATTCATGGTGTCCTGCATGTAGCCTTTCAGGATACCGTCTTCAATCAATGTCGTGCACTGGGTAGGGTTGCCTTCGTCATCCATATTCAGAGAACCGCGACGATTCAACATCGTGCCATCATCAACAACCGTCACACCTTTGGCAGCCACACGCTGACCTATGCGGCCAGAGAATGTGCTTGAGCCTTTGCGGTTGAAATCCCCTTCCAGGCCATGACCTATCGCTTCATGCAGCAGTACGCCCGGCCAGCCTGGGCCAAGTACCACGGTCATAGGGCCTGCCGGAGCAGGACGTGCTTCCAGATTCACCAGGGCAGACTTCACGGCTTCATCTGCATATTGCTCGAGCAACGCATCAGTGAAATACGAATAATCATAACGTCCACCACCACCGCTGGTGCCCATTTCACGACGGCCATTTTGTTCTGCGATGACAGTCAGCGAGACACGCACCAAAGGACGGATATCGGCAGCTATTACACCATCACTGCGGGCCACCAGCACCACATCATACTCACCTGCCATGCCCGCCATGACTTGTACTATGCGTGGGTCCTTGGCTCTGGCGATTTTTTCCAATTTTTCCAGCAACTGGACTTTTTGATTGGCGTCCATGGAATGCAATGGGTCATCACGCAAATACAAAGAGCGGCTATCCAGACCTTGCAGGCTGGATGCGACCTGGATTTTGCCAGAACCCTGACGGGCAATAGTACGGGTTGCCTTGGCTGCATCAAACAAGGCTTGCTCGGATATTTCATCAGAGTAAGAGAATGCGGTTTTATCACCAGAGACAGCGCGCACACCTACACCCTGATCGATAGAAAAACTACCTGTCTTGACTATTCCTTCTTCCAGACTCCAGCCTTCATTGCGCGTGAACTGGAAGTACAGATCGGCATAATCCACCTTGTGAGTGAACATACTGGCCAGCACCTTGCTGAGTTTGGCTTCGTCCAGGCCAAAAGGGGTCAGCAAAATATCACGTGCAACAGCGAGGTGGTTTAAAGCGGGTTCAAATGGTGTCATAGAATAAATTATTTATACAGCGAATCAACAGCGCACTTTGGTAGCAAAATTTGTTATCAAAAACAGGCGCACACACTTACATTGTAGAGCATCTGCAGCAATCGCTGGGTTGCATACTCAGGATGCTGTCAGCTTAGGTCTTGCCATCCTTCATAACTTGCGGTGGCGCAATGCTGGCAAACTTTCGCGTATGCTGGCAATCAGGCTTTCATCGATGTCACCGATGACGATGCCCTCACCTTCTTCCAGTACATTGACGACTTTACCCCAGGGATCAATCAGCATGCTGTGGCCCCAGGTACGGCGACCATTGACATGCTTGCCGCCCTGGCCGCAAGCCAGTACATAGCACTGGTTTTCTATGGCGCGGGCACGCAAGAGTATTTCCCAGTGTGCCTGGCCTGTCGTGTAGGTAAAGGCTGCAGGCACGACGATCAAAGAACTGGTTCCGAGCGCGCGGAACAGTTCAGGGAAGCGCAAGTCATAGCAAATAGAGAGGGCAACCTTACCAAAACCGGCATCAAAGCTGCTGATCTGGTTACCAGCCACAATGGTGCGCGCCTCTTCATACGACTCTTCACCTTTGCTGAATCCAAACAAATGAATCTTGTCATAGCGCGCAATCTGCTCTCCCTGAGGGTTATAGACGAGCGTAGTATTCAAGACCTTGCCTGGCTCATCCGCCTGCAAGGGTATGGTGCCGCCGATGAGCCAGACGCCCAGGCTGCTGGCCATATCGGCCATAAAGGTCTGCAGCGGACCGTCACCGGCTACTTCTGCAATATCTACTTTGTCTGTCTCCTGCAAGCCCATCAAGGGCCAATATTCAGGCAGTAGCAATAATTTCGCGCCAGATGCAGCAGCTTCTTGCAACAAACGTCTGGCAGTTGCTATATTTTCCACCGGACCTGGCGTGGATATCATTTGTATTGCTGCGATCTTCATATCAATCCCCCTATCTTTTATGGTGATGGCATCGTCGAAAGATTCAAGGCCTGCTTGCAGCCTTGATTGCTGACGGGCTGTCACGATTTTCAATTTTAGTCACTGTCGGTTCTTTCCATGAGCCGCTGACTTTGTATTCAAAAGTAAATGCCCTGCTCAAAGGTTCCTTTAAAAACAACTGAGCAAGAAAAGTGCCAAGACCGATCACTGGATTCACAGCCAGACCATAGACGACTGAAGCCGTACCTACGTTGACAACAGGTATAACGGTTACATGCAGGTCTTGCGCTTCCCGGACGATATCAGCATTTCCTTCCAGCAGCACAGTCGCATTCACGCCCAGCATCTTCAGGTTATCGGTTTTTGCCACACCCTGCTGTATCTGGGCAATACCTGCTATTGAATCAAAGGCAAAGCCATCAGAAAACACATCGCGGAAATCCAGCGTCAGACGACGTGGCAAAGATTGCAGACTAAGTACGCCTAACAGTTTCGCTGCACCTGGGTCCACTTTCAAAAATTGTCCGCTGGCAAGCACCATCTTAACCTGACCACTCATGCTCGGTATATCCATGGCAAAAGGCAGACCATTCCATTGCACTTCCCCTTCCAGCTTACCTTTGCCGCCGCGCAAGACATCGGCAAAACCAAGGCGCTCAAGCAGCTTGCCTGAATTGACTATATCCAGCACATAGTTGAGTTGGGTACGTCCATCGCCACCTTGACTCGCCCATTTACCGGTAGCAGTAAAGTCTGCATCAGGATTTTTCAGCAGCAGCTTATTGATCTGCCATTCGCGGCCGCCGTTCCCTTGGCTGATGATTTGATTCACCGCCTGTAATTCCAGATGGCCCAGCTTTTTATTAAACAATTCAAAGTTTTCAGCAACAATGTCCAGGCCAGGTATCTGGGTCGTGGTATTTTTCCCTTCCAGCAATTCACTGACATCGGCAGCTGCTGACTGCGGGATAATGAGATTACTCAGGCGCGCAGTGACGCTGCCCAAGCCTTGTCCGCCCGTACCATCGCTCCAGCTCAGGTAACCAGCCACCTGATTTGAATGTATGTTGGCCTGCCAGACTTTATTCTGGCGAGAGACACCGACAACGACATTCTCCAGTTGCTTGCCCATGATATGCAATTGCGGCGTTCTGGCCGCCATGGTAGTCGGCTCCAGATAGGGTGCCAGGTCGACTTCCGCACTGTCCCTTTCTACACCTGTTGCATTTGCCTGAGGTGCCGCAGCCGTCGTTGACATCAGACGACGCCACTCGTCGATATTCAGGGACTTGAATTCTATATTGGCATTCAAGCCACTATCAGGTTCAGGTGCAGGTGCGTTCACGCCTATGCCGCCGCGCAATACCTGCCAGGGTCCATTGCCCTGTTTTTGCCGGGAATATCTGGTATTGATAGAACTGCCAAGGCTGACGCGTATTTCATCGCGCAAGGTCTGTGCATCCTGGGCTGCCTGCGGCATCAGCTCAAAGTGCAAAGGCATGGATTCTGCCGTATTCTTTTTCAAAGGAGCAGGGAAACTCAAGGACATGCCTGACAGCGTTGAATCGATAATGATCTCTGGCTGGCGCTTTTTCACATGAATGCTTGCGGTATAACGGCTGGCACCACTGATGCGGTCAGCTACTTTATCTATCATGCTGACGGGTATGATCTTGCGTATACCTTCGGCTGTAACCATGCCATCAAGTTTGACTTTGACGCTATTATCTTTTTGTGAGCCGCCAGTGATCTGTACCGGGCCACCAAGTACCATGCCTTTGAGCATACCCAGATTAACACCCGTTTCATTGAATTCCAGTTTGCCGTTCAAGCCTGTTACCTGTGGGATACCAGGCTGCAAAATCACGTCATTATTGGCGAATTGCAAAATACCAAGAACTTTAGACTCAATCAAATGCTGGAGTGGTAATTGCAGTTTCAATTGCAAGGCAGCCGGCGCTGAGGTTTTGGCTTCTTTCAAAAAATGTCCCAGCCAGCCACTGACCGGGCTGGCACCAACATAGGCCAGCATGTTTTGCAAACTGCCGCTGACCGCACCATCAATATTCAAAATGGCGCCATGCTGGGATAAATCAGGGATAATGGCTTTGACTTTTTTGAGATCCACACCCAGAGTTCTGGCAGTGTCCCCCGTAATTTCCATCCTGGCCTTGTCAAAGACAAAGCCACCCTTGATATCTTCAATGACTGGCCATAGAGGTTTGCCTTCTTCATTCAGGGCTCCGGCAGAAAAATCGAGTTTGGCACCAGCCAGATTGCCTTTGATCAGGAATTCACCCTTATGGGCTTTTTTACCATCCGTGTTATGAAACGGAAAGTAAGCCAAGTCACCGCGCACACGCACACTGACATCATTGGCCTTGCCACCCAGGATGGAATTCAGCAGCCAATGCCGTAAATGCTCTTCTGCACCAGCAGGGATGTAGCGATCCAGTTGCTTCAGGTCAAAGCCGGAAATACTGCCCGTCAAATCAACTTCACCAGGCTGGGCATCAACACCATGGCGCATGGACATGATGTGCTTGCCGGACAAAACAGCACGCATACCCTCTTGCTGGGCTTCCATTTTATGTATCTGGAAAACCAGCTTGTCCTGCTCGACAAACTGCCATTGTGCATGCATGTTCAGCCGCGAGAATGGCATGACAGGATCAACAAAATAGCTGGACAGGCGTAAAGACAGGTCTTTTGAATCCAGTATGAAACTGCCACCCTTGTCATTTGCCTCCAGGCTGCCCGACAGGTTTTCAAATCCCGGTATGGCAGGCACGGCAGCTTTTGCAGGTGAAGTTGCCGTCTTTGCCCTGGCCAGTTGTGCTGGCTGCGCCGTCATGGACAAATCGATGAATTGTCCTTTGACGCTATACGATGAGACATCTGGATAAGTCCCTTGCCATCTGGCAGTGAAGTCTTTGAGTTGTCCTTTGGGCGCAAAATCCAGCATCATCTGGCGCTGGTCAGCAGGTAAAGGCAGATGCTCGGCAAAATTTGCCAGGGTCTGCAAATCCAGGGTTTTGGCGTATAACTCTACCTTTTCAGGCTGTCCCTTTTCGCCCGGTGTAAATGTTTCCTTGATAGTGGTCACCGGTAATTGCTGTCCATCGCGGGTGCGCATGGAAAAATTGATGAGCGAGACACTGTGACCAGCCTTCCCCATCAACGCTGCCAAAAATTTGCGTGTTGCCGATTGCGTTTCGCTGGCGACCAGGCGACCACTGACCAGGGCCATGTCCAGTTCCGGTAAATCGGCGCGAAACTTACCTAGCACATCTGCCAGACTCAAGTCTGCAGTCAAGTCAGCCAGCCTGCCCTTGTCAAGATGCAGCCAGGCACGTACCGAGCCATAGGCTTTTTTGACATCTGCCGGGTAATCTATAAAGGCTTTCAGTGCTGCAAGATCAGTACGGCGCAGGTCGGCATAGAGATCGCCAGTCCACAATGAAAAATCTGAAATCTTTTTGGCAAAAACTGGATGCTGGAAATCACCGCGGATATCCAATGGTGCAGACAGGCTGATATCAGGTGTGGCTTTAAGCGCAAACCTGTGGCGGCGCCACTGGTTTTGCAAAAGAAAATCGACATCCGGCAATTTCAGCTCAGTTGCATTGCGCATTTTATCTGTCCAGCGCACAGAACCGTTGCGTATCAATACCTCGTGCTGGGCCAGCACCCAATCCAATCCCTGTCCCTTGCTTTCAGCAGTTGGGTCAATATGAAAACCACCCACATAAATTTTGCCGTCTGCATCCCTTTGTATATCCAGAGCAGGCTTATTGATAACAATACGTTCAAAACGCAAATCCGCGACTGCCAGTGTCCACCAGGACATGGTTGCAGAAACTTCAGGCAATACCAGCGCCTGTCCGCCTTGCTTGTCATGCAGCACGACATTTTCCAGCATTAATTGCGGATTGAGTCCTTGCCAGGATGCATGCAAATTGGCAATCTGTAATTGCCTCCCCAGTGAACTTGAAATTGCCTGCTCTATCTCTGGTTTGTACTTATCGACATTGGGCAACAGTACGTAGCGCAATACCAGCACCAGTATGCAAAACAGGAAATACAATGCAAGTATCAGCCTGAACGTGAAACGCAGGCTCTTGTCGCAGGTCCGCCAGGTAAAGCGACAAAGCCGCCAGAAATGCCCCGGCTTGTTGTCCTCGGCTGCGTTGTTAGCAATGTGTTCTTGATCTGCTTGTGTCATTGCTAATGTTCAATTTATTTGTAAGTAAGACTTGCGCAAAAACCATGCGTTGCAAATAAGCAAGCTTCATTGCTCTTGCGCAAATCCTCACATGCTGGGAAGCATAAGCACAAAACCCCGAAATTTCAAACATACTAACAACTCAATGCACCATCTCCGACTATTTTTTTATTAATTTAGCAATCGTCACATCGATCAGGTATAAGTCCATTGTTTTTAACCGTAATGATTTTTATACTCCCAAGGAGTATAAATTTATTTCCCGTCTGTTGCCTAGCCCTGGCGGCCAATACCACTCTGCCCGCCGCTTATAGCTTAAAATCAATCACAACACTGACCAGAACAGCCCCATTATGACTGCAAGCATCACCATGAACGCCGAAATTCTTCAGGCTTCCCGCTTTTTCAATCATTGCATGGAGGCAGATGCCAGCCGAAATGAGCAGTTGCAGCAAGTTTCTGAATTATCCTTGAGCCCGGCGCATTTTGCGCAGTTTTTACAAAAAGAAATATACGCAGGTGCATCTCTTAACAAAGCCATGCGCCGTTTGCGCAAACTGGTGGTATGCACTCTGATTAAACGCGACTTATGTGGTCAGGCCGATCTGAATGAAGTCATCACCACAATCAGCCTGTTTGCTGACTTTGTCGTACAGCAACATTTGCAAGCCCTGGATATCGAAATGCAGGCCATGCATGGCATCCCCATAGGAGAAGAAAGTGGCAAACAGCAAGCCATGATCGTGCTGGGCATGGGCAAACTGGGTGGCTATGAACTGAACGTTTCTTCTGATATCGATTTGATTTTTTGCTATGCCGAAGATGGCGAAACACAGACGACAGACTCCAGCCAGCGCAGCCTGTCAAATCATGAGTACTTCAGCCGCCTGGGTAAAAAACTCATCGCCGCCATCTCTGAAGTGACTGAAGACGGTTATAGCTTCCGCGTCGATATGGCATTGCGCCCGAATGGCGCATCTGGCCCCCTGGTGGCCAGCTTCAATATGATAGAAGAGTATTTCCTGATACAGGGGCGCGAATGGGAACGCTATGCCTGGGTCAAAGCCAGGGCAATGACAGGCAATGCCGATGATATCGCTGCGTTGGAAAAAATTATCCGCCCCTTCGTTTATCGCCGTTATCTCGATTATGGTGCGATTGATTCCCTGCGCTCCATGCATGCCCAGATCAGGGCTGAAGTAGTACGTCAGGAAACCAAGCATCCCGAGCGTAGCAATAATGTCAAACTGGGTCGGGGTGGTATACGTGAAGTAGAGTTTCTGGCGCAAGTCTTCCAGCTGATACGCGGTGGCCGCGATGCCAGCCTGCGTGAGCGCTCTACCCGCCAGACTTTGCAGACCCTGGCTGAAAAAGGCATCATGGATGCCTCCATCATAGAGAAACTGCTGGACTCCTATACCTTTTTGCGCAATCTGGAACATCGCCTGCAATATCTGGATGATGCCCAGACCCATACCTTCCCTGCCAGGGATGAAGATCAGCAAAGAATTGCACAAATGATGGGTTGTGCCAGTGTTAATGAACTCCTGGATCAGTTGCGCCCGCATCGTGAATTCATCGCCGAACAATTTGATGCCATCTTTCGCGACAAAGCCGAAAACAATAGCGAGAATGAACAGGGTATGCTGGCAGTCAGCCTGTCCAGCCCAGACAGTGACGAATTGATTGCCGCCCATCTGGCAGGGCTGGAATTTTCAGCACAGGATGCGGCGGCATTTAGTCAGAGGCTTGTGGCAACCTGGCAATCCCCCAAGGTGCAATCCTTGTCCGAGGCCAGCCGCATGAAGCTGGTGGCTTTGGTGAACAATGCCCTGAACATTATCGCCAGACAAAACAGCAATCAATTACTGGCCTGGAACCGCCTGCTTGATTTCATGGAGGCCATAGCCCGCCGTGCTGCCTATCTGGCACTGCTGACTGAATATCCACATGCACTGGCGCGGGTAATACGCATGATGGCGGCCTCTGACTGGGCAGCCAAATTCCTGACCCGCCACCCCCTGCTGCTAGATGAGCTGCTGGATGAATCCTCTCTCCATCAACGGCCGGACTGGTCAGTATTCCGCCTGGACTTGCAACAACATCTGGCGCAACACGCAGGCGACACCGAAAGGCAGATGGAAACCCTGCGTGAAATGCACCATGCCATGCAATTTCGCTTGCTGGCGCAAGATCTGGAAGGCCAGCTCAGCGTAGAGCACCTGGCTGATGAGCTCTCGCAACTGGCTGACATCATCGTCGCAGCAGTCTTGCAGTCTGCCTGGCTAACTATCGCCACCCGACACAAAGCGGAACCCAGCTTTGCCGTAATCGCCTATGGCAAACAAGGTGGCAAGGAACTGGGATATGCCTCCGACCTTGATGTGATTTTCCTGTACGAAGATGAAGACCAGGATGCACCTGCCAATTATGCCAAACTGGCGCAGCGCTTCATTACCTGGATGACCTGCCACACCCCTGCGGGTATTTTGTTTGATATTGATATCGCCCTGCGTCCTGACGGTGCCAGTGGCTTGCTGGTTTCTTCAGTCTCCTCCTTTGCCCGGTACCAGGAGAAATCTGCCTGGCTGTGGGAGCATCAGGCACTGACACGGGCCCGCTTTTGTGCAGGCGATACAAATATAGGTGCACAGTTTGAGCAGATACGCGAACAGGTCCTGCGCCAGCAAAGAGACATAGACAAGCTGCGCACTGAAGTTATCAGCATGCGTAAAAAAATGCATGACGCGAATATCAATCGCAGCGACCTGTTTGACCTCAAGCAGGATGCGGGCGGCATGATAGATATAGAATTCATCGTGCAATTTCTGGTATTGAAATATGCAAACCAGTATCCGGAATTAACGGCCAACAAAGGCAATATCGCCTTATTAAGACGCTGCGGCGAGCTGGGTTTAATTGACTTGCATCTGGCCAATCAAACTTCAGATGCGTACAGACTATTCCGCAAATTGCAGCATGGAATACGGCTGCAAGGTGAAGACCGCGCCAGGGTGGAAAGCGAAAGGGTCAGCAAAGAAGCGGATGCGACAAAAGCTCTATGGGATAGTCTGTTCGCTTAATCTAGCAGAACAAAAAATGACGCTCAGTTTATGTTCTGAACGTCATTTTTTTGCAGTTTTTATAAGAAGGATAAAGATACCTCCTTATTTTCCGCTAGCGACGTGAACCAACAACTTCCACAGTCACTCGACGGTTTTTTGAGCGCCCTTCGCTTGTTTTATTATCAGCGATAGGTTGCGTTTCGCCCTTACCTTCGGTGTAGACGCGCGTAGTGTCAATACCTTTGCTCACCAGATAGGCTTTTACAGCTTCGGCACGACGGATAGACAATTTTTGATTATATTCATCACTGCCTACCGAATCAGTGTGACCGACGGTAATCATCACTTCGGTATTCATGCCCTGCAGCTTATTCAACAAATCATCCAGTACTTGTTTGCCCAGTGGCTTGACAACTGATTTATCAAAGTCAAACAAAGCCTCTGCACTAAAGGTAATTTTTTCAGATACCGGTTGTGGTCTTGGCGGTGGAGGTGAATTTTGCGCAACCGTAACTGGGATGGGGTCTTGTTGCATCACAGGTATTGGTGGTGCTACATTGACTACTGGTCTGGCATAGGCTGGCTTGCCAAACTTGTAGACGAGGCTGAAAGAATAAAAATCTACATCACCACGATTATGGACAGCATCGTTGACGCGATATCGTTCTGCTTCACCACGTATTGCCAATGCTTGCGTGAATTTATATTCAAGGCCAACACCGACTTTTGGGTTCAGTTTTTTCTCAGTAGGATTGGGATCTGTTATCGCGAACAGGCGATTGCCGCTGAAATGAGCATTAGCCCTGGTGTAATTTGCACCGACTCGTCCGAGCAAAGAGAAACGCTCAGACAATGGCAACTGCCCCACCAGATCCAGATTAAAACCGCGAAAACCAACTTCACCATTGATAGAGCCTGGTGGCGTAGTAGTTGCATTGAACCCAAACTTACCAAGATCAAAGTAGCCTGCTTCTATGGCAAAGTATCTATTCATTTGCTTGCCCATAAAAAGCTTGAAGGCAGTATCACGCTCGTTTGATCCGAATGTCACCGAACTTGCACCATTGTCCATCAGGCTGCGCACCAGTCTGTCTTTGTCAATACTGGTATTTGCACGACCAGCACCCGCACCTATATACCACGCACTGTCTGCCCAATCCTGGTTGGTCCATGGTTCATCAGCTTGTGCCAGTTGACTGACAAGAAGTGCACAAGCGAACAAGTTAAGTGTTACTAATTTTTTTGGCAGCGCCATATTTTTCTCCTGATGAGTTTGCCTGAGTTTATTGAGACGTTTATTGAAAGAGCTCACCATGAACTCTTTCAAAATCCATACGTGTTTAACGAGCGATCACATTATTTTTTAATGTCACTGCACTACCCGACAATACCCGTCCGTTTTGCAGCGTCGCAGTATCACCCATCGTGATGGCTGCAGACTGCCCCATGATGTTCCCCTTGAACACACTGTTTGCACCAAGGGTTGTTGCTGATACAGGCACCCAGAACACGCTGGCTGCCGAAGCACCACCATTCAAAGCAACGATGGAATTCGCAGCCGTGTTTAAAGTAGAGCTACTACGGAACAGGTACAGGCCAGGACCATTCATCGTGAAAGTACCGGTAATAGTGATGGCACCGGCATAGCAATACACACCAGGCGTAAAAGTTTGCCCGCCCAGATCAATGCCGCTGGCGGAATTGACAGTACAGGTGCGACTATTCGCATCAGCAATGGCAACTTGCAGATCAGCCAATGCGGTAGTCAATATCGCACCAGATTTGTAGTTGCTAAAACCTGCTGTCTGTACCGGATCAACCGTCTGCGATGGCGCACCTACGTCGCCACTTACCAGGGTAATGCCACCAGAATTATTGGTAATCGATGCGCCTGCCAATACAGCAAAGCTGGCTGCACCACCAAGATTGATACTTGCCACTGGCGCTGCTGTTACGGTGAAACTGGTACTTGCTGTCTGCACACCTTGCGTTGCCGTGATATTTGTCACACCTGCAGCAATTGCCGTAGCCTGTCCACTGGACGAGATACTGGCTACACTACCAACACTTGAATTCCAGCTTACCGTGCTGCTGATGTTGTTTGTTGTACCGTTTGAATAAGTGCCGGTCGCCGTAAATTGCTGCAATGATCCAGCAGGTACTGAGCCATTGACTGGCGCAAGCGTAATGCCTGTCAGAGTGACGGCCGGCGTGACTGTTACGCTGGCACTACCCAGCTTGCCAGCAAAACTGGCGGTAATGGCAGCCGTACCGCCAGACAAACCATTGGCGACTCCCGTTGCTGATACCGAGGCAACTGCCGCATTGGCTGAAGCCCAGGTGACAGAATTGCTGATGTTAAGGCTGCTGCCATCTGCAAAGCTGCCCGTAGCGACCAGACTCTGTGCGCCATTGACAGCTATGCTAGGCGAGGCTGGCGTCACCGCGATGGAATTTAAAGTTGCAACCGGCAAAACATTGATCGTCACTGAAGCAGATTTAGTGCCGGATATCGCCACAACAGGTGTAGTTCCAGGAGAGACTGCAGTCACCAGCCCACTTCCATTCACCGTTGCAATCGTACTTGCACCAGAACTCCATGTGATGGAGTTTGTAATATTGGCGGTACTGCCATCCGAATAACTACCCGTTGCCACCAGATTCTGTGTTGCACCAACAAGCAAACTGGCTGGTGGTGCAGCAATAGATATTGAAGTCAAGGCCGGGCTGGATACAACTGTGAGTGTGGCTGTCGCCGATTTCGTATTCAGGCTCGCTGTGATGACTGATGTACCTGCCGTCACACCTGTAGCTACGCCAGTCGACAATATGCTTGCAACCGAACTGCTGCCAGAACTCCAGGTAACCAAATTCGTGACATTGACATTGCTGGCATCAGAGTAAGTACCAATCGCTACGAATGCCTGGGTAGAACCTATCGCCAGATTTGCAGTGACGGGGGTGATCACGATAGAGTTCAGGGTAACAGCAGGTACGACAGTCAATGCGGCAGAACCTGTTTTACCACCCAGCGTTGCTGTTATAAGCGAAGGGCCGGTAGCCACAGCAGTAGCAAGACCGTTTGGCAAGACAGTTGCAACCAGAGGTGAGCTTGTCGCCCAGGTCACGCCATTGCTGATGTTTGCTGTTGTTCCGTCAGAATAACCGCCACTGGCGACAAATTGCTGGGTACTGCCAACTGCAACATTAGCATTAGGTGGTATCACGGTAATAGTAAGCAACACGGCAGAACTGACGTTGATGGTCGTTGTCGTGCTCATGCCATTAAACGTCGCCGTAATGACAGAGGGGCCAGTAGCGATTGCAGTCACCAGACCATTGCTGGCTGCGACAGTCGAGACTGTTGCATTGGCAGGTGTGGCAGAACTGAAGCTGGTCGCCGCAGTCACATTCACGCTGCTGCCATCTGAATATTTAGCCGTAGAAGTCAGCTGTTGCGTCGTGCCTATTTGCATAGCCGGATTAGCGGGCGTCAAAGCAATGGAAAGCAAGCTTGCCGGTGTTACAGTCAGCAATGTTGTTGCCGTCCTTGCGCCAGACACTGCAGCAATGACCGACGATCCGATTGCTACACCTGTCGCCAATCCAGTGCTGCTGATCGTGGCCGATGCAGGCGTTGCCGACGTAAAGCTGGAGATCGCTGTAATGTCACTGGTGGTGCCATCAGAGTAAGTTCCCATCGCCGAGAATTGCTGCTTACCACCGATAGCTAAAGAAGGATTTGCCGGAAGCAGGCTGATCGATTGCAGAGATGCAGGCGACACTGTCACAGTAGCAGAAGCAAGTTTGCCACCGAAGCTAGCGGTGATAATCGCAGATCCACTCACCAGACCTTTGGCAACGCCGGTATCACTGACGACACTAGCTATTGCAGGGCTGCCAGAACTCCACACGGAAGCCGTTGTGACATCACGGGAAACACCATCGGCAAAGGTCGCTGTAGCGACAAATTGTTGCATACCGCCGCTTGCTACTGTGGCAGTTGCCGGACTGACGGTAAGAGTTGACAGAGTGGTCGACGGCAACCCCAAAATCGGATCGCGGCCTTGATCACCACCGCCGCAACCTGCAACGAATGATGTGATGAGCATTGCAGAGACGCACGCAAGCGGCCTCAGGTAGCGCTGTAGGATATTCATTTTTGCCTTTTTTTATCAGGTGAAACCGGTGCCGAGTAATTTCGGTATGGCCGCAATACGGTGCTTCTTTCTTATTTCGGAAAGCGACCTGAAGTGAAATTGCTAACCAAGATAGGTTTCATTGGTTACGTTGGTTTCACATGTGGGAGGCAGTCTTTATCCGTCCGACTTTGACAGATTGACCAGGCAATTTCTGCTTGAGTAAGGTATCAAGCATCCCTTATCTCTCTTTTCTCCATGTGCGATCTGTGCGATAGCGCACAAAAATCCAATTGAATTTTTAATTGTTTTTTTAAACAACACATGCGAATGTTTTTACAAAAGGCAAACAGATGACCTGCAGCGATGGACTTGCCTGTGTACACTAATAACAAAACAGAATATTCATACTTATCAACAAAGCCTTCACGTGATGCCAAAAAAGTGAGCTGCGGAAAATCATGCCTGGCAGCTCGTTTGCGAGCATCAAAGCAAGCTGAAAATGTAGGTGCACCCCGGCAAAGCTGAAATAAGCCTGCGGAAGGCTGCGGAAGTAAGGATGAATATGGGCGAAAAAATACCCGCTTTTAGCGGGTATCTTAATGAAATCTAAAATGATGCCAGTTTTTACCTCTGGCTATACTTGTTCCTGAGCATGAATTTCATACATGGGGTTTGATTGTCTCCAGCCATTTTTTCATGCGGTCTGCATCGGCCAGACGTGAATACTTACCCTTGGAATCGAGGAAAACCATGACGATATTACGACCTTCGATAATGGCTTGCATAACCAGGCAGCGGCCAGCTTCGGCAATATAACCAGTCTTTTGCAGGCCAATTTCCCATGCAGGGTTAATCACCAATTTGTTGGAAGTACCGTATTCGAGATTTTTGCCGCCCGGTGCGACGACATATTTTGAATCAGTGGAATACTGTCTGATGACAGGATGCTGATAGGCAGCATTCACCAGTTTGACCAAATCCCGTGCGCTGGCGCGGTTCTGGCTGGAGAGACCGCTGGAATCAACATAATGCGTGTCCGACATACCCAACTGTTTGGCTTTGGTATTCATGGCTGCGACAAATGCAGGCAAACCACCTGGATAATTGCGCCCCAGTGCTGAAGCTGCGCGATTTTCTGAACTCATCAAAGCGATATGCAACATGTCAGAACGCGAGAGTTTGGCACCGATCTTCAACCGGGAACTGGTATTTTTTTCCTTGTCGATGTCATCATTCGTCACTTCTATCTGCTCATCCATGTCCTGGTGAGCCTCCACCACAACCAGGCTGGTCATGAGTTTGGTAATCGAAGCGATAGGCAGGGAAACGTCGGAATTTTTCTCAAACAAGACCTTGGAACTGTCCTGATCAACCACATAGGCCACATTCGATTTCAGATCCAAAGGATCTTGGGTATTTTTCAAGCCTGCACTATCGCCCATACTTGGCCTGTCCGGCACTTCACGCACCAGTGCAACACGTTCAGTAATCACTCTGCGCTTGCCATGTACAAGAACGGTACGCTTGACCACTGTGCCCGATGCGGTATGAATAACAATTTTTTTGTGAGAAGCCGCATGCGTCTTGCCGTGAGTCGCATGTTTTTTGGAAGAATTTTTGTGTGAGTTTGTGGCAGCCAGCACGCTAGCCATTGGCAAGAGCGCGATTAATGAGAAAACCACTGCACATCGGGCAAATTTCACCATTAATGACTCCAGATCAGATATGCCAAAAAGATAGTGCAGTGTAGCAAAATTCGGAAATTCCGCAAGGAAAATAAGGAGTTAGCGAAGCTTATTCATTAGTTGTATTAGACTAAGTTGCAAAAACATTCTGACTTTTAAACAAATTTCACAATTCAGTTTCCATAAAATATTCAATTATCTTTTCTAATCGATAAAACGAGCAAAATCTGATGGACTGGCTCTTTCAGTCACCAGAGTATTTTCAATCTTGCTATGATCCGCATAACCTAATGACATACCGCAGACCAGCATTTCATCTTCAGGCAATCGTAATTGCTGGAAGATAATTTTGTGATACTGGGTAAATGCTGCCTGTGGGCATGTATCAAGGCCACGACCACGTGCGGCGACCATGATACTTTGTAAAAACATGCCGTAGTCCAGCCAGGAGCCTTGCTCCATCACCCGGTCTATCGTGAAGATGAAACCAACAGGCGCATTAAAAAACGCGTAATTGCGGCCATGCTGTGCATGCATACCCATTTTGTTCTCGCGCCCCAGGCCTAGCAACGCATATAAGTCCCACCCCACTTTGCGGCGGCGCTCCAGATAAGGCGTCACCCATTTGACGGGGTAATAGTTATATTCTTGCTCATGTCCGCCCTGCCCCTCGCTGTTATGCGCCGCCAGGATGGCATTTGACAATGCTTGCAGTTTTTCTCCTGTCAGTACATATACCTTCCATGGCTGGGTATTGCTGCCAGAAGGGGAACGTGCAGCCACTTCCAGTATTTGCTCAATATCTTCACGAGCCACCGGCGTCGGTAAAAACGCACGAATGGAGCGACGCGACGTGATGGCTTCATCCACCACTTGCTGTGTTATTGAAGTGATCATAGGGGTTATGCCTCTATAGTTTGCAAAAGCTGGCGCATGGCAGCAGGGATGGCCGTTGGACGCCGATTTTCCCTGTCCACATACACATGAACGAAATGCCCCTGGGCAGCCGCACTGTCTTCGCCACTCTTGAAAATACCTACTTCATAACGCACGCTGGAATTACCCAACTTGCTGACCGCAACCCCAGCCTCAATAACGTCAGGAAAAGCCACCGACGCCAGATAATTGCACTGGGTTTCTATGACCAGGCCAATGACAGGGCTGTTCTCTATGTCCAGCACCCCATTGGTGATCAGAAACTGATTCACGACCGTATCGAACCAGCTGTAATAAACAACATTATTAACATGCCCATACGCATCATTGTCCATCCAGCGTGTGGTAATCGCATGGAAATGCTTAAAGTCTTTTCTGGTTTTTGCTTGTATCGCCATCGTCTGCCCACCCTACTATGATTAGAAAATGAATTGCCCGAGCGCAAGTCTCAGCACGAAAGTCTAACATAGGCAACACACTTCATTTTCTGGTCATAATTGCCATACATAATTGCCTCAGGAAAAATGTTTTCAATGTTTTCATTTTCCTGTTTGTATATTTATTAAAAAGTATTTCCAAATGAATAATTATTATATTGCGACGCACAAATTTATCTTGACTTCATTTTGTGAATCAATAGAATGTAACTTATTGCATCGCACAATTTCATGGTTTATTAATTAAGTCCGCGCTGCAACATTCCACTTAGCAATCGCCAGGTTTCTTGTATTCCACTTTCCTACTTAGGAGACGTCCATGTTTACTGCACCAGAACAAATTTCCGCAGCAACTAAAGCCAATTTCGATGCACAACTTGCTCTGTTCACTACATTGACAGGCAAAGCATTTGAAGGCGTAGAGAAATTCATCGAACTGAATTTGAATGCCGTCAAATCCTCTTTGGAAGAAAGCTCTGCCGCAACCAAGCAATTACTGGCAGCCAAAGACCCACAAGAATTTTTCAATCTGTCCGCAGCCCAGGCACAACCTACTGCTGAAAAAGTACTGGCTTACAGCCGTCACCTGGCAAATATCACTTCCAGCACACAGGCAGAATTTACACATGCTGCTGAAGCACAAATCGCAGAAACCAATCGCAAAGTTTTGTCTTTGATCGATGAAGTATCCAAAAATGCTCCCGCAGGTTCCGAGCAATTTGTTTCTTTCTTCAAAACATCGATAGACAATGCGAACGCCAGTTACGATCACATCAGCAAAACAACCAAGCAAGCTGTTGAAGCGCTCGAAGCTAATCTGAACAATGCGGTCTCGACTGCAACTAAAGCCGCCGCACCAAAAGCTGCAAAGAAATAAGCAAGTATTTTCATCCTTGCCATGCGCTTTTACAGCGCATAAAAACAAAACCCCGCACATATTGCGGGGTTTTTTATTTCATCCGAACTTAAGGTAATGACTGCATTTGTGCAGGAGAATTCTCCCAAGGCAAAGAACGGGTCAGCAAGACATTCAAGAGATTGTCTTGAAAATTGATGTTATTTGTCAGTTGCACATGGTTTTCACACAAGAAAAACCAGTAAGCAATCGGAATAAAACTATCCTCGCTTTGTTCAGCCGACGGATCCAGGGTTTCCCTTGCCAGCAAAGATGGCTTGGTAACCCGGCCATCTCCCGGCTCCAGCATCAGCTCTTCGTACCGCACACCAGCAACTGGTCTGCGTATATGGGCAGGATCCAGTCTGGTCAATAATTGCTCACCCTCTTTTTCCAGCATCAGGCGTGCTGGTGTCAAACTGCAATCGCCACCAAACAAGACATAGCGTATCGGTGTTTCGGGTTCTGGCGTAGACAAAGCCCACATGAAGCGACGGGCACGCTCCAACCGGTAAGCAAAGAAACGCTCCAGATCTTTCTGAGGCATGCCTGACATGGCGGTGTCCTGCCCCTGTATGCGTGCTTGTATTTCAGGATTAAAAAGACTCCAGCGATAACGTTGCCAGGTTGCCATATCGAACAGATTATCGCCGAGGACATTGCCATCCGCATCGATGAGCCAGGTCACCAGAGGATGAGGAAATAACTGGTAACCGCTGGGCATCGTGGCCAGCACTTCAGGCAGGATACGTCCCAGGCCTATCGGCTCTCCACTCAGGAAGGCATGCAAGGAAGAAGCGGAACCAAGATTAGGCGTCCCCAGCAACACCAGCTTGCGTACCCGTGTCGTACCGTATAGCGTTACTTGCTCATGTTCACCGCTGAGTACGTCAGCAATGCCATAGCGCAGATAATAGCGCGCAACCAGTCCCCCCATGCTGTGGGCTACCAGATCAACCCGCAATTGGGGATTGGCGTAATCGCGTCGGACCTGATTGATCAAAGCTTCCAACGCTACTGCATGACCACTGTTATCTTGCCTGAAGTCATAGGGAAACAGGTAATAGCGGCGTTCCCCCTTGCGAACAGGTGTACCTGGCACTCCTTTTACATAACCACCAAATTTTTCCAGGGTACTGATAATGGGGCCATAAATATCCTGACCGAGCACCTTGTCAGCGACATCAAAAGCTTCCAGATCATCAGGCAGTACCTGTAGAGTTAGCGGGTCAAATTTCAAGGCCAGTTGACGATAGTCACCAAACAACACGTCCGTCGCAGATCCGGGCCAGACTTCTTTGCCTGTTCGGCGATTGCGCAACTTTGAGCCAAACAACCCCGGGATGAGAATGACAGGCGTGTTATCGGCAGCCCGGTCACTCAATCTGTAGAGGCGTGATAAATCAGGTCTGGGAGCAGATGCGCAGGACAATAATAAACCACACAATAACAGGCAGTTAAAAATGGGGAAGCATGGGGAGAACCATAAACTAAACAAGCGCTTGAGCTGATTTGACATCTGCTTACTCCTCGCTGGAATCATGCACGCTGTGATGTGACTTTCACTTGCCTTTCCGATTGTAAATGACATCTGCCGCTGCGAGATCGACGAATGACGCTGAGTGAGAAAAAATAGACAAAAAAATACCTGCAATTACTTGCAGGTATTTGAAATGCCCTGGCACGGCAATGCCATGCAGCGGGCTTACCTTACTTCGTAAATCGCTTAGCTCGTACTAGCCTTCACCCAGGTAAGCTGCCTGGACCTTAGGATCATTCAGCATATCCTTGGCGTTGCCACTCATGGTAATGGCGCCAGAATCCATGACGTAACCACGGTGGGCTGCCTGCAAGGCCAGTTTGGCGTTTTGCTCAACCAGCAGGATGGTGATACCCTGGGCCGACACATTACGCACGACTTCAAAAATCTTCTCCACCATGATAGGTGACAAACCCATGGATGGCTCATCCAGCAACAGCAGGTTGGGGTGGCTCATCAGTGCGCGTGCCATGGCCAGCATCTGTTGCTCACCACCGGACAAGGTACCTGCCAATTGGGCAGCACGTTCTTTCAGTCGTGGGAAAACCGTAAACCATTTTTCCACATCGGCATTGATACCCGCTTTATCGTTACGGATATACGCACCCATCATCAGGTTTTCCAGAATCGTCATGCGAGTAAACACACCACGGCCTTCTGGCACCATGGCCAGATGGTTTTTCACCATCTCGAAGGAATTGACGTTACGGATGGAAGCACCAAGATAAATGATCTCGCCTTCCACTTTGCAAGCGGGCAGCGTGCCGGTGATGGCTTTCAGTGTCGTGGTCTTGCCCGCACCATTGGCGCCAATCAGGGTAATCAATTCGCCCTTGTTGACTTCCAGGTCTATCCCTTTAACGGCCTTGATGCCGCCGTAAGCAACTTTCAGATTGCTTATCTTTAATACGTTCTCAGCCATTAGTGACCACCTCCCAAATACGCTTCAATAACTGCCGGATTTTTCTGTATGTCTGCTGGCAAACCTTCTGCAATTGGCTTACCGTAATCCAGAACAGTCATCCTGTCACATAATCCCATCATCAATTTGACGTCATGCTCGATCAGCAAAATCGTCTTGCCTTCTGCCTTGATCTTGACCAGCAACTCACGCAGGGCGAGTTTTTCAGTCGCATTCATACCGGCGGCTGGTTCATCCAGCGCCAGCAGTTTTGGATCAGTTGCCAGTGCACGGGCAATTTCCAGGCGGCGTTGATCACCATAAGACAGGAACTTTGACGTGCGGCTGGCAAACTGGCCTATGCCGACGAAATCCAGCAATTCTTGTGCACGCTTACGAATATCCAGTTCCTCTTTGCGCGCAGCAGGATGGCGGAATACCGCACCAAACACGCCCTGATGAGTACGGATGTGGCGGCCTACCATGACGTTTTCCAGAGCAGTCATTTCACCAAACAGGCGGATGTTCTGGAAAGTCCTGGCGATACCAGCCTTGGCCACTTCATGCGGTGCTGATGGCGAGTATGGTTTGCCATCAAGTTCAAAAGTGCCAGTATCAGGCTGGTACAAACCAGTAATGACATTGAAAAAAGTTGTTTTACCTGCGCCGTTCGGGCCTATCAGGCCATAAATCTGGCCTTTCTTGATATTAATGCCGACATTCGACAGCGCCTGCAAGCCGCCAAAACGCTTATTGGCACCTTCGATTTTTAAGATAGTCTGTTCAGTCATCTTGATCTTCCTTAAGCTGCCGCTTCGTTAGTCTTTGCCATACGATCTTCATGCTTCGGTGCAGGCCACAAGCCGGCAGGACGATTAAGCATGATGGCAACCATGGCGAAGCCGTACAACAATTGACGCAATACTTCGGCTTCGATCCAGACTTTACCGAAAATCAGGTTTTGTACTGGTTCAACCACGTGACGCAATACCTCTGGCAAAGCCGCCAGCAATACCGCACCGAGAATAACCCCTGGAATATGACCAATACCGCCCAAGACCACCATTGCCAGAATCACGATGGATTCCATCAGGGAGAAAGACTCTGGTGACACGAAGCCCTGGAAGCTGGCAAACATCGCACCGGAAACACCACCAAAAGAAGCGCCCATGGAGAAGGCCAGCAATTTGACGTTACGGGTATTGATACCCATGGCCTTTGCCGCAATCTCATCTTCACGTATCGCCACCCAGGCACGGCCCAGACGGGAATCTTGCAAACGCAGCGAGACGATAACAATCGCGATACACAGGAACAGGAACAGGAAGTAATACGCATTTACTGAAGGCATGCTCATGCCCAGGAAACGTACTGTCGCATTCGAGCCTTCTTCACCACCCAGCGATACACCAAAGATACGGATAGGATCGATCATGTTGATCCCTTGTGGGCCGTTCGTGAAATTGATCGGTGCATTCATGTTGTTCATGAAAATACGGATAATTTCACCAAAACCCAGGGTCACGATCGCCAGATAATCACCACGCAGTTTCAAGGTTGGCGCACCAAGCAAGGCACCAAACATGCCTGCAATCGCCGCCGCAAATGGCACGATGATCCAGACTGACAAGTGAATACCGTTTTTGGTAATTTCCGGCCCGCACACAGCAACCAGGAACTCACCCACTACCGGGTAATTATTGACGAAAGACTCAAGAATGGTCGCGAACTGCTGCGAGCCAAAAATCGCAGCCAGATAAGCACCAACGGCATAGAAAGCGATATAACCCAGATCCAGCAGACCGGCAAAACCGACCACGATATTTAGACCTAGCGCCAGCATGATATACAACAGCGCGAAGTCAATAATCCTGACCCAGGAATTACCAAAATTGGCGGCCACGAATGGGAACAAGACCATGACCACGCCCAGCACAGCAAAGCTGGCGTAAGCCTTGGTTGGATTAGCTTTTACATCAAATATGGTTGACATTGATTTTCTCCTTACGCACGGTCAGCAACACGCTCACCCATGATGCCGGATGGACGCAAGGTCAGTACGATGATCAAAACGACGAAAGCAAAAATATCCTGATAGTGACTACCTAACACACCACCAGTCAGGTCACCGATATAACCGGCACCCAGACTTTCAATCAGACCCAGCACGATACCACCTACCATCGCGCCATAAATATTCCCGATACCACCCAGTACCGCTGCCGAGAAGGCTTTCAGGCCAGGTACAAAGCCCATGGCAAACTGTGCGGATGAATAGTTCGCTGCCCACATCACACCAGCAATCGCAGCCAGTGCAGCACCGATGGCGAAGGTAGCAACAATCACCTTGTTGGAATCGACCCCCATCAAACCGGCGACGCGTGGGTTTTCAGCAGTAGCACGCATGGCACGACCCATTTTGGTTTTTTCAACCAGCAAGACCAGGCCTACCATCGCCAGCGTTGCCAGTACCAGCAAGACGATCTGGGTTTGCGAGATCACAGCGCCACCGATTTGTACGGGGATGAAGGACATCACGGATGGGAAAGAGATAGGGCTGCGGCCCCAGATCATCATGGCGAAAGTTTGCACCAGGATGGACACACCGATCGCCGTGATCAGGGGAGCCAGGCGTGGTGCATTCCGTAATCGTCGGTAGGCGACGCGTTCTATCAATAGATTGACTGCGATACAGACCGGAATGGCACCCAGAATCGCGATGATAAGTTTGATGATGCCAGGCAGGTCAGGCGCAACCACTTGCAATACTTTGATGATACTCAGGCCTGCCATCGCACCAACCATCAGTACGTCGCCATGCGCAAAGTTAATCAGATTGAGTACACCATAGACCATGGTGTAACCGAGTGCGACCAGGGCATACATGCTGCCCAGCACCAGACCGTTAATAATTTGTTGGATAAAGGTATCCATATTTTGCTTCTCACTTTAAGAACGAAACGAATTTCTGAAAAAACCAGGAGATGAACTGCTTGCCATCTTGCCACTTGAAAGAATCAAGTAACAACGAACAGGTTTCAGCAAAAATCATTCCTGATAAGGAAAGCGGCACCCTGTCTGGGTGCCGCCGGAATTCGAACGCGCGTTAGCCAAACAGGCGCGTCATCAAAGTAGAAGCAGTAATGGCGTAATTGATACACATAGTAGAACTCTCCTCAGCAACTTTTGGTAAAAGTTTTTGTAATATATTTTGACTTAAAGGTTATCCCAGTAAAGTCGGCGGGATTATACATAGTTTGTCTCTTCTTCCAGTGGTAAAAAAGCCACCGCAAGCTACGTACTTTCCACAAGTGCCGAATACCAGCATACACGTTTTGCCAAATCCGGCAAATACCGAACTTGATTGTGCCGCAATCTTAAACACGTATTTGCAAAATAAAATATCGAAAACAACAGCCAAAACAAATTTTTTATCAAATTCACTTACTTAAGAGAGTTACAAGCATCATATCTTTGCTGCAGATAATCCTTTAGGCATGGGGAAAGTCACTGCCTCTTCAACACCGTCGAGCGCACGCACACTGCGTGCGCCCAGCTGACGCAAACTGGCTATTACTTCCTGCACCAGTACTTCTGGCGCAGAAGCACCGGCTGTCACACCGATACGCAAACTGTTTTCCAGCCATTCAGGTTTGATCTGGCTGGCATTGTCGACCATATAGGCAGTCACACCTTTTTTCTCAGCGACTTCACGCAAACGGTTTGAGTTGGAACTGTTCGGGCTACCAACCACCAATACCAGGTCCACTTGCGGTGCCATGAATTTCACGGCTTCCTGACGATTGGTAGTGGCGTAGCAAATATCGCCCTTTTTTGGTTCGCTGATCAAAGGAAAGCGCTTTTTCAAAGCATCTATAATTTCTGCCGTGTCGTCAACAGACAAAGTCGTTTGCGACACAAAGGCCAGCATTTCCTCATTCCTTACTTGCAATTTCGCGACATCTTCCACGGTTTCAACCAGATACATGCCTGCTTCGGATTGTCCCATCGTCCCCTCAACTTCAGGGTGACCATGGTGACCTATCATGATGATCTCACGTCCTTCCTTGCGCATCTTGGCCACTTCTATATGTACCTTGGTCACCAATGGGCAGGTCGCATCAAAAATGGTCAACCCTCTGGACTCTGCTTCCTGGCGCACGCTTTGTGAAACACCATGCGCAGAAAATATCAGGGTATTACCGGCTGGGACATCATCCAGTTCTTCGATGAAGATAGCACCTTTCTGCTTGAGGTCATTGACGACATAAGCGTTATGCACAATTTCATGCCTGACATAAATCGGCGCACCGAATTGCAGCAAGGCACGCTCGACAATTTCGATGGCACGGTCAACACCGGCACAAAATCCGCGCGGCTGAGCTAGTAAAATTTCTTTGTCCATAAACTTTGATTAAAGAATCCCGATAATTTTTGTTTCAAACAGCACGGTTTGCCCAGCGAGGGGATGATTAAAATCAAATAATGCCCCCTCGTCATCCAGTGCACGCAGGATACCGGCAAACTTGCCACCGGCAGGTGCCGCAAATTCAACCAGGTCACCAATCACATATTGCTCGCCAAAAGCGGAGTTTTCTTTTAGTGTAGCCAGCGACACTCTTTGTATCAAATCAGGATTGCGCGGGCCAAAGGCTTTTTCTGGTGCCAGTTCCTGGGTGGTATGAGAACCTTCTTCCAGCCCAAGCAAAGATGCCTCCAGTTCAGGAGCCAGTTGTCCTGTACCTAATTGCAGGGTTGCAGGGCGTTCGTTGAAGGTGCTGAGTATATCTTCACCATCCAGCGTCGCGAGGCGATAATGCAGGGTCAGGTAGGCGTCGGGGGTCACGGTAGGGATAGCATTTGCAGACATGGTATGAAGCTAAAGGTAATAGGCTGAGAATTTGATATTGTAAGCCAGCTTTAACTTATTAAGAGGTAAGGACCGCATTCTATGGAGAAAACTTAGATGGCAATCAATGAATGGCCAGAAGACCAGCGCCCGCGGGAGCGGTTGATCAAGCATGGAGCCAGTGCTTTATCGGACGCAGAATTACTGGCTGTATTTCTCCGGGTTGGCGTCAAGGGCAAAAGCGCAGTTGACCTGGGGCGTGACATGATCAAGCACTTTGGCTCACTTTCTGGCCTGTTTGCTGCCAGCATGAAGGATTTTTCTTCCATACATGGGCTGGGCGCAGCCAAGTATGCGCAATTGCAAGCCGTGCTGGAACTGGCCAAACGGGCAATTTCTGAGCAATTGGAGGAGAATGCTTCGCTCTCCTCCCCTCAGGCAGTGAAGAACTACCTGCAACTGATGATAGGTAATAAACCGCATGAGTCTTTTGCCATCCTCTATCTGGATGTCAAAAACCGCCTGATCAAGGCAGAGGAGTTGTTTCGCGGCACATTGAACCACGCGAGCGTTTATCCGCGTGAGGTGGTCAAATCAGCCTTGCATCAGAATGCTGCCGCCATCATCCTGGCCCACAACCACCCTTCTGGT
Source organism: Undibacterium sp. FW305-107 (assembly GCF_058788535.1). Taxonomy (NCBI): domain Bacteria; kingdom Pseudomonadati; phylum Pseudomonadota; class Betaproteobacteria; order Burkholderiales; family Oxalobacteraceae; genus Undibacterium; species Undibacterium sp. FW305-107. The sequence goes on from NZ_JBYTAV010000017.1 coordinate 37,550, forward strand.
TCGTGCGAACCCAGTCAGGCAGATATCAGCCTCACGCAAACCCTTAAGCAGGCTCTGGCTTTGGTAGATGTGTGCGTACTGGACCATTTCATCGTTGCAAATCCGAATGTATATTCCTTCGCAGAGCATGGTTTGATTTGAGTGTTTTTTCATTTCCCCTCGGATATTTTGCAACACAGGGCACATTGACGGCACGGGTATCTGATATGCCAGAACAAGCAGTTTACGTATGCATTTACCAGTGGAGAAAACCTTAAAATCGAATTGTTAAATCAATTTTTTAAATAAGACACACTTGTTTTCTGCAAGTCGTTGATATTTCATGAGATTTTGTTTATACTTGCGTTTTTCCAATTTCGGAATCGTCTAAGGAGTTAAACATGGCACGTGTCTGCCAAGTGACTGGGAAGGGGCCAATGGTTGGCAACAATGTATCCCACGCTAACAACAAAACAAAACGCCGCTTTTTGCCTAATCTGCAAAATCGTCGCTTTTTCGTAGAATCAGAAAACCGTTGGGTTTCTCTGCGTTTGTCCAATGCTGGTCTGCGCGTCATTGACAAAATCGGCATCGATGCCGTTTTGACTGACATGCGTGCTCGCGGCGAAAAAGTTTAAGCTAAACTATTGTTAGGAAAATATCATGGCTAAATCTGGTCGCGACAAAATCAAGCTGGAATCGACTGCTGGTACAGGTCACTTCTATACAACCTCCAAAAACAAGCGCACTATGCCTGAAAAAATGGAGATCATGAAGTTCGATCCTAAAGCACGTAAGCACGTCATCTACAAAGAAACCAAGATCAAGTAATTCTGGTAAGTTTTGTAGAAATAAAAAACCCTGCACTGCAGGGTTTTTTTATGCGTCTACTTTTTGTGCACAAGCACTGCCAGTAAATTAGACGCCTTATTTTCTCTCCCCATCCTTTCCCCAACTTCAATCTTCGACGCGTGCTTGAACGCAGCTTGTTCTGAACGTTCAACTGTCAGGCGTTCAAACTAAAACTACTTGCCATAGAGCCTGTGGAATGGGTTCGATTAATCAATACAGTACTTCTTCATACAGCCAAACATCGCACAGCCTGGAGATGAAGGAGATGGCATAAAAATGTCGCGCAAAAACAAAAACGGCGCATCAGCGCCGTTTTTGAAGAAGCAGACAAGCTTTAAGCGTAAGTGCGCAATCTCAGGGAGAATTCACGCAGAGTCTGGATACCAGATGCTTCTGCACGCACACACCAGTCCTGCAATTGCTGTACCAGTTGTTCACGGCTGACAGTAGAACGTTCCCAGATCAAGCCCAGTTCCACGCGCATGTCATGCATGGTCTTCAGGGCACGGCTATGTGCCAGTACCTCAGACAATTGCTGCTGCTGAGGCGCTTCGAGCTTGGTAGGTTCACGTTGCAACAATTTCTTGGTCGATTTAAGCATGTGCGCTTCGAACATGGCTTTCTCGCGCAAGCTTGCTACTTCTTCACTCCAGGCACGACGCAAGGACTTGGTATATTTCGCCATGACGTCATAACGATTGGTGATCACGGCTTGCAGAGTTTCCAGATCAACGACGGTCTTGATTTCCTTGAACTTGGGTTCGGGGGCGACTTTCTTGACCTTGGCCAGACCAACAATTTCCATGCTGCGAATATATAACCAGCCGATATCAAACTCATACCATTTGGACGACAGTTTTGCTGAAGTGCCGAAAGTATGGTGGTTGTTATGCAGCTCTTCTCCACCAATCAGGATACCGAAAGGTACGATGTTACGCGAAGCATCGGTGCAATCGTAATTGCGATAGCCCCAGTAGTGACCAATACCATTGATGATGCCTGCAGCAGTTACAGGTATCCACAACATTTGCACAGCCCATACCGTAATGCCAGCAACACCAAACAAGATGAAGTCGATAATCAGCATCAGAGCCACGCCCTGCCAGCTAAAACGGGTATAGATGTTACGCTCCATCCAGTCGTCAGGAGTGCCATGACCATACTTTTCCATGGTTTCCGTGTTTTTGCATTCTGCGCGATACAGCTCTGCGCCTTCGAGCAAGACTTTTTTGATACCACGTGTCACTGGGCTATGCGGATCTTCTTCCGTCTCGCATTTGGCATGGTGTTTGCGGTGAATCGCTGCCCATTCCTTGGTGACCTGGCCAGTCGTCAGCCACAACCAGAAACGGAAGAAATGGCTGGGGATAGCATGCAATTCCAATGCACGATGCGCTTGGCAGCGGTGCAGGAATATCGTCACGCTGGCAATCGTGATATGCGTCACGACCATGGTGAAAATAAATACCTGCCAACCCGTTGCACGAGTCAGTCCATTGGACAGAAAATCAACTACTGTATCGATAAAAGTGCTCAAAATGACATGTACTCCATTGTTATTGACGGCATCTTGGTTGATTTCGCAAAAACGCCATCAACTTTTTTCATTATAGACATCGGACGGCATTGTACGCGGTTTTAGAGGAATCCCCCCAATTTTAGAACTAATATTATTGCCTGGCTTCAAGTTTCTTTGACTGGACTGTTAATTAAAGTCACAACCCTCTGACCATAGGGTAAATTCACCTTATGCTCTTGCAAAACCTGCCACAAAGCCAGGTTAACCGCAGACATGACACTGGAGCGCCCATTTTCAGGGTCGGCAATCCAGAAGCCTACCCGCAGCTCAAAACCATCCGCACCAAACTTCAGCAAATATGCTGAAGGTGCGGGGTCCTTACAAACCCGCTCCACGGTAGCAGCAGCCTCTCCAAGTATGGGCATTATCTTGTCGAGATCAGTTTCATAGCTCACCGTCATATCGGTCCACATTGCTACAGTTCTGTCACTCAGGGAGTAATTTTGCACAGGTGTGGACACCAGCATTTCATTCGGTATCACTGCCTCGCCACCATCCTGCCCTTGCAACACGGTGTAGCGGGTGTTGATTTGGGTTACCCGTCCGCTGAATTTATCGACCGTGATCATATCGCCTATGGACATACTACGGTCCAGCAAGATGATGAAACCGGAGACATAACTGCTGGTAATTTTTTGCAAACCAAAACCCAGACCTACGCCCAAGGCACCACCAAAGACTGAAAGCACGGTCAGGTCTATGCCAACCAGAGTCAGGCTGATGAGTATGGCCAACAGGATAAATACTGCCCTGCCCACACGTGACAAAACGACTTTCAAAGAAGTGTGCGCGTTCGGCAGCTTCATCAAACGTGTTTCCAGCGCGGCACTGGCCCACATCGCAACGACGAGGGTAACCACGACTGAGGCTATCGCTTGCAGGATAGTCAGCAACGATACCTTGTTTTTACCTATAGGCAGGGAAACTTCGTCAAGGCCGGTAAACAACTCCTGCCCAAGGCCGGTGAAATGCAATACCACACCCAGCCAGACCAAGCCGGCAAACAATTTCTCAAATGCAGCAAGGAAGTTACCTATGGAACCGTCGCGGGCAAAGGTTTGCCGCACGACATAAAAGGCAAAGCGTATCAATGCCAATGAACCGATGATAGGGAATAATAAAGACAGCAAATGCGTATGCTGCCATTTGCCTAAAATCATTTTAGCAATCAGGATAAAAATCATCGCCAGGGCTGGCGAGAGTACACGGGTAAAACTTTCCACCCCCAGCTTCACTACGCCAGAATCAGTGTCTTTTGCAGTAAAGCTGCGCCTGAGTGCACGTGACAATAACCAGGCCAGGCTGAAACACAAGGCGACCGCCCCTACTTGCCAATAAAAATCAGGCTGGCCTAAATCTTTCGATAAGTCAGACAATAAACTGGCGAGTAAGGGTGTACTCATAATGTGCAGGAACGATGAATTGGATGATGGGATTACTTACAGTGACACCTGAATCAATCTTCTTCTGCTTCTGGAGCGACCTCTTCTGGCGCAACTTTGGCTGGTGCCTTTTTACGTTCCAGTATCGCGGCAAAGAAACCATCGGTCTGATGCAGATGCGGGTAGAGCTTCAGGTAATCACCCATTTCCAGATTCACTTTTTGCTCAGCCAATACCTGAGAGGCTGGCACCAGTGCATAGTCAGCATGTTCAGCCAGGAAAGCCTGGACGATGCCTTCGTTTTCTTCATCCAAAATACTGCAGGTTGCGTACACCAGACGGCCACCTGGCTTCACCATGCGCGCAGCGCTGGCCAGGATGGAAGCCTGCTTGACATTCAACTCTGCCACACCCTCTGGCGTCTGACGCCATTTGACGTCAGGATTGCGGCGCAAAGTACCCAGTCCACTGCAAGGTGCATCGACCAATACGCGATCCAGCTTGCCCGCCAGGCGTTTGATCTTGGCATCTTTTTCATGCGCGATGACGACAGGATGCACATTTGACAAACCACTGCGCGCCATGCGTGGCTTCAGTTTGGCCAGGCGCTTTTCAGAAATATCAAAGGCATACAGACGGCCTGTGTTACGCATCAATGCACCCAGTGCCAAAGTTTTGCCACCGGCACCAGCGCAAAAATCAGCAACCATTTCACCGCGTTTGGCACCGACCAGTTGAGCCAGCAATTGACTACCTTCATCCTGTACTTCTATCGTGCCGTCTTTAAACAAAGGCAGATTCTGGATGGATGGTTTTTTGCGTACGCGCAAACCCGTGCTTGAATAGGGAGTAGGCTCAGCGATGATAGGTGCCTGTGCCAGTGTGGTGATGACGGTGTCGCGATCACCCTTGATCGTGTTGACGCGCAAATCCAGCGGTGCCGGGGTGTTCAGCGACATGGCCAGCGCCAGTGCCTCTTCTTCACCAAAGCGCTCCACCAGTTTTGTCCACAGCCATTCTGGCAAATTGGCTTTCATCATCAAAGGCAGGTGCGTGCGATCAATTTCCATCACACGTTGCAGCCACGCTGTTTCATCTTCCGTCAAGCCACCAAGAGCATCGACACCAACTGCATCAGCCAGACCCAGCAGGCTCAGGCGGCGCATAGGTGAGCCTATACCAGACTCAGAAAAATTGGTGTACACCGCTTTATTACGCAGCAAGCCATAAACAGCCTCCGCAACTACACCGCGTTCGCGTGAACCCAGGCGTGGGTGATCACGAAAATAACGCGACAAAGTGCCATCTGCCGGGCCGGTAAAACGCAAAATCTCACGTAATACTTCTTCGGTATTGACGAGTATGGCTGGAGGTAATCTCATGCTGCTTCCTTCTAATATGCTGACGTGGTCCGGATGAACCAAATTACTATGTAGTACTAACTATATTGGTGGCTAATGTTTAACCAATGCCCATGCAAAATCGCGCTGGCAGCGCCGCTGATGCTCACTAATTAATTTATTAATTACTGATATGAACACGATTGCCGTCTATGCGCAATTTGCCTTCGACAAATTGCAATACGGCGCGCGGGTAAATCTGGTGCTCTTGTTCAAGTACCTTGTGCGACAGAGTGTCTTCGGTGTCGTCGTAAAGCACTGGCACAACCGCCTGCGCGACGATGGGACCATGATCGAGTTCAGCAGTAACAAAATGCACGGTCACGCCATGCACTTTAACGCCCGCATCAATTGCCTGCTGATGCGTTGCCAAACCGACAAAACTGGGTAACAGGGATGGATGGATATTTAACATCCTGCCGGCATAATGTTCGACAAAGCCTGTAGTCAGTATGCGCATGAAACCGGCCAAAACGACCAGATCAGGGGCAAATTCATCTATTTTTTCCCGCAAAGCAGCATCAAATGCATCACGCGTTGCAAATTGCTTACTAACGACTACCGCTGTCGGTATGCCACGGCTGGCTGCATATTCCAAACCACCCGCATCAGCACGGTTGCTGATAACGGCAGCGATTTGCGCTGGCCATTGCTGTTTTGCGGCAGCTTCGACGATGGCTTGCATATTGCTGCCACGACCAGAAATGAGGATAACAATCTTTTTCATGGCGGCATTGTAACGCTGACAGGGGGTTAGCCCCAAACAAAAAATGCCAGCAATTACTTACTGGCACCTATTATACAGGGTATAAAAATACTATTCGAAGGAGTAGAACACACGAAACGCGACTTTTCTGTCGGCCCAAAAATCGGCGGCGTCCCGAAAAACGTCCAACAGTGTCTCGCGCGCTTCCTTGTCAAATTTTTGCGTATTTGGCAATTGTTCAAGCACGATCAAAAAACCGGGTTGCGGTCCGGCCTTGTAAATCATATCAGTCAGGCAATCTGACAATGCATCCAGATTACGACACATGGGCTTGGGAAAACCGAAAGACAAGGCAATCTTACCCAGCACTTGCTGCTTGGTGGCTGCTTCGAGGCAATAGGCATACAAGAAATGCTGTCCCAGCTTGGCTGCTTCAGCTTGTAAATCGGGCACACGGAAAGCACGTATGGATTGCACCACATTCGGCGCTACCGTTGCCAATAATTCCATTTCCCCCTCGGTTGCTGAGATCATATTTACTCTTTAATTCTGCGAAAACTCTCGTAGTGGTCTTCAGTGTAATAGTATTCGCCCGACGTTTGCGGGTCTGCTCCGGCAATGATGCGACGCACGCCACGATTACGGACACGCGGCGTTTTCACCGTATACTCATGATAGTAACCACGCTTTTGCTTGGGTAGCCTGGATTCATAATTGCCGAACACGACGCCATCCTTGTCATAAGGAAATGGACCACCTTGCTTGATGAGCTTCAGTGTTGCCTGTGCTTCTTTAGGTAATTCAGCAATAGCAACCTGGCCAAGACTATTGGTGTCTTTGGCGAAGCTGGTTGCTGCCAGCAAAGCAAGCGTCAGAAATACCAGCCATTTTTTAAAAAATGTTGGATTTATCATTATTTTGTCTATCCGCACATGCTTAAACAGGGCATAGAGTAACGGTTTGTCGATGATGAATCAATCATTGTTGCAGATGTTACAATATATTAATTCATCTGCCTGTCACATTTTCGACAAAAATACTTTATGGCAATAATGTCCAGCTATCACACCAATCTCGCTGGCACCCGTGACGTTGTATCAACACCAAAGAAGTGCAAGACATCATCCATCCGGGCACGGGTATCCCGTCGCCCAAGGGCAATTAGCTCTTTGGTATAAGTCGATTCAAACAAGAGATAAGACGCCAGAGCCGAACCACGTGCTTCGGTAGCACCTATACCACCCAGCATGGTGCGCACAGGCAGGGGCAGGCTATTGGTGTGGCGGCTGGCAATTTCATCCAGTCTTTCTGAAGGCGCAATGACCAGGAGATCAACTGGTCGCAAGGGGGTTTTCTCCAGCAATTCTGGCGGCAACATCGACAAGGTCTTGTTGATGCGCATCAGTCTTTCTATATCCACAGCCAGACTATCAAGAAAAATGCTGGACAAGGCATGACCGGCAATTTGTGCAAGACTGGGATAACGGGCAGTTTCAGTGCTGACACTGGGCGGCTCAGTCAAACGGCCCGCGCCGACGATCAAGACCTTTTGCGCCCCCAGATGGATGGCGGGTGATATCGGTGCCAGCTGACGCATGGAACCATCACCACAATATTCCATACGCCCGCCCCAGTTCAGTGGCACGGCAGGAAAAATAAAAGGGATCGCGGCAGATGCCAGCAAATGCTGGACGCCGATAAAATCACGCTGCGCCAGACGTTGACTTCTGACCCAGGGTTCAATATCGGCCAGAGTCTGGTAAAAAGTCAGATGCTGACCGGCTGTATAAGAAGATGCCGTTACCGCCAAAGCATGCAGGCTGCCATTGTTAAATGCGGCATCCAGACTACTCAGGTCCAGCATACGGGTCAACAGTGCTTCCAGCGGAGAATTATCGAGCAAAGAATTTGGTGGTGCCTTGCGCCATTTGTTGAGCAACCAGCCAAACGACCACAATGTCAACCAGCGCGCCCCGCTACGCATAACACCCAGCGAATCCGCCCGGTACACTTGCGCCGCTTCAAAATTTTCCCAGATATGCAGCATGCGCCCCACTGCATCAGCAAAATTATCAGCCCCGCAGGCCAGCGAGGTCGCATTGATCGCCCCCGCAGAAGTACCACAGATAATGCCAAAAGGATTGCTTGCAGGATGCCAGCCAGACTCCACCAGTATCGCCGAAATTTCATGAAGCACCCCAACCTGATAGGCCGCACGCGCCCCACCACCGGTCAAGATCAATCCTGTTCCCGCATTATTACTCGTTTGTGTAGGCATAAAAAAAGGGCAAATCCAGATTTGCCCTAGTGTAGTAGCCCCCTAGCAATTTGTCATGCTGCACGGCACAGTGAAAGAACTCCACTCTACAAATACAACAATCATGCCTAAACAGCACCGAAGTGCAGTTATTTTTTCTGCCCGCATACTGAGGCGCGTAAGTGCTGAGAAAGCGTAGCGAGCGACGCTAGTTTTGGTTGAGAAGCGCAATCGTACTTTAGTACGATGAGCATCGCCGACCAAAAATCGCGCCGCGCAGTAGCTTTATCAGCACTTACTATTTGGGTTGCATGCGAATGGCTCCGTCTAATCGGATGGTCTCACCATTCAACATCACATTCTCAATAATCGTCTTGGCCAGATTAGCATATTCATCCGGCTTGCCGAGGCGCGGAGGAAACGGCACCATCTTGCCCAAAGCATCCTGCACTTCTTGCGGCATGCCCAGCAGCATGGGTGTTTCAAAAATACCTGGTGCGATCGTCATGACACGGATGCCGCTGCGTGACAGATCACGTGCCATAGGCAGGGTCAGGCCAACTACCGCTGCCTTGGAAGATGCATAGGCTGCCTGGCCAATCTGACCATCATAAGCAGCGACGGATGCTGTATTAATGATGACACCGCGTTCACCATGCTCCACACCTTCGGTCTTGCCCATGGCGTCTGCTGCCAGACGGCACATGTTAAAAGTACCGATGAGATTGATGTTAACCACGCGCTGAAAAACGTCCAGTGGATGCGGGCCATCTTTACCAACCGTCTTGATCGCTGGTGCAACACCGGCGCAATTGACCAGCCCACGCAGCGTACCCAGAGTAGCAGCGGCTTCAACGACAGCTTTGCCATCGGCTTCAGAAGTCACATCGCATTTGACAAACTTGCCACCCAGCTCAGTCGCCAGTGCTTCACCAGCTTCTACCTGCACATCGGCCAGCACGACCTTGCCGCCGTTGGCAACGATCATTCTTGCCGTCGCTGCACCCAGGCCGGAAGCACCACCAGTAATAATAAATACATGATTTTGAATTTGCATATTTGTCTCTCCAAGCTATTGTCAATAAGCACATTAATCAAATTGTGGGGATGGCACTTATTTGTATCCACTAGTTGCATCCACGATTACGACTACAATTACGTTTACGTAAACGTCACATCTTCGTATTGTAGCGAATAATCCTCTCCACGCAAAAATAAAAAAATGGCAGCGAATATCGCTGCCATTTTTTTGCTACCCAGTCTCTGCAACAACTTAATGTTTATTTGCTGGCAGATGCAGGATCAGTCATTGCGGGTGGCGGTGGCACCTCTGCCGGGGCTGATGCTGAAGCAGATGCAGCAGGCGCAACAATGCTGGCCGAGGCAGAAGCTGCCGGTGCTGCCATTTGCGCTGGCGGACTAGCATGGCTGGCTGCACTCGTCGTGGTTCCCGTTGCAGGCAATAAGGGTACCAGCAACAGTGCCACGATATTGATGATCTTGATGAGCGGGTTGACTGCCGGGCCAGCTGTATCCTTGTATGGATCACCGACAGTATCACCAGTCACGGCAGCCTTGTGCGCTTCCGAACCCTTGCCACCAAAATGACCGTCTTCTATGTATTTCTTGGCATTGTCCCAGGCACCACCACCTGTGGTCATTGAGATCGCAACGAACAAACCAGTCACGATAGTCCCCATCAACAAACCACCGAGCGCGGCTGGCCCCAGCAACAAGCCAACCAGGATAGGCACGATGACAGGCAATAGCGATGGAATGATCATTTCCTTGATCGCCGATGTCGTCAGCATATCGACCGCCTTGTCATACTCAGGCTTGCCTGTGCCATCCATGATGCCCTTGATTTCCTTGAACTGACGACGCACTTCCACTACCACGGCACCGGCTGCACGGCCCACGGCTTCCATCGCCATCGCGCCAAACAGGTAAGGAATCAAACCGCCAATAAACAAGCCGACAATGACTTGCGGATTCGACAAATCAAACGAAGTACTCTTGCCAACAGAATCCAGCGCATGGGTGTAATCGGCAAACAGCACCAGTGCTGCCAGGCCGGCAGAACCAATTGCATAACCCTTGGTGACTGCCTTGGTGGTGTTACCAACGGCATCGAGAGGATCAGTAATCGCACGTACTGAAGCAGGCATTTCTGACATCTCGGCAATCCCACCGGCATTATCTGTAATAGGGCCATAGGCATCGAGCGCCACGATGATGCCCGCCATCGACAGCATGGAAGTTGCCGCAATCGCGATGCCATACAAACCAGCAAGATTGTAGGAGACAAGTATCGAAGCACACACAGCCAGCACTGGCCACGCAGTTGACTTCATCGATACCCCAAGACCAGCAATGATGTTTGTACCGTGACCAGTGGTTGATGCCTGAGCCACATGCTGTACCGGTTTAAAGTCTGTGCCTGTGTAATATTCAGTGATATACACCATCAGGCCAGTCAGGACGATACCCACCAGGGCAGCGCCCATCATCTTCATGCGCATGGCTTCATCAGGCCAGACTTGCCAGGTCACGATGGCAAAACCGATCAACGACAAGCCAGCAGCCCACCATAAGCCTGTGTACAGGGCAGACATGATTTTCTTGCCGGGCTTGGCTTTTACCATGGAACAGCCAACGATGGAAGCCAGAATGGAAACAGCACCGAGCAACAATGGATAAACAATCGCTTCGGTGACATTGCTGGTGACCACCAGCGCACCCAGCAACATGGTGGCGATCAGGGTCACGACATAGGTTTCAAACAAATCAGCAGCCATACCAGCGCAGTCACCGACATTATCACCGACATTATCAGCAATCACGGCAGGGTTACGCGGATCATCTTCAGGGATACCGGCTTCAACCTTACCGACCAGATCGGCACCGACGTCAGCACCCTTGGTAAATATGCCGCCACCAAGACGGGCGAAGATGGAAATCAGCGAAGCGCCAAAGGCCAGGCCTATGAGGGGTTTGATAACGTCATGCTGTGTCAGCGTACTGCCAGCAGCATTCATGACCAATACCCAGTAGAAAATCGTCACACCCAGCAAACCCAGGCCAACAACCAGCATGCCAGTGATGGCACCGCCACGAAAAGCCACGTCCAGCGCTTCATTCATGCCTTTGGTTGCTGCCTGCGCGGTCCTGACATTGGCCCTGACCGACACATTCATGCCGATGAAACCACAGGCGCCGGACAACACCGCACCGATAAGGAAACCGATGGCAGTAATCAGACCCAGGCCCGGTATGGCGGCAACGGCGATAAACAGCACTACACCAACGATGGCGATGGTGCGGTATTGCCGCGCCAAGTAGGCGGCAGCGCCCTGTTGAATAGCGGTAGCGATTTCCTGCATACGCGCATTACCAGCATCCTGCTTCAAAATCCAGCTACGCGATATCAAACCATATAGTACGGCGATGACGCCACATGCGATGACAAACCAAAGACTTGCTGCCATGTTGACTCCTCCAATGTTATAGGCATGTTGGCCTTGTGGGCGCATGCATTTTTTTAACGACAAAGTGAAACAACGACAATTCTTCATTTTTCAGACTTAAGTGCCAGACTGCTTTGCACCCAATGACAAAAATGAATCCTGCACACTGCGAAACTTTTACGTAGCCCATATTTTTGGAGAAACTGGCTGGGGCTTAGCCGTACTTGGTAGCTATAAAAAAAGCGGACAATGCAGTCCGCTTTTTTTCTTATTTATTCGGATAGCGCCGCAAACGCGCTGTCGCGGATGGACTCTACCGGTCCGACACCAGCGATCTTGCGATATTTAGGTGCGCCTGGCTTGCCAGACTTGGCCCAATCGCCATAATAAGACAACAGGATTTCTGTTTGTTCGTGATATACGGACAAACGCTTCTTGACGGTTTCTTCCTTGTCGTCGGGGCGTTGTACCAGTTCTTCACCAGTTACATCATCCTTGCCTTCAACTTTTGGCGGATTGAATTTGACGTGGTAAGTACGGCCAGAACCTGGGTGAACACGACGGCCACTCATACGATCGATGATGGCTTCATCTGGTACATTGATTTCCAGTACATAGTCTATCGTCACGCCAGCATCCTTCATCGCATCTGCCTGTGGCGTGGTGCGTGGAAAACCGTCAAACAGATAACCATTCGCGCAATCAGGCTGTGTCAGCCTGTCTTTGACCAGGCCGATGATGATGTCATCAGATACCAGTCCACCAGTGTCCATGACTTTTTTTGCTTCCAGACCCAAAGCTGTGCCTGCAGCGATTGCAGCACGCAACATATCACCAGTAGAGATTTGCGGGATATTGTATTTTTCTTTGATGTAATTGGCTTGTGTACCTTTGCCGGCTCCCGGCGCTCCCAACAAAATAAGACGCATGTTAAATTTCCTAAGACGAGTTTGAATTTTTTGTGCTTGTATTATCAAAACATGACAGCCAGCGGTTTCATGGCAGGCACGGCTCTTTTTTGCTTTTCTTATTTAGCTTGATAACACAGTTTCTTTTCACGAAACTTACCACAATTTTCGTAATTCTTGATGCTTTGCCACGAAAACTTGGGGTTTTGCCCGTTTTTTTATTTCTTATTTATAAAAAACTGCCGGACACGTTCGAGATCTTCTGCCGTATCCACCCCTGGCGCCGGGCTGGAACCGGTAACATGAACCGCAATCGCATAGCCATGCCACAAAACCCGCAATTGCTCCAGCGCTTCAATTTGTTCCAGTGGAGAAACAGCCAGTTGTGGATATTTTTTTAAAAAGTCGTTGCGGTAGGCATACAAACCTATGTGACGCAGCGGTGCATAAGCTGGCGGAAACTGTTCACGGCTGATGGTAAACCCATCCCTGTGCCAGGGTATGGTGGCGCGGGAAAAATACAGGGCGCGGCCGTGCTTGTCTAATACCACCTTAACGACATTCGGATTAAAACCATCCTCTACCGTATGGATAGAATGGGCTGCAGTCGCCATAGGCACATCTGCATTCACCAGGGCTGCAGTTGCTGCGATCAGCGCTGGATCTATTAATGGTTCATCACCCTGCACATTCACGACAACCGCATCGTCAGCCAGATTCATGCTGGCAGCGACTTCGGCGATCCGGTCGGTACCGGATGGATGATCTGCCCGCGTCATGCATACTGGCACGCCATGGGCCTTGCAGGCAGCGACGATGTCGGCATGATCGGTGGCCACCATGATGGCACTGGCACCAGACAACAATGCCTGCTCTGCAGTGCGCACAACCATGGGCTTGCCGCCTATGTCTGCCAGGGGTTTATTGGCTAAACGGCTGGAAGCCAGCCGTGCCGGGATAATGGCGATAAAACTCATAAAACGTTAAGCCTTGAGTCTGGCGTCAATTTCTTCATTGGTGAGTGCGCGCGCCTTATCTGCCCACATGATGGGAATATCGTCGCGTATCTGATAAGCCAGTTTGTCGCCATAGCAAATCAATTCCTGACTGGCTTTTTGGTAGACCAATTGTCCTTTGCACAAAGGGCAAACCAACACATCAAGCAGACGTGCGTCCATGCTTTTTCTCCAAAATCATTTGTATCAGGGATGCGGCAAAAGCTGCATCGAGTTGAGCTTCAACTGGTACTACCCAGATGCGGGCATCGTCCAGTAAAGCCGGGATTTGCCTACATTTTACTGCATCCTTTTCAGTAATCAGGATGCAATCCGCATCTACGCCCTTAAAACTCTGCACATCAAAGACATGGTGATCAGGAAAAGACCGTGTCTGACATTGCAAGCCCTGCAATGCCAGCATGCTGAAAAAACGCTGTGGATTACCTATGCCAGCCGATGCCAGCAAGCTTTGCCCCCGGAATTCAATCAATGAGCGGCGCTGTGTGTCGTCATTCAATCGATAAGCCTGACCAGCTTGCAAATGCATGCGCACAGTGTCGACAGGCATTCTGACCGGGAATGCTGCGCCCGGATCTGGTAAATTACAGATCGTAAAGTCACGCCTTCTTTGTACAGGCTCACGTAAAGGTCCAGCTGGCAATAACCAGCCATTACCGGTACCGCGCTGGTCAAATAAAACCAGTTCAACGTCACGGCCCAAGGCGTAATGCTGCAAACCATCATCAGCAATAATGACGTCGACTTGCGGATTGGCTGCCAGCACACAGCGCGCCACGGCAACGCGGTCGCGCCCTACTGCTACCGGGCATTGTGCCCTGGCAGCAATCAATACTGGTTCATCACCAACCTGCTGCGCTTGCGAGGTAGCATCCAGCAGGATCACACTCTCGGCATGCACACCATAACCACGCGAGATGACAGCTGGATGCCAGCCTGCCTGTTTCAATTGTTGCACCAGCCAGATGACCAGCGGTGTCTTGCCAGTACCACCGATAAAGATATTACCGGCCACAACGACAGGCACAGGCAATTTGGTTTGCGCTTTGTAGCCCATTACAAACAGGCCAAAACGGAAAGTGATGATCAATTGAAATAGCTTTGACACTGGCCACAACAAACAAGCCAGCAGCCCTCGCTTTTGCCAGGCACTCAATAAAACTTTTTCCAATACTGCCCGCATGTCATTCTCTAAAAAAGAAACCGGGGAGCTACACACTCCCCGGCTGTCTGGGTTTGCATATGAAACAGCTTTCCGCTTCAACGCAAACTTGCTGGTGTCTTTATTTCGCAGTAGCCTGGGCCGCAAACGTAACCTTGGCCATGCCCGCAATACGTGCAGCTTCCAGTACATCAATCACAGACTGATGGCTGGTCGCACGGTCTGCATTGATGATGATGACAGGATCAGGCTGGGTGCCAGTCTTGCCAGCTTCCAGTGCAGCTGCCGCTTTTTTCAAATCTTCAGCCAGGGTCAGGGTGTCGAGGAAAGACACGGCCTGGCTATTGATCTTGTAACGGCCCTGGGCATCAATACCGATATCTATCTGATTCGGTTTGTCCTGGGCTTTTTCTGCATCTGCAGTTGGCAAGGTGATTTGCAATTCAGTAAAGCGACTATATGTCGTCGTCACCATCAGGAAAATCAGGATCACCAGCAAGACGTCAATAAACGGGATCAGGTTGATCTCTGGCTCTTCCCTGCCCCTTCCTTTACGAAAATTCATGACTACTTCCTGGCGCTGTGGACGACATCAACAAACTTGATAGCCTGTTGCTCCATATCAACGACGATGCTATCTACCAGTGCGCGGAAATGGCGCCAGAACACCATCGCAGGCATGGCGATCATCAAACCAAAACCCGTGTTATACAGCGCTACTGAAATACCATGCGCCAGTTGTGCAGGGTTCGCACCCGTCGCATTTTGTGAGCCGAAAATTTCTATCATGCCGACGACAGTACCAAACAAGCCCATTAAAGGTGCCAGTGAAGCAATCGTGCCCAGTGTCGTCAAGAAGCGTTCCAGTTCATGCGCGACTGCACTGCCCGCTTCTTCTATGGATTCTTTCATGACGTCGCGCGGCGCATTCACATTGCGCAAACCCGCCGCCAGTACTTTACCCAAGGGAGAATTGCCTGCCAGCTGTTCTACGACTTCAGGTTTGACTTTACCTGCCTGATAAACGCGTATGACTTCGTCCAGCAAAGTGGGCGGCAAAATGCGGCTACGGCGCAAAGAAAGACTGCGTTCTATGATTAATGTCAGCGCAATAACTGAGGCAATCAATAAAAAATAAATTGGCCAGCCTGCGGCTTGAATGATGGCGAACAAATTAACTCCTTGAAGGTTCCTAAATCCAAGCCCGCAATGTAGCGCGTTGTCTGCCTATGGGCAAGAGCACAGAGCAAAAAACTCGGCACAAAATGTTTCAAAGCATCATTTTCAGCTAAAGCATAAAATTTGCACGAAATTTGCACTGATCATAGTAAATCAGGATATCCACTGTTTTACACAAAATCTGTGCGCAAGCTTGTGGATAAGTGCACTGAATCTAGCTAAGCCCATGATTTATTTCACTTTTCCAGCCCTGCCAAAGATTTAGGCACTGTCATTTTGTGGACAAAACAGCATTTTTCTCATTTTACCCCCGTCTTTTCTACACATAATTTGTGGACAAGTATGTGCAAAAGTCTCGCACATAATGACAAGTAACTGATTTAAAAGAAAATTATTGTGCTGCCAATATTTTAGGCATATCTGCAATTTCAGTCCTTTTTGCACAAAATTTCATCAAAAAATTTTGATCGACGACAAGCCAGGTGTTTTACACAAAATATGTGGACAAGATTGTGCATTACCGTAAAGAAACACTGTAAGTCGCTGATTTTTATATGATAAGTAAGGCTGCCAGAAAAACAGGCAAATGCTCATTTTGACGAGGAAATATGCTCTTTCCACAGAAATATTATCTTAAATGCAAATATGTATCCGGTAAAAATTGCAAAAATCAGGCTTTTGCACAAAATATGTGGACAACTATGTGAAAAAGTATGGGCAATGTTACTAAACCATTGATTTTATTAATTATTTCATTCGCGCCTAAAAAAGTGGCAAACTCAGCTTATTCACAAGCATGCTAAAAACTTTGCTTTTTTAATCACTTTCTCTGTGAATAAGCGCTTATTCTGCACAAAATTTGTGGACAAGCTTGTGTAAAAGCGCAGGAAAAGAAGATAAGTACTTGATTTCAATAAAGATTACTTCCATGCCAATATTTTAGGCAAACAGGCATACTTTGATGAAGGTTAAAGTTTTCAACAGCTTAATCACAATTTCTGTGGATAAGTTTGTGCACAAGCTGCTTGATGCATTGCAATGTCCTTGATTTGAAAGGGAATTTTCATTTTGCCTTATTCTTTTGCAGATTGATTTTTATTAAAAATCAAAGACTTAGATAGTAAACTTTCATTTCTTTTGACATCTCAGAGGCAAAATGACATGCTGATGACCAAACCACGCTTCTGTGGACAGATTTTCCGCCGCCAAGCTTTATGAATCCTGAATCACCTTATGCCAATCCAGTAAACACGCCGTCCGTGATGACAGTTACGGCGCTGAATCAGGCCGTTGCTCAGCTTTTGGAACGCAACCTGCCATTAACCTGGGTTTCTGGCGAGATTTCCAACTTTACCCGCGCCGTTTCTGGACATTGGTATTTCACATTAAAAGATAGTGGCGCCCAGGTCAGGGCTGTCATGTTCCGTGGCCGTGCCCAATATGCCGACTTCCAGCCCCGAGAAGGCGACAAGGTAGAAGTACGCGCCCTGGTTACCCTGTATGCACCGCGCGGCGATTATCAGTTAAGCGTAGAGGCCATACGCCGTGCCGGTGTTGGCAATTTATATGAGGCTTTCTTGCGCCTGAAGGCTCAATTGACGCAGGAAGGCTTGTTTGATCCCGAGCGCAAGCGTCCCTTGCCCGCCTTTGTCAAAACCATAGGCATAGTCACCAGCCCGCAGGCTGCCGCCCTGCGAGACATCCTGATCGCCCTGCACAGGCGTGCGCCACATATCAATGTCATTCTCTACCCTACCCCAGTACAGGGTGAAGGTGCAGGCATGAAGATAGCCCAGGCGATAGCCTCCGCCGCTGCCCGCGAAGAATGCGATGTCTTGCTGGTCTGCCGTGGCGGCGGCAGTATGGAAGACCTGTGGGCCTTCAATGAAGAAGTCGTGGCCCGTACCATCGTCAATTGCCCCATGCCCGTGATTGCCGGCATAGGCCATGAAACTGATTTTACCATCGCCGATTTTGCCGCCGACCTGCGCGCAGCCACTCCAACAGCAGCGGCAGAACTGGCAGCCACGCCAAGGGATGCATGGTTGCAGTTATTACAGCGCCAGGCACAGATACTTAGCCGTTGCATGCACAGGCAACTTGATGACCAGGCCCTGGCCCTGGACTGGCAAAGCCGCCGCCTGCTCAGCCCCAAGGCGGCCATTGCTGCCAGACGCCTACAACTGATGAACCTGGCCCGTAACCTCAGCCACAGCGCGAGTCTGCCTTTGCGCCAGGCCAGACACGCGCTGAGCCAATTGACGCAGAGCTGGCAGGCACATAAACCCGACCTGAGCAAGCCCAAACTGCTGCTGGCAGACATGCAAAGACGCCTGCAGCAAGCGACCAGGCACCGCCGTGAAGGCCATAAGCAACAGCTCTCAGCCCTGCACAGCCAACTTGAGCTGCTCAACCCGCAACGCACGCTGGAGCGTGGCTATGCCATCCTCAGTGACCACAAAGGCAAGGCCTTGCGCAAGACGTCTGAACTCAAACCACAATCGCTAGTACAAGTCAGACTGGCTTCAGGCACTGCTGAAGTTGGCATCAGCAGCGTACAAACCAAACTCGACTGATCCATGCCTGAGCAAAAACCACTTCGCCTTACCGTCCTGCACTTACAGTCATCATTTTGCGCATATACATGTAATTAATGCGAATTTGCATAAGCCCACGTGCAAGCTTTTGTACAAAAGCTTACAATGCTGGTCTGGCTTTTCCGGATTGCCGGAATTGATAAACTCACGATAAAAGGACGCGATATGGAACATACCTTACCGGCACTGCCTTATGCACTGGATGCTTTGGCTCCGCATATCTCTCAAGAGACGCTGGAATACCACTATGGCAAGCATCATCAAACCTATGTGACCAATCTGAATAACCTGATCAAGGGTACAGAATTTGAGAACTCCACACTGGAAGAAATCGTCAAGAAATCTTCTGGCGGCATTTTCAATAACTCAGCACAGATCTGGAACCATACGTTCTACTGGAATGGCCTGAAACCTAACGGCGGCGGCGCACCAAGCGGCAAACTGGCAGATGCCATCAATGCCAAATGGGGTTCTTTCGATGCATTCAAAGACGCTTTCACCAAGTCTTGCGTAGGCAATTTCGGTTCTTCCTGGACATGGCTGGTCAAAAAAGCTGATGGCACTCTGGATATCGTCAACACATCCAATGCAGCGACACCACTGACAACAGCAGACACACCATTGCTGACTTGCGATCTGTGGGAACACGCTTACTACATCGACTACCGCAATGCACGTCCAAAATACCTGGAAGCATTCTGGGCACTGGTCAACTGGGAATTTGCCACAGCAAACCTGGGCTGAGTCAGCTTGTCGTGATGCACTCATCATGACATATGCACGACAGATGAAAAAAACCTGCGATGCTGATGCAAGCGCAGGTTTTTTTTCATCCATCACTTAAGCTGTTTATGCGAAGATCATGGCTCAAACGAGCGCCAGGAACTTTCCCCTATGCTCTACCGCCCTACTCTTTGAACAGCATGCATACCAAAGCCTCACCTTTATTACGCTTTCTCCCCGCCATCTTCATTTTCATCTGGGCTTCCGGTTACGTCGTGGCCAAATATGGCCTGCCCTATGCCGAACCGCTGACTTTTTTATGCCTGCGTTATCTGGGTGTGATCATCTTCATGCTGATACTGGCACTGGTCATGCGTGCGCCCTGGCCAGAGCGTCGTGTATGGCTACCGATAGCCATCGCAGGCATCCTGATGCAGGCCATGTATCTGGGCGGTATCTGGTGCGCTGTCAAGCTGGGCATGCCCGCTGGCGTGGCAGCACTGATTGCCAATACCCAGCCCATCTTTACCGCTTTCCTTGGCCCCATCATTGGTGAACGCATCTACGGCAAACAGTGGGCCGGGCTTGCGCTTGGCATTTGCGGCGTGGCACTGGTGGTCGCCAATAAAATCTCTGTCATTGGCTTGTCTGTCAGCAGCGTAGCGCTGGCCATCATGGCGCTGACCGCCATGACCATAGGCACGCTGTACCAGAAAAAAACCTGTCCCAGTTTTGATGTCAGAACCGGGCAAGTCATACAGTTTGTTGCTTCTCTGCTGGTGACATTGCCATTTGCGCTGACGCTGGAAACCCAGACCATCATCTGGACACCACAGTTCTTCGCTGCCATGGTCTGGTCAGTATTTGTCTTGTCTGGCGTCGGTATCTCGGTGTTGTTCATCATGATACGTCATGGTCAAGCGACCAAGGTCACCAGCTATATGTACCTGGTCCCCGCTGTTACCGCAGCCATGGCCTGGCTGATGTTTGGCGAAAAGCTGACGATGACAGCGATACTGGGGATGGTGATTGCGCTGGCAGGTGTGGCGCTGGTGGTGAGGCCAGTAAGATAAACATATAGCGACATGACAAGAATATATCTGCATGGCAAACTAGTGAGTAATTTCTTTTTTTACTTTGGATAACCGCCATGCGTCGCCTGATATCCTTTTTTTCCTTGCTAGTTTTAGTGCTCACAGCCACAGCAGCATTAGCCGATTGTGATGAACCAACCAAACAAGAATTAAAGTCTGTGAAATCTGCTGGCTGGAAAGTGGATGATGATGGCAAGCGGCAAAGCCTGGCACTCTCTGCGGCTGATTGTCTGGGAGTGGCGGATACAGAATTGCGCGATGAACTGGCGTTTGAGGGATTATCAGCGTGGATGCGCACCGAGAAACTGAGCGCACCCACGCTCACCAGTTTGCGCGTAAAAATGCTGAATGCCGTGCAGGCACCTGCGGCAGAAGAAAGCAGTTTTCTGCGGCCATTTGCGATTTTGACGCTGGCTGAACTGGTGCGGGTAGACAGGAAAAAACCTTATCTGAGCGCAGAAGAAAGAGTCGATATCGTCAATGCAGGCAGCCATTACCTGAGCAACCTGCGCGACTATCGCGGCTTTGATGCCAAAGATGGCTGGCGTCATGGCATTGCACATAGTGCCGACCTGATGCTGCAACTGGCAATGAACCCGGCCATAGAGAAACCCCAGCATGAAACCATGCTGGCAGCCATCGCATCCCAGATTGCTCCTTCTACCCATTTCTACCAATATGGCGAGGGTGTCCGGCTGATGACAGCCGTGTTTTATCTGGCAAGGACACCGAGTTTCAACAAGCGCGACTGGGATCTGTGGTTCAACAAACTCATGGACAACAGCATACAGCCTGGGCCCTATACACAGACCAGGCTGGCACAAAGACATAACGTCAGCGCCTTTTTGCTACCGCTGTATTTTTCAGTCCGGGAAAGCACTGACCCTGCGATCAAAGAAAATCTGTTGCCTGCCCTGAGGGAAGCTTTACGCAAGGTCAATTGAATCTAGTGCCCATAATGCAGCACTGCGCGCATGGATAGCCGTTGTATCAAATAACGGTACACCAGCGTCATCCTGGCCAACCAATAAACTGATCTCGGTACAACCAAGGATAATCGCCTCTGCCCCGCTCTCTTTCAGGCTGGCCATGATGCGGCGATAGTGCTCGCGTGATGCAGGGTTGATCTTGCCCAGGCAAAGCTCTTCATAAATGACTTGATGAATGATGTCGCGGTCTGCCAGCTCAGGCACCAGCACTTGCAAACCATGTTTGCTGTGCAAACGCTCACGGTAAAAATCCTGCTCCATGGTAAAGCGCGTACCGAGTAAACCTATCTTGCCATAGCCAGCATTCTTGATGGCCTGCGCAGTAGGGTCGGCAATATGAAACAAGGGTATCGCTACGGCAGCTTCGATGACCTGCGCCAGCTTGTGCATGGTGTTCGTACACAGCACCAGAAAATCTGCCCCTGCCAACTCCAGTGAATTCGCTGCTTGTGCGAGGATGACACCGGCGGCATCCCAGTCACCGGCACGCTGCAGTTTTTCTACTTCGTGAAAATCGACGCTATACAGGATGATTTTTGCAGAATGCAGGCCACCGAGTTTTTCCTTTATGGTTTCATTGATCTGCCTGTAATAAGGAATAGTAGATTCCCAGCTCATGCCGCCTATCAGGCCTATGGTTTTCATTGCAACTCCATGTGTAAATTAAAGGCCGCTGCTCTGGCCGGGGGATAGAATGTCTCTATAATAAGCAGATGGTATTTTCCAGGCTATCAAGAAATTTCAGCAGAGCGCTTATACAATGACTACGGACATCATGGATATCAAGTGGGCAAGACTGGAATTATTACCCGCGACACCCTATACCATCAATAGTGCATCGTCTCATACCAGCCTGGGTCTGGCATTTGCACGCCAGACGGGTGTGCATGCCATCGGCAACGATATCCGTCATGACTTTGATGCCTGGCCAGGCGACTTTGCCATCAGCAATGCTGGCTTACCCATGTTCTCAGAATCTGCGCATGGCGGTGAATACCTGCTCATGCATATCATCAATCCTGATCTGCTCGCAAACATGCATGCATCATCGCCGAGACAGATATTCCATGGTGACAAACAGGCCGTCATGCTGGCCTGGCAACTACGCAGCCTGCTCATACAAAAAGATAAAGATGCTCTGCTTCTGCAAGAAAAAGCTGGGCTACTTTTGCAACGTGGATTAGCACTAAGCAACACCTCGACGAAAGCGCGCAGCCAGTATACGCAAGACAAAGTTTTGCATGCTCACATCCTGGATTACATAGAAGAGCACCTTGATACAACATTGAATCTGGAAGACCTGGCAACCATGGCAGATATGCCACTGCTGCGTTTCTTGCGCAGCTTTACCCATGCCACTGGCACCACACCACATGCCTACATCACAGAACGTCGGTTGCAAAGAGCGCGGCTACTTATCAAACATAGCAATTTATCCATTGCTGATATTGCATCAGATTGTGGTTTTGCTCATCAATCGCATATGGGCAGTGCCTTCAAATCCAGGCTGGGGTTCAGCCCTCAGCAATACCGCAAACTATCTGCCTGAAGATTTTTTCTGAAAAAAACTAAGCCTATCTTCGCTTTAACAAGGCAAAAGCAAATTTTCTACCGATTTTTGTAGAATTTGTTTTCCTGTGGAACTGTCTTCACTGGCATTTGTCTATGGAAAATGCGTTAATTCCGCCTATTGCTTGATAACGTCGGCATTTTCGCATCACCTCCTGATCAACCCCATACCTGCTAATTAAACTAAAACCAAGGTTTTCACTATGTCTCCGAAAATTCTCACCGTCAGTATTGCGCTCGCTTTCAGCGGGGCAGCCAGCTTGCTCTTCCTTCAAGAAACCGCTCAGGCCGCACCAGCTATTAACAGTGTCGCCAAAATCAAGCCAGCCGACCTGACGCTGGAACAGGTATACCGTGCCAAAGGCTATGCAGGCCAAGCCGCGCGCCATATACAATTCAGCAAGGATGGCCGTTACCTGGCTTATACCTGGAACCCATTCGGTGAAAATGGTTTTGATTTATATGTGCATGACACCCAGACTGGCGAAACCAAACGCATCACATCACCCGCATTGATGAAGACCTACGATGCGCCAGAAGACTGGGAACGCTTCGATAAAAAAGCCAAACAAAAAGAAAAAGAAGAAGCCGAGCGCCAAGCCAAGGCTGAAGCACAGGCCGCCTACCTGCGCGGTGAAAAAGTTAACTTGATGCAGTGGGAAGAAGCGGCACTGGAAGAAGTGAAACGTGAAGTGGCCGAGAAAAAAGCCAAGGACGCTGCCAAGAAAGCTGAAGTAGATGCTGAAGCCGCCAGGGAAAAAGCCGCTGCAGCTGCTGCGAAAACCGGTACTGCCAGTGTAGCTAAAAACGACGGCGACAAGAAAGACGAAAAGAAAGATGCAAAAGACGACAACAAGGCCAAGGAAATCTGGGAACTGCGTGACGAGCTGAAAAAGAAACTGGAAAAAGAAAAGCTCAAACCCAGCGACCTCTACCCTGGTGTAGATGCTCTGGTCTGGGCGAACAAAAAGAATGAACTGATCTTCCAGTACCGTGGTGACCTGTTCCGCCTGAACGCTGCCGATGGCAAGATAGAACGCCTGACCCAGACCGACAAACCTGAACGCATCGTCGCCTACCAGGCAGACGACAATGGCTATATCTACATGGATGAAAAGCGTCTGTTCAACGCCAGCTCTAGCAGCAGCGCGATACGCCAGCTGAACCGCGAACTGATACACCCTGACGACGCCGATAAAAAATACCGCATCGCCAATACCGTACTGAGCGAAGACAAGCAATGGATGGCGATTTCTGCCGAAGCACCTGATGCCAAGCCAGAAAACGGCAAACCAACTCCACCAGCCGAGCGCCAGGTCGAGATCATGAATTACAGCGAACGCTTTGCCACGGCTAAAAAAGTATCACGCGAAGTATCTGATGACAAACGCAAAATACTCGCCACTGCGCTGTACATACGTCGCGTTGGCGATGCCTCTGCACGCCAGCCACAACCGGTCTTCACCAATGATGGTGGTGACGTCTGGTTTGAAATGAGTCCAGTCAGTTGGGCCAAGGATGGCAGCCGCTACACCTTCTCCACCTGGGAACGTGAAAAAGACTTGCTGCGCATTTATGTAGGCAAGGCAGAAGAAGGTGTCAAGCCACAAATGGTTTTGGAGAGACGGGGCAATGTCGGTCATGAAGTTGTCAACGTGCTGGCTCCCCGCTTTACACCGGACAGCCAGCAATTGATCGCCGTGCTGGATGAACAGGGTTATCGCCAGCCCTACGTCATTGACGTCAGCAATGGCAGCGCCAGACAAATATTGAAAGGTGATTTTGAAGCGCACAACATCATAGGCTTCAGTGAAGACAGCAAATCCATGTTTGTACTCGCCAACAAGGATGACTTTGCTGCCATGAATACCTACAAGGTCGATCTGGCAACGGGTGAGATGAAAGCCATAGGCCAGGCTGGCGACTTCCATCGCAACAGCACCGTGACAGAAAGTGGCGACAAGCTGGCCAGCATGGCCGGTCAATGGGCCAATCGTCCGGAGTTGAAACTGATCGATGTTGCCAAAGCCAAATCCACTACGCTGACTCAAAGCCATGATCCGCAATGGAGTGCAATAGACCTGCAACGTCCTGAACGCTTCAGCTACACCAATCGCCATGGCGACAAGATACAGGCCTATGTTTTCAAGCCAGCAGGTCTGAGCTCATCTGACCATCGCCCGGCCATTGTCTACACCTATGGCGGGCCTTTGAATGACAGGCATATCGTCGAGACTGACAGCTTCCAGCAGACCGCCTATATGTTTGGCATGTATATGGCTGCCAAACATGGCTACGTCACCGTGGCGGTTGACCCTCGTGGTCACTCCAACTATGGCCGCAAGTTTGGCGATGCCAACTGGGAACAGGTAGGTAAACCACAGACAGAGGACCTGGAAGACCTGGCAAAATACATGCAAAAAAACCTGGGTGTTGATGGCAAGCGTATAGGCCTGACAGGCTGGAGCTTTGGTGGTTTCCAGACCCAGTACACCATGTACACCAGCCCGGATATCTTCGCTGCGGGTATCGCCGGTGCCGGGCCGACAGAATGGGAAAACTACAATAGCTGGTATAGCGGCCGTACCATAGGCAAGACCGAACGCAGCAAACCCAACTTGCGCAAATATTCACTGCTGCCTCTGACCGCAGGCTTGAAGAAGCCACTGATGCTGGTCCACGGCATGCAAGATCCTAACGTCTTGTATCAGGATACGGTGAATGTGTACCGCGCATTGCTGGAAAACGGCAAGGAGTCGCTGGTTGATCTATTCCTTGATCCTGATGGTGAACATGGCCTGGGTGGCACGGTCAAACCCAAAGCCTTGCACAAGAAATATGAAGCCTTCTTCCTGCAGCATTTGGGTAAGGTCAGATAAGAGATAAGTAGATATCAAACGCCTGAAACAAGAGAGCGACCATGCATAATGCTGGTCGCTCTTTTTGCTTGCATCAAAGAAATAAGCCGTCGAACTGGCCCTGAAAAACAGGGAACGGCAATTTCGCATTAAAATTACCGTAGATTATTTGCACAAGCATGCTGATAATGCCCGCATCGCTTGATTTTCATATCGAGCAAGCCCCCTCAGGAGTTACCCATGAAAAATAGCATCAGCCAATACTTATACTCTGTCTGTCGACAGGCAGCACAAGAGTTTCGTCAGATAGGACAAAAGGTCGGAGAACGCCTGTTGCGCACGCCCTTGCCAAAAATCCTGGTGGTCGTTCTTGCGATTGCACTGTTGATCACCATTATTCCTCTGATCATTACCTTGTTTGTTGCCTTTGTCCTCGTCAGGGTTTTACTGAAAATCATCTCAGTGAACGTGCGGCAAAACCGTGGAAAAGATAGCAGCGTGCCGTATGAAAGACGGATCAAAGATATACATTGATTGCATGGCTGAAGAAGCCGCCTGACTACTTCCCCACCGTCAGATTCCAACACTGAAATTCAAGCCAGGGAAATCTTGCATCAAGTTTTCTTTCAAGCTGCTGGGCGTCAGCCCGGTCCAGCGCTTGAAAGAACGCCGGAAATTATTCGCATCATGAAAACCCAGGTGCATGGCAACCGCCTCATTGTCGTAATGGCGGCTCTGGAATAAATAAAGGGCAACATGGGTGCGTACCTGATCCAGCTCAGCCTGGAAATGCGTGCCCTCCTTGGCCAGATAGCGCTTCATGCTGGCTGGGCTGACGGCAAATGCAGTTGCCAGTTGTTCCAGGCTGGGGTTGCCACGTATATGGGTCAGCAGATAATCATAAACAGCATTCAGCAAACTCTCCGTTTCATCGCTCAATACTGCTTCTTGCTGCGCCTGTCTCAGGGCAACGCTTGCTGCCAGAGCATTACCACGCGGCCAGGGTAAATCCAGATACTCTGTAGTGATCAGCATGGCGTCCAGGTGACAGTTAAAACGCAACTCACTACCGAGATGCACTTCATGCTGTTCGGTATGACGGGCAACGCTGCGGTTAAAACAGAAACGCCATGGCAGGCGTACTCCGCTGAGCCAGCGGCACATGGCAACCACGGCTGTCATGTGCATCTCGACTATTGCCGGACGCAGGCTGGGAGCACCGTAGCTATCCATCCAGTACAAAACCGACATATCCTTCCCTTCACTCAACCTGGGTCTGAGCAAGGGGCACAAACGACTGGAATGAACGCATAAAATCTCCAGTGCCTGCCGCAGGTCCTGAGCCTGCAACAAGGCATGGCTGACACTGCCAAAATGCCCGGGCAACATTTGCTGCCCCAGCATGAAACTGCTGTCGGCACTGCGCAAGGCCTGTAACGCATTATCCAGTAATTGCAGATATTGCCGGGGGCTGATAAGGCATTGCCCTCGCGTGACTCGCGCTGCATCAACGCCTACGCTACGCAAAATGAGGTCATCATCCAGCTCGCGACTGCGCGTATAAGCCAATATCTGGGCTGCATGGTATGCGGCTGGCAGGCAGGCGTCTGCCGTCTGATGAAAGCGCATTACGGGGCTCCCGTTGCCAACTGCGGCTCAGTACATACGTATGCACTGGCCTCCACCGCACGACTGAGCCTGCTCAGCAAGGCATCAGGCGCATCGTCTGCCATGGTACAGGCATGCCGCATGCTGATTTCCAGCATCACCTCTTTAGCACAATAACGCATCTGCCTGACCATCTTGCACAGATGCACGGCCAGTGTCTGCGCCTCTTCCAGGCTGGTGTCATGCAAGACCAGGGCAAACCTGTCTCCCGCATAACGACATAGCACATCTTCATTACGCAGGTTCAGCAAGAGCATGTGGCTGACGGCCTGCAAGACACGGTCACCCTCATGTTGCCCATGCTCACGGTTGATCAGATGGAACTGGTCTATGTCCAGCAATACCAGCGCACAAGGCACACCTGGATGGCTTTCCAGTTCCAGCTTGATCTGCAGACGTAAATAATCAGCATTGCTTAGCTGCGTGACACGGTCAAAGGCACGGTGATCGCGGAACAGGCGTTCACGCTTTTGCAAGTGTTCATTCAGAGTGAACTGTTCTTCGCGCCAGTAATACATGCCAGCCGTGACGATCAACATGCCAGCGAAGACCAGCATGGATTCCAGCCAGTTGTCCCAGACATCTTCCTTGGGTATCACGAAAAACTCGTCCAGGCAATCTGCCCATGAACCCAGCATGATCGCCGCGAGGCCAAATGCAAACAAGCGCGTCACCAGCCCCTTGGGACGGCTGCTAAGCATGATCAGCAACCACAGGCCAGACATGAGCGATGTACCTCCCTCACCGACAATGTCCATCCACTTCCATTTGATGAAGGGCTTGGGTGAGCCCATATAGGCATACAGAAAAATAAAGGCGATCAATGCCACACAGGCAGTGATGATGAAGTTTCTATGCAGGCGCAGCATGGAATTTTTTAGCATTACATTCACATCCAAAGGTCAGGTCGCGCGAGGGTAATTGAGGTGCATGACAGGACGATGACATGCGTGTTTTTTGATATGAGCTATGGATGGAAAACAACGGGGGTGCAAACGGCTCAGGTCTTTATTAATCCCCCGTGAAGGAGAAGTAGTTAAAAACGATCATGCCGTATACCGGCCGTCTGATGGCGAGGTCATTTCAGCTCACATCTTCGCAATTTATCGTGCGATTTCCCCGCAACGGCAAACCCGGCTCCCACCTGTCACAAACCCGACATATACAACTCCTAGAATCCGCCCACTCTTTTGCCATTCACTACCTGCGGAAATCCTGTCCATGAAAATCCTGAAGAAAAAACCTGTCCCTCAACTATCCATCATCATGCTGGGCATCTCGGCCATGCTGAACACCCATGCCCAGGGGCCGAATGTGACTGTCAGCGATGCCAGCAGCGTCATCATCAGCGGCCAGCGTGCAAGTATGCGCAAGGCGCTGGAGATGCAGGAGAAAGCCGATAATATCATCAGCGTGGTCAGCAGCGATGACATCGGCGGCCTGCCGGATAAAAATGCCGCAGAAGCACTGGCACGCCTGCCTGGTATCTCTGTCCAGCGTGACCAGGGTGAAGGCCGCTATATCGTTGTACGTGGTCTGGGTGCCGACCTGAATGGTGTGACCATCAACGGTGCTCTGGTGCCATCGCCAGAAGCCAGCCGCCGTGCAGTGGCGCTGGATGTCTTGCCAGCCGGGATGATACGCTCACTGGAAGTGACCAAGACCTTGCGCCCTGAACAGGATGCTGGCTCACTAGGCGGTGCAGTTGAAGTCAAGAGCCTGACTGCTTTTGACTTGCCAGGAAAATTTCTGACCTTGAATACCGGTGCCAGTTATGACCAGGTGACTGGTAAAACCAGCCCGAATGCCGGCCTCTTGTGGGCTGACCGTTTTGCTGATGGCAAGCTGGGTGTCGCCGCCGGCATCAGCGCAGAGAAACGCAGCTTTGGTTCAGACAATGTGGAAACCGGCGGCGCCTGGGAGAGTGGCAAGCTGGGTGGATTTGAATTGCGTGATTACCTGCCAGTGCGTGAGCGTCACGCCTATGCCTTGAACCTGGATTACAAGCCGACAACATCACAAACTTACTTCATGCACGGCTTTTTGAGTGACTTCAGCGATGATGAAGTACGCGACCGTATCACCATAGGCAGCTTTGCCAGCGGCACCCTGGCTGAAGGCGCAACGACTACAGCAAGAGCAGAACGCCGCATACGCCAGCGCAAATACACCCAGACTATCAGTTCTGTCGTGCTAGGCACAGAACAAAAATTCCGGGACTGGAAACTGGATCTGGCTGCAGGCTCCAGCCGCGCCAGCGAAGATACGCCGGAAGCGTTGAACGATGGCCGCTTCCGTGGCAATGCCAATTTTGCGGGCGTTGGTTTTAGCGATGGCGAAATACCTAAAATCATTGGTCCGGCCAGCCTCTACGATGCAGCGAACTACAGCCTGAATGCCATCAGCCTGCAACAGCGTTTTTCCAAGGATACTGAACAGCATCTGAAATTTGATCTGGCCCGTAAGTTCCATTTCGAGCAGTTCGAATCAAATCTGAAATTCGGCGCCAAGACCAGCCGCCGTGAAAAAACCAATGACACCAATCAATGGACTTATAACAGCAGCAAAACCAGCAGTGGCAATTACTGGGGACCTGGTTCCACGTCCATGAGTGCCTTTGTACAAAACCAGGCTCTCGATTACCCGCTGGGTAATATCGGCACTGCCATCAGTGCTGACCTGATACGCGCCCGCGTGGCTGGCCTGGACAGAAATGCTGCCCGCCTGGTGCTGGAATCTGCCATCAATGATTACAAGATCAATGAAAATATCGATGCTGCCTATCTGCAAAACAGTTTCGACAGGGATAACCTGCACATACTGGCCGGTGCCCGCGTGGAACGCACGCAGTTTGATGCCGCTGGCACGCAAGTGACTGGAGGCACCAGCCTGCAAGCCATCAACCGCCAACGTAGTTATTCAAACTGGCTGCCATCGCTGCACCTGCGTTACGACCTGGACCAGAAAACCAGTGTACGCGCAGCCTGGACTAATGCCGTTGTACGTGCCAACTTCAGTCAACTGGCACCCGGCATCAACCTCACCAGCACTACCGAAGCAGTGATTGGCAACCCTGATTTGAAACCATTGAAAGCCAACAATCTTGATCTGGGTGTAGAAAAAATATTGGCGCATGATGGCAGCGTATCAGCCTATCTGTTCAACAAGGATATCAAGAACTTCACTTACACCACCAACCTGGCCGGTTCAGGTGCATGGCAGGGCTATACCAGTGCGGTCTCTTATGCGAACGGTGACACCGCCAACGTAAAAGGCATAGAACTGTCTTACTCACAGCCTTTGCGCATGTTGTCAGCCCCCTGGAAATACCTGATCGTTGGCGCAAATGCCAGCTTGACACGCTCCAGTGCTGACATTGCCCGTTTTGATACTGCGCTGGGTAAATCCCGTAGCCGCACTATCAGCCTGCCAGGTCAGTCTGACCGTGTCATGAACCTGATGCTGGGTTATGAACATGGCCGCGTCAGCAGCCGCCTTGCGCTCAACTACAAGTCCCCTTACCTGCTGGAACTGGGTACGGATATTTTGCGCGCAGATCAGGACCGCATTGTTGATACCCAAAAGCAGCTCGATTTTTCGCTTGCCTATCAACTCAGCAAGAATTTCCAGCTAGTCTTTGAAGCAGCAAACCTGAACAATGAAAAATACTATGTATATCAGGGTGCGCATCAATATAACTCGCAATATGAACAGTATGGCCGCACGTACAAGATCAGCCTGAAAGCCAGTGTATTCTGATGAACATAAAAATGATGAAAACCAAATATCTGATATCCGGCCTGACCTCAGGTCTAACATTAATGACAGCCCTGTCTTGCGGATCAGTATTCGCAACCAGCTTACCACCTGCTGCTGCCGGTCGCGCCCAGGACATTGTCGCTCTGCCGGATGGCGGCTGGCTCTTGCTCGACAAACAGGGTGTGCGCTTGTTGGATAACAATGGCAAGGAACACAGCAAAGTCAGCCTGCGGGCAAAGCATCTGGATGCGCGCCCACATGCAGACGGCATGCTGGCGGTATTCACCGATGCAGATACGCAAAAAACCTATGTTTATGTAGCAGATCAGAAAACCGGACAACTACGTTTGCAGACCAGCATGGCATCGCCGGATTTTTCGCTGGAAAGCATGTGCCTGTATCGCGATGCGCAACAGTTTGATCATGTCTTCCTGATCGGCAAGGAGGGCCTGAGCGAGCAATGGGTCATGCACAAGGGTAGCGCACAACTGGTACGCAAGCTGGCCCTGCCACCACACAGCAAGCATTGTCGTGTTGATGACCAGAGCCAGACCTTGTATCTGAGTGCCCCAGACAGCGGCGTCTGGGCATTTACGGCAGAAGCAGAAACCGCAGCCAGACTGAAGCCTGTTGCTATGGCTGCCCCGTTTGGTAAATTGCAGGGCAGTGCCACCGCCATCAGCGCGCTGCCAGGCGGGGTTGCTGTACTGAATGCCAATGGTAAGAAACTGCATCTGTATCGCCAGAAGGATGGACAGCATTTCCAGCCTGAGCAAGTCATGAACCTGCCATACAGTGCAGCGAATATCCATGTGCAATCATCCAGCAATAAACTGGACATCCTGCTGCATGACGAACAGGCAAAAACCTGGCGCGTCAGCAGTGCCGCGTGGAAGCAGCCGGCAACATCAGAAATAGCCGTCATAGAACCCACAGTGCAAACAGATACTGTCGCCCGTCATGGTGACGCTGCCGATGACCCGGCTATCTGGGTGCATCCACAGGATGCAAAACTTTCCCGTGTTCTGGGCACTAACAAGAAGCAGGGGTTGCTGGTGTATGACATGCAGGGCAAGCAAACCCAGTTGCTGGAAAGCGGACGCCTGAACAATGTGGATGTGCGCCAGAACATCAAATGGGGCCAGCAAAGTTTTGATATCGCCATGGCGACCCAGCGCGATGCAAACAGCCTGGTGCTATACGTCATCAATGGCCAGGGCCAAGTGACAGAGGCAGCCCGCTTCCCCACCAAGCTGGACAAGATCTACGGTTTCTGCCTGTATCAGCCACGCACTGGTGGCCTGGAAGCTTTTGTGAATGACAAGGACGGCACTTACCAGCAGTTTCGCATTATCCACAATGAACATGGTTTCAGCAGCAGTCTGGTGCGCAGCTTCAAGTTGGCCAGCCAGCCAGAGGGCTGCGTGGCTGATGACAAGACTGACCGCCTGTTCATGGGGGAAGAAAAACGCGGTATCTGGATCATCTCTGCCAAGGCAGATCAACCAGCCGATTTGCAAATGGTGATGCCTGTTGGCAAGCAACTGGTGGCTGATGTCGAGGGTCTGGCAATCTACTTT
This sequence comes from Undibacterium sp. FW305-107, assembly GCF_058788535.1. Classification (NCBI taxonomy): domain Bacteria; kingdom Pseudomonadati; phylum Pseudomonadota; class Betaproteobacteria; order Burkholderiales; family Oxalobacteraceae; genus Undibacterium; species Undibacterium sp. FW305-107. Next base: position 70,274 of record NZ_JBYTAV010000017.1, read on the forward strand.
GGAGAACAGAAAAATTACCTGCTGGTATCGAGCCAGGGAGACAGCAGTTATTTGGTGCTGGAAGCGCAAGCCCCTTATCGATTGCGCGGCAAGTTTCGCGTAGGTATGAATCTGGCCAGGGGCATTGATGGCACTTCAGAGACTGATGGACTTGATGTCAGTGCCGTCAACTTTGGCGGTGATTTTGCGCAAGGCATGCTGGTAGTACAAGATGGTTACAAGCGCCTGCCGGATGGAACGCAAAACTTCAAGTACATACCCTGGTCTGCCATAGCAAAGGCTTTCAAGCTGGAATGAAGCAGTAATTGAATGACCGCACCAGATCAGTGCTGGCAACACAACTGGTGCGGTACAAATTGATGACAATTTGCCGACACTTTTCCAAAAGTATGCTTAGCCTCAGCGTCTATGATGATAGAACGATAAAATAAACAATGGGGCAGCAAATTGAACGCTCGACATATATTACTGGCAGGTAGCTTGTGCCTGATCACCGGCCTGCTGACAGCCTGCGGAGGCGGCAGTTCGACTGCCAGTAACCCGGTGGTAACGCCACAGGTCGCCAGCCTCAGCTTGCGTGGCACGGCGGCAACAGGCAGGGCCATCGCTGACTCGGCTGTCAATTACAAATGCCGCACGGGTACGGGAGCAACAAAAACTGCGGTTGATGGTTCGTTTGAAATCATCTTGCCTGCGGGCAGTGCACTGCCCTGCATACTGGAAACTGCAAATCCTGCGAATAGCAAAAAACTGCATGCGCTTGCTGTCACTACCGGCGTCATCAACCTGACACCTTTGACTGAGATGCTGTCAACTCGCCTCATGCGTACCGATATGGCTGCGTTTTTTACCAATCCTGATTTTGATGCAATAGCAAGAACCCTCACCAATGCCAATATCACACTTGCGCAAACTGAGATTCGTAATGTACTCAGTGGCTTACTGGACACCAGCACTTTAAGCGACTTTTACAGCACACCGCTGAAAGCGGCCACCAGTGCCAGCCCGGCCAGTGGCGACGCGCAGGACAAAATACTCGATACCCTGAACCTGGCATTGGCGGCAAATTTATATGAACCGCTACTCAATATGCTGGCAAAAACAAACCCACCCACCGGTCTTCCGGTATTTGGTCGCCCAGGTTGTCTGATACAGTTAGGCGACAAGCAGTTCATGTCTTGCAGTGGCCCCGGCCTTTGGGAGACTGCCCCCCGCATTGATATTACCCCTGGCGCGCTGATCATGACACCCGGTAGCAAGCGCGCATTTAGCGCGACGTTGAATTATCCGCCACTTATTGATTACATACGCCAGCCAGTTACCTGGCAGGTAGTAGAAGCCGATGGTGGAGCTATCAGCATCAATGGTGAATACACTGCACCAAGCAAACCCGGGACTTATCACATCAGGGCACAGCGCGAAGATTATCCATCACTGAGCGCCACAGCTTTAGTGGTAGTGGATAACAGCACACCAGACTTTGTGCCAACGCTGAGCGTGGATAGACACATAGTCAATGTCATGCCGGGTGCTACCATGAACTTGCAGGCAAGCATTAATTATCCGCCAAATGTCAACTACATACGCCAGCCAGTCACCTGGAGTGTCATTGAAGCCGATGGTGGCAGCATTAACTTGTCAGGTAGCTACCTTGCACCAGCAAAAATTGGCACTTACCACGTCAAAGTGCAGAGAGATGACTTTCCGTCTATATACGTAGTACTGGATATTTTGGTAAATTACCCCCCTGATTAAAACTTGCATGATTTCCCTGAGCGCGTATGCTATCGACAGGCGCTGGATGATTGCAAAATAAAGTTAAATTAGAAGTTGCTTTTGAGAATTTATTGACTATCATACAGACAGTCGATCATTCCTCAAGGCAACTTTTAATATTCTGCACAAGCCGCAACATGCAAGCTCATGTAGCAACAGGCCAATGAGTGGAGGAATCGCCAGATGTTTACCGGGAGAAAGTCATGGACAGGTTGGAAATTTTCAAAAGCATAGCCGCAGAAGTCAATCGTGGGGACATCGTCTTCCCTACCAATGTGGAAGCTTCATTAAAACTACAACGTACCCTGGACGATCCTGATTGCCATATTGACACGGCAGCCAAACTCATCATGGCCGACCCTTTGTTGTCTGCCCGTACAGTTGCCATTGCCAACTCCGCAGCCTATCGCCGCTCGACGAATGAAATCACCCACGTCAGGCTGGCGGTCAACCGGCTCGGTTTTCGTACCCTGAAAGCCATGCTGGCCGCAGTCATCGTGCGCCAACTGAATAGCAAGGTTACAGACCCGGTTTTGAAGCATAAGGCCGACAGATTGTGGGAGCATTCTGCCCATGTGTCGTCACTGGCACAGGTCATTGCCAAACAGGTTACCAGGGTTGATCCTGAAACTGCCATGTTTGCTGGCATCGTCCATGAAATTGGTGGTTTCTATCTCATCTCACGTGCGGAAGAGTTCCCTGGCCTGCTTGATGGCGAACCAGAAATCTGGATCGAATATGGCGAACGCATGATAGGTCGTGGCATCATGCGCCAGCTCGGCGTACCTGACAGTGTCATGCAGGCTGTAGAAGCCATGTGGCATGGCGTGTGCGCATTCCCGCCAGAGTCCCTGGGTGATACCCTGATTTTGGCCAACGACATCGCACCGGTGCTGTCGCCCCTGCATGATGTGGACAGAGAATACAACAAGCGCTTTGCCCGCCGCCTCAACTTTGATACTGAAGACAGCAATTTCCAGATCATCATGGAAGAGCAGGAAGAGCAAATCGATACACTTGCCACGGCTCTCATGATGTAAATAAGTTGATGTAAATTATTTGGCACTTCAAATAGTAATCCGCCAGCCCTTTTTGTTCATGACAAATGCCAGGGCCGCAAACACCAAAGTGAAACACCATGCATAGGCGAAGGATGAAAATTCTTCGCCTGTTTGATTTGCCAGCACAGGTACAAATACTTGCTGGTAAATCGCAGTAGCCCAACCAGTCCATGCCAAGACACAAGTTGCCAGCCAGGCACCAGCGTAAGCGGCTATAGCATTCACACCAAAACTTTTACCGATTGCTGGCCAGCCATGCTTGTCTATCAGCAGATGCATGCCAAGCAAGAACAATATCGCCCAGGCACTGCTCCAGCAAACAAAGGATGGTGTCCAGAGTTGTTTGTTGAAAGGCAGATATACTGACCAGATCAGGGCCAGCAATATCAAACCAGCCGCGCCAGCCAGCATCTGCATCAGTTGAGCGTCGCGCACGGCCCTGCCGGCCCAGACGCCCATCAAGACACTTGCCATTGCCATCAAAGTCGACAGCAAACCTTCCGGGTCTTGTGCCAGGCCTGTTTGCGCGTCATAACTATAGGCCAGCTTGCCCAGTATCGCGCTATCTATCTTGTCCACCAGATTCAGATGCGGTTCATACGAGCCGCCCCAGAACAGCAAAGCCCAATACGCCAGCATGGCACCCAGACATAGCAATACCTGACTGGACAATTGACGCACATAGGTAATCAGACAGGCAATCACTGCATAGCAAATTCCTATGCGCTGCAAGACACCAGGCAATCTGAAATTACGGCCATCAATCAAGGCCCAGGCAACGAGATGCAGGACTATCCCCAACGTGAACAGACGCAAACTGCGCCAGAGTATCTTCTTGCGGATATAAGCCACATCCATGCCCTTGCTGACTTGTGCATCCAGAGACATGGCTAAAGACGCACCGAGTATGAACAGAAAAAATGGGAAGATAAAATCCGCAGGCGTGCAGCCATGCCATGCTGCATGCTCCAGCCAGGGATACACATGTGACCAGTCACCTGCATTATTCACAAAAAGCATGGCGGCAACAGTCAGGCCACGCATGGCATCCAGCGCTGCGTAACGTTTTACTGTAGACATATCAAACTCCAAAGCGTACTGAGACCAGTGCAGAAATACCAATTCCTGTTGGCCATAGCATCGCATCGTCATAAAAAGCACATCGTCGATCAACATGCGGGATAATACCAGTGCTAAAATCTGACAAAGTGGTATTGAATCTGGCCTCTTCTATTAAAACAAGACATAAAAACTTCCCTTCATAGGAAAAAAATGAAATTTCCCTCAAAACGAAAAGCATTAATCGAGACCAATGTAAAGCACGCCACATCTTACTGGCACTTAAGTGGCATTGCAAACATAAAACCAGTTGACCGACAATTTTGTGACTAGTATGTTTGCAGTGCTGGCAAGAAAACACAAAAAAATACATAGCGCAAACACACCAGGTTTTAAGAAAATTAAATAGTAGAGACATGTCCATGAGCATAGAAAAAACCAAGACTCCCCACCCCATGCGCTGGGTGCCCACCTTGTATCTTGCCGAAGGGCTGCCATTTTATGCAGTCGCCCTGGTTGCCAGCCTCATGTATAAAAGCATGGGGGTAGCAAATGACAATATCGCCCGCTGGACAGGATTGATAGGCCTGGCCTGGGTCTTTAAACCTTTATGGAGTCCCTTCCTCGAAGCTGCCAGCAGTAAAAAGGCCGTGGTCGTGGCATTTCAGTTGATAGGTGGCGTATCGCTGGGCCTGGTGGCCGTGTCGCTGCAATTGCCCATGTATTTCGCTATCAGCATTGCCTTGCTTGGGGTCGTGGCAATTGCCTCGGCCACCCACGATATTGCAGCCGATGGCCTGTATATCGCCAGCCTCAGCAACAAGCAACAGGCTGAATATGCAGGCTGGCAAGGTGCTTTCTATAATGCAGCCAAATTCATTACTCTGGGTGGGCTGGTTTACCTGGCTGGTTATCTTGAAAAACGTCTGGAACCGGCACAGGCCTGGACTGTCATTTTCGCCATCATGGGTGTCATGCTGGTCGTGCTTGGGCTGTATCACAGCTGGGCTTTGCCTGGCACAAAAAACACCAATACCGAAGCTTCCATGCGCAGCGTTTTCCTGACACTGCAAGATGTGATTATTGATTTCTTCAAGAAGCCTGGCATCTGGCTGGCCATCACCTTCATCATTCTGTTCCGTGCTGCCGAAGGGCAGATACAAACCATAGGCCCTTTGTTTTTGCGCGAAGCTAAAAACCTGGGCGGCCTGGGCCTGACGACCGAGCAAGTCGGCCTTGCCTATGGCACGGCTGGCACCGTTGCCTTTTTGGGTGGTAGCGTACTTGGTGGGTATTTTGCGTCCTGGCTGGGTCTAAAGCGCTCCCTGCCCTGGCTGATACTGGCAATGAATGTGCCCAACCTGGTGTTCTTTTTCCTCAGCACCACACTACCTGACAATATCAGCATCATCACTACCGCCCTGGCGCTGGAAATGTTTGGTTACGGCTTTGGCTTCGTTGGTTTGATCCTGTTCATCATGCAGGTTGTAGCTGTCGGCAAGTACCAGACTGCCCACTATGCATTAGGCACCGGGGTCATGCAGCTCGGTTTTGTCTTGTTCAAGACCATCAGCGGCGACATACAGTTGGCACTCGGCTACAAGAATTTTTTTATCTGGGTCTTGCTCAGTGCTATCCCCGTATTGGTAATGACGCGCTTTGTCTCTTTTGGCGACAGCGCAGCGTATGGCAAAGAAGGCAACAGTAACGAAGTGGCTGAAGGCATGGCAAAAACTGCCGACGCCTGACAGCCCTTCTGTCAATGATGCGGGCCGTGGTCCGCATCATTTCAAAACAGCAGCAAACACCCAGGAAACAACATCTGTCGAAGACAAATTCATTTTCCCTTTACTCTCTTATCAAAAAGGATTGTAATTATAACCATGCGCAAACATGTACAACAGCGCATGTCTATTCAACCGGGAGATTTATCTTGCATTCGACCAAAACCAGCATCTTGCGCCACTTGACTGCCGTCAGCTTATTATTGATCAGCACCAACCTGCTGGCACAAAACTCAGGTGTTACCCGCACCCCCGTGATACAGGCCGATTCATCGATTCCCGGCAAGGAAGATTACATCTTCCGCATTGATATAGCTGCTGGTGGCAAGGTCGACTGGCATACCCATCCTGGTGATGAAATCAGCTATGTTATGCATGGAGAGGTGGAGTTACTGATCGCCAATCAGCCGCCACGTAAAGTAAAACCGGGAGAAGGATTTGTCATACCTGCCGGTGTCGTCCATAGTGCAAAAAATCATGGCAAAGACCCCATCAAACTGGTTGGTGTATATGTAGTCGAAAAAGGTCAACCACTGGCATCACCAGCATCGCCGCCAGCGCCCTGAGTCTGTCAATTAATCACATCAATCCGTATAGCGCCTGAAGATTGCATCGAGTTCACCACTCTTTTTCAGGGTGGCGATGGCAGCGTTCAGGCGTGGCAAAGCGTCGGCTTTGGAGGGGTGTACCCTCAGCATCATTTCGCTTTCATCTATCATGCGGCCTTCATCGCAGCCATAGCGCTGTGCATCGACCTTGGTCCAGTATTGCCGTACATAGTTGCTGATGATGATCTGGTCAAAGCGTTTTGCCCGCAAGGTCAGCAAAAGATTGGGAGAGTTGAAAATGTCTTCCCTTTGTATTTTGCCACTGGCAAAGGCAGCTTCAAATTCGGGATAGGAATAGCCAGAAATCACACCCACCTTCTGGCCATAAAAATCTGTGACTGCCTGTGCACTGGGTGTTTCGCCGGGACGAAAACATAGTACTGCCCTGGGCAAACCAAAGGCTATGCTGTACACGCCGGGCACTGGCGAATTACTGCGCCATTTTGGATTTGCCCCGACTTCCATGTCGAGTTGCCCATCCTCAAATGACTTGAGCAGACGGCGCATGGGTAGAAACTTTTGCTCCAGCTTGTCGCCACTCAGCTTGACGATAGCTGCCATCAGGTCAGGGAAAATACCTCTGGGGCCGCGCTTGTCCAGCAAGACAAAGGGCGCATCGCCACCCTCGTAATAAGCAATGCGAAAAGTGTCTGCCATTGCTGGCGATGCTACCAGCACCGTCGCTGCAAACATCCATTTCTTCATCATTGCATTCTCATCCCTGAATTGGTTCAATACGGCCAAATCCAATATATCGCTGATACCACTCAGTTTACGTTAAAAAGGGACAGATACTTTCTGGAAGTGGTTCATATTTGCAAATTATAGTTAAGCCTTGCCAGCGGCATTTACCGGCATTTCCGTCATTCAAGCCCCGAAAACCGTCATTAGTCGCATATCCATACTGAGCTGCTTGTCGAAAATATCAGTTGCAGCTATCTTAGCTCCATGAAAACCGTCACGACCACAAGCCCACGCTGGCCTGCACTGCCAAGACCGCGACAAATTGTCGTGGTGCTGATCATCAGTGTATTGATCGCCTGGGTGACGACGCCCATCTTCCAGTCGCCATTCTGGCTGGTGCTGAGGCGCACCACGTTCATCGCCATGGTCATGCTGCTGGCGTTCACCGTCTCAGGTACCTGGCGTTTGCTGTGGCTGCCACGCTGGATACCACACTGGCTGGTACGAGTAGCGGCGGTCTGTTTACTGGCCCCGTTTGCCAGTCTGGCAGCCTATGTGGCGATAGCGGGCAATTTCATGAATTTCATCAAGGCGAATAATCTCTTGTCAGGTTTTGCCACGAGTACGATTTTTGCGCTGTTTTTTGGTTCCATCGTTGCCGTTGTCGCTATCAATCGCGAAGGCAAACAACGTGAACGTGCAGACCGCCTGCAACTTGAACTGGAGAAGAACGCGCTGGAACGAGAAGTGCTGGATGCCCGCCTGCGCCTGCTACAGGCGCAGATAGAACCACACTTCCTGTTCAATACCCTGGCGAATGTGCAAGCCTTGGTTGAAGCGGGTTCAGATAATGCAGCACCAGTCCTGCGTCATCTGATTGCCTATCTGCGCGCCGCGATGCCTCACCTGAATGATGCGGAGGCGACATTAGAAAATGAAATGCAATTGGTCAGCGCCTATCTCGAAATCATGCACATGCGCATGCCTGACCGCCTGCAATTTGAACTGAGGCTGGCACCTGAATTGAAGGGGCAGCGCTTCCCTGCCATGGCTTTGTTGACGCTGGTCGAAAATGCCGTGCGCCACGGCATAGACCCCAGCACAGAAGGTGGCAGCATCGAAGTCGGCGGCAAGCAGGACGCAAACAACATGGTAACGCTTTGGGTAGCCGATACCGGCATAGGCATGGCAGAAACTGCCGTACCAGGTACTGGCCTGGCAAATGTGAAAGCGCGGCTCCAAGCATGCTTTGGCAAAGATGCGCGTGTCGATTTGCATGAGCAGACGCCGCACGGTTTGCGTGTTGAGTTAATTTTTCATCCGGGAGCCAAAGTATGAAGCAGATTACTGCGCTGATCGCCGATGACGAACCTTTGCTAAGGGAACATCTGCGCAGCAACCTGGTGCACCTGTGGCCAGAACTGCATATCATCGATGAAGCACGCAATGGCCGTGAAGCGGTTGAGATGTTTGATATCCATCAGCCCGACATCGTCTTTCTGGATGTGCATATGCCAGGCTTGAATGGCATAGAAGCCGCCAGGTCCATCGCACGCAGGGCGCATATCGTTTTCTTCACCGCCTATGAACAATATGCAGTGCAGGCGTTTGAGCAAGGTGCTCTTGATTACCTCGTCAAGCCCATCATAGAAGCGCGCCTGGCTGATACCATCACGCGCCTGCAACAACGGCTGACGCAAGCGAATGACATAGGCACAAGCTATGATGCCCTGCTTGACCGTATGGCCAGCGACATGCGCCAGCGCAGCCCAAAACCCAACTACCTGCAATGGATAAAGGCATCAGTAGGCAATAGCGTGCGCCTGATACCGGTAGAACAAATCGCCTTCCTGCGCGCTGACGACAAATACACCCTGGTCGCCTGGGAAGGTGGCGATGCACTGATACGCAAGAGCATACGTGAACTCAGTGATGAACTCGACCCTGACCGTTTTGCGCAAACCCACCGCTCTGTCATCGTCAATCTGCACTATGTCAGCGAAGTCACACGCGGCATGAATGAAACTGCTGAACTGCATATACGCGGCCGCCCCGATGTATTGCCAGTCAGCCGCAGCTACCTCCATCTTTTCAGGCAGATGTAGCACCGCACTGATTTTCTTCAGCAACAAACCATAAAAGCAAAGCCGCCTTTGCAGGCACGCTTTGCAAGCACACCTACGCCTGTACGGCAGGATCAGGCACGACTAATCACTTCATTAAAAGGAGTTTTCAAATGACGCAAGATACTGTTTTCGAAACGAGTAATTTATATTCTGCACAAGCTGCACCACCATTGAAAAAATATGGAATAGAAAAAATCTCCCGTACCTGCCTGAAATATGCCGCAGTACTGTGGTTTTCAGTTGCCGTCATAGGCCAACTTTTATTCGTGTATTACATTCTGGGTTTTTACGTTCTGTCAGCAATGAAAGGCGATCTTGCTGCATGGAGCAAAGTACTGCCACACGGCTATATCAAAGGCGACAGCGCAGGCAATTTCGCCATCATTACACATATCTTTCTGGCGGCCAGTATTACCCTGGCGGGCATATTGCAGATGATCCCGCAAATCCGCGCACGAGCACCAAGATTCCATCGCTGGAACGGGCGCATCTATTTGTCCAGCCTCATCATTGCCGCTACGACTGGTTTATACATGGTCTGGTTACGCAATGGTGTTGGTGACTTTACCCAGCATCTGGGTGTCAGCCTGAATGCAGTATTAATCCTGGTTTGCGCAGGCATGGCCTTGCGCCATGCTCTCGCCCACCAGTTCGCCCTTCACCGCCGCTGGGCACTGCGCCTGTTTCTTGTGGCGAATGGTGTCTGGTTCTTCCGCATAGGCCTGATGTTCTGGATAGCCATCAACCATGGCCCGGCAGGTTTTAATCCCAAGACTTTTGAAGGACCATTTCTGAGCTTCATTTCCTTTGCCAATTCCCTCATACCGTTGATCGTCTGTGAATTATATTTGCGTGCGCAAGACAGCAAAAACAAAGCAGTTCACTTCAGCATGGCGGGGATATTGCTGGTTTTAAGTGCAGCCAGCGGCATGGGTATCTTTGTGGCGTTTATGGGTATGTGGCTGCCACGTCTTTAAACCAGGCCCGCCAATACCAAAGGGGGCAAGATGCCCCCTTTTTTAACTATTTAAAGAATATTAAAACCCTTGCAGCACAACTTTACCTTGCGCCTTGCCGCTTTCTATCAGCGCATGGGCCTTGCGCAAATTCGCCGCATTGATCTTGCCAAAGTTCGCATTCACTGTCGTGCGTACTTTGCCTGCATCCACCAGTGCAGCCACTTCTGCCAGCAGCTTGCCTTGCTCATCCATATCGACGGTCTTGAACATAGAGCGTGTGAACATCATTTCCCAGTGCAGGGAGATGGATTTGCCTTTCAACTGCATCAAGTCCAGCGCCACCATATCATCAATCACAGCCAGCTTGCCTTGTGGCTTCAGACTGGCGATGATTTCTGCATAGTGCTGTGCTGTCTGCGTCAGGCCAGCAACGATATCAACTTCATTGATACCCATGGCTTTCAATTCAGCGCTCAGCGGTTTGGAATGGTCGATCACTGCATGTGCACCCAGATCGAGGCACCACTGACGTGTCTCGGCACGTGAGGCAGTGGCAATCACACGCAATTGTGTCAGTTGGCGTGCCAGTTGTATGAGGATGGAGCCGACGCCACCGGCACCACCTATCACCAGGAGGGCCTGGCCTGCACCACCGTTCTTGGCAACGCCCAGGCGTTCAAACAGTAATTCGTAGGCAGTAATAGTAGTCAGCGGCAAAGCGGCAGCTTGTGCATCATCCAGTGTAGCTGGAGCCTTGGCGACTATGCGTTCATCGACAGCATGCAACTCACTGTTTGCACCGGGGCGGTCTATCGCGCCAGCATAGTACACACGATCGCCAGCTTTAAAGTTGCTGACTGCAGTGCCAACTTCTTCCACTATGCCTACCGCATCCCAGCCCAGCACATTCAACTGGCCTTCAGCAGGTGCGCGGCCCAGCCTGACCTTGGTATCCACAGGATTGACAGAGATGGCATTTACGCGCACCAGCAAGTCACGCGCTTCCAGCGCTGGTTTTGGCAATTCCACATCTTCCAGCGATGCAGTGTTATCGATAGGTAAAGAATGGCGGTAAGCAATGGCTTTCATGTTGAATCCTTGAGTATGTTGATTATGTTAAGTATCGGTATGGTGTCCAGAAACATTTCCAGATCAGTGCAGGCATTGTAGAATCTGAAGCATGAATTGATAAGACCCATAAATAACTATCACTTTCAAATGAAAATTGAAAATCTCAGCGACCTGCATATACTCGTGCAAACCGCACGCTGCGGCTCACTCTCAGGCGCAGCCAGCGTGCTGGGCATGACACCCGCGGCCGCCAGCGCCACCCTCAAGCGCCTGGAAACCCAGTTGGGCACCCGCCTGTTCGAACGATCGACCCGCGCCCTGCGCATCACCGCCCAAGGGCAAATCCTGCTCGACTATGCGCAAAGGGCATTTGATTTGCTCGATGAAGGCGAATCCCAGGTATCAGAAGCCCGCACCGCTCTGGTCGGCACGATACGCGTCGCCGCCCCGTCCGACCTGACCCGCACCACCCTGCTACCCTGGCTGGATGAATTCCTGGCCCTGCATCCAGGCGTGCAACTGGCGCTGAATGTCGGTGACAGGCCACTGGACGTAGTACGTGATGAAGTCGACGTGGCAATAAGATATGGCACCCTGACAGACTCACGCCTGGTGGCCAGGGTACTGGCACAAAGCCGCCCCATACTCTGCGCCGCCCCTAGCTACCTGGCCCGCCACCCCGCCCCGCAAACACCGCAAGACCTTACCCAGCACAATTGCCTGCTGTTCGAACGCAGCAGCCGCCTGCACAAAACCTGGCGCTTTGGGCAAAACGGCAAATGGAAGGAAGTCAGAGTAAAAGGCGACCGCAGCGCCGACGACGCCTCACTGGCCCGCATGTGGGCAATAGCCGGTGCAGGCATCATTTTCAAATCAATGATCGATGTCAGACAGGAATTGGAAGATGGCAGCCTGGTGGCCTTGTTGACGGACTGGGAGACTGACGCTTATCCGCTGCATGCCTTGCTGCCCAGTGGGCGTTTTATACCGAACCGGGTGCGGACCTTGGTAGAGTTTTTGAGCGCGAAATTTGCAATCAGAACTCAATATGAAAAATAGTATCTGAAGCGACGCAAGAGAGATATTTTCATGATATTTTTAGCATATCAAAAAATAAATTAAAAATCTCGTACAATCATATCCAAGCGATTTCAATTGATCTCATGAAGAAAGGAAGCCCAGCATGTCAAACGAAGAAAAAGTCAAAGGCCCAGCCTCTTATTTCCCATCGATAGAAAAGAAGTACGGCAAGCCCATCCAACACTGGCTGGACCTGGTTCAGAAGAGTAAAGGTTTAAAGCACATGGAAATCGTGAACAAGCTCAAGGCTGAACATGAGATGGGCCATGGTCACGCCAATGCGATCGTTGCTTATGCTCTGGCTGCTGACAAAAAATAATTTACCTCGCTCTATTGAACATGAGTATGACCATCATGTTCGTAGTGCTGACTTCCCACCGTCAAACTTAATGACTATACCTACGCTTACCTGGCCAGATATTTTTATCGATGCATCAGCACTAAATATTCAAACGCTATTCGCGAATTGGCCCAAGACTTTAACTGGTAAAGTCCGGCCCTTGGGTTGTTCAGCTTTTGGTGATCTGTATTTCGAAAGAGAAAGCGGCCTTATCGAACGCCTGGACGTGCTGGAAGGAGGAATCAATACCATTGCTGCTAACATGAATGATTTTCGTGCGATGATGAATTCTCCAGAATGGCAGGAAGTAAATCTCCTCACAGAAGGTATCTGTCTTTTTAAAAAAAAAAGGGATAGATCGCGGCGCAAATCAATTTTATGGATTTGCACCACATCCAGCTTTTGTCGGTAGCATAGATTGGGCAAGCGCTATAGCTTTAGATGCAAATGTTTGGCACTCTATTTGTGCGCAAGTATTGGAAAATGATGTGTGAGAAATTTCCGATAAGCTGGCTGATTGATTGCACTTGGAGGTTACATGGGTGTTGACATGGCAAGCTTTGTGTTGCTTTACATATTGCCTTTAATTGTTTCCGTTATTCTATTCATCGACTTAATTGTGCGAGGTCTAATCGCCAGAGCTCTTATATCTGTGATCCTTGCTGTGCTTTTAATTTTAAGCATTGACGCAATTCTTCCAAATAACATTGGAACTGTCATTGATTTAATGTTCGGACCATGGATGCTTTGTATTGCCATGTTTATTGCATCCGTAAAGCCACAGCAGCACGAATTAGTTTCGGGCGAGGAACGTTACATGAAGCCTAAAGCAAGAATTCTGGACCCGTGCGCATTTAATGATGAACACGGCAGATTGCTAACAATCGATGCTTCTTTAGATCTTATCAACTCTTTTGACAGAAAGTCATGCGACGAATTTTTAAGTTCATTGGGATACCCGGAGACAAAAAAAGAAGAATCATTGATGGAATCAAGGCAACGATGCGTTAGCACTTTTAAAAAAGAACGAATCGTGCCAGCTAACAAGATTGATACTTGAAATAGAAAATCCTATTTATTAAGATTTTCAGATAATCCTTAAAACCATACAAGTCAATCTCAAACAGCATTTCCTTTCTCATCAAACACATGACACCTGTGCCCCGGCAGTTGTATACAAAGATCAGCTCCCGCATACAGGTCTGAAGTATCCGCTGGCAGCTTGATAGCAAACAGGTTTTCTTCACCCGCCAGTGTCGCATAGACGATGGCAGCATCGCCCAGATGTTCAACAAAGCTGATACAGACTTCGAGCTGGTTGCTGTGCTCCGTGCTTTGTGAAGCCAGCGGGATGTGTTCTGCCCTGATGCCGAGACCGACTTCGTCGCCTGTCTGTAAATTACTGCTCTCAAGCTGGACGTTGATATGGGTGCCTGCTGCCAGTTGCAGTTCTACCTCATTACCCAGATTGCGCAATACCTTTGCCTTGAGGATATTCATCTTCGGTGAACCGAGGAAGCCTGCGACGAAGAGATTCGCGGGTTTGTCGTAGAGTTCCAGCGGTGCGCCTATTTGCTCTATCTTGCCGCCGTTGAATACGGCTATGCGCTGGCCCAGGGTCATGGCTTCTACCTGGTCGTGCGTGACGTAGATCATGGTGGCGGCGAGTTCTCTGTGCAGTTTGCTGAGTTCTATGCGCATTTGTACGCGCAGGCTGGCGTCGAGATTCGATAGTGGCTCATCAAACAGAAACAAGCCGGGCTTGCGCACGATGGCGCGGCCTATGGCGACGCGCTGGCGCTGGCCACCGGACAGGTCGCGTGGCTTGCGTTGCAGCAGGTGGCTCATTTGCAGGATGCTGGCGGCGTGTTGTACGGCTTTGTCTATCTCGGCCTTGCTCATGCTGGTGAGGCTAAGGCTGAAGGCCATGTTTTCATACACGGTCATGTGCGGGTACAGCGCATATGACTGGAACACCATGGCCAGGCCGCGCTTGGCGGGCGGGATATCGTTCGCCAGTTGATTGTCTATATGCAGTTCACCGGCACTGATATCTTCCAGACCGGCAATCATGCGCAAGAGTGTGGATTTGCCGCAACCTGAGGGGCCGACAAAGACCATGAATTCACCATTGCGCACGTGCAGGTCTATGCCTTGCAAAACCTGGTTATTGCCATAGGATTTGCTGATCTGCTGCAGTCTGACTTCGGCCATTCCTGATTCCCTTATGCAGCAGCGCTGGAAAAACCCGCAACCGGTATCTGGCCGCTGGCGACCACTTCTGCGGCAAACCATGCGCGTGCTGCATCTATGGCTGGTGGTGCAAAGCCGTAGGTGATGAGTGCAGGTGCCTGAATGTCAAGCATTTGAAACGGGTTCCACAAGACCAGGTGCAGGTCTGGCTTCCAGGTGTCGCGTACCTGCTTGCTGTAGCGTATGCGCACGGTGGATGCCAGTACGACAAAGCGGCCATCATCTGGCAAGGCGCTCCAGTCAAAACTGTCGGCATTGTCAAAGGTAACGGTATCAACATCATACAAACTGGCGAGCATGACGCTGACTTTTGCTGCGGGTATGCCTGCTTCTGAAACGCCATCGCTGACCACGTCGGCGCTGATGACGAGACGCAGCTTGCTGCTCTTCGCAGGCGGTTGTGCATTGCCCTGGGTAGTCAGGCCACGCTTCCAGGCGGTGGACATGAGGATGCGGTCTGCCATGTCGGTCTGGTAGGCGGTGTCTATGCAGGGGTAGGTCCTGGTCAGGTCTGCCATGCGCTGCAGTTTTTGCTGCACTTCTGCGAGAGAAATCTGGCCAGAAAAAATTACTTCGGTCAAGGCATTCAGGGTTTCCAGTTGCGTCTCTGTGGTGCCCAGTGCCATGACCATGTCGGCACCGGCCAGCAAGGCGCGTACAGCTGCATTGCCTACACCATAACGGCCTGCTATGGCATGCATGTCCATGCCGTCCGTAATCACCACGCCCTGGTAATTCCATTGATCGCGCAACAGGCCGGTCAGGATGGGCTTGGACATGGTGGCAGGGTTTTCTGCATCCAGTGCGGGGTAAACGATATGCGCGGTCATCATCGCTGGTGCATTGCGGCTGACTGCGGTCTGGAAAGGTGCCAGTTCCAGCGCCTGCAATTCTGCCAGGCTCTTGTTCACGGTTGGCAGGTCACGATGGGAATCAACATTGGTGTCGCCATGACCGGGGAAATGTTTGACGCAGCAAGCCACGCCTTCGGCCAGGCTGCCGTCCATCCAGGCCAGGGCCAGTTCACTGGCACGCTTGGGATCAGAGCCAAACGAACGTTCAGAGATAACGGGATTATCGACGTTATTATTCAAATCCAGCACAGGCGCAAAGTTCCAGTTGAAGCCCAGCGCCTTGACACCGCGCGCGACAGCAGCGCCCACCTGGCGGCATAGCTCAGTATCATCGCTGGCCCCCAGCGACATTGCCGCCGGGGGCTGCGGTACCCAGGTGGAACGCACGACTGCGCCCCCTTCCTGATCGATACCGATCAGCGCCCCCTCCCCCAAGATAAGGCGCAGATCAGCCGTCAGTTTTTTCAGCTGGATTTCGTCAACCATGTTTTGCCTGAACAGGCAAATGCCACGGATATGATTATCTTTTAAAAATTGCGCCGAGGTCGCATCCAGGCTGGTGATGGGCATGCGTATCATCACCAGTTGTCCGGCCAGGCGGCGTGCTTCTTCGCGTGTCAGGGTTTGTTGCTTATTGTTGTCTTGCTTATTGTCTTGCGTCATTTCACTGCTCCATCCATGCCGCGCATAAAAAAGCGCTGGGTAAATAAAAAGGCGACCAATATAGGTGCAACTGTCAAAATGGTTCCTGCCGCAATCACGCGAGTGCTGCTGCCATAAGTGCCGCGCAAATACAGCACACCGGCAGATAAGGGAAAATCTTCTGGCTTGCTGATGACTATCGATGGCCAGATGTATTCATTCCATGCCTCCACCGCAGTCAGGATCCCCACCGTGGCCAGCCAGGGGGTAATCAATGGCAGGACGATGCGATAAAAGATGATCCATTCGCTGGCACCATCGACGCGGGCGGCATCAAGCAAGTCTTGCGGCACTTCATCAAAAGCCTGTTTCAGCAAGAGTATCGAGACTGCCGTCACGATATTTGGCAAGACCACGGCGGTATAAGTATTCACCAGGGATATTTTGGTCATGGTGATGAAGTTGACCAGGAAATTGACTTCAGAAGGCAAGATCATGGTCGCCAGTATCACGCCCATGATGAGCTTGCTGCCGCTGAATTGCATGCGTGATAAGGGGTAAGCAGCGAGTGAGCAAACAACGAGCTTGCCCAGTACTGTCGCCAAAGTGATCAGCAATGAATTCTTGTAGAAGGCGATGATAGGGATGACGCGGAAAGCCTCTATAAAATTATCCAGCGAAATACCACGCGGCCAAAACGTGGGTGGAAATTCAAACAGATTACCCTCGGTGGACATTGCTACCACCAGCGTCCACCAGAAGGGGAAAATACAGATGATGGCAATCAGACTCAGCAAGCCATATTGAGAAGCCGTGCGCAGGACTTTTTTGATATGCATGCTCATTCCCTGTGCCCAGGTTTAAGCCAGCGCAGGCAGACGAAAGCGATCGCCATGCAGCAGAGGGAGACAACGAAACTCGCAGCCAAACCGCGCGGCAGTTTCAAGTGCTTCAAACCCTGGTCATAAGCGTAATACAGGGCCGTGAAGGTGGAATTCATGGGGCCACCCTGGGTCAGCACATCGACTTCCTGATAGGCTTTGAGAGCAGCAAGCACCGACATGATGCTGCAGACCAGTATCGTCGGCTTCAGCATGGGCACGGTGATGCGCCAGAAGCGTTGCCAGCGATTGGCACCATCGAGTATTGCAGCTTCCTGCATCTCGGCGGGCAGTGACTGCAAGGCAGCCAGATACATCACCATATACCAGCCCAGGCCGCGCCAGAAAGAGACGAACATGACGGCAAACAGAGCAAGTGCATCATCCGATAACCAGCCCAGCGGTGCAGCAATCAGATGCAATTGCAGCAGCACATAATTCAGTGTGCCCTGCTCATGGAACATGAAGCCCCACATGATGCCGACCACAGAAACCGTAGTCACTACCGGCACATAATAGGCAGCGCGAAACCAGCGTATACCGGGCAATTGATTATTCACCAGCACTGCCAGCGAGATCGCCCCCAATTGCGTAAAGGGCACGACCAGCAAAAACAGCAGGGAATTTTTAAGCCCCGTCAAAAACATGTCATTCGCAAACAGGGCGCGATAATTGGCAAAGCCTACCCAATGCACTTCGCGTATCAGACTGAAATCAGTAAAACTCAGGTAAGAGCCATACATGACGGGCCAGAAAGAAAACATCATCAGCAACAGCAATGCTGGTGTCAGGAAGGCATAAGCCAGCAGGTTGTACCGCTTGCTGGTTGCGGATACAGGTGTGGACGCAGGTAAGGGTGTAAGCAACTTGCTCATGGCAACTTTGGCCCTTGCAATTTACGGTTCCAGATGCCTACAGCTTCATCCAGCGCTTCCTGTATATCACGGCGACCGGTAACGCCTGCCTCGACGGCCTTGACCAGGAAACGGCGCAATTCATTATAATCATCTATGCCGCTGACATACAGACTGCGGGCAGAATTCATGGAGTTTGCTGCAACCGCCAATGCCTGCTCCGACGCGCCCGCGTTGGGTAATATCTTCTTGAAGTAGGGATTTATCAATGCCTGTTTGGTGGTCGGCATGACACCAGCCTGGCGGGAAAACGTCAACTGGTTGGCATCGCTGGTGAGATAGCGGGCGAAGGCTGCCACTTCGGGTATATCCTTTTTCTTTACACCTTTAGGTATGGCGAAATGAAACATCCAGCCACCGTCATTAATGCCGGTTGGCCCTGGCGGCACGGGGAAGATACCGGTCTGCGCATAAATTTCTGGTGCATCAGTCTGTATGCGTTTGATGGCAGTCGGTGCGCTGACCATGACGCCAAGACGACCACCGAGATAGGCATCTACCACGGCAGGGAAATTGTCTTCAGCAAATAATTTATCTTTTAAAAAACCGCCTGCCTTGTAAGTGGCAGCCAGTTTTTTGATCAATGTCACATGGGCTGGAGAATTGAAGACTGCCTTGCCATCACGCATCAAATCCAGCCCCTGCTGCATGAAAAAACCATCGATCTTTCCGAGTGCCGGTGCATAGCCAGGCTTGCCAGTTTTGAGGGAAATCATGACGGCCTGGGTCAGCAATTCATCCATGCTGCGTGGTGCCTGGAAGATGCCAGCCGCTGCCAGTATCTTGCGGTTATAGGCAATCACATTGACGTTGCTGTAATGCGGAAAGCCATAGACCTTGCCATTGAAACGCAGATCAGCCAATGCCGCATCCGTGTAGTCATTGGTAGCACCTGGCGCTGCCAGCAAGGCATCAACAGGTTCAAGCAAACCATCGCGCGCCATTTCTTCAGCCCAGGGCACGCTCAAATTTACGAGTGCTGGTGGCGTACCTGCAGCGATGGCGGTGATCAGTTTTAATTGCAGAATATCCCAGGGAAAATCCACCCATTCGAGCTTGATGCCGGGGTGTTGGGCTTCGTAATTTTTGACGAGTTCCTGAAAATAGGGAATGAATTTTGGCTTCAGGCTCATGGTCCAGAATTCGATTTTCTGCACGGCAAAGGCATTGCCGTGCAAGCCGAAACTCAATATCAGCACGCTCAAGGCCAAGCGTAATTTCGACTTCGAAATCAGTCTTTTACACATACTCCCCAATATTTTTAAGCAATTTTGCATTTTAACCATACCAATCTTGCCATTAATAAAAATACTGGGGGGCAGTATCTATTTTTAAAGTTTTTAAAAAATAGCCTGCTGCTTCAGCTGTGTCAATTTGTCTTTGTGACTTTGCTCAAGTGCCTTGGCTTGTCCGGGTCCAGGCCACGGGCAATCGACAGGTTGGCTGCCATCATGTAGAAGGCTTGTATTGCAACCACAGGATCAAGATCAGGTGTTGCCGCAACTGGCAAAGTCAGGTTACGTTCCTTGACATCTTCTGGTGCTGCCAGCAAGACATTCGCGCCACGTCCACGCATCTCTTCTGCCAGGGCAATCAGGCCAGCTTGTGCCGGACCGCGGGTTGCGAATATCAATAATGGATAACCATCATGTATCAGTGCCATAGGGCCATGCTTGATTTCTGCACCGCTGAAAGCTTCTGCCTGGATGACGGAAGTCTCTTTGAATTTAAGTGCAGACTCCAGCGCTACCGGGAAACTAATACCACGGCCCACTACCATGATGCGTGATGCGGGCTGCAAAACTTCTATTGCAGGTGACCAGTCGAGCTTGGTGGCAGCGTGCAAGGATTCTGGCAACTGCTCTATCGCTGCCAAAAATTCTGCATCGTTTTGCCAGTGACCTGCCAGGCGTGCGCCTGCAACCAGGGAAGTGATAAAACTCTTTGTCGCAGCCACACTCAATTCCGGGCCTGCATGCAATGGCATGGTCCATTCTGCGCTTTGTGCCAGTGGTGATGCTGCGTCGTTGACGAGGGCCACGGTAGTAGCGCCACCTTCGCGGAAATAGCGGATAGGCTCAACCACGTCAGGGCTTTGACCAGACTGAGAAATTGCAATTGCCAGAGCGTCTTTGGCTGCCAATGGTGCCTTGTTCAAGGTCACCAGAGACATGGGCAGGGAAGCGACGATGCGCCCTACCCTGGCCATGATCAGATAGGCTGCATAATTGGCGGCATGGTCTGAGCTGCCACGGGCAACGGTAACGACGGATGTTGGTGGTTTGGCGCGCAAGTGTGCGCCAAGTTCGGCATAGCGCTCACCTTCATGTTTGAGTTGTTCGGCTACAAAATCAGCGGAAGAGCTGGCTTCCTTAAGCATCTGCGAGGTCAATCTTTTCTCCTTCTACATAAACAGCGATAAGGTTGAGCTGACGGTCCAGCACAACCAGGTCTGCGTAACTGCCTGCCTGCAGGCGGCCACGCTCATTCAGTCCCAGATAATCGGCTGCGTAGGTAGAAACACGCTTCGATGCATCTTCCAGGTCCAGGCCTATGCTGACCAGATTGCGCAAAGCCTGATCCATGGTCAGGGTGCTGCCTGCCAGCGTGCCATCTTCAAGACGCACACCACCAAGGCATTTATGCACGACCTGGCGGCCCAGCATGTATTGCCCATCCGGCATGCCGGAAGCTGCGGTGGAATCAGTGACGCAATACAGATGCGGAATCGCACGCATGGCGGCTTTGATGGCGCCAGGGTGGACGTGCAACAAGTCGGGAATAATTTCAGAAAACTGCGCATGCGCTAAAGCTGCACCGACCATACCAGGTGCGCGGTGATCAAGGCGTGACATGGCGTTATACAAGTGGGTAAAACCGGTAGCACCGTTTTCCAGTGCAGCCTTGCCCTCTTCATAAGTCCCGAGGGTATGGCCTATCTGCACCTGCATGCCTATGGCTGTCAGTTCGCGCACCAGTTGCAAATGACCATCCATTTCAGGTGCTACGGTAATCAGGCGGATTGGCGCTATTGCATCGAGGTGGCGCACCTGTTCCAGCGAACCGGTGTGGGCAAAGTCTGGCTGCGCACCGAGCTTGCCGGGGTTGATATATGGCCCTTCCAGATGCACACCCAATATGCGGGCAGAACCGCTGCTGCGCTTATCTACCAGCGGCCTGATCGCCTTCAAGGCCAGTTCCAGATCAGACAGCGGCGCTGTCATGGTGGTGGCCAGCATGCTGGTGGTGCCGTGTTTGGCATGCTTGCGGGCGATGATTTCGACGGCATCGCCAGCCTCCATGGTGTCTTTGCCGCCGGCTCCATGCACGTGCAAATCGACAAAGCCAGGCAGGATGTAATACAGGGATTCTGCATCGGCAGTACTCTCTGCGTCAGCAGTGATGGTCTGCACTCTTTCATCGAATACCAGAGAGCCATGCACCCAGCCTTGCGGTGTCAGTATTTGTCCCTGCACTTGTTGTTGCAAGCTCATCTGAACAACTCCGCCACAAAGTCATAGTAGTCACTACGGCAATAAGAATGCGACAGTTCTATCGCTGCACCGTTAGGGAGGTAGGCAACACGGGTGATGAACAACATCGCTGCGCCCTGTTTGATGTCCGCCAGGCGCGCCTGTTCAGCAGTCGCATTGACGGCACGTATATGCTGCAAGGCGCGTGTCGGTGACAAATTATGCGATTCCAGGTAACCGTACAGGCTGTCGCTCACCAGTTTAGGATTTGGCATATAGATTGCCGGAATGGTCGAGCTTTCTATCGCCATCACGACATTGTCGGCGGTACGCAAGCGCTTGAGGCGCGATACCACGGTATTAGGCGATAAACCCAAAGATAAGATTTCTTCTGGCGAAGCGATACCAGTTTCGCGTGACAACCAGCGTGAACCCGGAACAAAACCACGGTTGCGCAATTCTTCACTGAAGTTGGTCAGACGCGACAGCGGCTGCTCCAGCTTCGGTGTGATGTAAGTGCCAGAGCCATGTTTGCGCGTCAGCATGCCACGCTCGCACAACATGTCTATGGCCTTACGCGCTGTGACGCGTGAGATTTCCAGAGTATCAGATAACATGCGCTCGGAGGGCAAGGCTTCGTCCGGCTGCCACAATCCGCTATGTATACCGTTCGCGAGCTTGTTCGCCAATTGCAGATACAAGGGGGTAGAACTTTCTGCATCAGGTTTAAAGTCTATCAATTGTGCCAGCATGTCTTTCTCTCTTTTTATGTATTTATTTGGCTTGCAAATGCTGCTGTATCAGGATGAGAGCACCAATTGCTGAATCGGCTTTGGGCATTTGTATTCTCTCTTTTAAAGCGGCTGGCAAATAGCTGGCTACTGGCGCTGCCAAACCGCCACACAGTGCGATGGGCAGAGCAGATTCGGGGTCAAGGGCTTGCGCCATGATGGCGACTTCCTTACCCGCTTCCAGCATGATCTCGCGTGCGACGTCTACCTCAGAAGCGAAACGTATCACCAGAGGGGCCAATTCGGCATAACGGGTTTGATTGGCCAGGGCCAGCCAGGCGAATACGGCATCTTTATCACCGCCACAATGTGTCAGCACTGCACTGGCAAATGGATTGGAGGCAGCACGGCCATCCAGCACACGTTGCAAATGATTGACGGCGCGCATACCCAACCAGGCACCGCTGGCCTCATCACTGACCGGGAAACCCCAGCCACCGACCTCACGACGCTGGCCATCAGGTAACAAAACTTCACCGACGCTACCAGTTCCTAAAGCAATGATAGAGCCAGGCTTGCCATCAAGTGCGCCCAGCAAAGTGGTATAGGCATCGGTTTCTGCACAGACAGCACCGAAGCCAGGATTGAGCGCAACAAACTCCCTGGCCCAGTGAATATTATGAACACCAGCCAGGCCGCAGCCCACAGCCATATCAGCCAGGGCTGGCACGTCCAGGTTTGCTGCCGCAAAAGCTTGCTGGGTCGCCAGCAAGATTGATTGCCAGGCTTTATCCCGGCCATGCGCCAGGCCAGAAGGGCCGGCACTACCACGACTCAGCTCTTTACCACTTGCGTCAGCCAACACCACTCGCGTGCCAGTACCACCACCATCGGCACCAATCAAATATGTACAAGCAGGTTTTGTTGAGGACTGTACTGCAGTCGCTGACAAATCAGATGTAGAAAGATGTTCTGCTTGTTTGTTCATTGATAAGTAAATGGTGGTAAGTTTTATCAGGTCGAATCGGAATCTGTACTTCTGCTACTATTTTAAGCCTCACTGTAAGTTTTTTTACTAGTGGATGTCAATAGGTATTTAAGTGGTATCGTTAAATTTAATTTTGCCTCTTTTGTTTCCACCACACTATTGCCATCCAGCACAATGAAACAGGCCTGGTACTTGCCCCATTCACTACAAGTACCATGGCAACTTGTATTAGCGCCTGTAGTGACTTTTTTTACTTCAAGAACTGCTCATTCCCGACCATACCGATCTTGGTGACACCAAGACGCTGTGCCGCCGCCATGACCGCAGCCACAGACTTGTAAGGCACAACAGCAACCGGACGCAGGTGGATCTCTGGCTGGTCACCTGCAGGCATCGCTGCCGATTCAGACAACTTGGCTTCCAATTGCGTATGATCTACTGCCGTGCCATTCCAGGACACCGTGCCGTCGAAGTCCACGTCGATATTCACGACGACAGGCTCTTTCAACGGCGGTGGTGGCGTGCCTGTCGGCATATTCAGGTTCACTGCGTGATTCTGAATAGGAATGGTAATAATCAACATGATGATCAAGACCAGCATGACGTCAATCAGCGGCGTCATGTTCATTTCTATCATCACTTCCGGATCGGCTGAACCACCACCGGAGCC
>NZ_JBYTAV010000018.1:0-72705 GCF_058788535.1 Undibacterium sp. FW305-107
TTGGAGCGGGAGAAGAGTCTCGAACTCTCGACCTCAACCTTGGCAAGGTTGCGCTCTACCAACTGAGCTACTCCCGCGTTGCGAAGACCAGAATTATATATCATCCAGCCATTGTGTCAACTACCCATTCAAAGATCATTCCACGATTACTCAACGGCTATTCCATTTTATCCGTGGTTTCCTTGATCAAAGGCCATGCTTTACGCAGGTAATAGAACATGGACCAAACTGTCAGGATGGCAGCAATCAACAACAACCATGAACCCAGCAGCTTGGTGTCTATCATGCCAAACAGCATGTCGTAGTACAGCAGCATGGGGATGGCGATCATTTGCGCAGCGGTTTTGATCTTACCCAAAGAGCTGACTGCTACTGATTTGGAGGCACCTATCAATGCCATCCATTCGCGCAAGGCAGAGATGGTAATTTCACGACCGATGATGACGAAGGCGATCACGGCGTTGACGCGGTCGAGCTGCACCAGCACCAGCAAGGCACCGGCGACCATGAGCTTGTCGGCCACAGGGTCAAGGAAGGCACCGAATGAGGATGTCTGGTTCCATCTGCGCGCCAGGAAGCCGTCAAACCAGTCGGTGACTGCGGCGACGATAAAAATCGTGGTGGATGCCAGACCTTTTTCAAAGGGGCTTAACCAGAGATCGGGCAGGTAAAAAACACCAACTACCAGCGGTATCAGCGCGACACGTAACCAGGTCAGCAGGATAGGAAAATTGAAGGGCATGTTGTTGTGGTTTTTATTCGGTTTATGCATCAGGCACGCTGACTACAATGCCAGCGCCTGACGCAATTATATTTCCCTATCGCAGCCGCTTGTAAATTTCTTCTGCCAATTGGCGGGAAATACCTTCGACACTGGCCAAATCGGCGACGCTGGCATCGCTGACGCCTTTTAAGCCACCAAAACGCACCAGCAAGCGCTGGCGGCGTTTGGGGCCTATGCCCTCGATCTCTTCCAGTTGTGAGGTCTGCCTGGCCTTGTCGCGCTTGGCACGCATGCCTGTGATGGCAAAGCGGTGAGCTTCATCGCGGATGTGGGCGATCAGCATGAGGGCGGCAGATTCCTTACCCAGTTCTTTTTCTGCCCGGCCATCAACAAACACCAGGGTTTCAAGACCTACCTTGCGCCCCTCGCCTTTGGCGACACCAACGATGAGGCTGATATCCAGGCCAAGCTCGACAAAAACTTGCCGCGCAATCTCAACCTGACCTTTGCCACCGTCGATCAGGACGATGTCTGGCATGCGGCGTTCATTGGCCCCGTCGCCACTCGCCTCACCACTCGCGACTTTTTCATAGCGGCGGAACAGTACCTGGCGCATGGCGGCATAATCATCGCCTCCGGTAATGTCCTTGATGTTGAAGCGGCGATATTCACTGTTCTGCATGGCGTGATGATGGAACACCACGCAGGATGCCTGTGTGGCTTCACCCTGGGTGTGACTGATGTCAAAACACTCGACGCGCAATTCTTCGAGATTTTCTACATCCAGCTCCAGCACGCTTGCCAGGGCTCGTGTACGCGCCTGTTGCGAGCCTTGCTCAGACAGCATGCGCGCCAGCGCCAGTTTGGCACCTTTGACGGCCATGTCCAGCCAGGCACGGCGCTGCTCTTGCGGCTGGAAGGATAGATGAATGCGATGGCCACATTGCTCGGCCAGAGCCAGCATGAGATCAGGCGCATCGAGTTCCACATTCATGACCAGTGTGGATGGGATGAATTGGTCAACATAGTGTTGCGCCAGAAAGGCAGAGATCACCTCGACTTCGATTTCATTTTCTGCGACGCTGACCGCATCATCAACATGGGTAGGGAAATAAGCCCGGTCACCCAAATGCCGTCCGCCCCTGACCATGGCCAGGTTAACACAGGCACGGCCACCCTCCACTACCACAGCCAAAATATCGATATCGACATCGCCTGCGGTTTCCATACTTTGCTGATGCAAGACTTTGGACAGGGCCTGCATTTGATTGCGCACTGCGGCTGCCTGTTCGAATTTGAGCTCCATGGAAAAATCCAGCATCTTTTTTTCCAGGGTCTGCATGACTTCAAGCTGGCGGCCACGCAAAAAGTCGGCGGCATTGTTGACGTCTTGCTGGTAGTCTTCTGGCGCGATGATGTTGACACAAGGTGCGCTGCAGCGGCTGATCTGGTGCAGCAGACATGGGCGGGTGCGGTTGGCAAACACGCTGTCTTCGCAACTGCGCAGCAAAAAGACTTTCTGCAAAATCTGCATCGATTCCTTGACGGCCCAGCCGGACGGGAATGGTCCAAAGTATTGATGCTTTTTATCGATCGCACCACGGTAATACATCATGCGCGGCGTTTTTTCTGCGGTGATTTTCAGATAGGGATAAGACTTGTCATCGCGGAACAGAATGTTATAGCGTGGCTTTAGAGCCTTGATGAGGTTGTTTTCAAGGATCAGTGCTTCGGCTTCACTGCGGGTGACGGTGGTTTCGAGTTTTGCAATTTTCTCTACCATCATCGCGATGCGCGGGCTGGAAAGATTTTTGAGAAAATAGCTGGAGACACGTTTTTTCAAGTCACGTGCCTTGCCTACGTACAGCACCTGGTCATTGCTATCAAAATAGCGGTACACACCCGGCAGGTTGGGTAATTTGGCAACCAGATCGAGCACTTGCTGGCGTGCTTCTGAGATATTTGGTTCGTTCATGATGCAATCAATCTGCAGCGCTGGTAGAAGTCGCTACTTTAGCAGGGATTGTTCAATTCGATGATGACGAAGGCAATGGCGTAATCAGTTTCATCACTGACAGAGATACTTGCCTTCAGATTACGCTCCTGCATCCACGCCAACATATTACCGTTGGCCTGCACCTGAGGCTGACCCTGATCGTTATTCAGTGTTTGTATGGCATGCCAGTTCATGGGGTCACGCATGCCCATGCCCACGGCTTTTGAGAAAGCTTCTTTTGCAGCAAACCGGGTAGCCAGATAACGCAGGCCGCGTGTTTCGACCAGGGTTTTGCGCTCACGATAAATCGCCAGCTCATCTGGCCCCAGGATTTTTTCAGCAAAACGCTCACCGTTGCGCGCAATGGCTTCTTGCATGCGCGAGATTTGTACGATGTCTGTGCCTATGCCGTAGATCATGTCAGGCTGCCTTATGCAAACTCGTCAGACGGGCCTTGACCATCAGGGCCTTCATGTCGCTGATGGCTTTTTGCCAGCCCACGAACAGGGCCTGGGCGACGATGGCATGGCCAATATTCAATTCTGAAATTTCCGGAATGGCAGCAATCGCGGCAGTATTAGTCATGTGCAAGCCATGTCCAGCATTCACTTTCAAACCATGGCGTATGCCAGCGATGGCGGCTTGCGCTATGCGTGCCAGTTCTTGCTCCTGCAGTGCCGGATCAAGCGCATCAGCATAGCGGCCAGTGTGAATTTCTATGACGCTTGCGCCTGCCTCTGAGCTGGCCTGTATTTGCTGTTCATCTGCATCGATGAATAATGACACACGTATGCCTGCCGCCTGCAATTGTCTGACTGCGGCCTGTACTTTGGCAAAGTCACGGGCGACATCAAGACCGCCTTCAGTTGTGACTTCTTCACGGCGCTCTGGCACCAGACAAACATCTTGCGGCAGGATGCGGCATGCCAGATCAAGCATTTCATTATTGACTGCGGTTTCCAGGTTCATGCGAGTCAAGATACGTGGGCGCAATTGTTCTACGTCTGCATCGCGGATGTGGCGACGGTCTTCACGCAAATGCAGGGTGACGCAATCCGCCCCCGCCTCCTCGGCCAACAAGGCAGCTTGCAAGGGGTCTGGATAAGTCGTGCCGCGCGCATTACGCAGAGTGGCGACGTGGTCAATATTGACGCCCAGTTCTATCAACTGGCTTTGTTGATGGATATTCATAGATTTTGCAAATCAATCAGTATTTGCCGGGTATTCAGCGCAGCGCCATGCAGGTGATGAGCAAGCAAAAAGCGCATCAGCAACTTGCTTTGCAGTTGCGTGCTCTGTTCAGTATAGTCGCCGCGCTGCATGGCCAGCAAAGTCTTGCCGCTGACCCTGGGTACACTGTCAGCAGGCATGGCTGGCCTGGGGCCGCGTTCTGGGTCGAGCACATAGAATTGTTCTGCCTGTACGCGTTCACGCTGTTGCGTACAGCGGGTCAGGTCACCCAGCAAGCCAGATTCGCGTAGCAACGCGAGTTCAAAGCGACGCAGGACGATGGTGGCTGGTTCATCATGGGCAAGCTGGTTCAGCGTAGAGACATACAGATCAAACAAATCCGGGTGCGCTTCATCGCGCATGAGGAACTTGACCAGCAATTCATTGAGGTAGAAGCCGCATAACAAGGCAGATTTTTCCAGCGGCAGCATGCCACCTACCCAGTCTGCAGTGGTCAGCGTGCGGATTTCGCCCTTGCCTGTCCAACCCAGTTGCAGGGGCTGGAAGGTTTGCAAGACACTGCGCAATTGTGAATGCGGACGCTTTGCGCCCTTGGCAACCAAAGCTATACGGCCATGGTCACGCGTCAATACATCGATGATGAGGCTGGTTTCTTTGTAGGGCCAGGAATGCAGGACAAAGCCTGGCTGCTCCAGTATGCGCAAGTCTTTGGCGGGGGATTTGCTGGCGGCGCGTGGGCTTGTCGGGGCTGCTTTAGGTGCTCGTGTTCGGGCAGCAACTTTTTTGGCAGCAGGTGGCGCTGGCGGTACAGCGGCCGCATCTGCTA
This sequence comes from Undibacterium sp. FW305-107, assembly GCF_058788535.1. NCBI lineage: Bacteria > Pseudomonadati > Pseudomonadota > Betaproteobacteria > Burkholderiales > Oxalobacteraceae > Undibacterium > Undibacterium sp. FW305-107. The sequence goes on from NZ_JBYTAV010000018.1 coordinate 4,738, forward strand.
CGGCACTGTCTTCCTGCACGGCGACTGCCTGCTCATCCATGGATGGTTTTACTCGTAACCGTAGGCACGCAAACCGGCTTCATTATCTGCCCAGCCAGATTTGACCTTGATCCAGATTTCCAGATACACGGGGCCACCAAACAGCTTCTCCATATCCTGGCGTGACTGGGTAGAGATATCTTTCAGACGCGCACCCTTGTTACCGATGACCATCGATTTATGGCCGTCCCTGTCCACCAGAATGGCGACGAAAACGCGGCGCAAATTGCCTTCTTGCTCAAATTTTTCTATCAGCACGGTGCTGGTGTAAGGCAATTCATCACCAACGAAGCGGAACAGTTTTTCGCGGACGATTTCTGCTGCAAGGAATTTCTCGCTGCGGTCGGTAATATCGTCTTCACCAAACATCGGTGGGTTCAGCGGCAGGTATTTGCGGATTTCGCCTTCGAGATTTTCGAGCTGGAAGCGCAAGGTGGCCGATACGGGCACGATCGCCGCAAAATTATGCAGGGCCGCCACTTTTTGGGCAAACGGCATCATCACAGCCTTGTCTTTGACGCGGTCTGACTTATTGATGACCAGCATGCATGGTACGTTCTTGGGCAGCAAATCGATGACTTGCTGATCTGCCGGGCCAAAAGTGCCTGCTTCTATGATGTACAAAATCACGTCTGCCGCTGTCAGCGTAGTGGTGACAGTGCGGTTCAGGGTGCGGTTCAATGCGTTCGAATGACGGGTCTGGAAACCCGGCGTATCAATATACACGAACTGTGTATTGTCTTTGGTCTGTATGCCAGTAATGCGGTGGCGTGTAGTTTGTGCCTTGCGCGAGGTAATGCTGACCTTGGCGCCTATCAGGGCGTTCATCAGGGTCGATTTACCGACGTTAGGTCGCCCGACGATGGCGATGTAACCACAGCGGAAATCAGGATTGTCTATTAATTCAGTCATGCGGTCGTCAGGCAGTCTTAGGGTGAGTCTCGGGGTGTACATCATGCGTCAGCAGTTCATCTGCTGCAGCCGTGCTGGTGGTGCTGGCAGTGCTTTGTGCCGCTTTGGGCTTGTCAGCCTTGGGTGTCTCTGCATCCAGCAAACTTTTTTGCTTGGCTGACTGCGGCTTGGTTTCTGCCTCACCTTGCACTGTCGCTATACCAGCCAGCTTTAACTGCGAAGCGCGTGGCTTGGCTTTCTTGGCTGCAGGTGAGCGTACCAGCATGGCCAGGGCAGTTTCCAGCGCCAGCTTGGCTGCGGCCTGCTCGCCGGCACGGCGACTACCGCCAGTACCAAATACCTGGATTTCAAGTTTTGGCACCAGGCATTCAATTTCAAATTCCTGATTATGTGCAGCGCCATGGGTTGCCACTACATTGTATTGCGGCAAAGCGATTTTTTTACTTTGCAAAAACTCTTGCAACAAGGTCTTGGCGTCCTTGCCCAAGGTAGTTGGATCAACGCTGGCCAACACTGGCGCATACAAGGCACGGATAACTTCACGCGCAGCATCAAAACCGGCATCCAGGAAAATCGCGCCAAACAAGGCTTCCAGCGTGTCTGCCAAAATCGACGGGCGACGGAATCCACCGGACTTCAATTCACCCTCCCCCAGACGCAAGAATTGAGACAACTCTATTCTTTGGGCGATTTCATACAGCGATTGTTGCTTGACCAGATTGGCACGGACACGCGACAAATCACCTTCATCAATATTGGCAAAACTGTCGAATAACAAAGACGCGACGACACAATTCAGGACTGAGTCACCAAGAAATTCCAGACGTTCATTATGCAAAACACTATGACTACGATGTGTCAAAGCCTGCTGCAACAAAGCGGGGTTGCTAAACTGGTGCCCCAGCCTTTTCTGCAATAGTTGTTGATTCATACGAGTAACTTAATCTGCCTTGGCAGGTTTTGTAACGACGACACCATTCTTTGCGGTAGTGCCGGAATACTCCATCAATATACTGGCTGGACCAACCAGAGGGATTTTCTTGCTATAGGAAAAATTGAGGTCAAAACCGCCATCATTATTTTTTACGATAACCAGATCCTTGCCAGTCACCGCATCAAAATAACCAACTTCCCTTTGTTTATCGAAAGCAATCTGAATTTCCCTTGGAGTAGATCCAGCATTTTTGGAGCTATTCATCGCCTTAGTGATGGAATTATATTCGATCGCTGTAGGCACCACTTTCATTGCAACCATTGCAATAACAATGATGACGGCAATTGCCATGATCAAACCAATCAAGGTAATGCCTTGTTGTTTTTTGAATGTGGAATATTGAATATTTGACATAGATTTTTTCCTGATTAAGACTGAAATTTAATGAAAACTACCAATACGTTCGATATCACCAAAATTCATCCAGATGAAAAATGCTTTTCCAACAATATTTTCATCGGGTACAAAACCCCAGTAGCGGCTGTCGAGACTATTATCCCTGTTGTCACCCATCATGAAATAACGGCCTTGCGGCACATTACAGGTAAAACCATCATTATCATAAGAGCATAAATCCCTGCCCTTGAAGTCATGCGGATTTTCGACATAAGCTGGCCTTTGCTCATTCACCAAAATACGGTGACTTACTCCGGTCAATTCTTCCTTGTATTGCTTTAAGTAATCAAGATTATCGCGGAAGTCAGGCATGTTCGTATATGAAACTTCTTTACCATTCACCGATAAACGTTTGTTTTTATACACAATTTTATCACCTGGCACGCCTACCACACGTTTAATATAGTCCACGCTAGGGTCTTCGGGGTATTTAAATACCATGACATCGCCTCTTTGCGGATCATTAATGGAGATGACTTTTTTATTAATCACAGGCAAACGTATGCCATAAGTAAATTTATTGACCAGTATCAAATCACCAACATATAAGGTTGGCAACATTGAGCTGGAAGGAATCTTAAATGGTTCAAACAAGAAAGAACGCAAGAAAAACACCAGGGCTATCACTGGGAAGAAGCTGCCAGAATATTCTATCCAGACTGGTTGCTTGAGCAAGCTGGCTTCCATGTCATGGCGGGTGCTTTCTTCGAGGCGTATGCCTTCTGCAGTCAGCTTGGCTCTGCGCGCATCATATTCGGCCAGTGCTTTGTCAGCGTTTTGACGGCGTTGTTTGGCAAATATAAAGACATCAAGAAACCAGATAACACCAGTAACAACGGTCAACACAAACAGGATCAGGGCAAAATTGCCCAAGATTGATTGAAAACTCATTTTTCATCCACTTGTAAAATCGCCAAAAACGCTTCTTGTGGGATCTCTACTGAACCCACCTGCTTCATGCGTTTCTTACCTGCTTTTTGTTTTTCCAGCAATTTGCGCTTACGGCTGATATCACCACCATAACATTTGGCCAAAACGTTTTTACGCAAGGCTTTAACGTTTTCACGCGAGATGATGTTGGAACCAATAGCGGCCTGAATTGCCACGTCAAACATCTGGCGCGGGATCAGTTCACGCATTTTGGCAGCCACTGCGCGGCCACGGAAATGACTGTTTGCCCTGTGGACGATAATCGCCAGCGCATCCACCTTTTCGCTATTGATCAGCATGTCAACCTTGACCACGTCTGCGGCACGATTTTCCTTGAACTCATAGTCCATGGAAGCGTAGCCACGTGAGGTGGATTTCAGACGGTCAAAGAAATCCAGCACGATTTCAGCCATAGGCATTTCATACGTCAGCTTGACCTGGCGACCGTGATAATTCATATCCATCTGCACGCCGCGTTTCTGTGTACAAAGGGTGATGACCGAACCTACATACTCTTGCGGCATGTAGAGATTGACGGTAACGATAGGTTCACGGATTTCTTCAATTTTTGACGGCTCTGGCATCTTGGAAGGGTTATCCACCATCAGGATAGTGCCATCAGCCATGACCACTTCATACACCACGGTTGGGGCAGTCGTGATGAGGTCCATGTCGAATTCGCGCTCCAGACGTTCCTGGACGATTTCCATGTGCAGCAAACCAAGGAAGCCGCAACGGAAACCAAAGCCCAGCGCTTGCGACACTTCAGGCTCATACATCAGGGCCGCATCATTAAGCTTGAGTTTTTCAAGGGAATCACGCAGGGCATCGTATTGATTGGCTTCAACCGGGAACAGGCCGGCAAACACTTGCGGCTGTACCTCTTTAAAACCAGGCAAGGGTTCGGCAGCAGGTTTGTTGGCCACAGTAATCGTGTCGCCGACTTTGGCTGATTTCAATTCTTTAATGCCAGCAATGACAAAGCCCACCTGACCGGCAGTCAATTCTGTACGGCTCAGTGATTTGGGCGTAAATACGCCAACACTTTCAACCAGATGTTGCGCTTCGGTTGCCATGAACAGTATTTTGTCTTTTGGACGCAAAGTACCATTCTTGATACGCACCAGCATGACGACGCCCACATAATTATCAAACCATGAGTCGACAATTAATGCCTGCAAAGGGGCTGTTGGATCACCTTCTGGCGGTGGCACTTTAACGATCAGGGATTCGAGTACATCTTCAACGCCCAAGCCGGTTTTAGCAGAGCAATGCACTGCATCGGAGGCGTCTATGCCTATCACTTCTTCGATTTCCTGGCAGGCATTGTCGGGGTCGGCAGATGGCAAATCAATTTTGTTCAAAACGGGTACAACCTCTACACCCAGTTCAATGGCAGTGTAGCAATTTGCGACTGTCTGCGCTTCCACACCTTGCGATGCGTCCACGACCAGCAAAGCACCTTCGCAGGCGGACAGGGAACGGCTGACTTCATAACTGAAATCAACGTGACCCGGTGTATCAATCAGGTTCAGGTTATAAATCTGGCCGTCGCGCGCTTTGTAATGCAATGCCGCTGTCTGAGCCTTGATCGTGATGCCACGCTCACGCTCAATATCCATGGAATCAAGTACTTGTGCTTCCATCTCGCGGTCGGAAAGGCCGCCACAAAGCTGGATAATGCGATCTGCCAGTGTGGATTTGCCATGATCAATATGGGCAATAATCGAAAAATTGCGGATGTTATTCATTGAAATTACGAAAGAAACAAAGGTGAAGCGAATACCAGCTATAAAAAAAGCGCTCTGAGCTGGGCAAGTTTCCCCAGGCGAGCGCCTTCAGTTTGGGTTTTGCAAAACGCCATTTTACCGGATTTCACCCCGGAAAGCCGAGAAATCGTAGGTTTGATGTCAGTTGATCACTACAAAAAAGACAAGAAAGCCAGTGTTTCCACCAATTCTCTTTGTGGCAGGCCCCATTTGTCTTCATAGTCGATTCTTGCCAGGTATAAACCGTCAGGCATGAAAGTAGGCGCAGCTATTTCGCGGTTCATGCTGATCAGCACTTCCCCCATCCATTCCGGCTCTCTTTTACCCGTACCAACAAAGATCAGTGAACCAACGATGTTCCTGACCATGTGATGCAGAAAGGCGCTGGCACGCAGAGTAAAAATAATCATCTCACCCCGGCGCTGTATCTGTATGTCGTACATGTGCTTGACCGGGGTTTTGGCCTGACAGCCAGAGGCACGGAAGGCAGAAAAATCATGTTCACCCAATAAATGGGCCGCGGCAGCGCGCATGCGCTCTACATCAAGAGGACGGAAAGTCCATCCCGCCCGCCCGCTCCACATTGGTGAGCGGATGGCAGCATTGTGCAAAATATAATGATAAGTGCGGGCCCGGGCACTAAAGCGCGCATGGAAATTGTCTTCTGAATCAGGGTCGAAAGACAATTCTTTAGCCCACTGGACTGCCACAGTGGCAGGTAAAAAAGCGTTCACGCCATTTACCCAGGAATAGGATTCACGCACCAGCTCAGTATCAAAATGCACGACCTGCTCGATGCCATGAACACCGGCATCAGTACGTCCGGCACAAGTGGTTTTGATGTCACTTTTAGTAAATTGTTGCAGCGCCCGTTCCAACGCGTCTTGCACGGTATTACCAGAAGGCTGCGTTTGCCAGCCCTGCCAGGAATTACCGTCATACTGAACACCTAAAACTAATCGTTTCAACACAATGCAATTTCCCAAAAAACAAAACGGGCGCCAGCATAAGCTGCGCCCGTCATGATTACCTCAAGAACATCAAGCCATCTGGGCTATCATGGACTTGGCTCTTTCTACCTGATCAGAAGTACCACCCTTGAGCACTTCGTCCAGCAATTCACGGGCACCTTCTTTATCACCGATTTCATGATAGGCAACTGCCAGATCAAGCTTGGTTGCCATTTCAGCATTATGTGCCGGCGCCTCTTCAATTGCTGGCGCTGCAGGAGTAGCTGCTGCTGGCTCCAGATCAAGATCAATGCCGGACAAATCAAATTCAAAAGCTGACATTGCATCTTCTTCAGCTTTTTTGGGAGCGGTCAATTCTGGCAATGGTGATTCTGCTGCCTCACCAGTCAAAGATGCTGCCAACAGGTTTTCATCAAGCTTGTCGTCTGACGGCAAGATATCCAGAGACAAAGGGGCTGACTCAGGCTTTTCTGATGCAAAATCAATATGACCCAGATCGAGCTCAAATTTCTCAACATCAGGATCAGCCGCTTTTACAGGAGCTGCTTCAGCAACCACAGGTGCATGAACTGGTTCAGGATCTTTAGTGCCGAAATCAAAGTCTATCGTACCAAAATCTACTTCAGGCGCAGCGGCTGACTCTGCAACAGGTGCAGCATGAGCTACAGGCTCAGGAATTTTTGGGACTTCAGGCTCAGGGATGGCAGAAATATCCAGGTCGAAATCCAGAGCATGCTCATCCATTGCAGCTTCTTCTGCATTGGCAGTGGCTTTTGCACCACCATCACGCTGAGCTGTATCGATAATGCTGATCGCTTCAAGCATGTCCTGAGACAGGGAATTCGCCAGCAAGGCCTCTGGATCAAGGTCTTCCAATGGTTGTGTACCTGAGCCCAGACCCGATGCTGCAGCCATGTCTGCCTTGGCTTTGCCGCCGGCATACAAAGGATTACCCGGCTCCAGCACGATACCCATGGACGCTGCTTGCGCCCAGTCATCACCCTCGCCGCTGGTCATGCCATACAACTCACTGGCAAGGCGCTCAAAGGTTTTGGCATCTTTACGGCCAAAATAAATTTCCAGTAATTTAACCCTGACTGCATGACGGTCTGGCTGGGTACGCAATGCTTCTTTCAGAATTTCTTCTGCTTGAGAATCACGACCATAGGCGATATACACGTCTGCTTCAGCGACGGGATCGACTTCATTGGCATCCAACTGACTGGCAGATGGTGCAAAATTGGAGTTGAAGACACTGTTATTGGTATCAACACTCTGACCACCCGTAGAGCCAAACATGGAGTTGGCCTTCATGCTGGAGCCGGTCAGTATGCTGTCTTCAAACTGCTGCAATTTTTTCTTGCGCTGGCTAGTCCAGATACCTACGCCGCCCAAGATGGCCAGCAGAGCTATGCCACCCGGCAACAGGTAGTCAGAAATACTATCGAGGAAACTAGGCTCTGGTGGAGGTGGCGGTGGCGGAGCTACAATCTTGCGCTTGACTGGCGGCTTTGCGGCAACTGAAGCTGTAGATGCGGCAACTGCTGGCGTGCTGGCAGTGGCAGGCGCAGGCGCACTGGCCTGAACCGGAGCAGCAGCCGAAGCTGGCGCTGGCACTGAGACCGGCGCTGGCGTAGACGCAACTACAGGCGCCGCTGCACTGGCAGCAACTGGCGCAGGCGTTGATGCAGGAACACTTGCCTTGACATCGGGTTTTGCCTTGGTCAGCTCTGCCTGCTTGGCAGCCATTTCTTTGTTTTTGATTTCTATCTTCTGGGCTTCCAGCAAGCCCTTCAGGTCACTGACGTTTTTCTCAAGCTCCTTGACGCGCGCATTGGCTTCCTGCGCAGCTCTTTCTTTGGCTAGCTTGTCTTCTTCACCGCCTTTGCCAGAGGTGCGCGCAGAAGCGGGCCCCACTTTGGACAATTTCAGTTTATCAGGGGAATCGGTAGTGGCATTCGGTACTTCTTTTACCTTGGCACTGATCTTGCCACCACCACTTTGCTTGGTGGCAGGCGCTTTTTCTGCCGGTGCTTCGGCTACCTGCCCGGCAAGCTTATTGCGATATGCATTGAAATCAGCTGCATGAGCAACGACCACAGAATGTGCCTCATTTGTCGTACCTACATTGGCACGAGCAGAATCAGCATCTGGCACTGTCAGAATCTGCCCTGACTTCAGGCGATTCATATTATTACCAGCAAAGGCTTGCGGATTGGCGCGATAAATACTGACCAGCATCTGATCCAGTGAAACGCCTTCAGCACGGTAACTACCGGCAATCTTGCTTAATGTATCGCCTGCCTTGACTTGATATTCGCCGGCGGATTTGATTTCTTTGCCGGCCTCAGCGTTTTTTGGCGCTGGCGACCTGTCATTTCTTAAATTGGGGTTTGTTGCTACCGCATTTGGACGGGTATTTTTGGCCGCATTAGACGCAGCTGTGTTTTGTGGCTGGTTAGCAACAACAACCGGATTGCTGACTTGCGCAGATTGACTATTTCGCAATTCTGCAGGATCCAGCAAGAAGGTGTATTCTCTCAATAGCTTGCCATTTGCAGAGTTCAGCTCCAGCAACATGTCAACGAAAGGTTCGTTCATGGCTTGAGATGAGCTAATGCGGATTACATAGTTTGCACCACGCTGCTCAACTGCAAAACGCAGTGACAATAATGCGACATTAAAGTCTATGTTTGCTTGTTTGAAAGCTTCTTGAGATGCCAGTTTGGGCACCAGGGAATCAATTTCTTCCTTGGCAGGAGAGGTCAGCTCTACCTCTGCGCGCAAGGGCTGCCCCAGAGAGGAAAGCACCGTCAGCTTACCGAGACCGGTAGCATGCGCGCTCGACAACATGAACAAGGAAGACGCTACAGCTACACTTAACGCCTTGCGTCCCACGGTAATCACAGACGATTTTTTTTGATTATGCATTTTGTCAGACATATTGGGAATTTTTGGCGAACAAAGTCCGCTGGGTGACGCTTTACACATTGCCTAGCGACGCGTCCTAATGTTTCACATTAACATTACAAACATTGCCACGCAAGCTTAACGCGATTTATCACAGTGGTAAATACATTAAGAACCCCGAAGTGCAAGGATATCGCATAAATGTTGTTGCCAAATGACAAGTGAAAAAATAATCGCCAAAATCCTAATTATTTATTATTAAAATTAAAACTAAATGCTCGCCACTAAATAGACGAAGCTTTTTGAAGTTTCAAAAACGACAAGGGGGCGTTAAACGCCCCCCTATATTCTACAACAAGTTTTAACAATTACTTTAAAACATCAAGTTTTGCTGACTTTTTAATCAATCAAGATACGCAACATGCGACGCAGCGGCTCAGCGGCGCCCCACAATAATTGGTCGCCCACGGTGAAGGCGCCGACATATTCCGGACCCATCGCCAGCTTGCGGATACGGCCAACCGGAATTGTCATGGTGCCAGTAACGGCGACCGGCGTCAGATCACGAATGCTGGCTTCACGGGTATTTGGCACAACTTTTACCCATTCATTGTCAGCAGCGATCATGGCTTCGATATCTGCCAGCGGTACATCTTTTTTTAGCTTGAATGTCAAAGCCTGGCTGTGGCAACGCATGGCACCAATACGGACACAGAAACCATCGACCGGCACGGCTGCCGTACCAAAGCCTGCGCCCTGACCAAGTATCTTGTTGGTTTCTGCCATGCCTTTCCATTCTTCTTTCGACATGCCGTCGCCGAGATCCCTGTCGATCCAGGGTATCAGGGAGCCACCGAGTGGCACACCAAAATTGGCTGTTTCATCAGCGGTCAGGGAGCGCTGTTTGGCTATCACTTTACGGTCAATTTCCAGAATCGCGCTTTTCGGATCATCCAGCAGAGAACGAACTTCTGCATTCAAGGTGCCGTATTGTGTCAACAGTTCACGCATGTGCTGGGCACCACCGCCAGATGCAGCCTGGTAAGTTTGCGTGCTCATCCATTCCACCAGACCAGCTTTATACAAAGCGCCAACACCCATCAACATGCAGCTGACTGTGCAGTTACCGCCTATCCAGTCTTTTTGTCCATTGACCAGCGCTTGCTTGATCACTGGCAGATTAACCGGATCAAGTACGATAACTGCGTTTTCATTCATGCGCAGGCTGGAGGCAGCATCAATCCAGTGACCATTCCAGCCGGTTGCGCGCAGTTTTGGGTAAATGTCATTGGTGTAGTCACCACCCTGGCAGGTAATAATAATTTCGCACTTCTTCAATGCATCAATATTATTTGCGTCTTGCAAGGTCTTTTCATTCTTTGCCATTGCAGGGGCTGTGCCACCTGTATTGGACGTTGAAAAGAACACGGGTTCAATATGATCGAAATCACCCTCTTCCTGCATGCGTTGCATCAGGACAGAACCCACCATACCGCGCCAACCTACCAGACCCACCAGTTTCATCATTTTTCCCTAAAATTTTGCAGGACGTCCCTGCCCTTCACGAACAAATAGAATTTATGCAAAATTGTCCCAGCAAGGCTATCACCAAGGAAACCTCTCATGCAAGAGAGCTTCGTTATGCTGGCAGGCAACATGTTGCCTGAAACCCCAGCTACACCGTTAGCGACGAAGACAGTGCTTTAGTACGGCTAATCGCTGCAACGCAGCTGGGGCGGTTTTGCGTAAAGACTAAATTAACTCAATGCCTGCAATACGGCCTGCCCCATCTCACCAGTACCCACCTTGGTAGTACCAGCTTCATAAATGTCAGGGGTACGCAAACCTTGCGCCAACACTTTTTTAACAGCGTTTTCAATACGGTCAGCTTGCTCAGCCTTATTCAAGGAATAACGCAACATCATGGCTGCAGACAGAATGGTTGCCAGAGGATTCGCCACGCCTTTGCCAGCGATATCCGGCGCAGAACCATGGGAAGGTTCATACAAGCCCTTGTTATTCGCATCGAGTGAAGCAGATGGCAACATGCCGATAGAACCAGTCAGCATGGACGCCTGGTCAGACAGAATGTCGCCAAACATATTGCCTGTGACAATGACGTCAAATTTCTTCGGTGCACGCACCAACTGCATGGCGGCATTGTCAACATACATATGGTCCAGTGCTACATCAGGATATTCTTTATGCACTTCAGTGACGATGTCTTTCCAGAACTGGAAAGTTTCCAGCACATTGGCTTTATCGACGCTCGTCAGTCGCTTGCCGCGTTTTTGCGCAGCCTGGAAAGCGACGTGAGCAATGCGACGGATTTCTGATTCAGCATAACGCATGGTATCGAAACCCTCGCGCTCACCTTTGAATGGACCATCAGGGCACTCACGCACACCACGTGGCTGACCAAAATATATATCACCCGTCAATTCACGGATGATCAGAATATCCAGACCTGAAACCACTTCCGGCTTCAGCGTTGAAGCTCCGGCCAGTTCGGGATACATGATTGCTGGACGCAAATTAGCGAACAATTTCAGGTTTTTACGCAAACCCAAAATGGCTTGTTCAGGACGCAATGGGCGATCCAGAGTGTCGTACTTCCAGTCACCAACTGCACCAAACAAGACAGCATCAGCTTCCAGCGCCAGCTTCAGTGTCGCTTCTGGCAAAGGATGGCCTGATGCTTCATAACCTGCACCACCAACTGGCGCTGTTTCCATTTCAAAAGATTCGCCCAGCGCGTTCAATACTTTGACAGCTTGCTCGACGATTTCCGGACCTATGCCGTCACCCGGCAAAATAGCAATTTTCATATTCTCAAGAAATTAATTTAGATAGCTTACTTAGTTGGCTTATTTAGGTAGCCTAGATGGTATTGGCGAGCCAGGGCTGCGTAGCGAGATGGCGCTCTTCAAAAGCGCGTATCTTGTCAGCCTGACGCAGAGTCAGGCCAATATCATCAAGGCCATTAAGCATGCAGTATTTGCGGAAGGTATCAATATCGAAAGCATAGCTGGCGCTGCCATTGCTGGTGCGCACGACTTGCTGCTCCAGGTCAACGATCAGGCGATAGCCAGGAAAGGCTTTGACTTCATTGAACAGAGCATCAACTTGCGCTTCGCCCAGGACAATAGGCAAGACGCCGTTTTTATAGCAGTTATTAAAGAAGATATCGGCAAAACTAGGAGCGATAATGGCGCGAAAACCAAATTGCTCCAAGGCCCAGGGCGCATGCTCACGTGAAGAACCGCAACCAAAATTTTTGCGCGCCAGCAAGATGGATGCCCCCTGGTAGCGAGCCTGATTCAATACGAAATCAGGATTAACAGGACGCTTGCTATTGTCCATTCCGGGTTCGCCGTGATCAAGGTAGCGCCATTCATCAAACAGGTTAGGGCCAAAGCCACTGCGTTTGATGGATTTCAAAAACTGCTTGGGGATGATGGCATCAGTATCCACATTGGCCCTGTCCATGGGCGCAACCAAACCATCGAGTAAAGTAAATTTTTCCATGTCGCTACTTATTTTTTGCCTGCATTTTCGACTGCTTCGCCAGCCTTTTTAACGTCTTTCCCCAAACCCTGAACGGTATTGCAGGCTGTCAGCACCAGTGCGCACATTGCCAGTAAAAATATCTTTTTCATGTCATCTCTCCGTCCAAATTAAGATAAGCCACGTACATCTACAAAATGCCCGGCAACACCGGCAGCAGCAGCCATCGCAGGCGACACCAGATGGGTACGACCGCCCTGCCCCTGACGGCCCTCAAAATTACGATTGGAAGTGGAAGCACAACGCTCACCTGGCTCCAGCCTGTCGGCATTCATGGCCAGGCACATGGAGCAACCCGGCTCACGCCATTCAAAACCAGCTGCCTTGAATATCTGATCCAGACCTTCGCGCTCGGCCTGTTCTTTCACCAGACCAGAACCTGGTACAACCATCGCCAGCTTGACATTCGATGCACGATATTTGCCGCGCACCACGGCAGCAGCTGCACGCAGATCTTCTATGCGTGAATTGGTACAGGAACCGATAAAGACTTTATCAATACGAATATCAGAAATGGCAGTATTTGGCTGCAATGCCATGTAGATCAGGGCTTTTTCTATGGCGTCACGTTTGACGGCATCTTTTTCCTGCTCAGGATCAGGTACACGGCTATCTATTGCCACCACCATTTCAGGAGACGTGCCCCAGGTGACTTGCGGCTTGATTTCGGCGGCATTCAAAGTCACTACCATATCGAACTTGGCACCTGCATCAGTATGCAATGTACTCCAGTATTCGACGGCCCTGTCCCAGTGCGGACCAACTGGCGACAATGGCCGGCCTTTGACATAGTCGATGGTAGTTTGGTCAACTGCCACCATGCCAGCGCGCGCACCTGCTTCGATCGCCATATTGCAGACGGTCATGCGGCCTTCCATGGACAGGCTGCGAATAGTCGAACCGGCAAACTCAATCGCATAACCGGTACCGCCTGCTGTACCTATCTTGCCGATCACAGCCAGGACGATGTCTTTTGCCGTTACGCCCACAGGCATGGCGCCATCCACCTGCACCAGCATGGATTTGGATTTTTTTGCAATCAGGGTCTGGGTCGCCAGCACATGCTCGACTTCAGATGTACCAATACCATGCGCCAGACAGGCAAAAGCACCGTGAGTAGACGTGTGAGAATCACCACAGACAACAGTCATGCCTGGCAAGGTTGCACCTTGCTCAGGCCCGATGACGTGAACGATGCCCTGGCGCTTGTCGGCCATGCCAAAATAGGTCAAACCATATTCTTTGGCATTGGCATCCAGCGTCTCTACCTGCAGACGGGAAATCGGGTCATCAATACCATTGATACGGTTCGTCGTTGGCACATTGTGATCAGCCACCACCAGATTGGCAGATAGTCGCCAAGGCTGACGTCCAGCCAGTTTCAAGCCATCAAAGGCCTGCGGGCTGGTAACTTCGTGCAACAAATGGCGGTCTATATAGAGAATTGCAGTGCCATCATCTTCGGAATGGACTACGTGGGATTCCCATAATTTATCGTAAAGCGTTTTAAGCATGATCTGAAGCCTGGAAATAAGTCATTGGTTCTTACTACATCCTGTACTGCATCTTTTTTTCGCATTTGATTATGCCACAATTGTGCAACGCAAAACCAACCCGCACGCCAAATTGGTGCATGAAAGTTTCAGTATAAATGCATGAGTTTGATGAAAATCGCCAAATTTTCATCTGGATTTTGATGATAATCTGGAAAATTGCCAGTGAATATTTTGAAACAGATCAGCTGACATGGCGCACAGAGTACCGCCAACAAGAGATGAGGAAAGGGGAAAAAAGCTCAGGAGCAGCAACGCACGCAAGCTGCAGGGAACTTATAAAGTCAGTGTAACATGTTCCCGCTCCACTCTTGAAAGGAATAGAGCCGGAACAATGACGAGTATCAATTACCCGGCTTGACATCACCACATTGCGCCCTGTGACGCAGGGCATGATCCATCAAGACCAGGGCCAGCATGGCTTCAGCAATCGGAGTAGCACGTATGCCAACACAGGGGTCATGACGGCCAAAAGTCTCAACCATGACAGGATTACCATCTTTATCTACCGATCTTCTCGGCGTACGTATCGAAGATGTGGGCTTGATAGCAATGGAAACCGTAATATCCTGGCCAGTCGAGATGCCACCAAGTATGCCGCCAGCATTATTGCCGACAAAGCCCTCAGGCGTCAGTTCATCGCCATGCTCAGAACCGCGCTGTGCGACTGAGCGAAAACCGGCACCGATCTCCACGCCCTTGACGGCGTTAATCCCCATCATGGCATAGGCAATTTCTGCATCAAGCTTGTCATAAATAGGCTCACCCAGACCGACCGGGACATTGGATGCGACCACATCGATCTTGGCACCGATGGAATCACCATCTTTACGCAAGGCATCCATATAATCTTCAAGCTGCTGTATTAACGCAACATCAGTCGTAGGCGCAAAGAATGGGTTGCTTGCCGCATGTTCCCAGGCTTGAAAAGGGATGGCAATTTCACCCAATTGGCTCATGCCACCATGGAACACTGTCCCATATTGCTGATTCAGCCATTTCTTGGCTATCGCCGCTGCGCCAACTACTGGCGCAGTCAATCGCGCAGACGAGCGGCCACCGCCACGTGGGTCGCGGATGCCATATTTATTCCAGTAAGTGAAGTCAGCATGACCTGGACGGAAGGTTTCCGTGATATTGCCGTAATCCTTACTACGCTGATCCTGATTACGGATCAGCAAGCCTATGGGTGTGCCCGTGGTTTTACCCTGATACACACCAGACAGGATTTCCACCGTATCTGGCTCCTGACGCTGGGTCACATGACGCGAAGTGCCAGGGCGACGACGGTCAAGTTCTGGCTGTATGTCTGCCTCAGACAATTCCATGCCCGGCGGGCAGCCATCAATCACGCAACCTATGGCCGGACCATGTGATTCGCCAAAGGTTGTAACAGTAAACAAGGTGCCAAAAGTATTACCGGACATAATATTTCGAAAATGAGAGGTTAGACAGAATAAACCCCATTTTACCAGTGAAGCGCTCTGTACAGAATTTAGCCGTTGTCTGGAGTGACGAAAGATTTCACTATTTTTCGCACTTTACAGCCAAATTCAGGGCATTTTTCTCCCCGTTCAGGCGAATCTTGTTTTATTCTTACCAATGAAAAATATATGAAGCTTGGCTACTGATACATTTAGTGTCATAGTTCCGCAAGGAACCAATTTTGCAGTGCCCTTACCATACGATATGCCAAGCATGGAGCCGCATTACAGATGAATTCAACGATCCACTCTTCTGAAGATGATCTGGTTTTCCTAGATGAACCAGACAGCGATGAAACTGCGGCGGCCTCGCGGCCTGCGCAGACTTGGCGGATCATGATTATTGATGATGATCCAGATGTCCACTCGGCCACAACTTTTGCGTTGGGCAGCCTGGAAATCCAGCATCGCGCCCTGAGTTTTCTGCATGCGTATTCAGCGGCAGAAGCACGCGACATTCTGAAAAACGAAACCGACATCGCCATCATCCTCCTTGATGTGGTCATGGAACAGGAAGACGCCGGACTGCAACTGGTCAGCCATATACGCAAAACCCTGGGCCTGACCGATGTGCGCATTATCCTGCGCACCGGACAACCAGGCTATGCCCCAGAAATTGATGCGATACGCGATTACGACATCAATGACTATAAAACCAAATCAGAACTGACACGTACCAAACTGTACACCGCAGTCACGTCAGCCATACGTTCCTACGAGCAGATTTGCGCTATCAGTGCCAGCCGTCGCGGCCTGGAAATGATTATCCATGCCAGTACAGAATTGATGGCCTTGCAGGGCCTGCAGAATTTCGCGGCTGGTGTACTGGTGCAGATAGCAGGTTTATTGGGGCTCAATACTGAAGGATTTGTATGCGCCAGGCAAGTGCCTGTGGAACTGCAGGATGACAGTGATGACCTGTACATTATCGCCACCACCAATATGTACTTGGGAAGCCTGAACAGGCCACTGGAACAGTTAAGCAACCATGCAACTGGCGATATTGTCAAACGCTCGCTGGAAGCCCATCAAAGCATATTTGAGGCTGAATCAACTGCACTTTACTTCAATAACGTCGCGCAAAAAGATTTCACGCTCTACCTCAATACCGGCCTGCATTTGAATGAGATGGACAAGCGCCTGCTGGGCGTATTCTGCGGCAACGTATCGGTAGGTTTGGATAACGTCATGCTGACTTCGCGTCTGCACAATTACGCCTTCTATGACCCGCTGACAGGCTTGGCAAATCGTCTCAAATTATTGCAAACGTTAAATGAGACCCTGCTCACTTCGTTGAAAAACCACAGCTCCCTGTCGCTGATAGACATAGACCATTTTGCCGAAACCAATGATGCGCTTGGTCATCAGTTCGGCGACCAGTTATTATCCTCAGTCGCACAAAGACTGGTCGCAAATTTTGGCGAACATTGCCAATTAGCAAGAGTAGGCAGTGACACTTTTGCCTTGCTGGGTGATGAAACCCTGGTCTGCCCGGATAAAATTCTGTCTTTATTCACCTCACCTTTCGATGTTGATCAACAAGATGTGCAACTGTCAGCAACCATAGGCCTGATCAAGCTTGATGATTATGACAGTGATGGCTCAGAAGCTCTGAAAGATACCAATATCGCACTGAAGCGCGCCAAGATGAACCGTCGTGGCGGCTACGAATACTTTACCCGCAATATGGGCGTAGAGATACGTGAGCGCGTCTTGCTCATGCATGCCCTGCGTGCAGCGTTTGAGCAAAAAAAATTGTTCCTGGTTTTCCAGCCCCAGATTGATATGCGCGATGGCCGCGTACTTGGTGCCGAGGCTTTGCTGCGCTGGAAAACTGATGAAGGCAAATTCATTCCGCCAGATCAGTTTATTCCTATCGCCGAATATTCTGGCCTGATTGTCGATATCGGTGAATGGGTCTTGCGAACCGCCTGCCTCGAACTCGTGCATTTGCGCAGCCTTGGCTATACCAATTTCCAGATGGCCATCAATGTCTCGCAGGCACAGTTTTCACACCCCCTGTTCATGCAGTCACTGAACAAGGCGTTGGCCGATACACAGGTACCACCAAAGTATGTGGAACTGGAAATTACCGAATCCATGGCCATGAAAGATCCGGAGTTACTGATCAAGACCCTGCACCAGATCAAGCAACTGGGCATGAGTATTTCTATCGATGACTTTGGCACCGGCTTCTCTTCACTGAGTCACCTGCAAAAACTCGATGTAGACAAATTGAAAATTGACCGTGCCTTTGTCAATGAAATCCAGAAAAATCCGAGTGAAGGCAGCATTGCCAAAATGATTGTTCAACTCGGTAAAAATCTCGGGCTATCCATCATTGCCGAAGGTGTGGAAAGTGAAATGCAGGCAAATACCCTGCTTTCTTATGATTGTCATATCGCGCAGGGCTACCTGTACTCCAAGCCGTTGACACGTGATGATTTGCATACTTGGCTGGCAAGCAGATAAGTCCATGGCACGCAGCAGGCTGCATCTCGAGACCTGATGCGTGCACAGCCCCTCCCCTTCCGACGCTGCTGCGCCAACAACCATGCATATTAAATGAGGCATTTTTCATTCTGTCCTGCATTTTTTGCAGACTGTCGCAAGTCGCTGTCCAAGCAAGGACGATTTCCCTACAGTATCAACATGGACTGAAAAGTCGCAAGCAGCCAGTGCATGGCACTCCGGCTGATATGTCAGGGATAACCGTTAAAAGAGAAGCATCATGAATAATACCAATGCAGATACGATCAAGCAGCTCATGGCAGACCTCATGGCCTGGCTTAGCAAAAGCTTTGACACAACGGCAGCCTGGGTTACCAAATTATCCTGGTGGAAGTTTTTCTTATTTGCCATTATCACCATCACTGCAGGCAGCATGCTGCAAGACATGTTATTTACGTCTGAAGAAAATGTGGTGGTGACCAAAAGCAAATCACCCGGCAAATCAAAGAAAGCCAGCAAAATCACTGATGGCGACACCAGTATAGAAATAGACAATACTGGTCTGCATATCCGTAAAAACAATATCGATGGCAAGGGCAAGCAGATAGAGATTGATGAGAACGGCGTCCACATTCGTAGAGATGACGGTGTTGCTCCACCGGCTCCGCCAGTACCACCTGTGCCGAACTCTTCCGGCGCAAGCACGCCACCAGCACCGCCTGCGCCACCGAGTCCGCCATCTATCTCAGAAAGAGATGATATACACATCAAACTGCCTGCAGAAATAGCCAAGGAAATTAGCGAAGAAATCAATAACGCTGTTGCCGATGCCGCTGATGAAGAGGTACGCAGCTACAAGCGCACATCTTCCAAATGGTTCGCCAATTTCGTGGTCTTGCTGGTATTTGGTTTGTTTGGCATGAAAGCCTTGATGAGTGGCAAAGTACGCGCCGAAGAAAAAGCCAAGGAAGCAGGCATGGCAGCTGAGCGCGAATCCCTGTTACGCCAGGTCAGCGAAGCACAGATGCAAATGATGCAGGCACAGGTAGAACCACACTTCCTGTTCAACACCCTGGCTTCAGTTGAGTATTTGATAGAAACCGACCCACCACGTGCTGCTGCCATGCAGCGCAGTCTGATCGCTTATTTGCGTGCGGTGTTGCCACAAATGCGTGAAAATGCCAGCATCACCAATCTGGGACGCGAAGCGGATATGATCAAGTCTTATCTGGAATTGTTGAAAATGCGCATGGAAGAAAGATTGAATGTCGACTTCATCATGCCGGAAGGCTTGCGCAGTGCCTCTTTCCCGCCGATGATGTTGCAGTCCCTGGTCGAGAATGCGATCAAGCATGGACTGGAATGCAAGGCAGAAGGCGGCACCATACACTTCCGTGCAGAGGTGGCGCATAACAAGTTGCGCGTCTCTGTCAGCGATGATGGCCTGGGATTTGGTGCCATGCCCAGCAACGGTACTGGACTGGGATTACAAAATATACGCGAACGTCTGAAATTGATTTATAAAGAAAAGGGACAAATGATCATTACCCCTAATCAACCTAGCGGAGTTTGCGTTACTATAGAAATCCCTTACGAATTAGCCAACTAGATTTCAATTACGCTGACCATGCCTACTGCCATAATTGCTGATGATGAAAGACTGATGCGCGACCAGTTAAAGTCGCGCCTGGAACAAGTCTGGCCCGAGCTGGAAATCCTGGATGAAGCAAAGAATGGTGAAGAAGCCGTCGCCCTGGTAGAAACACATAAACCAGATTTGGCCTTCCTCGACATACGCATGCCGGTCAAAACGGGTCTGGAAGCAGCCAAGGATATAGGCAGCAAGGCACATATCGTCTTCATCACTGCCTATGATCAATATGCCATACAGGCTTTTGATCATGGCGCAGTTGATTATGTCCTCAAGCCTGCCGATGTAGAGAGGCTCACGCGTACGGTCGAAAGGCTCAAGGCCAGGTTAACAGCCCAGAGCCAGCCCAACGACATGAGTACCATGCTCTCGCAACTGGCCAAGCAAATGGGTATAGCCCCCAAGCCCGACTACTTGCAATGGATACAGGCTTCCATAGGGCAGGAGTTACGCCTTATACCGGTGGAAGAAATTCTATTCTTCCAGTCTGACGAGAAATATACGAGGGTGCAAACCGCCACTTATGAAGCCTTGATACGCAAACCTGTACGTGATCTGGCAGAGGAACTGGACCCTGCTCTGTTCTGGCAAATTCACAGATCCACTCTGGTGAACGCCAAGGCTATCTCAGGCGTGGTGCGCGACCTGCGCGGTCGCCATCTGGTGCAAATCAAGGGACTGACAGAAAAACTCGAAGTCAGTCGCAGTTTTGTACATTTGTTCAAACAAATGTAAGCTCCATCTCAGCAGCCTACCCCAATAAAAAAGCGCCTCAGTTTGTTCAACTGAGGCGCTTTTTCTTAAAGCGATGGCTGACTGGAATTACAAAATATGCTTGCCTATCCACCAGGCTATAGCTGCCACAAAAGCAGAAGCTGGTATGGTCAAAATCCAGGCCCATACAATATTGCCAGCAACACCCCAACGCACCGCAGACATTTTTTGCGCTGAGCCCACGCCAACAATTGCACCTGTAATGGTGTGCGTTGTCGATACAGGAATGCCCAATACTGTCGCCATGATCAAGGTGATAGCACCACCAGTTTCAGCACAAAACCCGCCGACAGGCTTGAGTTTGGTGATTTTTTGACCCATGGTTTTAACAATACGCCAGCCACCAAACAAAGTACCCAGACCAATCGCAGCATAACAGGAATACACCACCCATCCTGGTGGGCCTTTATCAGCCTCACTGGAATAACCAGCGGCGATCAACAGCATCCAGATAATACCCATGGTCTTTTGCGCATCATTACCACCGTGACCCAGACTGAATACCGAAGCTGACACCAATTGCAAACGGCGGAACCATTTATCCACTTTCCTTGGCGTCGATTTAACAAACAACCAGGATACGATCAGCATCATTACAGAACCAAGGAAAAACCCCAGCAATGGCGACAAGACGATAAACAATATGATCTTGTAAAGACCGGCAGCAATCAGGGCACCAGTACCTTCTTTAGCTACAGCAGCACCAATCAAACCACCGATCAAGGCGTGTGAAGATGAAGACGGAATACCGAAATACCAGGTCACCAGATTCCAGAATATCGCTCCGACCAGGGCACCGAAGATGACATAGTGATCAACGATAACAGGATCAATGGTGCCCTTGCCTATGGTTTTGGCGACAGACAGGTTAAAAACAAAAAAAGCAAATACATTGAATAAAGCCGCCATGGCTACCGCCTGGCTGGGTTTCAAAACCCCTGTTGAAACAACGGTTGCGATCGCATTCGCGGCATCATGGAAGCCGTTCATGAAATCGAATAACAATGCCAGTACCACCAATAAGATGATGACGTACAGGCTCATATGAAAGGATTGCATAAAAGTGAATTCCCTTGTTCGCTCTCTGCATTGACAGAGAACTGTTAGGCGTCAAAATAAAAGAGTCAGACGCTTAAGCGTTCTCAACAATAATGCCTTCTATGATATTGGCAACATCTTCACAACGATCCGTTACTGTTTCCAGTATTTCGTAAATCGCTTTGAGTTTGATGAGATTGCGGACATCAGGTTCATCGCGGAACAGTTTGGACATAGCAGCGCGCATGACGTGATCCGCATCCGATTCCAGGCGATCGATTTCTTCGCACAGCGCCAGGATTTCACGGGAATTATCCATGTTGTGCAACAAGGCGACGGCTGCTTTCACTTTTTCAGCACAACCCAGGCAGAGTTCTGCCAGGCGTTTGGCTTCTGGCGTAATTTCGCGGATATCGTACAGGGAAATAGTCTGACCGGCATCTTCGAGCAGATCCAGAATATCATCCATACGCGTAATCAGTTTATGGATGTCATCTCGGTCCAGAGGTGTGATGAAAGTTTTGTGCAACAACTCTATCGTATTGTAGGTAACAGTATCTGCCTGCTTTTCTATGCTCTCTATCGCGTGAACACGGATCTCCAGATCATCAAAGTTCGTCATCAAGGCAACCATTTCCTTGGAACCTTTGACACATAACTCTGCATGTTGATTGAAGAGTTCAAAAAATTTGCCCTCGGTGGGCATCAAGCGTCCAAACATTTTATTCTCACTGAAAATATAAGATTTCTAGAATTGTCCAGGCAAGCGCATGCAATCAAGCATGCCTGGCAACACTGTTCTACTTTTTAAGTCTTGATTTACTACTTTGCGTCTACCCACCAACACCAGCATTTTGCTTTGAAATTATTCACTATCACCGTAAATCGACAGGGAACCAACATAGTTGTCAAACTTGGTATATTCGCCCAGGAAAGTCAGACGGACACTGCCAATAGGACCATTACGCTGCTTACCAATAATGATTTCTGCCGTGCCCTTGTCGGGAGAATCCGGGTTATACACCTGATCACGATAAATAAACATGATGACGTCGGCATCCTGTTCAATCGCACCAGATTCGCGCAAGTCAGACATGACGGGACGTTTATTCGGTCTTTGCTCCAGAGAGCGGTTCAACTGGGACAAGGCAATCACAGGACAATGCAGTTCTTTTGCCAGGCCCTTCAGATTTCGGGAAATCTCGGAAATCTCGGTCGCACGGTTTTCACCGGCAGAGTTGGCTGACATCAATTGCAAGTAATCGACAATCACCAGGCCCAGCTTGCCGCATTGACGTGCCAGACGACGGGAGCGCGCGCGCAATTCTATCGAACTCAACGCTGGCGTTTCATCAATATACAGTTGCGCTTCATTCATCTTTTGAATGGCATGTGTCAGGCGCGGCCAGTCTTCATCGGTCAGCTTACCAACGCGCAGACGGCTTTGATCCAGACGCCCTACCGAACCCAGCATACGCATCGCCAGTTGGGCGCCACCCATCTCCATGGAGAACACGGCAACTGGCAAGCCGCTGTCTATGGCGACGTTCTCACCGATGTTCAGTGAGAAGGCTGTCTTACCCATGGATGGACGACCTGCAACAATGACCAGATCACCAGGCTGCAAGCCCGAAGTCATTTTGTCCAGATCAGCAAAACCGGTAGGCACGCCGGTAATATCATTTTGATTATCGCGGTTATACAGTTCATCAATGCGCTCAACCACTTGCGTCAGCAAGGGCTGAATAGCCTGGAAACCCTGGGCACCACGGGCACCCTCTTCGGCAATCGCAAAAATCTTGGATTCAGCCTCGTCCAGCATTTGCTTGACTTCTTTACCCTGGGGGTTAAAGGCATTACCGGAGATTTCATCTGCAACGGTAATCAGTTTGCGCAATACGCCACGGTCACGGACGATTTCTGCGTAGCGACGGATATTGGCAGCTGAAGGAGTATTTTGTGCGAGGGCATTCAGATATGTCAGGCCACCGGCATCTTCTGCCTTACCCGTACTGGTCAGCGCCTCAAAAACGGTGATAACGTCGGCTGGACGAGAGCTATTGATCAGTTTGACCATGCACTGGAAAATAATCCTGTGGTCATAACGATAGAAATCTTCTTCACCAATAAAATCGGCAATACGGTCCCAGGCTGCGTTATCCAGCAATAGGCCACCCAGAACAGATTGCTCTGCTTCTATGGAATGAGGGGGAACGCGTAAAGCGTCAATTTGAGGATCAGAACCAGCTTTCATGGCGCGCATTATAACCGTTAAATCAAATGACCAGAGCGTTCAAAGTACGAGAAGTTGGCGAGTTTGTGACAAGTTTGTGACAAACGGATAAATAGTGAAAAATTTCTCTCAAACATGAAAAAAGCCGGGTCTCCCCGGCTTTTTCCAGCAATTTGCAAAAAGCAAATTAAGCGTGTTCACCTACCACTGCAACATTAACGTCAACAACAACGTCAGTGTGCAAAGCAACAGAAACACTGTGCTCGCCAGCGATCTTCAACGGACCTTGTGGCAAACGTACTTGTGCTTTTTCTACTGCGAAACCTTGTTTAGTCAGGGCTTCAGAAATATCAGCATTAGTGACGGAACCAAACAAACGACCATCAACACCAGATTTTTGTGTGATTTGTACGGTCAGACCGGACAGTTTTTCGCCTTGAGCTTGAGCTGCTGCCAATTTGGCTGCTGCTGCTTTTTCCAGTTCAGCGCGTTTTGCTTCGAATTCAGCAACTGCAGCTGTCGTAGCACGACGAGCCATACGTTGTGGAATCAAAAAGTTACGTGCATAGCCGTCTTTAACGCGAACTACATCACCCAGATTGCCGAGATTAACGACTTTATCCAACAGAATAACTTGCATATTTTTCTCCTTTACCTTGTCGTCAATTACGCTGTGTGCAAATCAGTGTATGGCAGCAACGCGAGGTAACGTGCACGTTTGATTGCAGTGTCAACTTGACGTTGATACAGCGCTTTTGTACCGGTCAAACGTGCTGGCATGATTTTGCCGTTTTCTTGCACGAAATCTTTCAGTGTGTCGATGTCTTTGTAGTCAACTTTTTCTACATGTGCTGCTGTGAAGCGGCAGAATTTTTTGCGCTTGAACAAAGGGTTTTGTTGTTGGCGCTTTTGCTTCAATTTGCTTTTGTCGAATTTTTTACCGAATGCCATTTTTGGCTCCTAATCTAGTAAATGTGTCCCGAATTCAGTGATATGAAAAACGAGACTTTTGCTATTGCGATTTTTGCGCGCTAAAAAACCAGTGAATTCCATGGTCTGTTCCAGGGCAATTTCTGTAAAACGCTGGGATATTTCACCAGCAGCCATCGCAGAAATTTCAAACTCGACCTGCCGAACCGTGTTCGCCTCACGAGTTTCTGAACTATGCATCAAGGTAGCAGAAGCTATCGGGATACCGGCCGGGGTGTAACGCAATGCGCTTTTTTCCACAATCCGGGCTACGAGCTTCAGCTGATTCACTATTTTTTTACGCGACCTTTGTCAATTATTAAGCAGCAGGCGCTTCAACACGTTGCGCTTTTGCAGCATCTTCTTTCTGAACAGCTTTCATCATAGGAGAAGGTGTTGTTTCTGCTTTTTTCAATTTGACTGTCAGGTGACGCAAGACAGCATCATTGAATTTGAATGCTGTTTCCAACTCGAGCAGAGTTTCAGCATCGCATTCGATGTTCAAGCAAACATAGTGTGCTTTTGCCAGTTTTTGAATCATGTAAGCCAATTGACGACGGCCCCAGTCTTCAACGCGATGGATTTGACCACCACGGGCTACAACACTTGCCTTGTAGCGCTCGATCATTGCAGGAACTTGCTCGCTCTGATCTGGATGTACGATAAATACGATTTCATAATGACGCATATATTCTCCTTGTGGACAATAAAAATAGCCCGCCTCGGCGTCAAGACGAGTGCGGGAAGAGGAAAGCCGACAATAATAACCCAGTTTTTCATATTGATCAATTGGATCAGTGACTTAGGCAATTTTTCAGTCCGTTCTTTTGAGTAAGTGCGGTATTTTTTTCACATTTATGCTTAATCGAAGGCATTTTGACTTGCATATTCAGCTCTACTGTATAAAAATACAGACTGCTTGTATATACAGCACCTTAACACTAGAAAACGCCATGCTTAAACTCACCGCTCGCCAGGAGCAAATCCTGAACCTGATTAAAGACGCCATCCAAAACACGGGCTTTCCCCCTACCCGTGCCGAGATTGCGACAGAATTGGGATTCCGTTCAACCAATGCTGCAGAAGAACATCTGCAAGCCCTGGCACGCAAAGGCGTCATAGAAATTGCCGCGGGCACTTCACGTGGCATACGACTGCTGGAATCTGAGTTGTCCAGCCATATCACAGGCAAGCAACTGGCACTGCCTCACCCCGCCCTATTGCAACTGGCCCTGCCACTGGTTGGGCGCGTTGCCGCCGGCTCGCCGATACTAGCCAGTGAACATATAGAATCCACTTACAACGTAGATCCGGCCCTGTTCTCTGCCAAGCCAGACTTTTTGCTGAAGGTGCGGGGCATGTCCATGCGCGATGCTGGCATACTTGATGGAGACTTGCTGGCAGTCAAAAAAGCCGACAGTGCACGCAATGGCCAGATCGTTGTCGCCCGCCTCGGTGATGATGTGACCGTCAAGCGCTATAAGAAAACTGGCAATCTGATAGAACTGATGCCTGAAAACCCGGACTACCCCGTCATCAAGATTGGCGATACTGAAGAAGATTTCGCGCTGGAAGGTCTGGCTGTTGGCCTCATGCGCAACTGGGTTTGAGATCAGCCCGGGCGTGATTCAGCCCTCTCATTTGCATCATGCCCGGGCAGCATCTCAAACTTATTAATACCTGCCCACTGGCAAGTTCTGATAAGCAACTACCATAAAAAAAACGTCCGGATATCCGGACGTTTTTTATTTCAGAGCAACAGATTTAGCGCTCGACAACTTATTGCCCAACAATTTAGTGCTTGACCACGGTAGTATCCGCAGGCGTTTCAGTTGGTGCCGTGGCAGGTGTCGCTGCAGCCACTGGTACCGGCTCATCCACCAAAGGAACAGGTTGTGTTTCCAGCGCGATTTCCAGGACTTTGTCTATCCACCTGACCGGGATGATTTCCAGTTTGTTTTTGACATTGTCCGGGATCTCAGCCAGATCCTTGGCATTTTCCTCAGGTATCAAGACTGTCTTGATGCCACCACGGTGAGCAGCCAGCAATTTCTCTTTCAAGCCACCGATAGGCAATACTTCACCACGCAAGGTGATCTCACCTGTCATGGCAACATCAGCACGGACTGGAATGCCAGTAAACACTGACACCAAAGCAGTTGTCATGGCGATACCGGCAGATGGACCATCTTTCGGTGTTGCACCTTCCGGTACGTGGATATGGATGTCGCTCTTCTCGAACACATCCGCCTTGATACCCAGACGCTTGGCGCGACTGCGTACCACTGTGCGAGCTGCTTCGATGGATTCTTTCATGACATCGCCCAATGTACCTGTGCGGATGACACCACCTTTACCTGGCATGGCTACGGCTTCTATGGTCAGCAAATCGCCACCCACTTCAGTCCAGGCCAGACCGACCACCTGACCAATCTGGTTATCTTTAACGGCAACGCCAAAGTCATAGCGACGTACACCCAGGTATTTATCCAGATTTTTTGAATTGACCGTGGCTTTTTTCTCGGTCTTTTTCAACAAGAGCATTTTCACGACCTTGCGGCAAATCTTGGAGATTTCCCTTTCCAGCGAACGCACACCGGCTTCACGGGTGTAATAGCGAATAATGTCGCGTATTGCACTTTCAGCCACGGTGATTTCGCCTTCTTTCAAACCATTGTTCTTGATTTGTTTAGGCAGCAGATAACGTTGCGCAATGCTGGTTTTTTCATCTTCGGTGTAACCCGACAGACGTATAACCTCCATCCTGTCCAGCAAAGCTGGCGGGATATTGTAGGAATTGGATGTCGCTACAAACATCACGTCGGACAAATCGAAATCGACTTCGATATAGTGATCTGAGAAAGTGTGATTTTGTTCAGGGTCCAATACCTCCAGCAAGGCAGATGAAGGGTCGCCACGGAAGTCAGCTCCCATCTTGTCCACTTCATCCAGCAGGAACAAAGGATTACGCACACCAACCTTGGACAAGCTTTGCAAAATCTTGCCTGGCATGGAGCCTATGTAAGTACGGCGATGACCGCGAATTTCTGCCTCATCACGCACACCACCCAGGGCCATACGCACAAACTTGCGGTTTGTTGCGCGGGCGATGGATTGCCCCAACGAGGTTTTACCCACGCCCGGAGGACCTACCAGACAGAGGATAGGTGCTTTGAGCTTGTCGACGCGCTGTTGCACTGCAAGATATTCCAGGATGCGTTCCTTGACCTTATCGAGGCCAAAGTGTTCGTCTTCCAGCACTTTTTCAGCATTCGTCAAATCATTGTTGACCTTGGATTTTTTCTTCCATGGCAAATTGACGATAGTGTCGATGTAGTTACGCACGACAGTAGCTTCTGCCGACATAGGCGACATCATTTTGAGTTTTTTCAACTCATTCTGTGCTTTGTCGCGGGCTTCTTTAGGCATCTTGGCGGCCAGGATTTTTTTCTCCAGCTCGTCAATATCAGCGCCTTCTTCACCCTCGCCCAACTCTTTTTGTATCGCCTTGACTTGTTCGTTCAGGTAATACTCACGCTGGGATTTTTCCATCTGGCGCTTGACGCGGCCACGAATACGTTTTTCAACTTGCAGGATATCAAGTTCACCTTCGAGCTGACCCAACAAATGTTCAAGACGTTTGGCCACACTGAAAATTTCCAGGATGACTTGTTTTTGCTCCAGTTTCAAAGGCAGGTGCGCGGCGATGGTATCAGCCAGGCGACCAGCATCATCAATGCCGGACAGGGATGCCAGGATTTCAGGAGGGATTTTTTTGTTCAGTTTGACGTATTGGTCAAATTGCTGAACGATAGTACGGCGCATTGCCTCTACTTCCGACTCATCACCTTCGTCAACGGCGATAGGTGTCAGATCAGCAAAGAAATGCGATTCAGAATCATGTATCTTGCTGATGCGCGCACGCTGCGCACCTTCGACCAGCACCTTGACGGTACCGTCGGGCAATTTCAGCATTTGCAGAATATTGGCAATACAGCCAATTTCGTAAATGTCATCTGCTGAAGGTTCATCCTTGGCAGCAGCTTTCTGGGCAGCAAGCATGATGCTCTTGCCCTGGTCCATGGCGGCCTCGAGAGCCTTAATGGATTTGGGGCGGCCCACAAACAGGGGGATTACCATGTGCGGGAATACAACGACATCACGCAGTGGCAACAACGGCAATTGGGTTTGTTCGGTAATCAGAGTAGTCGTCATGGCGCACCTTTCATAAATACTGGTTAACAATGTTGGCGCACTGGGCGGAAACACAAGCCCATTCTGGAAAAAAACAATAAAAAAAGCCACTCAGAGAGCTTCTCCGGGTAGCTTTACGATTGAAGCCAGAATCGTTTTGTTAATCCATTGTACTTCGAATCAAATTAAAACAAGGCAAAATAAATAAAAAATGGGGAGTTAGCTCCCCATTTTTCTTACTTCGTGGCAAACAATGCCATCAGGCACCTGAAACTTTTGGTTGCTCATGGTAAATCAACAAGGGTTTTGCACCATTGGTGATCGTACTTTCATCAATAACGACCTTTTCCACATTCTGGTGGCTAGGCAAGTCATACATGACATCCAGCAAAGCATGCTCAAGGATGGAACGCAAACCACGGGCACCAGTTTTACGCATAATCGCTTTTTTGGCAATTGCCTGCAAGGCAGCCGGGCGAATTTCCAGTTCAGTACCTTCCATCTCAAGCAGTTTTGCATATTGCTTGATCAGGGCATTTTTTGGCTCAACCAGAATCTGGATCAGGGCAGCCTCGTCCAGTTCATTCAAAGTGGCAATCACAGGCAGACGGCCAACCAATTCTGGAATGAGACCGAACTTGATCAAATCTTGTGGCTCAGCATCCTGCATGACTTCGCTGGCGCTCTTTTCTGCCTGGCTCTTGACGCTGGCAGAAAAACCTATGCCGCTGCGCTCTGAACGGTCGGAAATGATCTTGGCCAGGCCATCAAACGCGCCACCGCAGATGAACATGATGTTTGTGGTATCAATCTGGATGAAATCCTGGTTAGGATGCTTGCGGCCACCCTGAGGCGGCACAGATGCCATCGTACCTTCAACCAGCTTCAGCAATGCTTGCTGTACGCCTTCACCGGAAACGTCACGGGTGATCGAAGGATTATCAGATTTACGGGAAATCTTGTCGATTTCATCAATATAAACGATACCTTTTTGCGCGCGCTCGACTTCATAGTTGCAATTTTGCAGCAATTTTTGAATGATGTTTTCTACATCCTCACCGACATAACCTGCTTCTGTCAGTGTAGTCGCATCAGCGATCACGAAAGGCACATTCAACATGCGTGCCAGGGTTTGTGCCAGCAAGGTCTTGCCGGAGCCGGTTGGCCCTACCAGCAAGATATTGCTCTTTGCCAGTTCAACATCGTCCTTTTTACCCAGATGCTTGAGGCGCTTGTAATGGTTGTACACCGCTACAGCCAGAATACGCTTGGCACCCAACTGACCAATGACGTACTGGTCCAGCAAATCAGTGATTTCTTGCGGCGTAGGCAATTCAGTTTTCGCGCTGGCAATATTATCAATTTCGGACACTTCGTCACGAATGATGTCATTGCACAAATCGATACACTCGTCGCAGATGAATACGGATGGCCCTGCTATTAATTTTTTAACCTCATGCTGACTCTTGCCGCAAAACGAGCAATAGAGCAACTTTTCTCCGCTGGAGGATTTTTTATCGGGCATGATACGTATATGAAATAAACAAAATTAATCTATGAAACTGGTGATTAAGCCGCGGCTTGACAGGATTTTACTCAGGCTTCGCCCACGCAAATTAAGCACAAATTTCCTCAGCTTCTTGGACTTGCATATTACCTGCAAAAACGGCTTTCGTCATGACATCAATATGCAACTATGGGGAGCAATGAGACATTATAGAACAGAATAAAAAAACGCCCGGACCATCAAGGAACAGGCGTTCTTTTTTGACAAGCTACGTGGTTAAGTGACTTAAGCGCGATGTGCCAGCACTTTGTCGATCAGACCATATTCCGCAGCAGCATCTGCTGACATGAAATTATCACGATCTGTATCTTTAGCAATTTGCTCCAGGCTACGGCCGGTTTTTTCTGCCAGTATGCCATTCAGGCGCTCACGCAAATACAGAATCTCACGCGCCTGAATTTCAATATCAGATGCCTGACCTTGAGCGCCGCCCAGAGGTTGATGAATCATGATACGGGAATTCGGCAAAGAAAAACGCTTGCCTTTGGCACCTGCAGCCAGCAAGAAGGCGCCCATGGATGCCGCCAGGCCTGTACATAAAGTCGACACATCAGGCTTGATGAACTGCATGGTATCAAAAATCGCCATACCTGCAGAAACTGAACCACCCGGGGAGTTGATGTAAAGTGAAATATCCTTATCAGGATTTTCACTTTCCAAAAACAGCAATTGTGCAACGATAAGATTAGCAGCCTGGTCATTGACTGGACCAACCAGGAAAATCACACGCTCCTTGAGCAAACGGGAATAGATGTCGTATGCACGCTCACCTCTACCACTTTGCTCAATCACCATAGGCACCATGCCCAGCATGTTTGTGTCCAGTGCCGAATTACGGATGATGCCTGTCATGTGTTTTCCTTTATTTGTTACGCTTGTGCGTTGTTACCCATCAATTCGTCGAAAGGCAGAACTTTGTCTGTTACTTTCGCTTTACCCAACACATAGTTAACGACGTTTTCTTCTAATACAAGGGCTTCAACTTCAGCCAGACGGTTGCGGTCGCTGAAATAATATTTAACGACTTGCTGTGGGTCTTCATAGCTTTGAGCGAAATCTTCAACTTGCGCTTTGATTTGTTCAGTAGTTGCTTGCAAGCTGTTAGCTTTGACCAGTTCAGCCAGGATCAAACCCAGACGAACGCGACGCTCGGCTTGTGCATTGAACAGATCAGCAGGGAATGGTACGTCATTGACGTTCATGCCGCGTTGCGCCATGTCTTGACGTGTCATTTCCGCCAGGCGCTCGCTGTCTTGGGCAACCAGAGTTTTAGGCACATCGAATTCAACCGTTTTAACCAGTGCATCCATGACGCTTTCTTTGGTCTTGGATTTAACACGGCCACGTACTTCACGCTCCAGATTTTCCTTGATGTCTGTACGCATCTTGACCAGATCACCATCTTCTACGCCCAGCATTTTGGCAAATTCGGAATCTACTTCAGGCAGGTGTGCCCATTCCAGCTTTGTCAAAGTGATGGTGAATTCTGCAGTCTTACCGGCTACATCCTTGCCATGGTAGTCTTCAGGGAAAGCCAATGGGAAAGTCTTGGATTCGCCAACTTTCAAACCGATAGTTGCTGTTTCAAACTCAGGCAACATGCGGCCTTCGCCCAGCACAAATGCAAAACCATCAGCTTTGCCACCAGCAAATTCGACGCCGTCGATCTTGCCTACGAAATCTACTGTAGCGCGGTCGCCATTTTGTGCGGACTGGTCTGCACCACCGTCACCATGCGCGCCCTGCTCGCCTTTAACGTGGAAATGTACGCGTTGCTTGCGCAGGATATCGATAGTTTTATCGATTTCAGCGTCAGTCACATCCGATTTGACTTGCTCTACTTCAGCAACAGACAAATCACCGACTGTGATTTCTGGATACACTTCAAAAGTTGCATCGAATGCCAGGCTGCCTTCGGCCACGTCTGATCCAGACTTTGGCTCTATGCTTGGGTAACCAGCAACACGCAATTTGTTTTCATTTGCAGCAGCAGCAAAAGCCTGGCCGACTTTGTCGTTCAGTACTTCTGTTTCTACTTGATAGCCGTATTGTGCAGCTACCATTTTCATAGGTACTTTACCAGGACGGAAACCAGGCGCTTTTGCTGTACGTGCACGCTGCTTCAGACGTTTTTCAACTTCCGATTGCACATCAGCGACCGGGAAAGAAATCGTCAAACGGCGTTCCAATTTATCTAAAGTTTCGACTGCAGTTGCCATGAAAATCGTCCAAATAGTAAAAATTCTGTGGTGCGAGGAGGGGGACTCGAACCCCCACACCATTGCTGGCGTCAGGACCTAAACCTGGTGCGTCTACCAATTTCGCCATCCTCGCGGGATGTATGTTTTATGTTCACCGGCGCAATGCCGCCACACGTTGAGCACGGCCGTTACAAAAGCAAAGGGCGACCCGAAATTCAAGCGTCGCCCAAAACTGATGTATGTGGCATTACAACTCCAGCCCGATATTCTACTGGATTTTACCAGCATGTGCCTTATTTTTTTAAATACGGGCCCAATACAGGCACGCTAAACACTTAATACCGGCACCAACACCCTATTTATCCCACTTGTCGCCCCTGCCAGCACTCATGTACTGGCAGGAACAAGGCCACAAACTGACTCAGATACTGGTTTTCTTGACCCTGAACCAGGCAGCATACAAAGCTGGCAAGAACAGCAAGGTTAAGGCTGTAGCAATAATCAAGCCGCCCATGATGGCAACCGCCATCGGTCCCCAGAACACAGAACGCGACAAAGGTATCATCGCCAGCACGGCTGCGGCCGCTGTCAGGATGATGGGGCGGAAGCGGCGCACTGCCGATTCCACAATCGCATCCCAGGGTGCAACACCCTCGCCTATATCATGCTCGATCTGGTCAATCAGAATCACCGAGTTACGGATAATCATGCCGAACAAGGCAATCACACCAAGCTGGGCCACGAAGCCAAATGGACGTTGCAGTATCAACAAGGCCATTGCCGCCCCTGCCACGCCCAAAGGTCCGGTCAGGAATACCAGCAAGGATCTGGAGAAACTATGCAATTGCAACATCAGCAATGTGAAGATGATAAAGATCACCAAAGGCACATTCGCTGCAATCGATTCCTGCGCCTTACCACTATCCGCTGCTGCACCTGCCAGTTCTATCTTGTAACCTGGCAAGAGGCTGGCCCTGATCTGATCCAGCTTGGGTGATACCTGGCTAGATACTGTCGGCCCCTGTATGCCATCCACCACGTCAGATTGCACGGTCACAGCCCATTCACGGCCTTCACGCCAGACTACACCGGGCTCCCAGACCAGATTGATACGCGCCACTTGTGACAATGGTACATATTTACCACTGCCTGTCGGCACATTGGCATTACCCAAAGCATCAATGGTAGAACGTTCATCCACAGGTTGACGTACCACGATGTCGATGAGTTTGTTACCGTCGCGGAACTGCCCAACGGTAGAACCTGTAAGGATAGTATTCGCCGCACGCATGACAGATTGCGAAGTAATGCCCAGGGCACGCAACTTATCCTGGTCCAGATCGATACGCACTACTTTGACCGATTCATTCCAGTTATCGTTCACACCAACCGTATTTGGATTGGCGCGCATGACTTCTTTAACGCGGTCAGCAATTTCCCTGACCTTGGTTACTTCCAGACCAGTCACACGGAATTGCACCGGATAAGGAACTGGCGGGCCATTCGGCAGCAGTTTCACACGACCACGCACTTCAGGAAAATCCTTCTTGAAGGCTTCAATAATCTTCAGACGCAATGCCGCACGCGCCTTCAAATCCTTAGGCAAGACCACAATCTGCGACACGTTGGTCTGCGGGAAAATCTGATCCAGCGGCAGATAGAAACGAGGACTACCCGTACCTACATAGCTGGTGACGCTTTCCACACCCTCCTGTTTTTGTATGAAAGCTTCAAATTTCTTGGCTTGCGCCTCTGTCGCCTTGAAGGAAGAACCCTCAGGCAGCCACAATTCCACCATCAATTCAGGACGGCTGGAATCAGGGAAGAATTGCTGCTCAATAAATTTGAACCCGAACACACCCAGCATGAACACACCAAGCGTGATGACGATGGTAGTCTTGCGCCAGGTCACACACCAGTTCACGAGCGCACGGAAACGCGAGTAAAACGGCGTATCGAAAATCTCATGTTCACTGCCACCACCACCACCTGCATGCGGTTTGACCTTCAGCAGCAGATAACCAAGGTATGGCGTAAAAATCACCGCAGCCAGCCATGAAATCAACAAAGCCAGGGCATTCACCGAAAACATCGAGAATGTATATTCACCCGCGGCTGATTTTGCCAGGCCAATGGGCAAGAAACCAGCCGCAGTAATCAAGGTACCTGTCAGCATAGGCATGGCAGTGGAGGTGTAAGCAAAGGTCGCCGCATCAAAACGCGAGAAACCCTCCTCCATCTTCCTGACCATCATTTCTACAGCGATAATCGCATCATCGACCAGCAAACCCAGGGCGATAATCAAGGCACCTAGCGATATCTTGTGTAAATCAATATCCAGTATGCGCATGAACAAGAAGGTAATTGCCAGCACCAAAGGTATCGTCAAACCGACCACCAGACCTGGCCAGATATCCAGACGGAAGGGTTTGGTATGCAAACCCAGGGCCAGGAAGCTGACGGCCAGCACGATGATCACCGCCTCTATCAAGGTGCGGATAAATTCACCCACCGAGGACTTGACCGCATCCGGCTGATTGGTTACCTGCTCAAGAGTGATACCGACTGGCAGCTTGGCCTTGATTTCAGCAACATCTACTTGCAGATGCTTGCCCAATTCAATGATATTGCCGCCCTTTTCCATGGAAATACCCAGGCCGACAACCTCTTTGCCATTGAAGCGCATTTTGTCCTGTGGCGGGTTTTTATATTCGCGCTTGACTGTGGCGAAATCGCCGAGACGGAAAGTCGTGCCGTTGGCGCGCAACTGCAAGTTCTCCAGCTCTTTCACTGTCATCAAAGCGCCGGAAATACGCACCTGCAAATTGTCGGTCGATGTCGTCAATACACCTGTGGCTTCAACACCATTTTGTGAGTTGATTTGCCCTACGATGGCATCAAAAGGCACGCCCAGTTGTGAGAATTTCTTTTGCGAGAATTCAATATTGATTTTCTCGTCCTGCACACCAAACAATTCAACCTTGGATACAGAAGGGATGCGCAAGAATTGCTGACGTACAAAGTCTGCATATTCCTTGACTTCTTCATACTTGAAGCCATCGCCGGACAAGGCGAAGATAGAACCGTAGGTATCACCAAATTCGTCATTAAAGAATGGGCCGAGCACACCAGGCGGCAAAGTGCCACGGATATCCCCTATCTTCTTGCGTACCTGATACCAGGATTGCGCAGTATCTTTGGGTGGCGTCGATTCACGCAATTGCAGGATGATTAAAGTTTCACCCGGCTTGGAATAGCTGCGTATCTTGTCTATGTACGGCGTCTCTTGCAGTTTTTTTTCCAGCTTGTCAGTCACCTGATCAGCCATTTGCAAGGCCGTAGCACCTGGCCAGATAGCCCGTACCACCATGGCGCGGAAAGTAAACGGCGGATCTTCATCCTGTCCCAGCCTGCTGTAGCTGAGTATGCCACCCAGCAAGAGCACAACCATCAGATAGCGCGTCAGCGGAATATGCTCCAGCGCCCATCTGGATAAATTGAAACCACGTGAAGAATCACTCATTTGGTCGCTCCTGCGGCCGCTGCCGCCGGAGCCACATCACTGGCAGCAACCACGGCCTTGGCAGGCGCTGCTGCGGCAGCTGGCACTGTCTCTACACCAAGAATAGTTACTTTTTGACCGTTCTTGAGCAAGTTGGCGCCCGCTGTCACCACCACCTGACCAGGTTTGACACCACCAGCCAGCAAAGCTTCTTCACCAGAAGAGCCGGCAACCTGCACAGGCACCAGCCTGACTACACCAGACTCAACCACCCAGACTGAAGTTGTATTTTTTTCCTGAAACAAGGCAGTCAAAGGTACTTTGATCGCATTATTAGGATTTTTTGCATTAAAACTGACATAAGCCGTCATGCCGAGCTGCACATCCTTATTATCACCACTCAGACTGACCTTGGCAGTGTAAGTGCGCGTCACAGCATCTGCTATCGGCGACAACTCACGCAATTTACCAGGGATGGACTGACCAGGATTAGCCCATAAACGCACGTTCACGTCCGTCATCTGACGAATGGAATTGACTTTATCTTCAGGGATGCCAACCACTACATCCATGGCTCCCATTTGCGCTACACGCACTACTGGTGTACCTGCAGCAACAACCTGACCAACCTCTGCATCAATGCCGGTGACTACACCATCCACATCTGCCACCAGACTGGTGTAAGAAGACTGATTGGACTGGTTTTTATAAGCTGCCAGCGCCTGTTCGTAAGTTGATTGTGCTGACTTGGCCGCGACCTCTTTACCATCCAGCACGGCCGCCGCGACGAAATTCTTGGCGCGCAACTCTTGATAGCGCTTGAGTTCTGCTTTGGCCAGATCACGGTTACTCTCTGCTGCCGACAAGCCAGCCTTGGCCTGGACTTGTGCCAGCGCCAGATCTTGAGGATCGAGCTGCATCAATACCTGGCCACGCTTGACCAAAGTACCAGTATCAACCTTGCGGGCGACGATTTTGCCAGGAACCCGGAAACCCAGACGTGACTCTATGCGTGGGCGCACTTCGCCAGGCAATTCAGCATTGATATCTATATTGCTACTTGCCAGGGTAATAGTTCTGACAGGACGTATATCTTCAGTTTTCTCGGCAGGCTTGGAGCAAGCCAGCAATAGTGTCGCAGAAGCAAGGATGAAGGCGAATGGGGCAGCGCGCCTTCCAGCAAACTGCCTCGCTTGAGGATGGATGGTAGTTTCTGGTGTTAACACAGGAGTTTTCCTTTACTATGCAGGCTTTCTGGGCCGGAACAAAACGGGTAATAATGACGATGCGATTTTATTAATATTTTATATTGACTGCATGCTACTATCAAATAACTGACTTTGCGGTTAGTAATTATAGTTAAGCATCTTGTTTTTGCCAATGACTTTTCGGTCATTAAGACTTTTCATGGAATTTAGTTCAACAAATGTCGGTCAACCACTACGAAAACTTCCCCGTTGCCTCCCTTTTGCTTCCCGCCAGACTCAGGCCCGCAGTAAAAATCATTTATGCATTTGCCCGTAGTGCTGACGATATTGCCGATGAAGGTGATGCCAGTCCCGCGCAAAGACTGGCAGAATTGGCAAAATATGAGCAGGAACTCAATAACATAGAGAAAAATAGTAGCAGCGAATCACAACTATTCAAGGCGCTGGCGAAGGTGATCCAAGAATATGATCTGCCCCTGCAATGCTTTCGGGATTTGCTATCGGCTTTCAAGCAAGACGTGGTGACCACCAGATATGCAGATTTCCCAAGCCTGCTGGACTATTGCGCCCGCTCTGCCAACCCCGTTGGTACATTGATGCTGCATCTGTATGGCGAAGCCAGTCCAGAAAATTTGTGTGACTCAGACGCAATTTGCAGCGCACTGCAATTAATCAATTTTTGGCAAGACGTTGCCATAGACTGGCAAAAGCAAAGGATCTACCTCCCGCTTGATGACCTGAGCAGATTTGGCATAAGTGAACAACAAATCGCCAGCGGCATGCAAAATGATGACTGGCGCAACATGATGCGTTTTCAGGTGGCACGTGCCAGGAATATGATGCTGTCAGGTAGCGGCCTGGCCACGCGCCTGCCCGGCAGATTAGGGTGGGAATTGCGCCTGGTGGTACAGGGCGGACTACGGATACTGGAAAAAATCGAGGCTGTCGATTGTAATGTGTTTCAGCACAGACCCAAGCTGGGCAAGACCGACTGGCTCAAGTTGGCCTGGCGTGCAAAGAATATGTAAAGAGCATGTGATTACAAACCGGTACAAATCAGCATATGTAAATTGCAAACCCATAGCAAACGATTGCTAACATCTCGCTGTATCAAAAAATAGCTGGAACATATAAATCATTCCTGTTTTTGTCCAATAGCAATAGGAGATATACAGGATTGAACTTAAAATCAAACTATCAATCACACCAAACAGCAAGCCCCTTGCATCCATTCAATGAGCCTGGGTCTGCACCGAATTCTGGAATCTGAATGCGAACTTGTATATATCGATGCGCTTTCCTACTATCTCTATTGTCACTGAACGGCTGTACCGTGATTGCGATCGCTGATGCTGCCGTCTCAACAGCAGTGAAAGTCGGCAGCGCCGTAGTCGGAACCGCAGTGGATGTCACACGCGCTGGCGTGCGCGCCGTCACCAGCAGCGATAGTGACGATGATGGCGATGGCAGTAATGACCTTAATAATCACAGCGATAAGCAAGACGACGGCAGCGATTCAAATAGCAATTCCAACAGCAATCACAACAAATAAGCCCCGATTTTGTACGATATCCTACTCAATATCATGCCCACAGCATTGCAAATTGCCAAGCACAGGGAAATACAGGCCGCTGCCAAAACGGTACTGGCGCGCCTGGCTGGCATGATCACTGCGGAAGATACTGAACAAACCATCGCCGACAAAGCATATGCCATGCTGTGCGAGTCTGGCTATTCAGAAACCTGGTACCACCAATGCCCTGCACTGGTCTTGCTCGGCTCACGCAGTTGTGTTTCGATTTCTGGCAGCGATTATCAGCCCGGCAAGGAAGTCGTAGGCAAAGCCAATTTGATTACCGTGGATTTGAGCCCCGTTCATGATGAGTATTGGGGAGATTGTGCCCGCTCCTTCCCGGTAGAAAATGGCAGGGTCACGCAAACCCCACAGTTGCTGGAGTTCCGCAACGGTCTTTGCTTCCAGCAGCATTTGCATGCACAAATGCTGGAAACCGTGACACCAAAAACCACCTTTGGCCAGTTATTTGACTGGGCCAATTTGCGCATACGGCAAAATGGTTTTGTGAATCTGGATTACCGCAATAATGTCGGGCACAGCATAGTCACAGACCGCGACCAGCGCCAGTACATCCACTCAGACAATAAGCAGGAATTAGGCGAAGTCGCCTTTTTCAGTTTTGAACCCTTCATACGCCTGAAAGGTGGTAAATGGGGCTTCAAACATGAAGGCATTTTTTACTTCAATGACCAAGGCAAACTCGAAGAGTTATAAACCTGACAGACACAGTCAAGCTGTTTTTTTGCGGACCAATATAAAAAAGCTGGGCAGATTTTATCTGCCCAGCTTTTTTTGTTTACCCCTGCACTACACAATCAGGTCTTGGCGCAATCCACCACCGCATTTCTTGAGGCACCAGGATTGGCTGCGTCAACAAAACCAGTACCAGCGGTGACCTTACAAGTCTGACCTGTGGGCTGGGTATCAACAGTGATGTTGAATGGCTTGCCAGTCAACCAGCTCCAGTTGAACTGATAATTACCCGGCGCACTGACTGCGAATTTATCTGCGAAGCCATCCACAGTATTGACCATTGTCAGCACGGTACCTGCTGTCAGGCCATTAACAGTAAATTGTACTGGCACAGCTGGCACACAAGAAACCAATGCCGTCAATGAAGCAGCAGGATTGGCATTGTTCACAGTACCGGTACCGTTTGCTACCGTACAGTATTGGGATGTTGGCGGGATACCTACGGTAATCGCAAAAGGCTGACCACTCACGCCATAAGCAGGGAATTGGAAAGCGCCATTGGTAGTGACTGTTGCAGTAGTCAATGCATTATTGACGAGTACGATAGAGCCTGTATCAGCCATGCCTGACAATGTGCCGCCAACAGGGACATTAGGCACACATGTTACGGCAATATTCTTGACTGCTGACTCGCTGGACATTTTTCCTGTGCCATTGGCAACCGTACAGTTCACAGAATTTGGCTGCGTCAGCACGCTGATGGAGTAAGTGCCATTACTGGCCACATTGAATGAGAAAGAACCATCCGCGGTCAAAGTCTGGGTGTAATTGGCTTCGTTACGCAAGACCAGAACATCACCGGTACCCAAACCGGTGACAGTGCCGCCAACTGTTGTATATACAAAGCCACCACATCCGGCGAGGACTATGCCCACACCAGCTACTAATGCTGCAAATTTCGATTTATTCAAGATATTCGTCCGAATGAGTAATTATTTCAAAAGCCGCACCGATTTTTCATGGTGCTCTATCGCTCTATAATGCGCCGCCTATTATACGTTTAGTCCTGCTGAAGAAGGCAGTTCTTCGTTTTCATTACAATATGTTACGATAAAACGGCGCTATCCTGACATCAAAATACACTTCTTATACAAAGCTGGTGAGCTTGCCAAGCCAGTAGAAAATTGACTGCAGACCGAATACTCCCTACTTCATTAATAATAAATTCACATTTCTACTGT
The DNA here is from genome assembly GCF_058788535.1 of Undibacterium sp. FW305-107. Classification (NCBI taxonomy): domain Bacteria; kingdom Pseudomonadati; phylum Pseudomonadota; class Betaproteobacteria; order Burkholderiales; family Oxalobacteraceae; genus Undibacterium; species Undibacterium sp. FW305-107. Next base: position 45,561 of record NZ_JBYTAV010000018.1, read on the forward strand.
AAACTAAGGAAAAGTCCTCCGTCACAGCGACAATGTGGCGCAAGAGATTTGTGAGCTTTGCCACAGTTTGTTAACATAGCTACTTTTTTGGCTTTAGCAGCCGCCACTTATTACTCATTCAGCATGTCTCCAGACGAATATTGCCAGCAAAAAGCTGCACAAAGTGGCTCCAGTTTTTACTATAGTTTCTTGTTCTTGCCCCAGGCCAGAAGGCGGGCAATTACCGCCCTGTATGCATTTTGCCGTGAAGTTGATGATGTCGTCGATGAAAGCACCGACGATATGGTGGCGCGCAGCAAGCTGGGCTGGTGGCGCAAGGAAGTCCAGGCCATGCTGGCAAATCAACCCACGCACCCGGTAACCAAGGCTCTGCTGCCCCATATGGCGGAATACCAGCTTGATGGCGCACACCTGCTGGCGATTATCGATGGCATGGAAATGGACTTGAACCAGACCCGCTATCTCGATTTCAACGCGCTGCAAAAATATTGCTGGCATGTCGCTGGCGTCGTCGGCATTTTGTCGGCCAGTATTTTTGGCATCACCAATCCGCAAACCCGCGAGTTTGCGGAAAAGCTGGGCCTGGCTTTCCAGATGACCAATATCATCCGCGACGTGGGTGAGGATGCACGCAAAGGCAGGATCTACCTGCCCGTCAATGAATTGCAGCAGTTTAATGTCACTGCAGCAGATATTCTGAATGCGCGCCATAGCACGCAATTTGAAACCCTGATGCAATTCCAGTATGAGCGCGCGCAAAAACTGTATGAAGAAGCCTTTGCCCTGCTGCCACGGGAAGACCGCAAATCACAAAGAACCGGCCTCATCATGGCAGCAATTTATCGCGCCCTGCTGGTGGAAATCCAGCGTGACGGCTTCCATGTACTGAATCAGCGCATTTCGCTGACACCAATACGCAAACTCTGGCTGGCCTGGAAAACCTACGTCCGTGGCTAAAAAAGATGCGCTGAAAAACAAGTCTGTCGCCATCATTGGCACTGGCTGGGCTGGTTGCGCGGCTGCCTGTGAACTGGCACAACAAGGCGCCACTGTCACATTATTCGAGTCCAGCCGCAATCTGGGTGGGCGTGCGCGTGGCGTCACCGTGCATGGGCAAGAACTGGACAATGGCCAGCATATTCTGCTGGGTGCCTACACCCAGAGTCTGCGTCTTATGCGACTGGTTGGTGTAGATACCGGGACGGCACTTTTGAACTTGCCACTGCAAATGGTCTATCCGGCGCTGGAAGACGGCATGTCATTCATTGCCCCACGCTTGCCTGCCCCGCTGCACTTATTGCTGGCGCTGATCAAATCCAGTGGTCTCAGCTTCGCTGACAAAATGGCGCTGGCCAGGTTTTCGTCTACCGCACGCTGGATGGACTGGCGCTTGAATGAAGATTGCAGCGTCATAGAATTACTGGATCGCTTTGATCAGACACCCCGGTTATGCCGTTTGATGTGGATACCGCTTTGCATTGCTGCCCTGAATACGCCGCCAGAACGTGCCTCGGCCCAGGTATTTTTAAATGTGCTGCGGGATAGCCTTGGGGCGAAACGTGCCGCTTCTGACATGCTGATACCGCGGCTGGATCTGAGTAGTATCCTCCCCAAAAAAGCGGCTGACTACGTACGCGCTCACCGCGGGCAAGTTTTGCCTGCACATACCGCGACAGGCCTTTTGCAAAACGAAGATGGCAAATGGCAAATCGAACTGAAGCAAGCTGAAGTACAATTGCACCCCTATGATGCAGTCATACTTGCCTGCGATTTCGCCAATGCAGACAGGTTACTGTCAACCTTGCCAGCCAAAGACCAGACAATCCCCTTGCCTGCAATGAGTTACGAGCCCATCACTACCTGTTATCTGCAATATGCACCGAACGTGAAGCTGCCACGCCCCATGCTGGCCCTGCTTGACGATGCGGGTCAGAAAAAATGGGGTCAATATGTATTTGACCGTGGTCAGTTGCAACCAGACCAGGCTGGCTTGCTGGCGGTGGTTGTGAGTGTCTCGCAAGCTGCCACGGAAATCGACCGGCATGAGCTGGCGATGGATATCGCCGCACAACTGACACAAAGCCTGGGCATGCCAGAATTGGCGCAGCCGATATGGCATCAATGCATATCAGAAAAGCGTGCCACCTTCAGTTGCACACCCGGCCTGGACAGGCCAGATAATCATACTGCTTACGCTGGTCTGTACCTGGCAGGCGACTACACCAAAGGCGATTACCCTGCCACACTGGAAGGCGCAGTACGCAGCGGCATCGCGGCCAGCCAGGCTATCGTCAAAGACTTGAAGGCAGCAAAAATCTAATCCTGAATTTCGCTATCCACATCGCGGATTCTGGATAAGGCTTCTTCTATCCTGTCCACACCGATGATGGTCAGGCCTTCGATTTTTTGTTTGGGCGCATTTGATTTCGGGATCATGGCAATGGAAAAGCCCAGCTTGGCGGCTTCACGCAAGCGCTCCTGCCCACGTGGTGCCGGACGTATCTCGCCCGCCAACCCAACCTCACCAAACACCACCAGACCGCGCGGCAGGGGTTTATTGCGCATCGAAGAGTTAATCGCCAGCAGCACGGCCAGATCGGCCGCAGGCTCGGCAATTTTGACGCCACCCACGGCGTTGATAAACACGTCCTGATCGAACGCCGCCACGCCTGCATGTCTGTGCAATACTGCCAGCAACATAGCCAGACGGTTTTGCTCCAAACCGACGGACAGGCGGCGCGCATTAGGAGCATGCGAACTATCAACCAGTGCCTGTATCTCTACCAGCAAGGGCCGCGTCCCCTCTTGCGTAACCATCACGCAAGAGCCAGCCACCTGGGCATCGTGCTGGGACAGGAACAAAGCCGAAGGATTGGAGACACCTTTCAAACCTTTTTCAGTCATCGCAAACACACCCAGTTCATTGACTGCACCAAAACGGTTTTTAATCGCCCGCACCAGACGGAAACTGGAATGGGTATCGCCCTCAAAATACAAGACCGTATCGACGATATGCTCAAGTACGCGCGGACCGGCCAGTGCACCTTCTTTGGTGACATGACCAACCAGTATCATGGTGATATCCATGGTCTTGGCGACGCGGGTTAACTGGGCGGCGCACTCACGCACCTGAGCGACTGAACCTGGTGCTGAACTCAGTGCGTCAGAATACATGGTCTGAATAGAATCAATGACCACAACCTGGGGCTTATGCTCAGCCAGAGTATTGAGGATTTTTTCCAGTTGTATCTCGGCCTGCAATTGCAAGTCTTTGGCATCCAGTGATAAACGCTTGGCACGCAAGGCGATTTGTGCTCCGGATTCTTCACCACTGACATACAAGACTTTTTTTATGCGTGCCAGGTTGGCCAATGCCTGCAACAACAAGGTCGACTTACCAATACCCGGGTCACCACCTATCAGCACTACGCCGCCGGCTACCAGCCCGCCACCCAGCACGCGGTCAAATTCATCGATGCCAGTACCAAAACGCGGCACATCCAGCGCCTCAATTTCAGCCAGATTCAACACAGGCGCGGATTGTGCCAAGCCCTGGGGTTTGGCGCTAAAACGGTTGCCGACTGATTCGACGATGGTTTCGACGAGAGTATTCCATTGCCCGCAAGCCGGGCACTGCCCAGCCCATTTATTAACAATACCACCACATTCAGTGCAGGTAAAATTGGTTTTCGCTTTTGCCATCTTCAGACCTGAGGAAATTTTAAGAGGCATGCGCAGTATAAAAATAGCGCAAACTGCAAGCATACCAGCCAGAAAAACACTGATATTTTAACCAGTATTCAGCAATTAGCTTGCCTTATTTCACTAATTCCGCACAATTTTCATGGTATAAAGCTGCCAGAGACATTTTGTAGCAGGTATACATAGAGCATGAATAAAGCATGAAGAGCGGTTTTTATACGATCATGGCGGCGCAGTTTTTTTCTTCGCTGGCCGACAATGCCTTACTGATAGCCGCGATGGCACTGTTGACGTCCATGCAATCTCCCGATTGGATGCCACCGCTATTGAAGTTGTTTTTTGTATTGTCCTATGTCTTGCTGGCCCCTTTTGTTGGTGCCTTTGCTGACTCCCTGCCCAAGGGCAAAGTCATGCTCATCACGAATATGATTAAAGTCGGTGGCTGTGCCCTGATGTTTTTTCATGTGCACCCCTTGATCGCCTATGCTGTTGTCGGCTTTGGTGCTGCTGCATACTCACCTGCCAAATATGGCATCCTTACGGAATTACTACCTCCAGAAAAACTGGTCGCAGCAAATGGCTGGATAGAAGGCCTGACTGTCTCTTCCATTATCTTTGGCACGGTACTTGGTGGCGCACTGGTGAATACCAAAGTATCTACAGCTTTGATCAATTTTGATTTCCCGCTGATCGACTTCAATATCACTACCCCATCTGAAGCAGCACTTTGTGTGGTCACAGCCTGTTATGCGGCGGCGGCGCTATTCAATATGCGCATTCCGGATACTGGTGCACGTTACAAGCATCAGCAACGCAATCCAGCCAAACTGGTAACAGAATTTGCTGAGTGCGTGACCATCCTGTGGAAAGATAAACTGGGTCAAATTACCCTCGGTGTGACCACCCTGCTATGGGGCACTGCGGCAACCCTGCAATTTATCGTCTTGAAATGGGCTGAAAAATCCCTGCATATGACGCTGGACAAGGCCGCCATCCTGCAAGGTGTAGTTGCCATAGGGGTGGCACTGGGTGCAGTAGCTGCAGCCCGCTTCGTGCCATTGAAAAAATCCCTGAATGTCATGCCCATGGGCGTTGCCATGGGCCTGGTAGTCATCACCATGATTTTTGTGCACTCCATCTGGATCGCCTACCCATTGCTAATACTGGTTGGTGCACTGGCTGGCTTTTTTGTGGTTCCCATGAATGCCTTGTTACAGCATCGTGGTCACGTATTGATGAGTGCCGGGCATTCCATTTCTGTTCAGAATTTCAATGAAAACCTGTCAGTCCTGACCATGCTTGCGCTTTACACTCTGCTCAACTCCATGAAGATAGATATCATGGTCATCATCGTATTGTTTGGTTTGTTTGTGTCCAGCACCATCTATGGCGTGATGCGCAAACATGCGGCCAATCAGCGTGAACACGACTCACTGGCACTGATAGGCGAGCACAAGCATTAATCCAATAGAGTGCGAAGAGAGTGCGCCTGATGAGGCGCATATCAAGAAGCCAAGAGGCGCGTGCCAGCGATTATAGTGCGCGCTTCAGTTTGACGGCGTCAGCCTCTTCAAACCAGTCATCGGGCACCACCATGCCCCTGCGATATTCCTGCATCACTTCCAGGCCATCCTGACCTTCCTGCATCAGTGCCAGCATGAGCGGTGTATGGGCATTGGTAAAATAGGTGTGCATGCTATTCAGGACAGTATCCTTATCCAGCGCCATCCCCTTGCCGACCTGAGCTGGTGCCAGCCAGTCCAGCCTGTCCAATAGCAAAGCACATTCGAAATCCAGTGCCTGCACTTCTGCTTGCGTCCATATCGCACCGCGGTAATGATCTGTTGCCAGACCAGCCATATGGCCATAATCAGCAATGAAGGAATCAACTATTTTTTCATCGCGATAAAACAACCAGCCCAAAACCAGTGCCTGCGCACTGTGCACAGCTTGCGGTAAAACTTGTTGTGCCAACGGATGCCGTGCTAATAGCAATTGTTGCCCTAATATCTTGTGCAGTTTGGCACCAAGACTATCAGCCAGATTGGGGCCTAGATATGCATATAAATCCGGAGAGCTAGTCGCATCTGCATGATATAAATAGAATTTTGTCGCCAGTTCCAGATGCTGCAATCCGGTATTGGTCTGCAACAGGAAATCAAACTCGCCTATAGTGCCCGCGCCTTTGTCATGCACTTGCAGACCATGCGTATGCAACAAGCCATGGGCATTCAAATAGAATTCATAAAGCCGTTCAGCATACAGACCCAAGCGGCGCGACGGATGGCGCCGCAAAAGATCAAGCAAGGGTTCAGGATTGCTGTCAAGTTCAGCCAGCCATTGCGGCAAAGCTTGCATATCTGTGTATGCTGCGGTCGCCAGTGTACCTTGCCAGAGAGCGTCGTGCCCATCCAGCAAACCCGGCGCAGTCAGCATCCAGGCCAATGCCCGTACATGAGGATGATGGAGATGCTGCCACTGGCGATGAAATGCAGCTTGCGCGCTCCCCATATGCTTCAACTTGCCGGAAGCGCTTTAATGGCCAGGCACAAATCTGCCCAGGCTTTGGCTTTGTCTGCAGGCTTGCGCAAAAGATAGGCCGGATGATAAGTTGCCACTACAGGTATGCCCTTGAATTGCTGCACCTTGCCGCGCAATTGCCCGACAGGTGTTTCCAGATCCAGGCCCAATAAGGATACTGCAGCAGTTTTTCCCAGAGCGACAATAATTTGCGGTTTGATCAAGTCTATCTGTCTGTGCAGATATGGCAGGCAAGCAGCAATTTCATCCGCAGTCGGCGGCCTGTCCTTGCCTTGTGCGTCAGTTGGACGGCACTTGACAATATTGGCAATATAGCTTTGCTCCCCACGTGGCACACCAAGTGACTTGAGCATATTGTCAAGCAACTGTCCGGCTGCCCCCACAAACGGCAAGCCTTGCAGGTTCTCGTTATAGCCAGGCCCCTCGCCAACAAACAGCCATTTAGCCTGTTTGTCACCAGTGCCAAATACAGCTTTTTTCCTGCCATGACATAAACCGCACTGACGGCAACTTTCTACCACGGGTTGCAATTCATCCCAGGACATGGAGGCAATTGCAGGTTCACGGCTGATTTGCTGCACCTCGTTTGCAGGCATATCAACTGGGATTTCGTTCGCCAACCAGGCATCTGGCTCAGGCACACGCTCAACAACTGGCGCTACTGGCTGCACTTGCGGCAAGTTTTTTGTTTGCTCAATTTCAGGCTCTGACCAGGCTGAATTCACCGGAGAGACTGCACTTGTCATCGTCTGCGGTGGAACAGGGACAGGTTCAGGAGTGGGCTCAGCCTGTGCTTCTGCTACTGCCACAGGCATAGCAGGTTCTGCGGCCCGCAATAACCACATCGGGCCCAAACCCAGTTCATGCAAGGCTCTTTGCCGGTTGTGAGTATCAAACGTCTGCATCAACATATCTCCGCATCACTATTGCATCTTCGCGCTGATTATCATGCGCCGGATAATACCCTTTACGCACACCGATCGCTGCAAATCCCGCTCCTTCATATACAGAAATGGCACGTGTATTGCTGCGTCTTACCTCCAGCAAAATCGAGGCATGAGCATGTTCAGTGGTGTAGGCGAATAATTTGTCCATCAATAATTTTGCGTAGCCCTGTCCCTGACATGGCAGGTCCACTGCGAAATTAAGCAGATGCAATTCATCCAGTATCGGCATGACGACAAAGTAGGCAAACAAATCCAGTTCTGTATTTCTGAAACCAAAAGCTTCATAGCCACTGGAAAGAGAATCAGTAAAGTTCCCACGTGACCAGGGATGGGTATACACCCGCTCTTCTATGCTGAGCATGCGGTCTACATCTGCAAATCCCAGCTTGCAATAATGCGGTATGATCAATTTTAAATCCATAGCCAATTCCATTACGTTGGCGCTTTGGCAGTCTGGAGTTTGACTTGCTCGCGCTCAGCAGTAGTGAGGGCAATCTTATTGCGCAGATACAAAGGCTGCGCCTGATCTGCCGGCAGGCTATGACCAGCAACAAAATCCAGTCGCCCCAGTATGCCAACTTGTCTTGCATGGGGCATGCATAGAAGACTTGGATATCGCGCCTGCTCCAGCTCTGGCAAGACCACACCATTACCCAGTACCAGATGTGGATTTTCCAACGTAATGGCAGCCAATGCTGACGCCAATCCTGTCAAGGCAGGTGCACTTACCTCTACCCAGCCCGCATCATCAAAACGATATTGCGCCCAATACACTTCATTCATGCGTGCATCAAGTATGCAGAAAAATTCATTTGCTGCAACTTGCTCACGCGCGGCTTCAGCCATGGCTAGCAAGCTCACCACTGGCACGACTGGCAGGTCAGCACCATAGGCCAGTCCCTGTACGATGCCGCAAGCTGTACGTATGCCGGTAAAAGCACCGGGGCCACAGCCAAAGGCAATCGCATCACAATCCTGCAAGCGCACACCGGCCTCTACAAGAAGTGCTTGTATGGCAGGCAAAATACCCTGGGAATGTGTTTGTACGCCGCTGAGTTCGCGGATGAATATGCCGCTATCAGTCAATATGGCTGTGGTAGCGAGTTCAGTTGAGGTTTCAATTGCTAAAATTCTGGTCATGTGCGTATTTTACCGTGTTCCATCGATTTCACGGCTGGCTCTTTCTCTTTGCAATACCTCGCACCTTAGCCACGCCTTAAATCATCACTTCGTTTAAAATTGCATGATGAACTCGACAATGAATACCGAAGACATTTCCTCAGTAAAGGCTGAACTGGCAAATAAAGACTGGCTAGTCGCCTGCCTGTGTGCTGCCTGGTGCGACACCTGCAATTTCTACAAACCATCCTTTGATGAACTGATGAGCAAGCATCCGGACAAATGCTTTGCCTGGATAGATATAGAAGATCAGGCGCATCTGGTGGATGAAGTGGATATAGAAAACTTCCCCACCATCCTGATACAGCATCGCGATCAGGTGATTTTCCTGGGCACGGTCTTGCCGGATGCAGCACAACTGCAGCGCCTGATTCAGTCCATGACAGAAGAAATACCAGACCAGCAAGTCAAGCGCAGCGCCCTCAACCAGGCAGCCCCTGAGGGCTGGAATATACGCGAACTGATACTCGCGAGCTAACAAAGCATCAATCATCTGCAGCAATGTTGCAGATCAAGACTAAATATTTCTATCGTTAGTTTCGCTCACCAAAAAGACAAAAGGGACTAGATTTGCATCTAGTCCCTTGAATCTGGTGCGGCTGGCAGGAATCGAACCCACGACCCCTTGGTTCGTAGCCAAGTACTCTATCCAGCTGAGCTACAGCCGCGAAAAACAAGATTATAGCGACATTCAGGCAAAATGAAAAGCCCCAGGGCTTAGATTATTTTAAATTTGAATAAAATCAACGCTCTTAACCCAGTTTTCCCTCTAAATTTGAATCCAATGGCACAAACTGAAAAAAGTATTTCACAGAACTATTCAGCAAGATGCTGCGAGAAGACCGCACTTCTGTCTGAGTCTGCATTAAATCGGGCACTAAAACGCTGTTAAAACAGTTTTACCCAAACCCAAAAAGACAAAAGGGACTAGATTTGCATCTAGTCCCTTGAATCTGGTGCGGCTGGCAGGAATCGAACCCACGACCCCTTGGTTCGTAGCCAAGTACTCTATCCAGCTGAGCTACAGCCGCGAAAGACCGAGAGTATAGCACAGGCATTTTGATTTGATAAGCGCCTGCGCCAAGTTTTTAGATTTCCACTTGTGACCCCACCTCTATGACCCGGTTGCTGGGTATCTGGTAAAAGTCCGCCGCATCGCGGGCAATACGGGACATGGCCACAAAAATGCTCTCACGCCAGGCGGCCATGCCGCTACCAGGACTGGAGATGATGGTCTGGCGAGATATAAAGTATGAAGTCTCCAAAGGCTCAAACGTCAGGCCATACGGAGCGCACAGCGCCAGAGCATTCGGAATATCTGGTTCATTCTTGAAGCCATAATAGACATCAATCTGAAAACAGGCATTACCCAGATCGACGACCTTGATTCTTTCAGAGAAAGGTACCCAGGGTATATCGCGATTATGCAGAGTCAGGAAAATCACGCGCTCATGCAGAATCTTGTTATGTGAAAGATTATGCAACAGCGCATGTGGCACGCCATCAGCCTCGCCGCGCAGGAAGACTGCAGTACCGGCAACCCGTCCTGGTGGGGAGACGAACAGCGACTCAAGGAAATCTTCCAGTGGAATTGCATGTCTTTTCAGGTTATCGAACACCAGCTCACGGCCACGTTTCCAGGTCAGCATGACGGTAAAGATCACCAGACCCAGCAAGATAGGGAAATAACCGCCGTGGAAGAACTTCAATGCATTCGCCGAGAACAGGGAAATATCTATCGTCAGAAAGAAACCCGTCGCCAGGATACAGAGATAAAGATTGTATTTCCAGCCATAACGAATGACGAAGAAGGTCAACAGCGAGGTCACCAGCATGGTGCCAGTATTGGCAATGCCATAAGCTGAAGCCAGGTTCGAAGAAGAACCAAATCCTACGACTGCGCCCACGACGACCGCAAGCTGCATCCAGTTAACCACGGGGATGTAGATCTGGCCGATTTCTTTGGATGAAGTATGAACAATCTCCATCCGTGGCAAGAATCCAAGAGAAATCGCCTGCTTGGTCATGGAGAACGTGCCGGATATAGTCGATTGCGAGGCAATCACTGCAGCAACAGTAGACAAGATCACCAGCGGGTAAATACTCCAGGCCCCCAGTTGATTATAAAACGGGTTTTCTACAGCGGCAGGATTCATGACCAGCAAAGCGCCCTGCCCCAGATAATTCAAAGTCAGTGACGGGAAGACGATAAAGAACCAGGCTGAACGTATGGGTTTGGAACCGAAATGCCCCATGTCGGCATACAAGGCTTCAGAACCAGTAAAGGCCAGTACAACTGCACCGAGTGCGATAAAGGCAATCCAGCGATGTTCATTCAAAAACACCAGAGCGTGCCAGGGATTGAATGCACCCAAGATGGCGGGCAGGCGCAGGATGTTGTACAGCCCCATGATCGCCAGCACACTGAACCACAATATCATGATGGGGCCAAATAATTTACCTATACCGGCAGTGCCCTTGCTTTGTACCGCATACAGACAAATCAGTACGATCAGGGTAATCGGCACAACCACAGGCTTGAAGCTGGGCGTTGCCACCTCTATACCCTCCATTGCCGACAAGACCGACATGGCCGGGGTAATCACGCCATCACCATAAAACAGCGATGCGCCAAACAAACCAAGCACGGTCAACGGGAAATACAGACGGGAATTTTTGCTGACAGACTCCAGTGCGAGTGCAGTCAAGGCCATGATACCGCCTTCGCCACGATTGTCCGCTCTGAGAACCAGGGTAACGTACTTGAGGGAAACGATGATGATGAGTCCCCAGACTATTAATGAGACGATACCGAAAATATTCGCCTCATTCAGGGGAAGACCATGCTCTTTTGAAAACACCTCTTTCATCGTATAAAGAGGACTAGTACCTATATCGCCATAGACGATGCCGACAGCAGCCAGGGTCAAGCCTGCAAGGCTGCTTTTAGTATGTTGATTAGCCAATTGTGTACCTTGTTATTATTGGTGCATTGCACAATAGGTGAATTCGACCGGATTTTCAAGTAAGTGCAACAAAAAAAGGATGCTTGACAAGGATCAAATTCAAGCGACTGCTTTTTCTAAAATTCCAAATTTGTGCATGCTGTTTTCTGCAATTCTGATTATTTTATAAATTCAATACTGAAACCACCTATAAAACTCAAGCTGCAAACTGATGCAGCGAGTTCATACAACGAGAGGTAAATCCAGATAAAAACTGGTTCCTGCTCCAAGACTGCTTTTGACGCTGAGTTGTCCGTGCAAAATCGAGGTAGTAATGTTGTAGCAAATATTCAATCCCAGGCCACTGCCGCCCTGACCCAGTTTGGTAGTAAAAAAGGGGTCAAAAATCCGCTTTTGATTTTCTTCAGGTATGCCCGCGCCATCATCACTGAATGCAATCAGCACACGCTGTGCATCCACCAGGGTGACGTTGATATCCATATGGCCTGCCTGTCTTTTATCAAAGGCGTGCAGGATGGAGTTTTCCACCAGATTGCTGATCACCTGCCCCAGAGAGCCCGGGTAGCTATCCATATGGATGTTATACGGCACATTCACTTGTATGCTGTGCCCGGTTTGAGTGATGCGTATATTCAGGGTGGCAATGATGTCGTGCAAAACCTGGCGCAGATCAAAGCTGCGTCTATGCTCAGAAGTGCGGTCTACAGCCACCTGCTTGAAACTGCTGACCAGGGTCGCTGCGCTACTCAATCCACGCATCAGTATCTCTGATGAGGTTTTGACTTCTTCACAAAAATTATTCAAGTCGGAACGCCGCAAGGTTTGCCCTGCCAGCTTGCTGCTCAGATAGCGACTGCCATCCTGCAAGGTACTGGCAACCAGCAGGCAATTACCTATGGGAGTATTGAGTTCATGTGCAACACCTGCAACCAGTGAACCCAGGGCGGCCAGTTTTTCCTGCGCCAGCAAATGCTCCTGGGTTTTTTGCAAACGCATATACGCGTCAGCATTGCCCAGGGCAATCGCACCATAAGCGCATAGCGAACGGAAAATCATCCGCTCTCTGTCGCCATATACATGCTGACGCGACGATTGTATGGTCATTGCCCCCAATATTCTATCGCCAATAATCAACGGGGCAAATAACATGCTGTGTACCATTTCCGTGCCGGGTATCAGTCCAGGCAATTCATCTTCGGCGGCCAGCTCTATGGCAACTTCGCGGCGCTCTTTCACGCAGCGTATGGAATTAGACACCGGGCTGGACATATAGACGGTATCTGGTTCTATCGGTATGCCATTTTCAACGCCAAAGGCTGAGGTCATGCTTTGCTGGTCGTCATCCATCATGTAGATGACAAAGGCAGTCACATGCAATAAATCATGCACATGGCGATTCAATGCCTCAAAGACTGCTGCCGCATCAAGGCTGGCGGTAATTTCCTGTCCTATGGTTCCCAGTTTTTCCAGCACGACGCTGGTTTGTTGCAAGACTTCAGCACGCTGGGCTTCAGCTGCTGCCAATTGACGCAGGTGTTCGCTTTCTGCCTTCATGCGTTCGGTCTGCTGGCTGAGCTGCATGGCATTCAGGCGATTGGCAGACGCCCGGTTATGGCTTTTTTCACGGGCGGCCAGGGCAAGCTGACCAAATTCATAGGCTTCACGAAAATTGCCGGCGTTGGCGTAGGCTTGGGCTATTTCTTCATACAGGTCGGCAGGTACAGTAAAGCCACTGATATGTCCAGCCAGATCCAGCGCCATGCGCAAATAATGCAAGGGCGCGCTGGCGGCCTGCATTTCTGCCGGTTCAGGCAAGCTATGGCGCATATACAGTGCAGCAAGTACACGCAAGACTTCTATATGCCGGTAACTGTCGGTGCTCTGCCGTGCCAGAGCCAGCGCCTCCAGCGCAGCCGCCAAAGCTGCCTTGGCCTGCCCTTGCATGGACAAGGCATTTGCATAGCCACGGCGTGACCCTATACGAAAATCCAGATGATTTTTTTTATCTGCCCAGGAAATCAGCTCAAAGAAGCTCTTCAGGGCTGTCGCATAATCCCCCATGTCCAGCGACAAATCTCCCAGGTAACGCAGGGCTAACAAATGCGAACGTGAACCGACCACATGAACCAGCATGGGGAGTGCATTTTCCAGCATCTCTTTGGCCGCTTCCAGGCGCCCCAGCCTGCGCAAAGTCTCGGACATTTGTATCAGGCAACTGGCAATGCTGTTGGGCCAGCCGGCAGTCCTGGCCAGATCCAGGCCATCCTGTATCCATTGCAATGCTGACTGATGATCACTCATGCTGTTGAAGGCATCGCCAACATTGCTGGCGACATTGATCATGCGACGCTTTTGCCCGTAATTCCGGGCAAATTCAAATACCTGTATGCCACGCGCAGCTGACTCACCAAAGTCACTGGTGAGGGAGTAGGTATACATCAAAAATTCGTTGATATAACTGCGCAGGAAAAGATCTGTGCTCTGGCTTTCGGGATTGCGGCTTTCGCCCCAACGCTCCAACGCTAAAGGTAGATTGCGCAATACCAGTTGATTTGCCAGCAAGGATTCTGCTGCCACCTCGCGCATATAGTCCTTGGCCTGGCGGGCAAACTGCATGGCCTGCCCGATCTCAAATTCAACTACCGGTACTTCGCCTTTTTGCAAGCCAACACAGGCGAGCAAAAAACGTGCATCTGCAGTGCAACAAGCAGCCTCGGCAGATGCACCATCTGCAACCAGTTGCAAAGCCAGGTTTGATAACTGGGCTGATTTATCGAACTCGCCGTATAACCAGGCAGCCTCAGCCCTGACCAGCACCAACCTGGACCGCATGAGCCTGAATTGCTCACTGCCTGAATCTGTATCAAGATGATCAGGAAAGAAATCGTTCAGCAGATACTCTGCCGTTTGCGCCAGATGCAAAGCTCTGGCAGAGTCACGCTGGCGCAGATGCCAGGCCAGACATAACTGCATATTCAATAATTCCATACCTCGCAAACCAGGCAATTCGCGTTCCCATTGCTCTACTTCGTCATTGGTAACGAACATTTCCATGGGATGAAATTAAATTGAGGTTGGACGATTTTTAGAACTTGGGTATTACAGAAATAGTATCAGATCGAGGAGAAATTAGAAGTTAATCCGGCGGCCAGAGGTCTGCATTTGAAGAATATTGACAAAACCATATACTGAAAAGTAACACTGGCTTGCGTTCAAGTAGAGAACGCAAGCCAGTCAATTAATCTTAAAGCAATTTAATTAAGATTCAAACAATACCCTGCAATGGCGGGGAAATTCAATCCGCTTTTTTAGCTACCAGTGTCAAAATATCATAGGACGCTACCAGTTCATTGTCCTGATTAGTCACTTCCACATCCCATGCCACAACGCCCTGCCCCACGCCTTTGACATCTTTCTTTTGCCTGTCTATCTTGCGCTTGCAGGTCAGGCGTGCGCGTATGGTGTCACCTATGCCTACCGGCTTGATGAAGCGCAGGGTGTCGAGGCCATAGTTGGCCAGGACGGGACCAGGTGCAGGAGACACAAATAAACCGGCCGCCGCTGACAATACGAAATAACCATGCGCAATACGCTTGCCGAAAGGGCTTTCTTTGGCAGCGATCTCATCGAAATGCATGTAGAAAAAGTCACCAGACAAGCCGCCAAAGGCAACGATATCGGCTTCGCTGACAGTCCGCCTGTGTGTCAGCAAGGACATACCGATTTGCAAGTCTTCAAAATAGCGGCGGAAAGGATGGATGTCGGATTCCAGCACAACCGCACCCCGTACATGCTCTGCTGTCACTGCTGCCAGCATGGTGGGTGAACCCTGTACGGCAGCTCTTTGCAGATAATGTTTGACTGCCCGGCTGCCACCCAGTTCTTCACCACCACCAGCACGACCAGGACCGCCATGCTTCAATTGCGGCAAAGGCGAACCATGGCCGGTTGATTCTGGCGCTGACTCGGCATTCAATATCATCAAGCGACCATGCCGTGCCGCCATATGTGGTATCGCCATGGTAGCGATATACGGGTCTTTGGTGACCAGGGTAGCTACCAGGCTGCCGTTACCCTTTGCTGCCAGTGTCAGGGCTTCCTGCATGTCCTGGTAAGGCATCAGGGTAGTTACCGGGCCAAAGGCTTCAATCTCATGTACTGCTGAATTTTCCATAGGATGGCGGCAGACGATCAGGGTCGGTGAGACAAAAGCGCCCTGCTCCAGCCCTTCACCCTGCATTTGCACAGGCACAGTGCCACCGCAGATGATTTGATTGCCCGCTGCCAGTTGCTCAATGCTGGCGAGTACATCATGCTGCTGGGCGCGACTGGCCAGCGGCCCCATACGCACACCATCAAGACGTGGATCACCGACGATGGTTTTTTCCAGTCTCGCGCGTATTTTTTCAGCCACCACATCCAGTTGTGCAGCGGGCACCATGGCCCTGCGTATGGCCGTGCATTTTTGCCCGGCCTTGGCAGTCATTTCACGCACCACTTCTTTGACGTACAAATCCAGCTCGTCATCACCAGCCACCACATCCGGCCCGAGTATCGCGCAATTCAGTGAGTCAGCTTCGGCATTGAAGGGGATGGCACGGCGCACGATATTCGGATGCACCTTCAACTGCGCTGCCGTTGCCGCAGAACCGGTGAAGGTGACGACATCAGTTTCTTCCAACAGATCGAGCAAATTGCCAGTGGAGCCAATAACCAATTGCAAACTACCTTCAGGCAACAAGCCACTCGCATGAATTTGCCTGACTAGTGCCTCGGTCAGATACGAGGTCGCAGTCGCCGGTTTGACTATGCATGGCATGCCTGCCAAAAAACTGGGTGCAAATTTTTCCAATAAACCCCAGACCGGAAAATTGAAGGCATTGATATGCACTGCCACACCCTGACGCGGCACCAGGATATGCGTACCAGAAAAATGCCCCTGTTTGCCCAAGGGTATGGCCGGGCCTTCGTGCACTACATTCCCGGACGGGAATTCATTCGTGCCTATGCTGGCGTAGGCAAATACGGTACCTGCACCACCTTCTATATCTATCCAGCTATCGCTACGCGTTGCGCCAGTGTAGGATGAAATGGCGTATAGCTCTTCCTTGTGTTCAGTCAGGTACTTGGCCAGGGTGCGCAAAATAGAAGCACGTTTTTGGAAGTCCAGTGCCAGCAAATTTTTCAGGCCAGTCTGTCTTGCATAATTCAGCGCTGCACCAAAGTCCAGGGCTTCGGCATGACTGGCGTAAATCGCGCTGCCATCAATGGCGCTATGCAAGACTTGTTGGGGTTCTGCACCAGTCCATACACCGCCTACCCAGCTTTGCAAAATTTTCATGGATTACTCTCTTAAATAATCAGATATTCAGAATCAGGACTTGGTGCTATATGTCGGCAAACCTGCTGCCAGCGCAATGCGTGGGCGATTTTCTTCGACGGCAGTCAGCGCTTCCACTTCCTGCATGCTGGCGAGTGATCGTCTGGTCAGTGCATGATATTGCGCCGTGCCTTCAGTCTTCCAGGCGATTTCTTCATCACGCAAAACACGTGCGATACGAGCAGGCGCACCCATGACCAGGCTGCGTGGCGGTACATCCATCCCGGCCTTGACAAAGGACATGGCAGCGACGATGGATGATTCACCAACGACTGCCTTGTCCATGACCACAGCATTCATGCCCACCATGGCGTTTTTACCTATGCGGCAGCCGTGCAATACTGCGCCATGGCCGATATGCCCATCCTGCTCCACCACGGTGTCGCTATCGGGGAAGCCATGGATGACACAGGTATCCTGCACATTCGCGCCTTCTTCCAGAACAATGCGGCCAAAATCACCACGCAGGCTGGCAGACGGGCCTATATAACAGCCAGGCCCGACGATCACGTCGCCTATCAGCGTGGCGCTGGGATGCACATAGGCGCTGGGGTGCACCACCGGTATCAGACCATCGATTGCATATATGCTCATGCCACGCTCCTGTCTTCAGGCACGTTCTATAATCAACGCAATACCCTGTCCTACACCTATGCACATGGTGCACAGAGCGTAACGGCCATTGATGCGTTCCAGTTGGTTCAGTGCTGTGGTCACCAGACGCGCACCGGATGCGCCCAATGGATGGCCTATCGCGATTGCACCGCCATTTGGATTGACATGCGCGGCATCATCAGTCAGGCCAAGATCACGCGTGACCGCCAGACCTTGTGCCGCAAAGGCTTCATTAAGTTCTATGACGTCCATCTGTGCCAGATTCAAACCTGTCTGCGCCAACAATTTACGGGTTGCCGGTGAAGGGCCAAAGCCCATGATGCGCGGAGCCAGACCTGCTGTCGCCATGCCAACGATACGGGCACGTGGTGTCAGGCCATGCTGTTTTACTGCAGCGTCGGATGCCAGCAATAAAGCGCAAGCACCGTCATTGACGCCAGATGCATTACCGGCCGTGACTGTGCCATCTGGTTTGACCACGCCTTTCAAGCGGGACAGCATGGCGATATCTGTATCTGGACGTGGATGTTCATCGGTGGCGAACAAAATGGCGTCACCCTTTTTTTGCGGGATGCTGACGGGGATAATTTCCCCGGTGAAAAAACCGGCAGCGTTGGCTGCTGCCCAGCGTTGCTGGCTGCGCAGGGCAAAGGCATCTTGGTCCGCACGGTTAATACCAAATTGCTCAGCGACGTTTTCTGCGGTTTCGGGCATGGAATCTATGCCGTATTTTGCCTTCATCAAGGCATTCACAAAACGCCAGCCTATCGTCGTATCTTCTATCTTCGCAGCGCGTGAGAAAGCACTGTCGGCCTTGGCCATGACAAAGGGCGCGCGCGTCATGCTTTCCACGCCGCCAGCAATAATCAGTGATGCTTCACCCGATTTAATGGCACGCCCGCCTATGCCTATGGCATCCAGGCTGGAGCCACACAAACGGTTGATGGTATTGGCTGGCACATCTACCGGCAAGCCAGCCAGCAGCGCTGCCATACGACCGACATTACGATTATCTTCACCGGCCTGGTTGGCGCAACCGTAGTACACGTCATCAAGCATTTTCCAGTCTACGCCAGCATTACGCTCTATCAATGCCTTGATCGGCAAGGCTGCCAGATCATCAGTACGTATGCTGGCCATGGCGCCACCGTAACGCGCGAATGGGGTCCTGACAGCGTCGCATATCCATGCTTCCATTTTCTTTCCTTTGTCTCTTATTTTTGACTGGCTTACTCAATTACTCAAGCCTTTTTACGATTGTCCACTACACGCCTGGCCTTGCCGACCATGGTGCGCTCTATGCTGTTGGCGGGCAGTATGCTGACATGGCAACTGACACCGATAAAGGTTTTGATATGATGCTCTAGCTGTTGGTGCAATTGCTTCACATCCTGCTCTGACAAAGTGCCTGATACTTCAGGCCGCAATTCCGCCACGATAGCTAGCTTGTCCATATGACCTTCACGCGTCACTACCAGTTGATATTGCGGTGCCAGTTGCGGGTGTTTGAGTATCAGCTCTTCAACTTGCGTGGGGAACAAATTCACACCACGGATGATGAGCATGTCGTCAGAACGGCCAGTGATCTTGCCCATGCGACGCATGGATCTTGAAGTCGGTGGCAGTAAGCGTGTCAGGTCGCGGGTACGATAGCGTATGACAGGAAAAGCTTCCTTGCTCAGTGAGGTAAACACCAACTCGCCTTCTTCTCCATCGGGCAAGACTTCGCCAGTTTCAGGATTGATAATCTCTGGATAAAAATGGTCTTCCCATATCACCGGACCATCTTTGCTTTCTATACATTCACTGGCGACACCTGGCCCCATGACTTCTGACAAGCCGTAGATATCAACGGCATCAATACCTGCCCGTGTTTCGATTTCACTGCGCATGGCATCGGTCCACGGCTCGGCACCGAAAATACCTATACGTAAAGAGGTGTTAGCGGCATCTATGCCCTGGCGCGTCATTTCTTCTATGATATTAAGCATATAAGAAGGCGTGACCATGATGATGGATGGCTGGAAATCCTGTATCAGTTGCACTTGTTTTTCTGTCTGACCACCAGACATGGGGATGACCGTACAACCCAGTCGCTCTGCACCATAATGCGCACCCAGGCCACCAGTGAACAGGCCATAACCGTAAGAGACTTGCACGATATCCCCCGCACGGCCACCGGCCGCACGGATAGAGCGCGCCACCAGGTCCGCCCAGTTATCAATGTCTTTTTGCGTATAACCAACCACGGTTGGTTTGCCTGTGGTGCCGCTGGATGCATGGACTCTCACCACTTTTTCACGCGGTACGGCAAACATGCCAAAGGGATAGTTGTCGCGCAAATCCTTCTTGCCTGTGAAAGGGAATTTCGCCAGGTCGGCCAGGGTTTTCAAATCATCTGGGTGTACGCCCGCTGCATCAAAACTGGTGCGGTAATGCGGAACGTTGTCATACACGTGTTGCAAAGTCCACTTCAGTCGCTGCAATTGCAGGGCCTGAAGTTCGTCCTTGCTTGCTGTTTCTATCGCGTCCAAACCCACCGCTGTTTTTCTGTCTGTGTTGTCTGCCATGTTTTGTCTCCCGCTCACTTATCCTGATTTCGTTTCTATGATTGATGGCTAAACACAAGTTCAATTTGGAATTGCGTTTCCCTGCAATACCAGACCCGGTACAACTTCCGCATTCAGCTTATGCGACTTGCCGCGGAACAGCGCGATCAATTGACCATGCTGATTAGTCAGACGCACATCGTAAATGCCGGTGCGGCCAGTCAGTGATTGTTCTGTCGCCGTCGCAGTAATGACGTCACCTTCGCATCCTGGAGACAGGAATTCTATGCTGCATCCGGCAGCAACAGTTACCTGATTACGACTATTGCAGGCAAAGGCAAATGCACTGTCGGCGAGGGTAAACAGATAACCGCCGTGACAAGTCTTGTGTCCGTTCAGCATATTAGATTTGATCAGCATGCTGAGTGTTGATGTCCCTTCAGCCACATGAGTTATCTGCATATCCAGACCGCGCGTTGCGGCATCGCTGGCGAACATGGCGGCGGCAGTGAGTTCTGCCATGCGCTGGCTGTCTTTGACGACTTGCTTATTTACTTCGCTGGCCTCTGTGCTCATCTATGCTTTTCCTTATGCCGATCAAACTTACTTGCCAACAAACTTTGGTGCGCGCTTCTCTACAAATGCAGCTACACCTTCACGATAGTCCTGGCTTTGCCCCAGTTCACGCATCATATTGGTTTCCAATATCAATTGCTGTTCCAGAGTATGTTGCGGGCTGGCATAGATTGCCTGCTTGGTGAAAGCCAAACCCTTGGTCGGAGCAGACGCAAAATGTGTGGCCAAAGCCATGGCTTCAGCCTGCAATTGATCATCATCCACACACTTCCAGATCAGGCCCCATTGCTCTGCCTGCTCAGCACTGATTTTGCCACCCAACATGGCTGCGCCCATGGCTCTGGCAGTACCAAGGGCACGTGGCAAGAAATAAGTGCCGCCAGTATCTGGTATCAGACCCAGCTTGCAAAAGACTTCAACAAAACTGGCTGAACGTGCAGCCAATACGATATCGCAGGCCAGAGGCAGGTTGGCACCGGCACCGGCTGCTACACCATTCACTGCGCAAATAACCGGGATGGGCAAGGCGCGCAAGGCCAGTACCAAAGGCGCATAGTATTTTTCTACAGATGCGCCCAAATCAGGTGGTGCGCCATCGGCACTGACTGCACGATCAGATAAATCCTGGCCTGCGCAAAAGCCGCGCCCGGCACCGGTTAATACCATGACGCGCACTGAAGCATCAGCCCGCAAGGTGGCCAGTGCATCCTGTATTTCCAGATGCATGGCAACGTTAAAACTATTGAGTTTTTCAGGGCGGTTCAGGGTCAGGTGGGCAATGCCCTCACTGATGTGAAACAGGATGTGGGAATAGTCCATTCAATTCTCGCTATCAAAATCCAGGGTCAGGGTATCGCTGACCGGGAAACTCTGGCAGGTCAGCACGAATCCACGTGCCACTTCATAATCTTCGAGGGCGTAATTCCTGTCCATATCGACCTTGCCTTCCACGACTTTGGAACGACAGGTAGAACAAACACCGCCCTTGCAGGAATAACGCATATCATGCCCCAGCTTCAGGGCGGCATCCAGTACAGATTCCTTGTCTTTTTCCATGTCGAAATGGGTGTGATGACCATCCATGATAATCGTCACGGCACAGGATGACTTGCCTGGCAAAGGCTTGGCGCTGGCGACATGCCGGTGCGCCGGTATGCTGGCGGCAAACAATTCGACTTTAATATGCTCCTTGGGCATGCCACGCTGTTGCAAGGCAGCGCTGACGGCATGCATCATTTCTTCCGGCCCGCAGATGAAGGCGGCATCCATGTCGTCTATGCGTATCCACCGATCAAACAGATTCAGGCATTTCTCAGCAGTGATGCGGCCATTAAACAAATCTATATCCTGCTGCTCACGGCTCATGATGTAGATCAGGTTCAGGCGTTGCAAATAGCTGTCTTTCAACGCTGCCAGTTCTTCCTTGAACATGACTGTAGATGATGCCCGGTTGCCATACACCAGGGTAAATTTGCTGTGTGGTTCTGTCTGTAGTGCAGTCTTGATGATGGACAGCAAAGGCGTGATGCCACTGCCCGCTGCAAATGCCAGATAGTGCTTTTCATGTTCAACAGCCAGCGGCAGATTGAAATGCCCCATGGCAGGCATGACTTCGATATCCATGCCTGTGCGCAAGCTGTCATGCACCCAGTTGGAAAATGCACCACCCTGCACGCGCTTAATGGCAACCCGCAATTGCCCATCCTGGACAGCAGAACAAATTGAGTACGAGCGCCGTACATCCTCGCCCGCTATCTTGGCACGCAAGGTCAGATGCTGTCCTTCACGATAGGCAAACTGCGCCTGCAGATCAGCTGGCACGGCAAAACTCAAGACCACGGCATCGCGGGTTTCTGGCTGTATCTGGCTGACTGTCAGTGGGTAAAATTTGCTCATGTATTGTCGTCTCCTTTTATTCTTATTATTCGCTCAGTGCGGTTTGAAGTAATCAAAAGGCTCCAGACAAGCCCGGCATTTATACAGAGCCTTGCAGGCAGTTGATCCAAACTGGCTGACCAGTTGAGTATCGACAGAACCACATTGCGGGCAAGCGATGGCTGGCTGTACTTCGCGATAACGTTGTATAGATGAGATATCCACCACCTGTTGCTGTGGCGGCGCGATGCCATAGCCGCTGAGCTTTTGCCTGCCTGCTTCTGTCATCCAGTCAGTACTCCAGGCGGGTGACAATTGATAAACAATGCTGGGCGGCTTGATGCCATGCGCCTGCAATGCCTTGACTATTTCTTCGGCAATCACATCCATGGCTGGGCACCCGGAATAAGTGGGGGTAATCGTGATGACACACTCGCCCCCCTGCCATTCCACTGCGCGGATAATACCCAGGTCCGTCACCGAAATGACCGGGATTTCAGGGTCACTGACTTCCCCCAGCCATTGCCAGATCTGCCCTGTACTGGCAGGTGGATTTTGCACATAGTCCATGGCAGAAGCTACCATTGCGCCCCCGGATAGGCACGCTGCAAAAACTGCATTTCTGCCAGCAGGTAACCCATATGTTCAGTATGCACACCTTGCTTGCCCCCCTTTTGCATCCAGCTATTGGCGTCGGGCAGCCGCAAAGTGGCAGCATTCATGACATCGGCAAGATGGATATCCCAGGCGGCTTTCAAATCTGAAGGCAAAGGTGCCATGCCCACCGCGTGCATGGCGACATCGAGCTCATCATCCATGAACATTTCGCCAGTGAAGCGCCACAATTCTTCCAGTGCCGCTTGCATCATTTTCTGGCTCAATTCAGTACCATCACCCAGACGTACCACCAGGTCGCTGCTGCGACGCAAATGGTAAGTGACCTCTTTCAGTGATTTTTCTGCGATGGCGGCAATCTGTTGATCAGTAGATTGTTTCAACGCTTGCAGATAATGGTAGTGCCAGGTATCAAACAGGAATTGCCGCATCAGGGTATCGGCATAAGTACCATTTGGTTGTTCGAGCAATAGAAAATTATGGAAGTCGTGGGCATCACGCAAGAAAGCCAGGTCGTCTTCTGTGCGTCCTTTGTCTTCCAGTTCTGCGGCATAGGCGTACCACAATCTGGCCTGCCCTATCAAATCCAGCGCCACATTAGTCAATGCCATATCTTCTTCCAACGCTGGCCCCTTGCCGCACCATTGCGACAGGCGCTGGCTGAGTATCATGACATTATCTGCCAGACGCAAAACATGGCTGAACTTCTCATTGAGCTTATGATTGAACTCATTCTCTGACATCTCAATTCTCCAGAATTATTTAACTACGATGTATAGAAAGAGTTCAATTACAGATTCTTGACTTCATCGGGCATGGGGAAGAAAGTCGGATGACGATATACCTTGCTGTTTGATGGCTCAAACAAAGCTTCCTTGTCGCCGGGGCTGCTGGCAAAAATGTCACCTGCTCTTGCCACCCAGATGCTGACGCCTTCATTGCGACGTGTGTACACATCACGCGCGTGGTTGATCGCCATCTCTGCATCTGGCGCATGCAGGCTACCTACATGCTTGTGCGCCAGACCATGCTGGCTGCGTATGAATACTTCCCACAAGGGCCATTCTTTGCTCATGATCTGTCTCCTGCTGCCTTATTTCTTTTTATGTACATATTTATGCGCTTTTCTTATTTTCTTGCTGCTTGTCGGCATGCGCCTGCAAAGCATCACGGAACCATGCGCCGTCGTCGTAGGCTTTGACACGGGTACGCAGCCGTTCACGGTTGCAGGGGCCATTGCCTTTCAGGACCTGGTAAAACTCTTCCCAGTTGATTTCACCAAAATCATAATGGCCGCGTTCTTCATTCCATTTGATGGCGGGATCAGGCAGTTGCAGGCCCAGGTATTCAATCTGTGGCACGGTCTGGTCCACCATGCGCTGGCGCAACTCGTCATTGGAAAAAAGCTTGATACGCCATTGCGCTGATTGCGCACTATTCACCGATGCTGCATCTGACGGGCCAAACATCATCAGCGCTGGCCACCAGTAACGATTCAATGCATCTTGCGCCATGGCTTTTTGTTCTGCTGTGCCACGGCACAAGGTCATCATGATGTCGTAACCCTGGCGCGCATGGAAGGATTCTTCCTTGCAGACGCGTATCATGGCACGTGAATATGGACCGTAAGAACAGCGGCACAAAGGTATCTGGTTGATGATGGCTGAACCGTCGACCAGCCAGCCTATCGCACCCATATCAGCCCAACTCAAGGTCGGATAATTGAAGATGCTAGAATACTTGGCTTTACCGGAATGCAGGTCGGCCAACAGCTCATCGCGTGACACACCCAGGGTTTCGGCAGCGCTGTAAAGATACAGACCATGCCCTGCCTCATCCTGGATTTTTGCCAGCAAGATGGCTTTGCGTTTTAAAGTAGGTGCTCGGGTAACCCAGTTACCTTCTGGCAGTTGGCCAACGATTTCGGAATGCGCATGTTGGGAGATTTGCCGTATCAGGGTTTTTCTGTAGGCATCCGGCATCCAGTCTTTGGCTTCAATACGGATACCGGCATCAATGCGCTCCTGGAAAGCACGCTCGGCATCGCTCAACTCTTCTGCAGTTTTGAGCTTGCTCAAGCCGGTCTCGACTAATTGTGCATACATGAAACACTCCTTGGCATCCTGAAGATGCGAACATGGAAGATTGATCTGCGTCAAACAATTATATGATACAGTTTTTATTGATGTTGAAGTTTTTTTGTATCATTTTAATTTTTTGAGGGATTTACCCCCCATTAGCTACACCATAGGTAAAATCTGGACAACAACCAATACTCACATACAACCACTTACACAGCCGCATGCAGACCAGCACTGCCATCCAAACCTGGATAGACCAGCAACTAACCAATAATCCGCCAAGGGCAAAATCCCTGGTAATGACGGTATTTGGCGATGCCATTGCCCCGCATGGCGGTACGATATGGCTAGGTAGTTTAATCTCATTAATGAGTCATTTTGGCATTAATGACAGATTAGTACGCACCAGCGTGTTCAGGCTGGCCGAAGAAGGCTGGCTGGAAGCCAAACGGGATGGCCGGCGCAGCACTTACCAGCTGGCAACTGCAAGCTATGCCAGGTTTCAGCATGCCTACAAGCGTGTGTACGTACCGCAAACAGGCAAATGGGATCATTACTGGACACTGGTCATCATGAGCGGTGACGACACATCCACCGGCAACAAAGCCAGCCTGAAAAAAGAATTGCTGTGGGAAGGTTTTCGCATGATTAATGCCGGAGTATTTGCGCATCCACAAGCAGATACTGCAGCCTTGCAAAATGTACTAGGACGTAATGGCTTCGCCGGATTATGCACGGTGTGCCGTGCCAGCGATTTGAACCTGCCAGATGCCCGCCCGCTACCATCGCTCATTGCCAGCCACTGGCAACTCGATGAGGTGAATGTCGCCTACAAGAATTTTATTGAAGCATTCTCACCGTTAAAAAAGCTGGTGCAAGGACAAGCTCTTCCTGAACATGCTGCCTTTGTTATTCGCAGTTTGTTGATACACAGCTTTCGTCGTACCCAACTGCACGATCCAAACTTACCGAGCAGTTTGCGACCTGAAGGTTGGCTGGGTGATGAAGCTTACCGGCTTTGTCGAGACCTGTACCGGGCTTGTTTCCGGCCAGCAGAAAATTTATTGAGCCAGGCATTGGATCCTGAACATCGACAAGATAGTAGCTTGAGTTTACAGGAAAGGTTTGGAGGACTCTTTTGAAGCCGCAGATCTGTTTTATGCCATATTAGTTTATACAGTATTGAAAGCTATGTGAGCGTTGAAGCATATAGCCCACCTTAGGCTAGCTGCTCGGCGAGCGCAACAATGATGCCCTCGGGGCCCCGAATGTAAGCCAGGCTATACGTATTCTCATACTGCATTTCGCCAATCAGCTCTGCGCCGTGTGCAAGCATGCGTGCAACGACATCACCGATGCCATCAACGGCGAACATGATACGACGCAAGCCCAGTGTGTTTACCGGCACATCCACCGGCCCAAACCTGATCGCATCCGGCGTGTGGAATTTATCCAGCTCAATTCCTTGTCCGTCGGGAGTCCGCATCATTGCGAGAGTCGCACGAACATCCTTTAGACCGATCAGGCTAGCTATCAAGGGCCCTTCGACTGTCGTCTCCCCTTCAAGTTTGAGGCCAAGCGTAATGAAGAAGGCTTTGACAGCTTCGAGGTCATCAACAACGATGAGGATGTTGTCCATGCGTTTAATTGTCATAATCTTGCTCTTCTTCTAATTGCTGATGTACATATCCGTCGCACTTGATCCATGACGAGTTAACAATACAGGCTATTAAGCGTCACACTAGAAGTTATCATAAAAATGTCATTGACTCTTCCAGACCTGGCATTTGCGAATACAAACTCAATCAAATTATTCAATAAACACACCGATGGCTATTCACGGTAAATCGATACAAGAGATTCATGCCTAAGGGAAATGATACTCAAGTAGTAGTTATTCAAAAAATGATCATGTATAAATCAATGAAGAAGTCGAGAATTAATACAAATACCCAGGCCTGCCTTTCTGTATATCGACGAACGCCGCGGTGCTCCTGCCTTCGTAGGAGTGACGATGCTAAGTTTTCATGCTGAAATGCGTACATGTAGATGCCAAGACCTGAACTGCAACTTTGCTGCTAATACTGACGATGCGGGCAGTCATCCGCTCAGGTTAGAA
>NZ_JBYTAV010000019.1:0-67433 GCF_058788535.1 Undibacterium sp. FW305-107
GTTTCTGAAGCACCCACATCAGGATCGGTGATAGTCACGCCTGCGAAAGGTGAAACCGTGGTGGTTTCTGTCACGGTCTGGCCAGCAACAACACCACCGATAACGGGGGCAACATTATTACCGGTAACGGTAATGCCATTGCCAAACAAATCAGCGATGACCACCGCCGTGGCAGCACCGGTATTCCAGTCTTCCAGCATGCCCAGGTTGTAGGTGGTGGTGTCGGTGGACGAAGTACCGTCCTTGTTCATTCTCAACGCCAGAGCCGCCTTGTCGGTGGCACTCATGGTGATGGTGAAGCTGGTATTGGAGGTGATATCGACGTTGGAGGTGTCAGTCAGGGTGTAGTTGAAAGCACCTTGTCCCAGCAAACGGATACGGTTGGCGGTGATGTCATTGGCCGCACCTGTCAATGTCAGGAAGTTGTTACCAGTGACGACCAGTACACCGGTGGCGACATTGTAAGTCGCCGAGGTGACGGTAGGTGCCACCACGTTGGTGACGGTAATGCCATTGCCGGTCAGGTCGGCAATGACAACCGCTGCATCGGCACCGGCATTCCAGTCTTCGGCAGCGATCAGGTTATAGGTATTGACACTGGTGGAACTGGTGCCATTCTTGTTCATGATGAGATTGGCACCCAGGCGGTCTGCGGCACTGAGGGTCAGGGTGAACGAGGTAGCCGAGGTGATCTCGACATTGCTGGTGGTGGTCAGGGTATAGCTGGCGCCACCTTCGCCTTGCAGGCTGAATTTGTTGGCGACGATGTCATTGGTCGCGCCTGTCAGGGCACTCAGACCAGTACCTGTCACTACCAGTACACCAGTCACGGCATCATAGGTGGAGGAGGTAATGGTCGGGACAGGGATATTGCTGACGGTAATAGGTGAGGTCG
The DNA here is from genome assembly GCF_058788535.1 of Undibacterium sp. FW305-107. Classification (NCBI taxonomy): domain Bacteria; kingdom Pseudomonadati; phylum Pseudomonadota; class Betaproteobacteria; order Burkholderiales; family Oxalobacteraceae; genus Undibacterium; species Undibacterium sp. FW305-107. The sequence goes on from NZ_JBYTAV010000019.1 coordinate 896, forward strand.
TTACAGCGATGTTGCCACCAGTAATGACACTGTCCCAGTCATCGGCTGCGGCCAGGTTGTAAGTGGTGCCACCAGTCGATGTGGTGCCGTTCTTGTTGAACAGGGCTTCGACGGCAGCCTGGTCAGCACCGGCCAGTGTCACTGCAAAGCTGGTGGCGGAAGTAACTTCGACATTGCCAGTCGTAGACAGCGTACGGGTGACCGCACCTTCACCTTTGATGGTCAGGGCTGAGACGGTAATGTCATTGGTGGCACCCAGGGTGCTGACCAGGTTGGTGCCGGTGACGGTCAGTACATGGGTCGTGACATCGTAGGTTGCTGAGGTGATTGTCGGTGCATTGACGTTGGACACAGTGACGGCATTGCCAGTCAGGTCAGCACTGGATGTGGTGGTGACGTCCCAGGATGCAGCAGCAGCCAGATTGAAGGTGGTGGTATCAACGGCGGTGGTGCCAGTCTTGTTCAAAAGGCCGTTGACGGCCACTTTGTCGGCAGCATTGAGGGTGACTGCAAAGGCGGTGCTGCTGCTGGCGGTGACATTGGCGGTGGTCAGGGTATAAGAACCACCGCCCTGACCAACAACAGAGAGTTTGGATACGTCAATGGTGTCGCCACCAACGATATTGACAGCAGAGACACTCAGGATGCCAGTAGCTGCATCGTAAGTGGAACTGAGTATGCTAGGTGCAGCATTGGACACAGTGATGCCATTGCCAGTCAGGTCCTGGATATTGCCGCCAGTGATGACGCTGTTCCAGTCGTCGGCAACAGCCAGATTATAAGTCGTAGCGCTGCCGGCAGAAGAGGTGCCGTTTTTATTCAGAATCGCATCTACCGCTGCAATATCGGCACCAGCGAGGGTGAAGGTAAAGCTGGTAGCGGATGTGACTTCGACATTGCCAGTGGTGGACAGGGTGCGGGTTGCGCCACCTTCACCGGTAATCGTTAATGTAGAAATGGTGACGTCATTGGTGGCACCTATCGTTTTAACGAGATTGGTGCCGGTGACGGTGAAGACATGGGTGGTGCCGTCGTAAGTTGCAGAGGTGATCGTTGGTGCGGTGACGTTGGAGACGGTCACGGCATTACCGGTCAGGTCGGCACTGGAGGTGGTGGTGGCGTCCCAGGAAGCAGCAGCGGCCAGGTTGAAGGTGGTGGTATCAACCGCTGTGGTGCCGTTGTTGTTCAATATGCCGTTGATGGCGAGCTTGTCGGCAGCATTCAGGGTGACGGAGAAAGCGGTACTGCTGCTGGCAGTCACGTTGGCGGTAGTCAGGGTGTAGGAACCAGCCTGGCCAGTGATGGTCAATTTCGATACATCAATGGTGTCGCCGCCAACGATGTTGACGGCTGACACACTCAGGACGCCAGTAGCCGCATCATAGGTAGAACTGAGTATGCTAGGTGCTGCATTCGAAACGGTGATGCCGTTGCCAGTCAGGTCCTGGATATTGCCGCCAGTGATGACGCTATTCCAGTCATCGGCTGCAGCAAGATTGTAGGTGGTAGCACTGCTGGCGGAGGAGGTGCCGTTCTTGTTGAGCAAGCCATCGATTGCCGTGATATCAGCACCAGCCAGGGTGAAGGTAAAGCTGGTGGCGGAAGTAACTTCGACATTGCCAGTCGTGGATAACGTACGCGTTGCACCGCCTTCGCCAGTAATGGTAAGCGTGGATATCGTGACGTCATTGGTGGCACCGATGGTCTTGACCAGATTGGTACCAGTGATGGTGAAGACATGTGTCGTACCATCATAGGTTGCAGACGTGATCGTTGGGGCTGTGACATTTGAGACGGTCACGGCATTGCCGGTCAAATCCGCACTGGACGTTGTGGTCTGATCCCAGTTGGCAGCAGCGGCGAGGTTGAAAGTCGTCGTATCAACTGCTGTGGTGCCATTGTTGTTCAAAATCCCGTTAATGGCCAGTTTGTCGGCAGCGTTGAGGGTGACTGCAAAAGCGGTCGAGCTGCTGGCTGTGACGTTGGCAGTGGTGAGGGTGTAGGAGCCGCCCTGACCTGTGATTGACAACTTGGATACATCAATGGTGTCACCACCGACGATATTGACAGCTGACACACTGAGGACGCCGGTTGCGGCATCGTAGGTCGAACTAAGTATGCTTGGTGCAGCATTTGAAACGGTGATGCCATTGCCGGTCAAATCCTGGATATTGCCGCCAGTGATAACACTATCCCAGTCATCGGCAGCAGCCAGATTATAGGTAGTTGCGCTGCTGGCAGAAGAGGTGCCATTCTTATTGAGTAAAGCATCAACGGCGGCGATGTCGGCACCGGCGAGTGTGAAAGTAAAGCTGGTCGCCGACGTCACTTCTACATTGCCAGTAGTACTCAGAGTACGTGTCGCACCGCCTTCTCCGATAATCGTCAGCTTGGATATGGTGATGTCGTTGGTGGCACCGATGGTCTTGACCAGGTTGGTGCCTGTAATGGTGAAGACATGGGTAGTACCATCGTAGGTTGCTGAAGTAATCGTCGGAGCAGTGACGTTCGAGACAGTCACTGCATTGCCGGTCAGATCTGCGCTGGACGTTGTCGTCTGATCCCAGTTGGCAGCTGCGGCCAGGTTAAACGTCGTTGTATCGACCGCAGTCGTACCGTTGTTGTTCAATATGCCGTTGATTGCCAGTTTGTCGGCAGCATTCAGCGTGACGGAGAAAGCGGTGCTGCTGCTGGCAGTGACATTGGCGGTGGTCAGGGTATAAGAACCAGCCTGGCCGGTGATCGACAGTTTGGAGACATCGATGGTGTCGCCACCTACGATATTGACCGCAGATACCGACAGGATGCCAGTAGCAGCATCGTAGGTGGAACTCAAAATACTTGGTGCTGCATTCGAAACGGTGATGCCGTTGCCAGTCAGGTCCTGGATATTGCCACCAGTGATGACGCTGTTCCAGTCATCGGCTGCAGCCAGGTTGTAGGTAGTGGTGCTGACAGAGGATGTGCCATTTTTATTTAACAATGCATCAACAGCTGCAATGTCAGCACCAGCCAGAGTGAAGGTAAAGCTGGTCGCAGATGTGACTTCGACATTGCCAGTGGTGGATAACGTACGCGTTGCACCGCCTTCGCCAGTAATGGTAAGTGTGGATACCGTGACATCATTGGTCGCGCCTATGGTCTTGACCAGATTGGTACCAGTGATGGTGAAGACATGGGTAGTACCATCGTAGGTTGCTGAAGTAATCGTCGGAGCAGTGACGTTCGACACTGTCACTGCATTGCCGGTCAGATCTGCACTGGACGTGGTAGTCTGGTCCCAGTTGGCAGCAGCGGCCAGATTGAACGTGGTGGTGTCAACGGCAGTCGTGCCGTTGTTGTTCAAAATCCCGTTAATGGCCAGCTTGTCGGCAGCGTTCAGCGTGACTGAAAAAGCAGTCGAGCTGCTGGCTGTGACGTTGGCGGTGGTCAGGGTATAAGAACCAGCCTGACCGGTGATGGACAATTTCGATACATCAATGGTGTCGCCGCCAACGATGTTGACAGCAGACACACTCAGGATGCCAGTCGCTGCGTCGTAAGTGGAACTCAAAATACTTGGTGCGGCATTCGATACGGTGATGCCATTACCTGTCAGGTCGGCGATATTGCCGCCGGTAATGACACTGTCCCAGTCATCGGCTGCTGCGATGTTATACGTTGTGGCGCTGGTGACTGAGGAGGTGCCATTCTTGTTGAGCAAGGCATCGACCGCTGCAATGTCTGCGCCAGCGAGTGTGAACGTGAAGCTGGTGGCACTGGTAACTTCTACATTGCCAGTGGTGGTCAAAGTACGGGTGGCACCACCTTCGCCGGTGATGGTCAGTTTGGAAATCGTGATGTCATTGGTGGCACCTATGGTCTTGACCAGATTGGTGCCTGTAATGGTGAAGACATGGGTAGTGCCGTCATAAGTTGCTGACGTGATTGTTGGTGCTGTGACGTTCGAGACGGTGACGGCATTGCCAGTCAAATCCGCACTGGACGTTGTGGTCTGATCCCAACTGGCGGCAGCGGCCAGGTTGAAAGTAGTGGTATCAACTGCAGTCGTACCATTGTTGTTCAATATGCCGTTGATCGCCAGTTTGTCGGCGGCATTGAGAGTAACTGAAAAAGCAGTCGAACTGCTGGCGGTGACATTGGCGGTGGTCAGCGTGTATGAACCAGCCTGACCGGTGATCGACAGTTTGGATACATCAATGGTGTCACCACCGACAATATTGATGGCGGACACACTCAGGATGCCTGTTGCCGCATCATAGGTAGAACTGAGTATGCTAGGTGCAGCATTGGAAACGGTGATGCCATTGCCAGTCAGGTCGGCGATATTGCCGCCAGTGATGACGCTATTCCAGTCGTCGGCTGCAGCGAGATTATAAGTGGTGGAACTGCTGGCGGAGGACGTGCCGTTTTTATTTAAAAGAGCGTCTACCGCTGCAATATCGGCACCGGCGAGCGTAAAGGTGAAACTGGTGGCAGAAGTGATTTCTACATTGCCCGTTGTAGACAAAGTACGGGTCGCACCACCTTCGCCTGTAATCGTCAGTGTAGAAATCGTGACGTCATTGGTCGCACCAACGGTCTTGACCAGATTGGTGCCGGTGATCGTGAAAACGTGCGTCGTGCCATCATAGGTTGCCGATGTAATCGTCGGGGTGGTGACGTTAGATACTGTCACTGCATTACCAGTCAGGTCAGCACTTGCTGAAGCCGTGACATCCCAGTTGGCTGATGCAGCCAGGTTGAAGACAGTGGTATCGACAGCCGTAGTACCGTTTTGATTCAATATACCATTGACGGCAATTTTATCGGCAGCATTGAGTGTTACAGAGAATGCCGTCGTGCTGCTGGCAGTGACATTGGCGGTAGTCAGGGTATAAGACCCAGCCTGGCCTGTCACTGCCAGTTTGCTGACGTCTATCGTACCACCATTGGTGATATTGATGCCAGTGACAGCCAGGATGCCGGTACTTGCATCGTAAGTGGCACTGGTGATGACTGCAGGGGCATTGGATACCGTGATCGCATTGGTGGCGTCGGCAATATTGCCGCCAGTAATCACGCTGTCCCAGTCATCACCCGCTGCCAGATTGTAAGTGGTGCCGCCACTGGAGGTCGTGCCATTGTTGTTCAGCAATGCATCTACCGCAGCAATATCGGCACCGGCCAACGTGAACGAGAAAGTGGTTGCACTGCTTATCTCGACATTGCTGGTTGTGGACAAGGTGCGTGTTGCACCGCCCTGGCCAGTAATGGTCAGGGTAGAAATGGTGATGTCATTCGTTGCGCCGACAGTCTTTACAAGATTCGTACCGGTAACTGTAAAGACGTGAGTGCTGCCATTGTAAGTCGCTGACGTGATGGTTGGTGCCGCGACATTCGATACGGTGACAGCATTGCTGGTCAGGTCTGCGACTGCATTGGCAGACCAGCTTGCAGCAGCTGCCAGATTAAACACTGTGGTATCAACAGCCGACGTGCCATTGTTATTGAGTATGCCGTTGATGGCTATTTTATCTGCCGCGTTCAGGGTAATCGAGAACGATGTCGTGGTACTGGTGGTACTGGCGACCGTCGTCAGTGTGTAAGACCCGCCCTGGCCTGTCAGTGAGAGCTTGGTTTCATCAATGGCACCACCATTGATCATGTCCAGGCCAGTGACAACCAAAACCCCCGTGCTGGCGTTATAAGTGGCACTGGTGATGGTGGCAGGGTTATAGTTGACGTCTAAAGTACCGCCATTATTGTAGATTTTGGCGACCCCTGCCGGAGAGGACCCGACTATGGTGGCCCCATTCACTACGGTTCCTACTGCACCGCTGACACCAGAGTTTCCCGTCATTGCAGTGTAGTTGGCACTGGTTACCTTGACGGTGCCACCCTGGTTCCAGATCGCGCCGACACCCTTGCCGCCCAGACCCTGGCTATTGCCAGCGCCACCACCGCCACCGCCACCGCCACCTGCACCTATATTGTTGGTGACTGCTGAAGTACCTATGATGAACATGGTGCCGGTGTTATAAATTGCGCCGGCGGCTGCGCCACCTGCGCCACCAGTGGCGTCCCAGCCGGAGCCACCGCCACCGCCACCTATGGTGACGCTATTCGCTGTGCCAGTTGCACCTGCGCCGCCGTTGCTGTAGCCACTGGAGCCCACACCACCTGCACCCCCACCGGCATTGGTACCACCGAGACCACCCATATTGGCTGGATGACCGAAGCCGCCGCCATTACCACCGCTGCCACTACCGCCAGCATCGCCGTTATATGCACCACCGCCGTTGCCGGCATTACCGCCGTTGCCGCCACCAATGCCGCCAGCGCCACCACCACCACCACCACCACCACCAACAGAAGGATTGGCCGCACCACCACCACCGCCACCACCAGTCGCAAAGTTACCTGTGACCGTGCTATTTTTTAGCGTCAGGGTGCCAGCGTTCAGGATCGCGCCACCATTACTGGAACCACCGGCAGTCACAGTGTAACTGGTACCGCCATTGCCGGAAACGAGGCCATGCGTGATGGTTATCCCATCCAGGACAACAGTCTTGCCAGACGCTATACTGATCGCACGACTACTATAATTGGCATCGACTACGACATCGGGTGTACCGTTGTCGTCAAGATCGAAGTCTATGGTCAGGTTCTGACTGATGGTTAACTGGCCAGAACTTAGTGTGACTGTCCGGCTGGCATTCGAGGTAATTGTGTCACCAGGACCGGTTGCATTATCAATGGCATTGCGAAGGGAACCGGCACCCGTGTCATTGCCATTGGTAATCGTGACCGTTGCCAGCGAATGATCATAGTGACTTTCGGCATCTTTGGATAAAACCGATGTGGCTTCTATCTTGCCGGTAGTGACTTCCAGGTCCCAGTCGCCACCAACGCCAGTGCGGTTGCTGGAAGCAGCAACGTCAGCTCCGGTCAGTGTCGCCAGATTGGCGACAAAACTTGCACCATCATCGCCCGCAGCCAGATTACATGAATACACCAGGATGTCACCGCCAGGTACCAGCGCTTTACCAATACTGGCCAGGGCATCGCTGTGAGTATTGAGGGTAGTGTTATCGAGAAAAGTTTTACCTAACCACAACTGGCCTTCAAAGCCATGCGCAACGATCTGTACCGAATTGACCTGGTGTCCAGCCAGGTAGTCAGCCATTTGTTGCAGGCCGTCTCCGGCTTTATCCAGAAATACCACTTCTGTATTTGCTGCCAGACCCTTCAGCAGACTTGCGCTGTCAGTTACCCGGCTATCAATGAACACCACATTGTGCGGTGCAGCATTTCCTGCATTAGCAGTGGTATTGAATGGGGCAGGTGCTGGCAAGCCAGGGCTGCTTATCTGAATTTCATGTGCCTGCACATGATCGTTGTCAGACTGGCTATCTTGTGGGCGATTGATGTTGGACATGTTCATGATAATCAGGCCTGGCTAGGGAGTTGATGTGCACCGTAAGTAGACTTAACGGTCAGATAATTGAAAAATTGATCAGTGTATTGTAAAAGCGTAAGCGTTACGTAACAGTATGTGACGCGTGATAGCAGATGCACGGCTGATGTCATGATGCCGTCTCCTGTTTGCTGTCAGGTTCTTTTGAAGTAATGACATTGGCCCGGCTATTGCGGCTATCTTTCCAGAATGAAAGTGACTCGAATTTCTCAAACAAGTCAGGCGGCAAGATAGTCGGACGTTTTTCGAAGCTCACATACTTGCGCACCTTGTGCAGACCGTGCATGCCCAAAGGCGCATCGAATTCCGGCGCGTCATAGCTGACATTGGTGTAATCATGGGTAAATTCAGGCTCACCCAGAAATTGATAAATCAGAGGCATGACTTTTTCTGGTACTTGCGCCAGAAAATCATAATCAACGACCAGTAAAGAGTCCGCATGCTCGCCGTAAAAGGCTTCCTTCAGCGCTGTCCACGGGTAACCGACGAGGCGATTGGCCTGGGCCAGGGTTTCCACACGGCTATAGACGGTATTACGTTCTACGTCATCGTTAAACAGGCGGGTGATTTCATAAGGGTTGGCGCGGTAGCGGCGCTCAAGGCTATCCATGACCCAGGCGACATTGCGCACACAGGCAATGACTTTGGAGTCGGGAAATTGATCCATTAACACGGGCATGTGGGCACTCCACATGCGGTTGGTGTCAAAAATAACTTCCTTGTCATCATGGTCGGCATAATAGGATGCAAAGATGCCATGGGTAAGCCTGCGCCTTTGCGCTTTGCTGACCACAGTACCAAATTCACTGCCGGCACCGAGTTGATTCAGCATGCCGCGAAACAGGCTGCCAACCGGGCTGGTCATGCCGGCATGAAAGCGCGGGTTTTGCAACAGCAGGGCGGCTAGCAAGGTGGAACCCGAGCGCGGTAGTCCAGAAATGAAGTGATATTTGGCCTGACTCATGGGGATCTATGATTTTCCAAAAAAATAAACAACTGATCAACTGCATCAGACAGGCTGATCTGGCTGGTGTCGATGATGCACTCGGGGTTGATGGGGGCTTCGTAAGGGGCTGAAACGCCGGTCAATTGCAAGGCCGGGTTCATTTTTGCCTTGGCATACCAGCCTTTTGGGTCACGCTGCTGGCAAATATGTAGCGGAGTGGCTACGTGGGTTTCAATAAAGTGATCATTACCTATGATCTGACGGGCATTTGCCCTGCCGCTGGCACTGGGGGAAACCAGGGCGACGATGACACAGATACCGTTGCTGTTGAGTATTTTCGCCACTTCTGCCGTGCGGCGACTTTGTTCTTCGCGTTCCGCAGTACTGAAGCCCAGATCTTTTGAGAGGCCAAGACGAAGTTCATCACCGTCAAGAACACAAACGGGTAAGCCCTGCCATCGCAAATGCGCCGCCAGTGCCTGCGCTATCGTGGTTTTGCCAGCTCCAGGGAAGCCGCTCAGCCACCAGGTTCTGATTGCCCTGGCGGCATCATTGAACGATGTTACTGTTAAATTCGAATCAAGCATTCGCCAACCACCGATAATGTTACACAAGACATCGGGAGTTACTGAAGCCCGATACGTCATCCGCTACCAGGGCGTCATTCATTTATTGTTGCTGCCAGGAACTTGTTCAGGCTTGACGGTATTTACAATAAGAAAGACACAGAATAGTGGATTTTTATTTAACAAATAATACTAAAAAAATAACTGCAACTTTAGCATTTAATTGTTACAACACGCTGATTTAACAATATTTTGCTTATTTCTTGAGCATTGATTGTGCCACAGAAATTCTGTCAATTGAACAAGACCTGATAGAAAACTGTGTAACTACCATCAGCCTGGCGATTGGCATGTTGACCGCGTTCGGGTGCTGGCATCGTGGGGACAAAGGTCCAGACCTGGCTTCCAAGGACAGGATGCTCAAACGGGAAATTCCCCTGCGTAAGTTCAAACTGGCTGGGGCCAGAAAATATCAGGCTCAATGGGGTGCGGAACTGTTCCGGCAAACCACGTCTTGGGCGCTCTTCGGCTTCGACGAGCTTGAGTTCGACGATACCTGCAGTAGTCTGGAGGCCAAAATGTTCACCCACCAGGGCTTGCGCCTGTTCAAAAGTAATAGTCATGCTTTTTCAAGTGTAAAAAGTCGGGCTTGCAGAAAATGCCAAAAATAGGCAGGATGATAAGAATGTCATTCTAACCATCTTGGGAGTGCGTGTGTACAAATTACCGGGGACTTTACATTTGCGTGTTGTTAATGACGATGACAGGGACTTTCTGGATGCGCTGTACTTCAGCCGTCGTACTGATCTGCAGCAAATTCCGGGAGATCCTCAATTTGTGCAGCAGCTCATCAAAATGCAGCAGCAGATGCAGGCTATTGGTATACAGAACAATTTTCCGCAGGCACAGCATTTGCTGCTTGAAGATGGTGGCGTGCGCGTAGGCCGGGTAGTGCTAGATGCTGGTCAGAGCGATGTACGCCTCGTTGATATTGCCTTGTTGCCGGAAGTACAGGGCCGGGGCATAGGCAAGGCGGTTTTGCTGGCCGTACAGGGATATGCGTCAGATCAGGGACTGGGGATGAGTCTGGCGGTGGAAAAAGTGAATGCAAGGGCGAGGGCGCTTTATCTGTCCGCAGGTTTTCATGTGCATGGCGAGGACAGCATGTTTGAGCAACTGCACTGGCATCCCCAATCCAGCAGTCAGCCAGGCGGAGAGCAACATGCAACCTAGCACTTACCTGAAACTACCTTTTTCTTTTGAGCTCGCGCGTCTGCAGGCAGAATTGAAGGCGCTCGAAAATTCTGCATGGATCAGTCACTTCAATACCCGTGCCTATGAGAATAACTGGTCATGCCTGCCTTTGCGCTCTGTCGGTGGGCGCATGGACCATATCATTCCGGTCAATGAAGGGCAGTTTGAAGATACTGTCTTACTCAGGCACAGTCCTTACTTCAAGGAGGTCATCGATTTTTTTCAGTGTGACAAAACCTCGGTGCGCCTGATGTCACTGGAGTCAGGCGGGATTATCAGGGAGCACAGGGATGAAGGTACCTCACTCGAAGATGGTATTACACGTCTGCACATCCCCATTACCACGACGCCAGAAGTGCTGTTTCGCATAGAAGGTGAGGATGTGCATTTCTCTGCAGGTGATACCTGGTATCTCAATGCCAGTTGTCTGCATGGAGTGATCAATCCCGGGCCACAGGCGCGTGTCCACCTCATGCTCGACTGTGTCAGTAATGCTTGGCTGCAGCAGGCATTTACCGATGCCGGGTGGATAGCCAGGCCTGCGCCAAAGTACGGCGATAAAGCCATTCATGATGGCAATGTGGATGAGGTAATTGCGCAACTGCGCTCAACCGGGCAGTCTGCCGCACTGGAAATGGCGAACCGTCTTGAAGCTATCAGCAACAAGGTGCCAGCCTGATTTTTTCAGCACATCGATGCTAAGTCCGGCAATCTGCCGGCACCCCAACAAGGATTTCATGAACACCAAACAGGGATTTGCTGCAGAAGAGCGCGCCATGCTGCGTGGAAGCAGGATCGATGCCCGGACACTGGCATCGTTTGCCAACTGGTATCCGGTCGCAATCGCTGCCGATAGTCAGGAAGTCTGGTGGCGCAATATGCATAAGCAGGTCTTTGTCGAGGCTTTTTTCCAGGATAGCCTTGCCACGCAAGACCGCGATGCAAGACAGGTTTGCAGTACGCCTCTTGCTACACTGAATGAGATTGCCGGGTGTGTTGACAGTGTCAAACCTACCGCTTTTATTTTTCATGTTTCCCGTTGTGGCTCGACTCTGCTTACGCAGATGCTGGCTGGCCTGGAGCAATGTATTGTGCTCTCTGAGCCGCCGGTCATTGATGCATTTTTCCGGCTCTATCATGAGAACCCGGACTTGCCTGATGCGCAGGCATTATTCCGGCAACTGGTGGCGGTGCTGGGACAGCGACGTGCTCATGCCGCACGCAGGGAGGAGCATTTTTTTATCAAGTTCGATAGCTGGCATTTGCCCTGGCTGGACTTCATACGGCAAGCTTTTCCTGAGGTTGTTTTTATCTTCCTTTACCGTGAACCACAGGCAGTGCTGGCTTCACACCGCCGCCAGCGTGGGCCACAGATGATACCTGGCTTGGTCAACACCACAAGATTGCAAGCAGATTTGCAGGGACTGGATCTGGCCGATCATGATGGATATACGGCAGCCATGTTGCTGGCCATGCTCCATGCCGGACTTGAGCACGGAGAAAATGCAGAAGCCATACTCTTGAACTACAGCCAGTTACCAGGAGTCTTGTGGCAGCATTTGCTCCCTTTGTTTTCCATGCAATGTGAGGACAGTGAATTAAAGCGTATGGAACAGCGGTCTGGGCTGCATTCAAAAAACAGGTATCAGCCCTATACCGGCGATGCTTTAATTGAAAGCAAAAGCAGTGCAGCCTGTGAACATGCATTGTTACAAGCTTTGGCTTTGTACGAGTCATTGGAGAGGTGCAGACTCAATCAGGAGAGATGAGGTTTTGTTAAATGTTGTTAAGTTAATGAAAATATTATTGATATTGTATTTTTCCAGGAAGAATTGAAGTGTGTTTTTATGATAAGAATTGTAGAATTAGTTTGCTTTTTTTGAAAGCAGGGATTTACTAAGGCTTGGCCTTCAATTAGGCAATTTGCAGGTTTTTCTACAACTGAAACTGAGATTGGAGTTAGCGATGGAAGCATTTATCGGTACGGTTTTACCCGTGGCATTTAATTATCCACCACGTGGTTGGGCATTTTGTAATGGACAACTAATGTCTATTGCACAAAACTCTGCATTGTTTGCCCTGCTGGGCACCATGTACGGCGGTGACGGCATGAACACTTTTGGTTTGCCAGATTTGCGTGGCCGTACCGTAGTCGGCTCCCAAGGTGCTGGTCCAGGAATCACTCCGGTTCAGCAAGGTGAGAGAGCCGGTACGAATAATGTCACCGTCATCGGTTCTGGTACGACTTCTTTCACCCTGAGCGTCAATAACCTGCCTTCCCATACACATACAGGTACCGTTGATACCAGCGCTTTGCAGGTTGCAACTGCTGTGACGGTTGGCACCGGTACCAATGGTGGATTGGCAGCAGTTGCTACCAATGGTGGTCTGACAAGCACTGCTGGTGGTCCATCTGGCGCGGCAATTTTCTTGCCAGCGGCAACAGCACCTACAGCGCCAGTGAACCTGGGTGGTGTTACTTCGACTATTACTGGTAGTGCTGCTGTCAACAATGCCAACACCGGTAATGGTGCAGCAGTTGCCGCGCCGGTATCAACAACGGCCAACATCTCGATCATGCAGCCTTACCTTGGTCTGAATTACATCATCGCAACAGAAGGTATATTCCCATCCAGGAACTAAGCCTCTTTGTTTGTTTGTAAAAATGGCGCATGTGATGCGCCATTTTTTTATTCAGTTTTTTAAGCTGCCGCCGGTGACACGTTCTATGTCTGCCAGATCGCGCCAGCTTCGTACTTCAGTAAAGCCTGCCTGCATCAACAAGTCACGCACAGCCTCCGCCTGGTTATAGCCATGCTCAAGCAAGATCCAGCCATCTACATGCAAGTGTAAAGGTGCCTGGTTGATGATCTGGCGATAAGCCGATAAGCCATCGGCATGGTCGGTCAGGGCATTGATGGGTTCAAAGCGTAAATCACCTTGGTGCAGATGAGCATCATTGGCGATGATATAAGGCGGGTTGCTGACAATGGTGTGGAATTTTTTATTTGCCAGGGCGGCATACCAGTCGCTGCAGAGGAATTCTATTTTATTTGCGGGCAGATGGCGTAGTGCATTTTCCTGGGCTACTTCCAGGGCAGCAGGGCTGACATCGAGTGCAGTTACTTGCAAGTCGGAGCTTTGATGCGCAATTGCCACGGCAATCGCCCCGGAACCCGTGCCCATGTCCAGTAGCCTTGAATTGGCAGGCGCATATTGCAAAGCCAGTTCCACCAGCAACTCGGTGTCTGGCCTTGGGATCAGGACATCAGGCGTGACACGAAAATTCAAGCCAAAGAATTCCCGTTCTTGCAAGATGTAGGCAATGGGTTCACCCTGAAGGCGGCGGTTGAACAACTCGTCCAGGACGGCGAGTTGTTCAGTACTTAATATCAGTTCAGATTGCGTGATCAGTTGTATGCGCGTCAGACCCAGGCCATGCATGAGCAGCAGGCGAGTGTCTATGCGATCCAGCGGACTGGCGTTTTCACAAGCAGCCAGGGTGATGCCGGGCTGTAGCCAGTCCAGCATTAGCGTGAGGGGCCAAACATGCCGCGCTTGGTTTTTTGGTTGCGGATCAGCAGTATCAGCAAGGTCAGGCTAAACAATATAAAGAATATCCCAGCCCATGCTGGCAGTGACAAACCCAGGGTAGGTGGATAGGGTGTTTCACACAGGCCGTCAGCCCTGAACATGGCTGGCCACCATTGCGCCAGGAAGAAACTGTTCAAGCCGGTTTCCAGCGGATCGATACCGCAGGACAGGGCAGGGTGCTCAAGTATCCAGAAATGCTTGCCGGCAGCACCCAGGCCAATCAGGCCAGATAACAGGGCCATGCCGGTAGTGATGCGGTGCATGATGCCATCAGTCGCAACTGCAATCAGACAAAAAACCGCGATCAGGGCAAAGGCGTAGCGCTGGAATACGCAATACGGGCAAGGCAGCATTTTTTCCACGATTTGCAAATACAGGGCGGCTGCCAGCAAGCCTATGCAGGTAAGAGCAATCGACAGCAAAAGTTTTTTCGACAGATTCATGGTGAACGCGGTGAAAGAATTGTTATTGGATGCGATCCTGGCGTTTTAGTTCTGTATCACAGGACAGTGGCAGCGAGTATCCGACAGTTTCATGCAATTGCGCAATCAAATACTGTTGATTTTACGCGAAAGCTGGTTTTGCCTTATGGATATGCTTATTAGACACATCTATTCGCCACCCCTGTTTGCATTTCTATCGGTATCTCTAGTGGCCTTTCAATCAATCATCACCCAGTTCAGCCAGCAGTTCCGCCTGATGTTCTGCCACCAGCGCAGTCGTCAATTCCGTCAGCTCGCCATCCATGATGAAATCCAGCTTGTACAGCGTCAGGTTAATGCGGTGATCTGTCATGCGGCCTTGCGGGTAATTGTAAGTGCGTATGCGCTCACTGCGGTCACCGGAACCGATCAGGCTCTTGCGGGTCGCTGCTTCCTTGGCTTGCTTCTCGCGTAACTGGCCATCCATGATGCGGGTTGCCAGCACACGCATGGCTTGCGCCTTGTTTTGATGCTGGCTGCGGCCATCCTGGCATTCGACCACAATACCGGTAGGTATATGCGTCAGGCGCACGGCGGAGTCAGTCTTGTTGATATGCTGACCACCGGCACCGCTGGCGCGGAAGGTATCTATGCGCAGGTCTGCATTGTTGATGACCACGTCCGCCAGTTCATCGGCTTCAGGCATGACGGCCACGGTACAGGCCGAGGTATGGATGCGGCCCTGGGTTTCTGTCGCGGGTACGCGCTGTACCCGGTGGCCACCTGATTCAAATTTGAGTTTGGAATACACACCCTGGCCAGCCAGACGCACGATAACTTCTTTGTAGCCGCCCAGCTCGGATGGTGACTCGGACATGATCTCGGTCTGCCAGCGATTGCGCTCGGCAAAACGCATATACATGCGCAGCAAGTCACCGGCAAACAGCGCAGCTTCATCACCACCGGTGCCTGCGCGAATTTCCATCAGGATGTTACGGTCATCATTCGGGTCTTTGGGCAGCAGCATCTTTTGCAAATCACTTTCCAGTGTTTGCATGGTGTTTTTGGCGGCTTCTATTTCATCCTGCGCAAAGGCTTTCATGTCCGGGTCACTGAGCATGAGTTCGGCTTCGGCGATATCTGCCTGGGCCTGCTTGTAGTTGTTGTACAGGGCGACCAGGGGATCAAGTTCGGCATGCTCGCGATTGAGTTTGCGATAGGCATCCATGTCATTGGTGGCACCTTCCTGCATGAGCAGGTGGCCGACTTCGTCAAGGCGTTCGGCAAGCTGGTCGAGCTTATGTAGCATTGATGGTTTCATGATGTACTCTTTTTGCTGTATAGCGATAGATGCAGATAAGGCTAATGATAGGGTGGATCAGTGTGACCCAGATGGGATGTGCCAGTATATAGCCCGCGCTTACGCGGACAGACCAGCTGCGTAGCGAATCGCTAACGCTTGGTGCGGAATAATTGAGGTAACAGCGTTGCCAGACGGGCGCGTTCATCGCCGCTGGCCTGATGCAGTGCCTGTTGCGGGCCATGCAGGAATTTGGCGGTGATGCCCTTTGACAAGGCTTCGAGTACGGCGTCTATGTCTTCGCCACGTGCCAGCATCTTGCGTGCGCGTTCAAGTTCTATCAGGCGCAATTGCTCGCTGCTTTCATGCAAGTCCTGTATCACGGGTACAACAGCACGGCCATCTACCCAGTGCATGAAAGATTGCACGCGGGTTTCTATGATGGCCTCAGCCTGAGCAACAGCAGCCTGGCGATTTTCCAGCCCGGTTTGTACCACGGTGCCGAGGTCATCGACGGTATATAAAAACACGTCATCCAGCTTGGCGACTTCAGGTTCTATATCGCGCGGCACGGCCAGGTCTACCATGAAGATGGGGCGGTGCTTGCGCGCTTTGACGACACGTTCCACCAGGCCCAGACCGATGATGGGTAGCGAGGAAGCAGTGCAGGAAACGATAATATCGAATTGCGCCAGTTGCTGCGGCAAGTCTGCCAGGCGTATGGCCTTGCCGCTGAAACGATGGGCCAGTGCTTCGCCACGTTCCAGCGTGCGGTTGGCAATGGTGAGCGACTTGGGGTTTTGTGCCGCAAAATGAGTGGCGCACAGTTCTATCATTTCACCCGCACCGATGAACAGGACGTGTTGGTCAGCGATCTTGTCAAAAATACGTTGTGATAATCTGACAGCAGCCGCCGCCATCGAGACACTGTGCGCGCCTATCTCTGTGGTAGTGCGTACTTCTTTCGCGACCGCAAAGCTGCGCTGGAACATCTGGTGCAGATAAGTACCGAGACCACCGGCAGCTTCTGCCTGGCGTACTGCGTCTTTCATTTGCCCCAAAATTTGCGGCTCACCAATGACCATGGAATCCAGGCCAGAGGCAACACGAAAGGCATGTCTTACCGCATTGTCTTGCGGCAGGGTGTACAAATGCGGGCGTAAATCTGTGTAAGACAGCTTATGAAAATCCGCCAGAAAGTGGGCGGTAGAATCAATGGCATTGGCGCCTGTGCAGGCAGCGTACAGTTCTGTACGGTTGCAGGTTGACAGGATCGCGGCCTCATTGCCATGCCTTGCCACATTGTCATCGCGACCAAACCAGGCACGTGCGGCCACCACTGCCTGAGAAATTTGCTCAGGCGAGAAGGCGACCTTTTCGCGCAAGGACAGCGGCGCGGTCATGTGGTTGAGGCCAACGGCAGACAGTTGCATTGCAAATAAGTTGAAAATAAGCTGAGGAGGATCTAAGCCTACATTATAACGCGTTGCTCCGGCATTTTCCCGGACGCCAGTGTTTGATGCATATCAAGGCCTGCTACAGGGTGAAGTTATGCCTTTTTTGCAACAAAAAAATACTATGCTGCGCATATCCTTGTTCATAAGCAAGATCATTGCATCAATCCAGATCAGCGGGGATACGCACATTAAATGTCGTACCCTCATTCGGTACACTGGTGAAGTCTATTGTCGCCTGATGCCTGTCCAGCACAGCTTTCACGAAGACCATGCCCAGGCCTATGCCATCATTCTTGGGTTGTTCATTGGTCCTGAAGCGCTGAAAGCGCTGGAATAATCTGGCCTGGTCAGCATGGGTAATGCCATAACCCTGATCGCTGATGGAGCAGACAATGATGGAATCGGCCAGCCGCTGCTCACGCACCAGTGAGCAGGTAATGGTAGTGTCTTTGGGGCTGTATTTGATGGCATTTGACAGCAGGTTCGTGAGCACCCTGGTCATCAGCGAGTTGTCGACCAGCACAGGGAATTCTTCATCCTGGATTTTTGTTTGTATGCGGATATTCTTGCTGCGTGCCAGCGACCACATTTCTTCGGTTGCCACCAGCAGGATGTCCTGGAAGTCGGCTTCTTCATAGCGGTAATTCTGGGATTCTGCCTGGGCCAGTTGTACAAAATTGTCTGCCAGGCCCAGAGTGGCGCGCGATGCTCTTTCTATGCGTGCCATGAATTCTTCAGCAGGCAGGGCAGTGCTGCTGTCTTTTTGTAATTCCAGCAAAGCCAGTATCGACGCCTGCGGGGCGCGCATATCATGAGAAATGAAATGCAGGGTTTCATCACGGCTGCGTTCTGCTGCCCGCACGCTGGTGATGTCGATGAGACTGACTATCCAGCCCACCAGTTGCTTTTCACCGTTGTAACTCGGGGCGCTCTTGATCAGCAGGTCCTTGCCCTGCGGGTCTCGTACTTCTATGCCTTGCGACATGGTTTTGGTATGTTTGATGTCGAGCAAATCCCACCAGCTAAAGCTGGCATCTGGCCCTGCTTCGCCATTTTGTGGTGGCGACATCTTGGCAAACAGATAAGGTACAAGGGCATCATTCACCTTGGGCATGCCTATGCCGGCAAAATAATCCAGGGCAGGCTGGTTGGTCAGGAGCACATTGCCATCCGTGGTGGTAACCATGGTGGCGTCCGGCAGGCTGGCCAGGCTGTCGCTGACAAACTGGCGCAAGTCACGCACCCGGTCTACCGCTTCACGCATGGCATTGATACTTTGTTCCAGGGTGTCGGTCAGGGCGCGCACCGGTTGTTCGTCATCTTCATCAATAAACTCAGGCAAGAGATGCGGTTCCTTGTCGAGTATCCTGAATTCTTCTGCCAGGAAGCGGATTGCCGCTTCCAGCCGGCGCCAGCTCCACAAGGGGTAAGCGATGATCAAGCCGAATAGTGCAGCAGTCGGGGCAGCCCAATAACCGGCATAACGCAGCATCGCCCAGCTACCCAGCATGGTGACCACAGCCACTACTGCAGTTGCCATCAGGGCTTTGCGCGGCGACAGCATTTGGTAGGCTGTCAGTGCTACTGCCACTGCCAACAGGTTGAGCAGGTACAAATATGCCTTGGGGGCCGCATGTATGCTGCGCTGATCCAGCAGGGCGGCGAGGATGTTGGCATTGATCTCTACACCAGAAATCATGCCCTCGTTGCCCGATACCGGGGTAGGGAAAGAGTCAGCCATGGCACTGGCCGTGGGGCCTACCAGTACATACTTGTTCTTGAAAAAATCAGCAGGTACTTCACCACGCAAGACACTGACATAGGGCACAGAACGGAAATGCCCGCTACTGCCAGCGAAGGGTATATGCATGAGATAGTCGCGCTGCCAGATGCCAGGCTCAGGTGCGGCATTGCGCATAGCGGCGGACAGGCGTTCACCTGGCAAATTTGTTTCAGTGCCGGGGGCAATCTTGCCCGCGACATCGGCCATTGCCAGTGCAAAATGTGGCCACCATTCACCGTTCATGCCTTCACGCAGGAAGACGCTGCGCACCACGCCATCCTTGTCCAGTTCCAGATTGATGTGGGCCAGTTGACGCGCAGCACTCGCCAGCAAAGGAATGGGGCGCACCGTCGTCAGGCCCTTACCTGCATTTTCTGAAATCAGCGGCAAGACCACGTTATTGCTGCGCACCAGCGCTTCGGCCAGTTGCTGGTCACCATTTTGTGCCTGGTCATTACGCTCTTCGGCTTCAGTGAATACAAAGTCCATGCCAATTGCTACAGGCTGGGCCGCGCTGATTTGCTTGATGAGTTCAGCATGGCGCAAGCGTGGCCACGGCCATTTGCCGAGTTCACTGAGGCTGTGGCTGTCTATGCCAACGATGATGATGTCATCCCGCGCCGGACGGGAATTGAGTTGCATCAGCCTGTCGTACAAGACCAGGTCAGTCCGTTCCAGGGTCTTGTAGTACAGCAGGCCAGCGGTGAAGAAGAGGATGAGGATACTGAGAACCAGCCACTCCCGTAGTGCAATGCGTTCTACCTGCAAGTGGCTGTTTTTCATATTGTGCTGCTATCTTTTTCTGAGCTTATCGTGATCTTTTCTTAATGTGATTGTATCAATAATTAGTGCCAACAGGGCCGCTGCCACTCTGTATGGCTGAGCCATCACCACTGGTCCAGCGCTGTTGCAGTGTGATTTTCTGGGTGGACGAGAAGGGGCTGACATAGCCATCCGGGTCACTGGAACGTACACGGATGAAATAGGTACCCGCGTCAGGCCGATTGATCTTCAGTTCAGCCTTGTCGAGCTCCTTGCTCAGGAACAGCTTCTTGAAGTCAGCATCCGTACTGATCTGTATCAGGAATTTTTGTCCTGGTTCAGAAGCCCAGCTAAATGACAGTTGATTACCATTGCCTTCATCTGGTGGTGCCAGACTGGTGACTGGCAAGACCAGGAACTTCTGGGCATCACTGTAAGGACCATGATCTGGCTTGCCATCTTTTTGCGCTATCGTGGCGACATGCCAGAAATACTCGCCTTCGGCAGGGCGGTCTGCGCTGAACTGCACTTCTTTCAGGTCAGGCTTATCAATGAGCAGGTTTTTGAATTCTGCATCTTTGGCAACTTGCAAGTGATAAGTCTGGGCATTGCTGGCTTCCGTCCAGGCGAAATCCAGGCGTTCAGCTCTAGTTTTGTTTTTAGGTTGAACCGTGAAAGGTGGTTCCGGACGTGCTTTTAAAGTCACCGCTTTTACCAATGGCAGACCTTCCAGCCCCAGTTTGTCGATGGCAGTAATGCGTACAAAATAATTGCCATCAGCGAAGCCATCAAACTTGAAGCGGTTGTCCCGGGCGTCTTTATAGCGGTTTTCTGCCAGTACATTGATGATGTCTTTGTCCTGGGCAATTTGCACACGATAGCCTGCGGCTTCAGGGCTGGCTTCGACCTGGAATTGCAGGGTAGGACGCTCTTGCAGCAAGTAGCTGTCATTCAATTTGGGTGGTGGCAGCAAATCCACGGCCTTGCCTATGCCTGAAGCTGAAATAATATTGCCTTTGCCAGCAGTCAACACAAGCTCATCCGTCTTTTTGGCAGTAGTATTATTGACCGCTACGCCGCCTTCCAGCACTTCATTGGCAATCCCGTCTTCGTTGACGCCAACGCGGAAGTTGGTCCCACGTACACCCGCCACTGCCAGATTGGTGCGTACTTCAAAGCGCCCCTTGTTACCGGCCAGTGAAGATACACGTGACTCTACTTTGCCCTGCAATAAGGTGACTTCAGTACGCGGGCTCGCCGTGTACCTGGTCTTGCGTAGCTTGCTCAGGCTGACATTGCTGTTCGAAGGAATGGATATGCGTGATTCATCCGGCAAGGCCATGGTCAGGAAACCATTTTTATCGGTACTGATCTGCGCGCCTTCTTTCAAGACGCTACCTAGTGCCAGCGTGCCAACTGTGCCATCTGCAGCCTTATAGACCGGGTTGCCGGTCATGGCAATCACCTTGGCTTCACTCGGCTCTTCCGGTAACAGTTCCAGCGGTATCAGTATCGCTGTACCTATGGGGATAGTCCTGTCATTACCTATCTTGTTACGCTTGCCCAGTATGGGCCAGTTGGTGGTTTTGTCAGTGTAGCGCTTGGCTATCGATGTCAAAGTATCGCCTTGCAGGGCGAAGTAAGTCATGTCTGGCGGGGTATTGATGAGACTGCCTGGTGTACCTGATGTGCCTGCGTTAGTTGGCGTTGGACTAGCAAAAACACTGATGGGTGTTGCAAGTGCCAGGCCCAATAACATGCAGTATGGTATTTGTCGCAAGAGTGTGGGGGCGCTTAGTCTCATGCGGGACTCCTC
The DNA here is from genome assembly GCF_058788535.1 of Undibacterium sp. FW305-107. Lineage (NCBI taxonomy): Bacteria > Pseudomonadati > Pseudomonadota > Betaproteobacteria > Burkholderiales > Oxalobacteraceae > Undibacterium > Undibacterium sp. FW305-107. The sequence goes on from NZ_JBYTAV010000019.1 coordinate 22,255, forward strand.
GTTGGGAAAAGCTTTCCGGGGCAGCCTTGGCTGCCCCGGAGGTATTTATTCTGGTGTCATCTGTTCCAGGCGGTAACCGTAACTATAGACGGGTGCCAGGCGGTAGCCGTTTTCCGGTCGCAATTCCAGCTTGCTGCGTACACGAGAAATATGCGTATCCATGGTACGCGAAGGGATGTCCACGTCACGTGACCACACTGCTTCCAGTATGTAGGCGCGCGATAGCGGGCGACCGAGGTTGCGGAACAACAGCAGGGCCAGATCAAACTCTTTCTGCGTCATTTCCACAGGCACATCATTGACACTGACGCGGCCAGCACGGGTCTCAAACTTGTAGATGCCAAATTGCAAATGTTCAGATGCCGCCTGGGTAGGGTAGGCACGGCGCAACAAGGCCTGTACGCGCGCCACCATTTCACTGCGGCGTATCGGTTTGATCATGTAATCATCGGCACCTGCTGCCAGGCCAGCCACGATATCGTCTTCACCAGAGCGGCTGGTCATGAACAGAACCGGCAGTGTAGGCGAGAGCTTTTCGCGTACCCAGTGCAAGATCTCGGTGCCGCTCAGGTCTGGCACTTGCCAGTCGAGTATCAGCATGTCGTAACTCTCCCTGCGCAATTGATGCAGCATCTCTTTCCCGCTAAGGAAAGGGTGAGTCGTATGACCGGCTGCATTCAATATGGTGCAGACCAATTCGAGCAAGTTATTGTCGTCGTCAAGTACAGCGATTCTCATGGGATGTTACCGTTGATGTTCGGCAAATAAAGTGGAATATCTTCCATTATATCGAAAGCAAGTGAAAAAATAAGTAATTGTGAAAAAATGTGAATAAAACACAAATTACTTCTTGTTACAAACTTCCGGTAATGGAAAGCGACAATTGCTGATTTTGTTGATCTTTTAATAAACTCCCTGTCTATATCGCCTGCATCCGCAAGACCATGCAGTCTCTATCCCTACTATATTGGTATAGACCTAACTACGTAACTCAAGTTCCGGTAAAACAACATTCACGTCCAGCACTTCCAGATTACCCTGTTTATCCAGGGACACTTTAATGTCTTCCGGATTGACCTTGGTGTATTTGGAAATCACGGCGATCAGTTCTTCACGCAATGCCGGCAAGAAATCATAACCATCACGGCCCGTGCGCTCGCGTGCAATGATGATTTGCAGGCGTTCCTTCGCCATATTGGCGGTTTTGGGTTTGGTATTAAATAAAAATGAAAGCAGAGCCATATTATTTGCCTCCGAAAATGCGTTGCAGCAGCCCCGGTTTTTCGTAAGTGATGAAACGCAAGGGAACTTCTGTGCCCAGGAAGCGTGAAACTACGTCTTCATAAGCGTCCGACACATCACTACCCTTCATATGAATAGCCGGATTACCCTGATTGGAAGCATGTAATACTGCTTCCGATTCAGGAATAACACCAATCAGCGGGATGCGCAAGATTTCCTGTACGTCCGTATGGGATAACATTTCGCCCGCTTCCACCCGTTTTGGTGAATAGCGGGTGATCAGCAGATGTTCCTTGACCGGTTCACCACCTGCCTGGGCACGCTTGGACTTGGCCTGGATGATGCCGAGGATACGGTCAGAATCCCTGACGGATGAGACTTCAGGGTTGGTCACGACGATGGCTTCATCGGCAAAAGTCAGTGCCATGACGGCACCGCGCTCTATACCGGCGGGCGAATCGCAGACAATGAATTCAAAATCCATCTTGATCAGGTCATTCAGTACGCGTTCCACGCCTTCTTCAGTCAGGGCGTCTTTATCGCGGGTTTGTGATGCTGGCAAAATATACAAATTATCGCAGTGCTTGTCCTTGATCAGGGCCTGGTTCAGTGTTGCTTCACCACTGATGACATTTACCAGGTCATACACGACACGGCGCTCGCAGCCCATGATGAGGTCAAGATTACGCAAACCCACGTCAAAATCCAGCACGGCTGTTTTATGCCCACGCATGGCCAGGCCAGAAGAAAAACTGGCACTGGAAGTGGTCTTGCCTACGCCGCCTTTACCGGATGTCACAACGATGATTCTTGCCACAAATAACTCCTTTTATCTATCCGAGGATACTGAAAATTGAGGCTGCTAATCTCCAGTACAAGCTGCAGATTAGCCTGCTGATTTCACTGATGATACTTCAATACTGTCACCATTCAGTTTAACTTGAACTGCATGGTGAGGCTGTAACGGTGGGAAACCGTTCTCAAAGGTACGGTAAATCCCGGCGATGGAAACCAGTTCAGGTTCCATGGTCAGGGCAAAAATCCTTGCTTGGGTGTTACCTGTCGCTCCGGCCAGGGCGCGGCCACGCAAAGGCGCGTAAATATGGATGCTGCCATCGGCAATCACTTCAGCCCCGTTATTTACCGAGGCAGTAATGATCAGGTCGGCCCCGCGTGCATAAATACGCTGGCCGGCTCGCACTGGCGTATCAATCACCATGGCAGGCATATTGCGGATGATGACTTGTGGCTCAACTGCAACGGGTGCCGGGGCAGGCGCAATTTCTACCGGTGCCGGAGCTGCTTGTTCAATTGGCGTTTCAACCGGAGGCTCAATCTTAAGTTCAGGCTCAGCCCTGGGTTTGCTGACCACATCTATGCTCAAACCATGTAAACGTATGGTGGCATGGTCTTCTTCACGCGCATGGCGCACGGCTACCGGGTTCAGGCCATGCGATTTGAACAGCGGGATCAGTGCATTCCAATCCAGTGTCTGTTCAGTAATGGCTTCCACATCAATGACGGCAAATTCGTCATCAAAAAAATCAGGTGAACCCGCAGTCATTTCCTTCAATGCTGCTTCCAGTACAGGAAAAGCAGAGTCATGCAGCAAAATTGCAACAGCAACAACAGTAGAAATCTTGATCTCGATGGGCTTGCGCGTCAGGCTGTTTTGCATGGCATCCAAAAAAAATAGTGGTAAATCTGCTTAAAACCTGTTTCCGATCTTAAGCGCGAGCGTGATCGGGGCTCATGTGCTGCTCAAAATGCTCATGTACTAGAGTACATTCCGCTTTTTGCGCTGCGTTTATATTACCCCGACCCCGCTGACGCACGCTCGCTACAGATCGTAAACAGGTCTTATTGCCCAAATACTTGCATGAGAGGAATAATTACATCCTCTTATGTCAGAATTATATCCATGTGCCAATTGCGGCAAGCATGAAAAGGACTAATCCTACCAATAGGCGGGCAGGATTGCAAAATTATGCACTTTTTATTTTGCAAAGCTACTAAACGAAGCTATAAAAATTAAGGATGACTACACGTAAATCCGCTTAAAAAGCATGTGCCTCATGCAAGCTCTCCAGTATATCGGCCTTCATTATCGATAAAGTTGCTTGCGCCCTGCTGCGTGGCCTTTCCTGCAATACAGTAAATTCCTGTCGTATGCTCGCTGCATGTTGATCTGCATGTTGCCCTCTATGTTGCTCCATTAGTACGACACGGTCACTCAAATACAGGGCTTCATCAATATCATGGCTGACCAGAATGATGGTCAACCCATGCTCGCTGGCGATATTGATTAGCAAATCCTGCAACTTCATGCGGGTGAAGGCATCCACCGCAGAAAAAGGCTCATCCAGTAACAGGATTTTTGGGCTGGAGAATAAGCCACGCGCAATTGCTACGCGTTGTGCCTGGCCACCAGATAATTGCTTGGGCAGAGCATTTTCATAGCCATGCATGCCGACTTCAGCCAAGAGTCTGGCAATTTTGGGCTGATCACGACTGGCATCATCACTGTCGAAAGCAATATTCTGTGCCACCGTCAGCCAGGGAAATAAGCGGGGCTCCTGGAAGATAAAACCTATATTGCGGCTGACACCCTGCAGTTTGTTGCCCTGCAGGCTGATTTGTCCTTCAAAATTGCGATCCAGCCCGGCAATGATGGATAGCAGGGTACTCTTGCCGCAACCGCTGGCACCGATCAGACTGAGGATTTCACCTTGTTGCACGCTCAGTTGCAGGTTCTTGAGTATCTGACGTGTGCCATATAACTTCCTGGCGACTTCGATTTGTAAAAACGGTGGTGAAAAAGCGCTCATCTCAAGCCCCGCTGCCATGCTGGTAAGTATCCCGCCAGGCCAGTAAATGCGTTTCCAGCTTTTGCATGAGCCAGTCGCTGCTCTTGCCGAGTAGCGCGAGTATGGCAATCGCCGCCAGGACGATATCGGCACGGCTGGTTTCGCGGCCATCGGTCAGAAGATACCCCAGGCCCTGGCTGGCAGCAATCAATTCAGCCGCTACCATGAACATCCAGGCCAGGCTGAGGCCATTGCGCAGACCGGTGATAATGGCCGGCAAGGCGGCGGGCAAAAGTATGCGCCTGATCATGGCGGCGGTGGACAAGTGATACAGCTTGCCCACTTCTATGAGACGCCGGTCCACCCCGCGTATGCCGGATACCACACCCATATATACAGGGAAGAAAGCACCAATGGCAATCAGCACAAGCTTGGGCGCCTCATCTATGCCCAGCCATAGCAAGAGCAAAGGCACCCAGGCCAGTGAAGGTATCGCACGTAGGGCCTGGAAACTGGGGTCCAGTATTGCTTCCAAGCGGGTACTCAGACCAACCAGCGAACCGGTCACAATAGCCAGGCTCGCCCCTGTAATAAAGCCAGCAGCCACCCTGGCGCTACTGATGCCTATGTGTGTCAGCAAGCCTTGCTGCGCCAGGTGAGCAATGGTATTGAAAATCTCACTGGGAGCAGGCAAATGATTGGCAGCGATCCAGCCACGACTGACACTGACTTCAGCCAGCAGGATCAAGGCGAAGGGCAGTATCAGGCCCAACAAGAAACGCGGCATGGCAGGGCGCTGCCTGCTGGTGATGACAGTCTTGGCAGGCGTGTCTGCAATAATGGTGGCGCTGGTGGATGGCATGATACTGGTTCGCTAGTCTGGATTACACCGTGATCAGCTTCTGGGCAAAGCGGGTATCAACAAGATCGCGTATGGTACGGCTCAGGTCAACGCCCGCTTTCACCAGACCTTCATCCTGCAGAATAGGCGCGGCGACCTGCAAGGCCTGTATATGCTCATTCGATGGCAAGGCATTGCTGAAGTCACTGCGCAATTTAATTTGCAACAAGGCCACTGGCAAACTGACCTTGGCTTCTTCCGACAAAATTTTTGCTGCTTCAGTCGGGTTAGTGCGTATCCATGCCCTGGCTTTTTCATAGGCCCGCAACACACGTGTCACTTCCGGGCCACGGTTATTGAGAAATTCTTCACGTACATTCAAAAAGCCATAAGTATTGAAAGCGACGTTGCGATAAATCAGGCGCGAGTTGGCCTCAAGTTCACTGGCTGCCATATGCGGATCAAGGCCTGCCCAGGCATCTACCTTGCCCTGTTCCAGTGCGGCGCGGCCATCTGCATGTTGCAGACTCACATGTTCAATGTCTGAACGTTTCAGACCCGCAGTTTTCAAGGCACGCAGCAAAAACAGATAAGGATCAGTGCCCTTGGTCGCCGCGACTTTCTTGCCTTTCAGATCGGCCAAAGTGTGTATCGCAGTATCCTTGCGCACCACCAGTGCCGTCCATTCCGGGCGTGAAAAAATATACGGTGTCTTGATAGGGTTGCCATTGGCCTTGGCCAGCAAGGCGGCCAGGCCAGCAGTGGAACCTATGTCCAGGCTATTTGCATTCAGGTATTCCAGTGCGCGGTTACTGCCCGCACTGAGCACCCATTTGATATTCGTACCGTCTGCCTTGAATTCTTCTTCGAGCCAGCCAAAGCGGCGCAATACCAGACTGGTCGGTGAGTAGTAGGCATAGTCCAGCCGCAATTCCTTGAGGGCGGATGCGGCATGGGCAACTGATGGCAAGCTGGTGATACCTGCTGTTGCGGCGACAGTAGTCAGTTGTAGAAAATGGCGGCGTTTCATGACATTCCTTCTTAAGCGGCGTCAGCCAGTGTGTTGTGAATATGTGTATTCCTGCCTATGTGGTTGTCTGGCAGTCGTGAGCCGCGCTGGAATAATTGCTGGCGCAAAGTGCCATCGCTATAACTGGTTTTATAACGTCCACGCGTTTGTAATTCCGGTACGATGAAATTCACCACATCCCTGATGGTTTCATGCGCGAGAGCGAAGGTCAGGTTGAAGCCATCGATACCGGTTTCATCCAGCCATGCTTCCAGTTGATCAGCCACTTCCCTTGCATCGCCAACAAGCACAGGGCCACGGCCACCGAGGGCGATAAATTCTGCGGCTTCGCGCACTGTCCATTTTTTTCCTGGGTCAGCAGAACTGAATGAGGCCAGCGCGGAGCGGCCTGCTTCAGATTCTATGTAATCGATAGTTGCATCCAGCGGCAACTTCGAGAAATCGACACCTGTCCAGCCAGACAATAAAGCCAGTGAAGCATCAATGTCGATGTACTGCCGATATTCCTGGTATTTGGCTTTTGCAGCCTCGCTGCTTTCTGCCGTAATGATCAATGCCTGTGCATAGATATACACATCTCCAGCTTCGCGCCCGGCAGTTTTCAATGCCGCGCGGGTGTCATCGACATAGCGCTTGACCACTTGTTTGCTGGGGCCGCTGACAAAAGTGCATTCTGCATGCTGCGCCGCAAAGGCAGTGCCGCGTGCGGAATTACCTGCCTGGAATAACAGAGGTGTTCTTTGCGGTGAAGGCTCGGACAAATGTATGCCGGGCACGCTGTAATATTTCCCATGATGATTAATGGCATGCACAAGCGCCGGGTCGGTATAAATACCACGCTCCTTATCGCGCACCACAGCCTGATCATCCCAGCTTTTTTCCCATAACTTATAAACCACTTCCATGTACTCATCAGCGAGGTCATAGCGTTCATCATGGCTCAGTTGTTTTTGCAGGCCCAGGTTGCGCGCTGCGCTATCCAGGTAACCGGTCACGATATTCCAGCCTATGCGTCCTTGTGTCAGATGATCCAGCGTAGAGATGCGTCGCGCAAAGGTATAAGGGTGTTCATAAGTCAGTGCGCAAGTCACACCAAAACCAAGGTGCGTGGTGACGCTGGCCATCAGTGGCACCAGTGCCAGCGGATCATTCAGCGGCACTTGTATCGCATGGCGCAATGCGGCATCTGTATCACCCGCATATACGTCATACACCCCCAGCACATCTGCCAGGAATATGGCATCAAAAAAGCCTTCTTCCAGCAGTCGTGCCAGCTCTGTCCAGTGATTTGCACTGGTGTAGCGATGGCTGTTATCTTTGGAATGACGCCACATGCCGGGCGACTGATGCCCGACCGTGTTCATCTGGAATGCATTGAAGCGGATAAGCTTTTTGCTCATAAAAATATTTTTACTTGGCTGCGACTTCAAGGGCCTGCTGATAATCAGGCTTGGAGAAACCGGCGAAATGCTTATTCGTCACTTCCAGGAATTCTTTTGAGCGGTAAGCTGCTTCCAGGTCTTTTACCCAGGGTTTGCTCTTGTCATCAGTGCGTATGGCAACCAGGTTTTGATAATTGGCCGAGATTTTTTCACGCGCCAGTGCCTCATTGAGTTTCAGTCCAGATGCCAGTGCGAAATTGCCATTCACGAAAGAGAAATCTGTATCTTCGAGAGAGCGTGGCAGTTGTGCTGCTTCCAGCGGTATCAGTTTGATTTTCTTGAGGTTGTCCGCCACATCTTTTTCAGATGCACGGATAGGGTCAATATTTGCTTTCAGCTTGATCCAGCCCAGTTGATCCAGCAAGACCAGCGCCCGCGCCTGGTTGGTTGGGTCATTTGGCAAGGCGACTGTCGTTCCCTCTTTGACTTCGCTCAGGGACTTATGCTTCTTGCTGTAGATCGCAATCGGTGCAGTCGGTACCTTGATCAATTCTGACAGTGCCAGTTTATTGTCTGTCGAGAATTTCTTGAGGTAGATAATGTGCTGGAAGGCATTCGCATCCAGCGAGCCTTCTGCCAGTGCAAAATTGGGCTGGATGTAGTCATTGAATTCAACCACCTTGACCTTGTAGCCCTGTTTTTCCAATATGGGTTTGATACCCAGTTTGACTTGGTCAGCATAGGGGCCAGCACTGGTGCCTATCACCAGTTCTTTGGGGTCTTTGGCAAATGCCGAGCCAGTCAACGTAGTGGCGAGGGCAAGAGTGAGTGTAGCTAGCAGGAATGGGCGACGATACATGATGATGTCCTTTTGAAAATTAAAGAGTTAGCGTTTATCGATATGGCGGGCAATGCGGTTGCCCGTGAACTGTATGATCTGTACCAGTGCTATCAGCAGGGCACCCGTGATGAACATGACGTCGGTCTGGAAGCGGTAGTAGCCATAACGTATTGCCAGGTCACCTATACCACCGCCACCAACCACGCCAGCAACAGCGGAGTAAGATAGGAAACTGATCGCCAGTACTGTCAAGGCCAGCACCAGGCCACTGCGCGCTTCCACCAGCAAGACACGAAGAATGATTTGCAATTCAGATGCACCCATGGCATGTGCAGCTTCAATCACGCCGCGCGGTACTTCACGAAAACTTTGCTCTACCAGGCGGGCGAAATAGGGGATTGCTGCAATCGACAAAGGTACGGCAGCCGCCAGTGGCCCTATCGAAGTACCGACTATAAAGCGTGTGAACGGCACCAGCGCCACCAGCAAAATGATGAAGGGGAATGAGCGTATGGTATTCACCAGCCAGCCCAGGAAAACCGCCAATGGAAGGTTTTGCAGCGACTGACCGTCGCCCACCAGGAAAAGCAAAACACCCAGCGGGCCACCTATCAACACCGCAGCACTCAGGCCTATGGCCAGCATGGTGAAAGTCTGTAATGCGGCTGTACCCAACTCAGGCAATAATGAAATCAGGTTTTCAAACATGGCTTAATTCCTTCCACTGTGCATTGCTGCCGTTCTCCTGTCCATGAAAAGCCAGCTCACGGCCCAGTGCCGTCTTGCGCAAGATGCCCGTATCAGCCAATGAAAAACTCTCGGCAATTTCACCATCTTCTATGACGGCTACCTTACTGCAGATAGTGCTGAGCACCGATAACTCATGGCTGACGATGACGATAGTGACGCCCAGGCGCTGATTGATATCACGCAGGGTATCCAGCACTTCACGTGTGGTTTCTGCATCCAGTGCCGAGGTCGGTTCATCGCACAAGACCACATTGGGTTTGCTGGCCAGCGCACGGGCAATTGCCACGCGCTGTTTTTGTCCGCCAGACAATTGGGCTGGATAACTGTCTGACTTATTGGAAAGACCAACGATGTCCAGGCATTCAGCAACACGCGCGGCGATTTCATGCCTGCTTTGTTTCGTGTGTATTCTCAATGGGAAGGCGACATTTTCAAATACGCTGGCGTTTTGCAGCAGATTGAATTGCTGGAAAATCATGCCTATGTTTTGTCTGGCGACGCGCAGTTCTTTTTTACCCAGCTTGGTCAGTTCCTGCCCGGCGACCGTGACTGTGCCGCTGTCCGGACGTTCGAGCAAATTGATCAGACGTAGCAATGTCGACTTACCAGCGCCGCTCTTGCCTATCAGACCAAAGATATCGCCCTGTTCAATGTCGAGGCTGACAGATTTGACGGCATGAAAAGTCTTGCCACCCGGCAGAGGAAAAGCCTTGCTGACAGACTGTATTTGCATAATAGGAGTGCTCACGTTTATTACCGATCAAGAATATGCAGTAGGTTCAGGAAGGCTGCCATTCAACACATAGCGGCCCAGGTCGCGCAATTTGTAATCGATAGGATCATGCAGGGTATGTACCCTGACATTGCGCCAGAACCTGTCATAGCCATAACGTGCCGAAGTGGAGCGGGCACCCGTTAGTTCAAACATTTGTGAGCTGACTTCTATGCCTGCACGGTGCGCAAGGCATTTTGCCTCTGCCACGGCAATCGCCAGTTCACCCCGGGTTTCTGCTGCGACCAGCGGCCCCTGGCGAAAAGCTTTTTCCAGGCTGGCTGCTGCCTGGTCTGCCAGGGCAACTGCCGGGCGCAATAGCAACCAGAGTTCGCCATAGCGATGTTGTATGAAAGGGTCGTCCGTGGCTTTCTCCACGCCTGAAGCAAACCATGCCCTGGCGTGTTCTTGCGTGTACTGGCGGGCAGCATCAAAGGCACCCAGGCCTATGCCCAGATACAAATTCGTCATGATGAGCTGGGCAACTTGCGAGCGCAGTGTTGCCTGCGCAGTGGGTAGTGTTGCTGGCGCTTGCAACACCAGATCGGCAGGCAGGAAGACATTTTCAAAATGCACATTGCCACTGTCCGTCTGTTTTTGACCAAAGGCATCCCAGTCGGCTTGTACCGAGATACCTTTTTGCGTTGTTGGTATTGCGGCGATCAGGGCACTTTGAGTCTGTTCATCCCAGGCAGAGATCGTCAGCCATTCTGCACCCACAGAGCCAGAAGAAAAACTCTTGATGCCATTCAGGATATAACCGCCATCCGTCCTTGTTGCCGTGGTGCGTTTGTCCAGAGGGTTAAGGGCATTACCCCAGAAAAGTCTTTGTTCTACCGTCGCTGCCAGCAAGCGGCGCTGTTGCTGTGCATTGCCATACAACTGTATGCCAGCGAGTTGCAAATGATGGAAAGCGAAGACATGGGCAAGCGCGCTGTCTGCTTTGGCCAGCAGGCGTATCACCTGGAAAACCAGTGACCAGTCCGCACCCTGGCCACCAAATTCAACCGGGATGGAGAGTGTCAATAAGCCAGAGGCGCGTATCCATTCGCGCTCTTGCTGTGCATGTCCGCCTGCGCGGTCACGTGCTACGGCGGTGCTGGCCAGTTGATCAGCCAAAGCACTGGCGATAGCCAGAGCGTCTTCTTGCTGATCTGAGGAGGAAGTAGGTATAACGCGACTGTGCAGGGAAAAGGGCATAGTAAACCTGATATTTCCAGGACTTACGCAAATCCGCCCCAGCTGCGTTGCAGCTCCTAGCCGTGCTAAAGCACTGTCTTCGTCGCTGACGCCTTGCTGGGACAATTTTGCGTAAGTCCTGATTAAAAAACGCAATTTGGAAAATCAGTATTACATTGCTCCTTATGCGCGTACACGAACAAATCCAGCTTACCTTATACGTTATTGACCTATGAAGAAAATCAAGATTGGATAGTTGAAATGTGCATGATGACTTTGCTTATGATGCCGATGAGTTTTGTGCCTGTAGTAAATAATCGATGAAGACCCTGATCTTCAAGGCCAGATGTTTACCGGGTGTGTAAACAGCATAGATATTGCCTGTATAAGGTGCGCAAAATTCCCAATCAGGTAAAACAATTTCCACCTGTTTCGCGGCGATGGCAGCGCGCGCAGTAAAGTCCGGGACCAGGCCTATGCCACCACCAGCCAGGGTGGCCGCGAGTATGGCAGAACTATTATTGATGGTCAGCCGCGCCGGGATTTGCACATTGCAATGCTGCTTGCCCTTTTGCATGGTCCAGTGATCACCAAAGCTGCCATAGCCCAGATAGATACAACGATGTGCAGTTAACTCATCAGGCTCTGCGGGATAGCCAGACTGTTGCAGATAATCTGGGGTAGCCACCAGTACATAGCGCATCTTGCCCAGTGGCCGGGCCGCAAGTCCAGGTGCCAGGTCGCGCGAAATGCGTATCGCCAGATCCACGCCTTCATCAATGAGGTCCAGGGTGTTGTCTATCAGCGAGAGGCGCACAGACACATCGGGATAGGCATCCAGAAAGCCAGGCAGCAAGGGTGCCAGCCAGACTTCACCAAATACCACAGGGGCAGTCACACGTATCACGCCGCTGGGATGCTGGCTGTAAGTACCTGCCAGCGCATGGGTTTCACGTGCTGCCTGCAAGATACGCATGCTGCCTGTCAGCACCTCCTGCCCGAGTTCGGTCAGGGCAAATGAACGCGTGGTTCTTTGCATTAATCTGCCACCCATATGCGCTTCCAGCCTGGTGATATGGCGGCTGATGGCCGAGGTATTCACACCCAATTGTCGGGCAGCCGCCGAAAAACTGCCGTTTTCCACGACCTGGGCAAAGATCGCCATTTCATTGAGCATTTCCATCGTACATATCCTTTTACTTTTGCCCACTAGGCAATAATTATTTGTATTTTATGCGTATTGTTGAAGAGTGTCAGCCTGTCGATAATGGAGGCAACTTAAATCAGAAGCAGGCGAATACGATGAATAGCAGCACTTCGGGTAACTCCGGCAAATGGCAAATGGTGGTGGCAATGAGCTTGTCAGGCACCATAGGCATGTTCGTGTTGGCCAGCGGCCAGCCAGCAATGACTGTGGTTTTATTGCGCTGCCTGATCGGCGGCCTCAGCCTGCTGGCCTTGCTGTACTGGCAAGGCGGCTGGCAAAACCTGAATGCTAACCAAGTGAAGTGGCTATTGTTGGGAGCCGCAGCCCTCATCATCAACTGGCTATGCCTGTTTTCTGCATACAGGCTCAGCAGTATTTCGATTGCCACGGTGGTCTATCACGTGCAACCTTTCTTCTTGCTGATCTTGCTGGCCATGACGCAAAGAGATGGGCAGATTTGGCGCAAGCTGCCTTTCCTGTTGCTGGCTTTTGCTGGCGTGGTATTTAGCTCGGGCCTGGATATCCAGCATGATTTCCTGCGCAGTGCTGACGGACATTTTAGTCATGCCCTGGCAGGTGCCGGGCTGGCGCTGCTGGCCGCATTGTTGTACGCCTTCGCCACGCTGGCGACGCGCAAGTTGCAAGGCATAGCCCCGGCGCAGATCGCTGGTTTGCAATTGCAGACGGGGGCCTTGGTATTGGCACCGATGGCAGATTTATCAGGCTGGAGCTGGAGCTGGCAAAGCTGGGGCAGTTTATTGCTGCTGGGTTTTGTCCATACCGGCTTGATGTACAAACTCATGTACGATGCTTTTCAAAAGCTGCCAGCAACGAGTATTGCTACGCTGTCCTTTATTTACCCCTTGGTGGCTCTGCTGGTCGATGTGCTATTTTTTGCAACTATCCTGAGTACTTGGCAATTGCTGGGCATGTTCATGATCTTGCTGGCTGTACTCGGCAATCAGCGCGGTTGGCAGCTTGCTATTCCAAAGCGTGCAGTAAATGCGGAGGCAGGCAACGGAAAATAAATGTGAGGGTGCTTTTGCAGGATTTGTGGTGATAATATCTACGTTTTCATTGTGCCGTATGGATACGATGCATGAGATTTTCATGGGCAAGTGTCGTCCGGTACAGCATAATTGTAGATCGCTCTGTTACCAATAATAAAAAAGGATACACATGACACTCACCTGGATAAGACAACCGCCCAATTCTTATCGCCTGCAGCGCTTGTCAGGTATGTCCCTGTTCGCCACCCTGAGTCCGCGTGAGCTAAAGATTATCGATGGCATGCTGCACAACAGGCATTATCTGGCCAATGAAATCATCTTTGATGAAGGTGAGGAGGGGCAAGCCTTATACATCATCCTGTCCGGTATGGTCAGTATTAACCGCAGACGTGAGCATGGCGATGAAATGATTGCTGAACTGGGCGCAGGAAATTTTTTTGGTGACGTGGCCTTGCTTGATAATTCTCCCCGTAGTGCCCAGGTCAAGGCAATAGAAAATTGTGAGGTGGCGGTATTCTTCCGCGCCGACTTCAGCTCTTTGTTGGAAACCAATGCTGTCATCGGTTACAAAATTTCGCTGGAACTGGCACGCCTGAACAGCCGTCGCCTGCGCGATTCCCTGGATGCCAATTCGCGTAGTGAGGCCTTGTGAATCAGCGTCAATCCGGCCCCATAGTCTGGCTGTGCGTATTATTTTCCACTTGCCTGCTACTGTTCTTGCTGCCCAGGATATTGTGGCTGCTGGTTCCCTTTCTGTTCGCGATGATACTGTATTACATCCTCGTGCCTGCAGTTGCGCGTTTGAGTTTGCTGGGGTTGCCGCGTGAGCTGGCCGCGACGCTGGTGGGCGGCCTCTTCTTTATTTTACTGGCTCTGGTGCTGGCCTATGCAATCAATAAAATTACCCTGCGTGCAGGCTCGCTGCAAGAGATGCTGGCGCATTATGTGGATGGCGGCGTACGTTTCGTGCGCAATAGCATGCAAGCGATGGAAGAAAATTTTCCCATCTTGCACAAGGCCCATGCCAGTGAATCGGTGAATGCCTGGATGGCCAGCAATACTGACAATTTTGCCCAGCAATATGTGGCAAACATCCTGGTGTCCATGGCAGGGGTATTGCCGGCGGTATTTCTGACCCCTTTCCTGACTTTCTTTTTCTTGCGTGATGGCCGCAAGTTCAAGCAATTTCTGGCGAACGCGGTACCAAATGCATTTTTTGAAGAAACCCTGTTCCTCATGCATGAAGTTGACCAGACTGCCCGTCGCTACTTTCAGGGGCTGTTGAAACTGACACTGATAGACACTCTCATTCTCGCTCTCGGCCTGTGGTCCATAGGTATCTCGGCACCGTTCACGCTGGCACTGATATCTGCCATGCTGGCGTGGGTGCCTTTTGTTGGCTCTGTGCTGGGTTGCATCATGGTAGTGCTGGTGGCCGCCACTGATGCGCCTGATACTCCCTTGCTGGCCTATGGTGCCATCACGGTGTTTATCACCGTGCGCTTGCTGGATGATTTCATCTTCATGCCGCTGACTTTGGGACGCAGCCTGCACATGCATCCACTGATTTCTGTGCTGATGATTTTTGTAGGTGGAGAACTGGCCGGAGTACCAGGCCTGATGCTGGTGTTGCCTATACTGGGTATCGCCATGGTGGTGGGCGAGACGCTGGGACGCGTGATTACCAATCCCCGCTTGCGGGCGCGGCATCGCCATGCCAAGGCTCTGCGTGAACGACAGGTAAGTGTGGACTTGATAGGTTAAAAAAACAAAAGGGGCAGCGATCAGGCTGCCCCTTTTTACATGCTAAGGTTTCAGGGTTTGTCTGTGCCTGGCATTAGCTTCTACTTTATCGGGCGCAAACCACCAGGGGCGGCGCTCATCTTTGGCCCATAATTTGGCCATGTCATTCTGGTGTTCCTGGAAATGTCTTTCACTGACACCGCCCGCCATGGCCGCTTCTATCTTTTCATTATCGCCAAAATCCATGATGACTTGCATGGAAGCGAAGAAATTGGATTCATAAGGTTTCTGGAAATCATAGACACCGCGGCTGACAGTCTCACCACTGCCTGAACGCTCAACGCTAAAACCACCCAATAATTCCTGCCCTGTGCCATTGCGGCGCAAGGGGCTGACAAAGCGCACGGTATGCGATTTGCCCCAGCGCCATTGTGCCGCATCCTTACCTTGCAAGGCTTCTATCTCTGCCCGGGCACGTGGTGCTGCTGCGCGTATCACGTCAGCCAGGGTTTCGCGCTTGTCCTTGGTGCGCACATCATCAAACCAGGTAGAATCTGGCTTGGCCAGCAAGCTATCAAAACGCTGCTGCCAGAAATACCAGGTAGACAGCATGTCCTTGGCAACATCGTCACCCAGTTCATCATTGAAAGTACCAATCACAGTTTCGCGGTATAGCGCCTGATACAGCAACGGTGCCGCGAGGGTGGCATTGTCTGTGCCATCCCAGTTCTTGAGTATGGCTGCCAGGTCTTTTTGTGCTGGATCATTTTCCAGTGCAGCAATGAGGGCCGGGCGCAAGGCATCTGACTGCAGGTTACGGCTGTCATGCATGAGTTTCCAGTGATCTTCCACCGTCATCTTTTGTGCCGTACCGAGCACCTGTCCTATACGGGTATAGCGATAATTTGGTGAGACGTAATTGGTGTAATACCAGGGGAAATCTTCAGGCCGCGTATCATGGTTGGCCGTGCCCACCCAGGCGCGTGCAGGGTTAGCCATGCCGGGCATCTTGTCCTTGGGAATAAAGCCCGTCCAGTCATCACTGCCATCTGCTGGTGGAAGGCGCGGGAAGCCGCCATCAGCACCTGCCCTGATGGGTACTGCGCCTGTGGCTCTGTGGGCTATCGCTCCCTGGTCATCACCAAAGACAAAATTGAACATCATCAAATCTATCTTTTGCACTTGCTTGTCAAAGTCAGCAGCATTGGTAGCAGTCAGCATGCCTTCTATGCCGATTTGAGGTGTCAATACTTCGGCATCGGTAGAGCGCAAGACCAGCAGCTTGTCACCTTTGGGGCCAAGGCCAGGGTGGTCGGTAATCACCGGCCCGCGCTTGGTGTAGCGTATGACCAGTGGTTGATCCCGGTAGCCGCCTGCGGCGCTCTTGTCCTTGATGCGTATGTTTTCATTGATGACCGTGAATGGCACGCTGCGGCCGCCATCCATGTAATGCTCTTTATTGGCTGGGTCCAGGCTTTCCACATACAAGTCCTGCACATCACCATAGGCATTCGTGACACCAAAAGCCACATGCTTGTTACGCCCTACCATGATGCCAGGCATGCCGGGTATGGCGGCACCTACCGCCTGTATCTCAGGTGTAAACAAACCTACCGGGTGCCAGGTGCCTGGCAAGATGCGGTTGTCCAGATGCGGGTCGTTGGCGACGATGGCCTTGCCTGATTGTGAGCGCGACGGGCCAACCGCCCAGTTGTTTGAACCCAATCCCTGATGATTCAAAGTCTCTGGTACGATATTCAAATCACTCCAGGCCAGGTTCAATTGCGCGGATTGACTTTGTGTGGTCTGGGCCGTAGGCGCATTCTTCCAGTCAGGATTGATCGTCAACGGGAAAATCTCGCGCGCTTTTTCCATACCCAGATGATCAATCAATTTTTGCGCGATGACTTCCGCCTTGAAATTGGTTGAGTGGGTGTAATGGATGTAATGCACGAGCGACACCAGATCAGCTACTGTCCAGGCTTGCGGCACCAGGCCTACTGCCTTGAGCTCTATGGGATGTTCACCAGGATAAGACTTGATATAGGCATTGATGCCATCGACATAATGCTGGAAGAAAGCCCGTGATTCAGGGCTGAGTTTTTCTGCATGGCGCTCACCATTGCGACGTATACCGAGTACCCGCATGCGTATGTCGCTGGGCACGGTCTCAGCCCCCAGTATGGCCGACAATTCACCGCGCCAGGTGGCGCGGAATAATTCCATTTGCATCAAACGGTTTTGCGCAGTCACAAAACCTTGCGCGCGTAACAGGTCAGGCGTATTGCTGGCAAAAATATAGGGTATCCCCAATTCGTCACGTAAGACTTTGACTGGTGCAGTCAAACCAGTCAACTGCATTTCGCCATCGATTTGCGGGTGGCCGGAACTGCGTAACTTCAGGTATCCAGCCGTAGCGCCCAAGGCCAGTACGATCGCCAGACCTACGGTCGTGCGTTTCAACATTTTACTCATCTTGTCTCCATCTGGGTCAGGCTCTGGCCTACCCATTGTTGTATTTGTTTGCCTTTTTAAGCAAGGCTCTCATCATTTCGCAAGCAGCTAACGCAGTCAAGCAATAATCACTGCGCACAGATTTTGTTGCAAAGCGAAATTATTTAATCTTGTACCCAGCCTAAAGCCTGGACTACACTCCATGGTCAAGAAAAATTTCAATCTGGAGCAGTCTATGAACATCAGCCAGTTTGCGGGGGCCTGCGAAGTTTCCACCGACACGGTGCGTTACTATGAAAAGCAGGGCATCATCAAGCCTGCACCACGTCAGGGTAATGGCTACCGCAAGTATGGTGATGCTGATGTACAAACCCTGCGCTTCGTGCGAGGTGCACAGGCGCTGGGATTTTCTCTGGCAGAAATACAAGCCATCCTGCCGCGCCTGGCAGAGGGCAAGTTTGGTCGCGCCGATATCGAACAGCAATTATTGAACAAGATGGCACAGATAGACGCGCACATGCGTCAGTTGAAAACCCTAAAAAAAGAACTGCAGGCGACCTTTGCCTTGCTGACTTGCAAACCTGAATTACCAGTCACCACCACACAAAGCACCGCTACCGATAGTGGCAGCGGTGCAGGTGCGGTAATGATAAAGAAGGCTTTCAAGAAACCTGTTACAAAAAAGCTTTAAGCTTTTTGTTCCTTGAAATCCATGCCCACAAAAACACGTTTGGCATTTCCCCTTTCTGTATCGTGATGTTGCATGCGCCTTTCTGCCTTGCTGTCGCGTTCTTTGGCGGCATGCAATTCTTCCAGTTTGCTGCTCAGCAGTTGCGCGGCCAGGCGCTTGTTGGCGTGCTGGCTACGTTCAGTCTGTACCTTGACTGAAATGCCGGTCGCAATATGGGTGGCGCGGATGGCACTGTCAGTCTTGTTGACATGCTGGCCGCCGGGGCCGGATGCACGTGTGGCTTCATAACGTATTTCACTTTCAGGCATAGTGCTGCCAGTCTGAAATACTTTGCAGCCCAAGAACCAGTTCTTGCGTTTATGGCCCAGCCGGTAAGGACTATTGCATATCCACAGCAGGCTACCTTCCCATGCCTGCGCCAGATTTTGTACGGCATCCTCACTTTTATCGGTCGTCAATTCCAGCAAGGCAGAGCGCAGGCTGCCAGCATACGGGCCATCCAGCTGTTCAATGATGCGGGCAGTGACGCCCGCTTTTGCCGCTTCCTTGTTAAATAACTGCAAGGCCTTGGCAACAGCCAGGCAACATTCTGCCGGGCCGGTATTTGCGGTGATTTGTAGATACAGCATCAGCAGCACTCCCCGCGTGTTTTGTAGGTCAGTAGCGGTTTGCTGCGGGCGATGACTGTGACCAGATCGGCACCCAGCAAGCAGTCGAGCACGCTGTCCAGATTTTTATAGGCTTGCGGCGCTTCTTCATAAATCAGGGCACGGTCTGCACAGATGACACGGCTACCAAATTCCGTGCGGCTCAGTTGATCTGGTGTAGCCAGTTTGAACAGCCTGTCTTTGCAATCTGTGCGTTGCCATTTACGGCCCGCACCATGCGCCAGTGAATACAAACTGGCTGCGCCGTTTTCAGCTTTTGGTTGCAGCAGATAGCTATAGTCACCACGTGAACCCGGCAACATTACCAGACCCTGATCACTAGGACTTGCACCTTTGCGATGCAACCACAAATTCTTGCCATCCACATGTGCAGACGTGACGAGATTATGATGTACATCAAGAACCAGTTCACCATTGCAACGCAGGCGGCGCAAGATACGTGCTGCGATCATGGCGCGGTTAAGTGCGGCATAAGCCAGCGCTGCATCATGCTTGCGCAAGTAATCTGTCGCTGCTTCGCTATCACTTGCGAGGCCAGCATGGCTATGCGCATCTACATGCTGACGCAAGATAAATTGCCCGAGACCACGCGAGCCACTGTGCACCAGTAATTGCACGCGTTTGACATGCAAGCTGGCTGCTTCATAGTTGTTTACATCATCGACCCTGTCAGTGATTTGCAGTTCGGCAAAATGATTGCCACCACCTATGGTGCCGAGTGAACGCATTTGCAGTAAATCCAGTCCTGCTGCCAGCAAGCCATCAGCGACGGCCTGTTTTTTTACTGCCAGTGCAGGATCAAGACTGAGCAATTGCTGCCACTCATCTTCATCGACAGGCTCATCAAGATTGCCGATTTGCTTGTCGAGTTTATCCAGCTTGACCTTGTTGATTGCCAGGTCAGTCTGGTACAGGCTCATGCCGCAACCTATATCATTTCCAACGAGGGCAGGGTAGAAATGGTCTTGCGATAAAAATGCTGCGCCCACAGGGTAGCCACGCCCCGGGTGCAGATCAGGCAGGCCAACTACGCTTACCATATGTGTTAATTGTGCTGTGGTCTTGAGTTGCTGTATTGCACTGTCTTCAAGCCACAAGCGGTCTGAGGCGATCACGGATACGCGCTCAGACAATTGCTGAATAAAATTGCCCATGTAGGAATTCCAAATAATATTTTTTGAGGAATTGGGCGCTGGCATGCTGATATAGACGCATCACTTCATCGGCAATTACCGATAAGATGAAGAGTAAGATGAAATGCTTGCAGACGTGTACGCCGTATCAACGGCGCGATGAATTACGAATTAATGCAGGCAGCAGAAAACCAGACCCAATGAAGGAGAGAGGTTTTGTAGTAGTCGCATGTTGATCTCCTTTCAGATTAAGTTGGTTGAGGTGAGGGCTTGATAGTAGCCGATGGATTTTGGTTTTGGCAAGAAATTTTTTCATCTCGCTATAGCATTCTTAAATTGTGCTCCTGAGCCGCACTCTTAAATGTCAGACACTAAAACCAATGTCTGTTACGTCAATGGCGTAACATATTGCAACTTCAATTATTCTTTCCACATCGAAGGACTAAAATAAAAAATGGGAAATTTTGAATCCCCTTTTTTTTTGTCATGGCAGGCATTGAAAGTGATTCCTGCCCAAAGCATAAATAAAATAAGCGCTGACATGAGCAGCACTGGAGCAAATAAGCTTGATTCTTGGGCCATGCCTGTCATCCAATTCATTGCTCTGCCGTTATAGGTAGATTCAGGCCACGTTTTGCAGGGGCTGGATGTTTTTACTCTCAGACCCTATTGCGCGAGGGTATTTCGCAATTTGTCATGTACACATTGAACGTAATTTTCCCCATGATGTCAAAATGTATACAGTATTTGGCATGGTAACAAAGGATGAGATATCGTCCGCATTGATGGGAATAAGTATGAAACACAATTTTCTAAGTTTTGTTACCGCATGTAAGGCAGCCAGTCTGGTCGCCTGCTTGAGTGTAGCTGCATGCGGCGGTGGCTCTTCGTCCAGCCCGGTGACTACACCCGTTGTCACTACCCCGGATGTCGCCAATCCCCCTGGCCCTGGTCATTTCGAGGCGGCCACCTTCATCAAAACCATCAGCGCCGCTGAAGTGACTGCAGCCTTGCCCAAAGAAGTAACGGCTGTCGTCAAACCCCTGTACGCAGTTGACACTTATAAGATCACCTACACCACGACTGATGCCAGCGGGCGCAGCGTGACTGCGTCTGGTCTTGCGGCCATCCCGCGCAAGACAGGCAGTCTTGCCAGCCCGGTACTCAGTTACCAGCACGCAACCATCAAAACCAATGCCGAGGCACCAAGCAACCATGCCACTGCAGATGAACCAGCTGTCTTGTTTGCCTCCATGGGTTATCTGGTCAGTGCCACTGATTATGTAGGGTATGGCACTACCAAGGGGCTGCCACATCCCTATTTGCTGGCGACGCCGACTGCACTTTCGGTTGCAGACTTTATGACGGCCAATTCACGCTGGCGGCAAATGAAATCGATTGCCGAGAATGGTCAGGTGTTTTTGACCGGCTATTCTGAAGGTGCGTATGCGACCATGGCAACCTTGCGCTATCTGACGCAAAACCGGACTGGCGCTTTGCCCGTCAGTACCTTCATTGGTGCCGGTCCCTACGATGTGGTGTTGACGCTGAATGCCATGCTGGATGCAGTGCGTAAAGAGAACCCCATTGTCGGTGCACTCATCAGTCCCGGCTTCTTGAAAAAACTGGGTGCGAATGACAGGGCCAATGTACGTAATCTTTTATTGTCGTCTGCACTGGGCAACAATAGCGATATCAGCTTTGACTCCACCTTCCTCGACAACTTCCTCAACGATGATGATGCTGCCATCACAGCTCAAAGCAATGTCAATGACTGGACGCCGCAATCACCTATCTCATTCTTCCATGGTCGTGATGATACTACCGTGCCATATGGGAATACTGATTCAGCCTTCCAGGCCATGAGCAGGCGCGGTGCCGGGACGTTGATAGACCGTATGGATTGCCCCGTCAAACCGGCAGAGCACATCCCCTGTGTACCGGCTTTCCTGATCAATGATATTACCCGTCTGGGCGCCTTGGCCAAAGGGCTTTGATCTGGATATCATGCGTGAAGTGAAGGCACTTCACGCATGAATAGGCAAGATGCTGATGAGATAAATCAGCGACCAGTTTCTTTCAAATAATCTGCGCGTGCAGCCAGTGCCGTATCGGCAAAGTCAGAGAACATGCCGTCAATGCCGAGACGGAAGAATTGCAGATATTCTGCCTTGGGGTCGCCATTGTAGTTGGCTGCCAGACGACGTTTCTCATTACGGAAAGTATAAGGGTGGACCAGCAAGCCAGCCTTGTGGGCATCGCTGATCAGGCTGGTCGCTGGTAAAGTTGTTGTATCAGTTTCATTGACCTTGCCATCACCATTCACATCCACCACTTTGCCATCGGCACCAACCGTACCCTTGACGCTGACGATATACCGCTTCCACGGGCCTATGCCATCGGCATAAGTCTTGATCTCAGCCAGGCCGGCAGGCGTCACCATGTCGCTGAACAGGCGTTTGTCACCAACCAGTGCCCAGTCATAAGGTCTGTCGTAAGGGGCTGCAAAAGTCAGCGCACCGGTTTTCAGATCAACGTCATCCGCATCTATCAATTGCACCAGTCTGACGTTCAAACCCTTCTTGCGCAATTCTTTCAGGCTGCCTGGTTCAAATGACTGCACGAAGATAGGTGCAGTCTTATCATTCCAGCCCGCCTTGGTGATGATGTCGATGAGCTTGTCTTCCAGCGGCAAGCCAAGTGCACGGTGGTAGCTGGGGTTTTTTGTCTCTGGGTAAACCGCAATCGTGCGGCCAGTTTCTTTGCTCTTGGCTTTGACCAGGTCAATAATCTCCTGGAAGCTGACGATTTTGTACAAGCCATTGTATTGTTGTGGACGCTCAGCATCCGTGGATATGCCTCCCAGGGTCTTGATCTCTGCGAACGTAAAATCGCTGGCAAACCAACCAGTTTGCGTTTCACCATCGACGGCTATGGTTTTCTTCCTGGATGCAAATTCAGGATGCTTGTCGACATCCGTGCTGTATGCCAGGTTAGGATCATGACGCGCAATCAGCACACCATCCTTGGTGGAAATCAGATCTGGTTCTATCGCGTCTGCACCCAGATCAATTGCTTTCACGTAGGCTTCATTGGTTTCTTCAGGCAGATAACCAGATGCGCCACGATGGGCAACGACCAAAGGTTTCTCCCCATTCAAGGTAGGTAGAGGCTGCAGGCTATTGCCGCCGCAGGCGCTGAGCAAGACCAGCAGGGAGGATGCCAATAAATATTCAGGGGTGCGTGTAGGTAGCATGAACGTCTCTCGATAAAAAGAGCGACGATATAAGCTGAGTGTGACGATGTGATGACAGGATAACTATTTTTATCCGCACGTAAAAAATATTATTGCGTGATTTTGCGATGCTATGATAAGCGCCAATACGACTATTTTTGTTGTCGATTCCAGTTGAAAATACTCACGCTTTCAAAGGAGTAATCATGCATCACGGCAAGGTATCCCCAGAAATTGCAGCAGGTTTGTTGGTCTTAAAACAGAGTATCAAGGAGGCTGGAATACCCTCATCCAAGCTCGATGAAACGATCAATATCGCCACCTGGAATATTCGCGAATTCGGCAAGAAATCACGCAATGAAGCGTCGATACATTACATCGCAGAAATTTTGGGCCAATTTGACCTGATTGCCATTGTTGAGCTGCGCAATAACCTTGAAGACCTTGGCAAGGTCATGACCTACCTGGGTGACTCGTGGCGTGTGGTCTATTCTGACTGGTCTGATGACCGTGGCGGCAATGATGAACGCACTGCTTTTCTATATGACAGGAGGGCTGTGACGCATACAGGCCTGGCTGCCGAAGTTGACGCACAGCGCGTCAAGGAAGGAACTGAATGGGTCACCAAAGAATCTTACTGGCGTGCCCCTTACCTGTGTTCATTCAGGGCTGGCAACTTTGATTTTCTGGCACTGGCACTGCATGCCAGGTGGGGTGACAGCGAAGATGCGCGCCGCGATGAATTGCAGCGCTTCAGCAACTGGATCAAGCGCCGCTTTGAAAGTAAATATGTCGAAGACAATGACCTGATTGTTTTTGGCGACTTCAATACCCCCACCATCAAGGACGAGATTTTCGCAGCTCTGGTTGATTGCGGTTTGCAGATACCCAAACCGCTGGTGCAATTAAAAGCAGGCAAGCGCACTATCGGCGGCTCCAATCTGGGACGCAATGCGCGCTATGACCAGATACTGCATTTGCCGACTGTGCCAGAGAATTTCACCAATGCAGGTGGTGCTGTCGATTTCTTTGTAGATGAAGCCAATATAGCCAAACTCTATCCGGGCAAGAACTACACGGTGCAACAATTCAGCTACCAGATGTCAGACCATTTTCCTGTCTGGATACAAGTCAAAACCGACATCGAAGGTTTTCGTCTGAATCAAATTATTCAGGCAAAATCAAAATAGCCAGCATAAACAAAATACATCAGTTCACATCCCAGACTCCCCACCAGTTTTGCTGCACATCTGGTGCGGGGTGTTTGTTTGTGAGCAGGTAAGTCGTTTCTTCCAGGCTGATATTGACTTCGGCTGGCACTTTACCTTGCAGAACCTGATATGCAGTTTCGTTACCCAGTTTCTCAAGCACAGTCGCGATGCCCGCTGGTGACCAGCAATAATGTGACCAGGTATCTTCCGGCAAAATACCTGTAGCAACGTCCATGTCAAACTTGTAGCACAGGCGCAGCCGCAAACGCAGGGCAGGTTGCGGCTCTGAGCGAGTCTTGTCTGAGGGCAAGCAAAACAGACGAACTATCCCTATTTCAAAACGTGTTCCGCGCCCGCGATTGGTAATGTCGTCATACACCACCAGGCCATCTCCATCAACAGGAATAACACCGTAGTCGTTCACATCCCGGTAATAAGTACTCATCAGGCTAAAAGCCTGCGGCAACATCATGCCCTTGAGTGTTTGTTTATTCGCCCTGATCAGGGCGCGCAAATCTTTTTCGGCCTGTGCCGGATTTCTGTTCATACGATGCTTTTCTGTTTGGATTACAGGTACCGCACTCATTTTGCAAGTGGCGGTATATTCTGGACAATTTTACAGCTAAATAAATTCAGGCTGAGGAAAACTGGCTTGATGAGACAATGTGAGCCAATAGTCGATTTAATGTAAAAATCTTGAATCTGATCGTGCATCTGATACGTATCTGACATATTGGTCTCAAAGACTGATACCTCAACCACTATTCAGGAGCCTTAAATGAAAGCCTTCACTCTGATTACCGCGTCCCGCGTTGCTGGCATTTCCACCGTACTGGCCAGTGCATTATTGGCAGGCTGTACTTCCATGAGCCCCATGGCAGCCACCTACTCGCAAGACAGCTTGCCAGATGCAGTCAAGGTGCCCGCAGGAAATAAGGTCGCCATGCAGACCGTAGGCGCAGGGCTGATCACCTATGAATGCCGCGCCAAAAAAGACATGGCTGGCCAGTTTGAATGGGCCTTCGTCGGCCCTGATGCAACACTGAGCGAGCGCAGCGGCACCAAGGTCGGCAAATACTATGGCCCACCGGCGACATGGGAAAACCTGGATGGCTCCAAAGTCACTGCCACCCAGGTCGCTGTCGCACCGGCAGGCGCGGGTAATATCCCGTATCAACTGGTCAAAGCCAATCCAGCGACTGGTAGCGGCGCAATGACAGGTGTCACTTACATCCAGCGCGTGGCGACCAAGGGAGGTGTGGCACCATCAAGCATTTGCGATGCCGGTAGCGTGGGCAGCAAACAAATGGTGAATTACCAGGCTGATTATATTTTTTGGAAATGATGTGACGGCGATGTAGTTGCGATCCGATTATTGGCCGGTGCAGCAAATTCTTGCTGCACCGTCATTCACAGCAATTACTTTTTTTGACATTTCTGAACAGTGCTTGTATCAAACCTAGGGATAGCATTCCACATCCAATAGATGTCCTACATCTTTCTCAGAGTTTTCCTATAGCTCATCTCCCTTATCTACAGCAAACTCCTTGCTCACAAACAAAACCTTGCTAAGGGGCAGCCATGCCTGAAGGTCCATCCATACGCATTTTGCAGGAAGCCGCCAGCGGCTTTTCAGGCAAGACCGTGAAGAAAGCACATGCCAATGCGAAGATAGATATGTCGCGCATGGCAAATCAAAAGATCAAGGCCCTGTGCACCTGGGGCAAGCACTTCCTGATTGTCTTTGAGGATTTTACGGTACGCATACATCTTCTGATGTTTGGCAGTTATCGTATCACTGAGCAAAAAGACGCAGTGCCGCGCCTCTCTCTGTCATTTCAGGACGGTGAAGAACTCAATTTTTATACATGCTCAATCAAATATCTCGAAGGTGATATCAATACCCATTATGACTGGACCGCCGATGTCATGTCAGACAACTGGGATGCCGCAGCCGCACGCGAGAAATTACGAGCTAATGCTTTCATGTTCGTCTGCGACGCCATGCTGGAGCAGGACATCTTTTCTGGTGTCGGCAATATCATCAAGAATGAAGTTCTGTTCAGAATCCGCCTGCATCCTCTTTCGCTTGTCGGCTGTTTATCAAGTGCAAAATTGTCGGAACTGGTCACACAGGCAAGGCAATACAGTTTTGAATTTCTCGAATGGAAAAAAGCTTTCGTCCTGAAACAGCACTGGCTTGCGCATACCAGGAAGATTTGTCCGCGTTGCCATATTCCGTTTCTGAAAGGTCACCTCGGACATAAAAAGCGACGGGCTTTTTATTGTGAGAAGTGTCAGAAGAAATATAGCTAGAAAGAGACTATGATTGAAGGCGGTATACAGTGACAAGATTTTTCTTGTTGCCCAGATGAGTGCATTGAATATGAATTGCAAATTATTGAGAGAGGGATAGGGCCATGAGTATCTCAATTGTCCCTGATTATGAGTTGTACTATTGGTCAGTACCGTTTCGTGGTCAATTTGTACGGGCGATTCTGGCATGTGCCGGGAAAACCTGGGTGGAGGCCGACGATGCGTCTATCTTGAAGCTCATGAACGGACCGATAAAGGATATGCCGGTGCCATTCATGGGGCCGCCTGTACTCGTCGACAAAAAAACCAGGTTCGCCATCGCCGAAATGCCAGCCATCGTGCTGTATCTTGGCGAAACACTGGACCTCATGCCAGCAACGCCGGAACTCCGCGCCATGACCATGAAAATAGTCAACGATGCTAATGACGTTATCGACGAGATCACCCTGGATGGTGGGCGTCAGATGTGGACCGAAAAACGCTGGAAGGAATTCATTCCAAGATTGCAAAAGTGGATGTTGCTATGGGAAGAGACTGGTAAGCGCCACGGCTTGCAGGCAAACAGTGGATTTGTATTAGGCGGCGAGGCACCTGGCATTGCTGACATCGTAACAGCCACTTTGTGGTCGACTTTAGCCGGGCACTTTCCCAAAATCAAAAAGCTACTTGAGAAGACTGCGCCCATGACGGCCAACCTGTCACTACGCGTCAGTTCACTACCTCCCCTGGTCAAGCTGGCAGTCAAAGCAAGCGAAGATTACGGTGATGCCTATTGCGGCGGCAAGATCGGGGCATCAATGAAAAAGATAATAGGTGCTTAGGTAAATAAGGGATTCCTACGGTCATGCCGTGAGTCTCCCCAAGCTTGAGCCGCCACCACAAGGATTTTCAATAGTCGCGTTGTAGCGCAACAAGCGTTTTATACGAGTTACGCTTTCAGTGATGGCATTGTTCGAAATTAACGCGTTTGCTTTTGGCTCAAGCGGCACTTCTTATGTACGCTGCCTGGTGCGCCCTTTGGATGTATAAGGCAGCACAAACATGTACAGACCGGAAAACAACTGCAGAAACAGCGGAGGCAGTGGCGCGTATGTTATCCACGGCGGTGGTTCAGCCGGGCTGATTGCCCTTGCCACGAAGTTGGCTAATACCGTCAGCGTGAAAACGATGGACAGCCAGCGGTGACTTTGTCGTATCCATTCGCTCAAGTTCATGATGATTTCCCCGGTTGTGGTTTGGACGCGGCCTCTATCATTTTCCAGCCATTGCCAGACGGGTCGCGAAAACCTGCATCCACGGTGCCGTAACGATCCACGGGCTCCTGCGTGAATTCAACACCGCACTTGCTCAAACGCTCATAGGCAGCACGGCAGTTATCTACCAGTAGCACGTTTGGTGGCATGGCCCCTTTCGCTACTATCTCTTGCAAAGTACGTGCCGTTGCCGCGTCATGCAGAGGCGGGCCAGGCACAGACAAACCGAGCTGGAAAGAGGGCTGGTCTGGATGCTGAACTGTCAGCCAGCGATAATTGCCGTTACGAACATCGGTGTGGACGATGAATCCCAACTTGCCGACGTAGAATGCCAGCGCTTCGTCCTGATCATGCACATATAGACCTGCCACATTAACACCTTGAGTCATATATCCTCCTGATTTGATTGAGGCTCCAGTTTGCCAGCGGCTTCTATTCGCCGCTTCTCCAAAACTGCTGTATTGAGGTCGGGACGTGCTGCATTGCGCATGACGCACTCAGGGATATGCACGCCTGCATGCGGAAGCGAGCGTTCGCGCTCCCGTAGTTCTCCCGGGCTTTCACCAGTGATATCACGGAAGATGCGGCCAAAGGTGCCAAGACTGGTCCAGCCAGTTTGAAGTGCGATCTCGGTAACCGGCAGATCTGTATCGCGCAATAGGGTTTTGGCCCGTTCGATGCGGCGCGTAAGCAGGTAACGATGGGGAGGCAGGCCGAAAGCCTTCTTGAATTCGCGCGCGAAGTGTGCCGCCGATACTGCGCTCACTTCAGCCAGCTTGTGGACAGGCCATTCCTCATGGGCGGCCCCATCCATCCGGTCTTTCGCTCGCAGCAAGCGTCGCAATAATTGGGGACTCTGAGGCATCTTATCCTTGCGGGGGAAAACGCTATTCTGAAGGGTTGGCGCTGATGATGAAAAAGATTCTTGGTGGCCCGGGCGGAATCGAACCACCGACACAAGGATTTTCAAGCTTTGTCATTTTTAAGAAAAATCAAAGGCTTACAAGAAATTTGTTTTACAAAAGCTGCGTGGATGATGCCGTGAAAGCCTTTGCACGTGAAGCGCTATTTCGATTTGTAGAATAGATTTAATGTTTTAAGGTTTAAGTCGTTGGATAGAATAACTTTATATAAAGATATCGTGTTGAGGGTTGATCATCCCATAAAAGGTCTTATTCAATGAACCACGTATTTTCTGTACCGTTATATCCCCAATACTTAGCGCGAAAAGCGCTCATGGCCGCAACATATTGAGACATGATTAACGTCACGTCGCTTGCTTGTGGTACGTCGTCTTCATCCAGTAGATCCAAGAACGAAATAGTTTTTTCATCTTTAAGCGTTTTTCTTACTTCCGATAGCAGGCGGTTTGCAATTTTTATTTTGCTTTTACTTACAGCAGCATCGGGTTTCTTTTTCGATAAATCCTGAAATTCAATATACATTGCGCTCATTAGAGCGATAGTGGTTTCATATGTTTCCACTTTCTCTTTTGACGTCCGATCTTTTTGTATTTTCATTTGTGTTCCAATAATTTTTTCGGCTTTACTGTTCGAATAAATATCATTCCATCCGGGTCTGTGATTTCTGGTTTTTCTCCACGGACTTTCCAATGCCAAACCCCATTTTTTGAAATGACATTGTCAGAGCGAAGTTTTTCAAAACACTCTATATATTGAGCGAGTATAAATACGACATCGCTATTTTGAGGCACGTCATCCTCGTTAAATAGTTCGAAGTCGTCAAAGGGTTTATATTTCTTTGACAGAAAATCGTTGCTGTCATTGACTAATGAATTAATAAATTTGAGCTTAAATTTATTGACTGCGTCTCCAGGAGTTTTTTTTTGAAAGCATTGAGATTTCCTCATAAACACTTATAAGTTGACCTGATAATTTTTCAAACTTATCAGCACTATCTCTATTCATGGTTTTTCCCCTAAGATGGACAGCTTCGTCGAAATTCAATATATTTTTTCTTCAGTACTTCAATCGGGGCGCGTTGTTTGCTTTCAAAGACTTCAACCATTAACTTTAGATCTTCATCTGTTATTGAGATTATGCACTTTCTTTGAGATGACCAAAGATCAATTGTATTTGAGAACATCGCTTTATCTAGCGGATTTCGAGTTAAAAAGACCCCAAATCGTCCAATGCCACTTTGTAAGTATCGGTTCAATTGATTTATATGGTCTCGTTCGATTTTCCTGACATTTTTCATTTCGATAACGAGTTGTCGATTGTCATATTCAGTAAATATTTCATCTAAAAAATCGACATCTCTATTGTTATAGAAAATCAGATCTCTGATATGCCTGCCAGAATCTGTCCTGCTTTGCGTCTGCGCAAAATCAAGATGCGGATAAAACAATGAGGCCAATAATTCTGTGGCAAGGTCTTCGTACAACTTGTCCGCACCATCGTCCTTGCCTGACGGTAATTTTAAAATTTCATTTAATTTTCGTTTCGCGGATAGGACAGGAATTTGCGTGAAAAGTGGATCATTCTTACAGTCGTCTGACGTTTTACTTTTAGTTTTAATATATTCTTCAACCGTCCCATAGTTATCGCGGTTGAACGTCAGTACCTTTACCCTATCCTCGGGCTCGTTCGGATTGAATATTTCATCTCTTGGGCAATGATTTTTGAAATAGTCTTCATAATTTAACCATGGCGTAAAACGTAACCACCTTTTTGGAGTGAAGATGATCGGATCTTTGGTTACGGGATTGACTGGCAAATATAGTTTTTGGTTAGTATCTAAAGAGTTAGTTTTGTAATTGTAAATTGAGTCAACAATTACTCCCTCCATTGGAATTTTATGTGTTTCACATTGCTCAATTGTGAAATCTATTAGGAAGGATTTAATATAGTTGCATGCGATATCGCTCACTCGATCTTTAGATATTCCAGATACATAAAGTTGAATGATTTCAAAATGCGTAAAACCAAACTGGCTATACTCTGGAATTTTATTAAAGAGCTCCAGAATGCTATGGGCTTGATCCTTACCAATGCGGACGCCTCTGCGCGTTTTCGATGTGCCCAAACCCACTTCTTTGCATTCGGAAATTGTCGTTAAAATTTCCATCGCCTCTGGTTCGCGTCTTTTTTTTACGAGAAAATTCAGATGGTTAAAAGAATTGGTAATAGCAGTATGTAGCGCTTGATCTTGTAATGAGGGCGACTTCCATAACAAGAATGGGTCGACGTAAAGAGGGATGTCTTCATCCAAAAATTGAATTGCAAAATCCAATTCGGACTGACTCTTATAGATTCCATGGTGATCGGTTACCCTAGGTCTAATTAGATCCATACTGCCCAAATAAAGTTAAGTTAGAGTTTTTGTGAGTTTTGGATCACAAACTAAAATGTAGATTAAGCGTAGCAACTTAAAAATGCCAATAAGGAAACTATGTTAATGTATATTCGTATAACTAGAAGAACTAAATTTTGTTGGAGAATCTGGTTCTTTAATAGGTAATTGTTCAGAGGAATTGTAGAACAACAATGAGAATTGTAGAGCGAGCCACGAATAAAAAAAGGGCTTACATCGCTGTAAGCCCTTCTTTTTACTAAATATTCCTTGGTGGCCCGGGGCGGAATCGAACCACCGACACAAGGATTTTCAATCCTCTGCTCTACCGACTGAGCTACCAGGCCAAGACCAAGAATTATAGACATGTTGGGCATGGTTTGCAAGCTTTTTCTGAAAAAACCTGTGCTTCTCTCTATGATGGGGCTTTGATCTGGCGCATCGGGCAGGTGGGTGGGCTTCCCGTATAATGGGGCATTATCTGGTTTTTAATGGGGGACGAATGTCTGCTCAGGTGCGGGATTGCGATATTTGTATTGTTGGTAATGGGGCAGTGGGCAAGGCGGCTGCTTTAGGCTTTGCCCAGGCGGGTTTGCGTGTGAATTTGTTGTGCGCGCCGGGTTCTGGTGCGCCTGCTGTTATTCCTGGTTCGGCTCCTGGTTCAGTGCCTGCCTCTGCTGACTGGGATGTGCGAGTGTATGCACTGAACCATGTGGCGCATGATTTGCTGACTTCGCTGAAAGTTTGGGATGCGCTGGATCAGGCGCGGGTGGCACCAGTATCGGCCATGCAGGTGCAGGGTGGTGGTGTGGATGCGGGTAAGCTGGGCTTTGATGCTTATGGCGCGCATGTGAATGAACTGGCCTGGATTATCGAAGACAAGAATCTGAACCGGGCGCTGGATACTGCCTTGCGGTTCGCGCAAAACCTGGCGTTGGTGCAGGGACGAGCGCAACAACTAGTAGTTGATGCAGATGCGGCTCAGGTGACGTTGGATGATGGCAGCATCATACGTGCGTCTTTGCTTGTCGGTGCTGATGGTGCACAGTCCTGGGTACGTGGTGCTTGCGATATCGGTCTGGATTACCGCTCTTATGATCAGCAGGGCGTGGTTACCAATTTTGAATGTGCCAAACCGCATCATGGTGTTGCCCACCAATGGTTTGTGCAAGAACAGGGGATTATTGCCTTGCTGCCTTTGCCGGGTAATCGTGTATCACTGGTATGGTCGGCACCGGATGCGCTGGCGCAGACTTTATTGCGTGAACCCTTGTCGGCATTGGTTGAGCGCTTGATGCCATATTGTGGCGAGGTGTTGGGCGCTTTGCAGCCGTTGTTGCCAGAAGCGATCAAGGCTTTCCCGCTGCGCCTGATGCGACCGCACAGTATGATCGCGCCACGCGTTGCGCTGGTGGGAGATGCCGCGCATGCTGTGCATCCACTGGCGGGGCATGGTATGAACCTGGGTTTTGCTGATGTCGTTGATTTGCTGAAAGTGATTAAAGAAAAAGAAGCGCATCGCGATTGCGGTGATGCCCGTTTGCTGGGCCGTTACCAGCGTGCACGCAAGGAAGAAGTGATGCTGATGCTGGCGACTACAGACGGTCTGGCGCGCCTGTTTGCATCTGATTTGACGCCTTTGCGTACAATACGTGATCTGGGATTGAACTTGCTGGACCGGTTGCCAGTCATAAAGAACAAATTGATCGCCCACGCCATGGGGAAATAAACCTGCCTTACGGTGTGCATGAAAGTGTGTAAGTAAGTGTGTAAGTAAGTGTGCATGTAAGTTTGTGGCAATGAGTGCGACCAAATGACATGATCAGGCTTGATGGTTTCGCACAAGTCTGACGAAAATGAAAGAAGATTGAAAATGAAAAAAACGATACAAGGCTTGATGATCATGGCACTGGCTTTGACCAGCAGTGTGTTTGCGGCTGAGACAGCGCAAGAAGCCAGTGTGCGCAAGCTGATACAGCCTACCTTTCGTGAAGGCGTAAAAATTGATTCCGTGAGCAAGACGCCCTACTCGGGTTTGTTTGAAGTACGCATAGGCTCAGACATTTTGTATACCGATGAAAAGGCGCAATTCCTGTTCACCGGCGAAGTCATCGATGCAAAAAACGGTACGAATTACACCAAGGCCAGGATAGATGATTTGAGCAAGGTAAAATTTTCTGATTTGCCGCTGGAATCCGCCTTGAAGATGGTCAAGGGTGATGGCAAGCGCGTCATCGCCGTATTTGAAGACCCGAACTGTGGTTACTGCAAACAGTTCCGCAAGACGCTCAATACTCTGGATAACATCACGGTGTATACCTTCATGTATAACATCCTCGCCGATGATTCCAAGGTCAAATCCAAAAACATCTGGTGTTCTGCCGATCGCAACAAGGCCTGGGATGACTGGATGTTGCATGGCAAGGCAGCGCCAGAAGCGCCAGCTAATTGCAATACACCGAATGACAAAATTTTTGCCCTTGGTCAAAAGATGCGGGTCACCGGTACACCGTCAGTCATCTTCACTGATGGTAGCCGTGCACCAGGCATGGTAGATGTGAAAATGCTGGAGAGCAGGATTGCTGCGGCTGCCAGCGGCAATAAAGCCAACTAAAACTTTTGCTATGACGTCTTCGCCACGCTGGACAGGTATTTTGCTGGCAGCGGGGCGCGGTCGCCGTTTCGATACCAGTGGCCAGCAAGACAAGCTCTTGCAAAAGCTGGCTGATGGTAGATCCGTGGCGCAGCATAGTGCGCAGAATCTGTTGAATGCCATGCCGCAAGTTGTTGCGGTGTCGAGGCCAGATAATGCTGTGTTATCAGATCAATTGCAGGCAATGGGTATTGTGTGCCTGGTCTGTCTTGATGCTGATGCCGGTATGGCCAATTCACTTAAGCATGCGCTGCGCGCCACCGCAGACAGTGCTGGCTGGCTGATCGCGCTGGCAGACATGCCTGCAGTAAAACCTTCTACCATGACATTGCTCTTTGATGCGCTGCAGGCTGGGGCAGAGATCGTTGTACCTGTCTATCAGGGGCGGCGGGGTAATCCGGTTGGGTTTGCGCATAAATACCTGCCGCAATTAATGGATTTGCAGGGCGATGTCGGTGCCCGCAATCTCTTGCAGAGTGATTTGGTGACGCAAATAATGGTAGATGACCCTGGTATTCATCAGGATATTGATACCCCGGATGCCTTGATCAGCCATCTGGGCATGGTGGATAAGCCGGGGACTTAGTCTGCTGTAATCGATGTTTTTGTGATGAAAATCCTGCAAATAAAACATGTTTTCACAGATGATGGTAAAAATGCCCATGGATTTCCCACAATTTTTCACTTTCCCTGCTGTTTTGTTACTTCTAAATAGCTTGTGGATATATCTATACAACTAAAATAACCATAGAATAGCGGTTTTCTTCCACCTGATTTAGAAGTGGCGGTATTGGTGCTGCC
This sequence comes from Undibacterium sp. FW305-107, assembly GCF_058788535.1. NCBI lineage: Bacteria > Pseudomonadati > Pseudomonadota > Betaproteobacteria > Burkholderiales > Oxalobacteraceae > Undibacterium > Undibacterium sp. FW305-107. The sequence continues at coordinate 56,789 of NZ_JBYTAV010000019.1, forward strand.
AAAATGTATGGATAATCTTAATCAAAAACTGGCAATACGGATAGGTTTTGCCGGGCTTGCACCATTTATCTTTTTGACGCTGGCTTGCTGGATCGTGCATCCAGACTGGTTGGGGGCTCTGATCAAGGCACAACTGCATTATGGCATTGTGATTTTGTCTTTTCTTGGTGGCCTGCATTGGGGCGTAGCTCTCATGGCAGGTGGCGGACATGAGAATGAAAACAAAAAAGTACTGATCTGGGGCGTGGTTCCCATTATTATTGCCTGGCTGTTTTTGAACCATATGCTCATCGGTTTTATCGTGCAGGTTGCCGGTTTTATCGCGACCTACAAGATAGACAAGCGTCTCTATCAATCTTATGGCGTGCCAGCATGGTTTATCAGTTTGCGTTTACAACTGACACGTGCAGTCGTAGGGGCGCAGCTCTTTACTTTTATTGCGGCCAATGTGCGTAATTACACCGCGTCATAAAATACTGCTCTCACTTCAGCACTCATTATTTAAGAAACAGAAAGATCGTTCAGAATGAAAAAAACGATAACAACAAAGAGACAAGTGACGAACGTGTCTGTATCAGCACATGCACTGGCATATACCATCGTCCCAAAGGACCTGGCCGGACATATGTACCAGGTCACGCTGGATATCGCAGCACCTGATGCCGATGGCCAGATCGTCAGCTTGCCTGCATGGATACCCGGCAGCTATATGGTGCGTGAATTTGCCCGCAATATCGTGCAGATCAAGGCTAGCTGTGAAGGCAAAAAAGTCACACTGAAAAAGCTCGACAAACATACCTGGCAGGCTGCGCCTTGCAAAGGCACTTTGCGTATCACTTATGAAGTCTATGCCTGGGATTTGTCAGTACGTGCAGCGCACCTTGATCAAAGCCACGGCTTCTTCAATGGCACCAGCGTATTTTTGAGTGTGCATGGCCAGGAGATGAGCCCGCATGTAGTCGATATCCAGCGCTCTGAAGATATCGCATGCAAAACATGGCGCGTTGCCACGTCCTTGCCTGAGCTGAAAGCCAAACGCTATGGCTTTGGCACTTATGTGGCCGCCAATTATGATGAGCTGATCGATCACCCGGTTGAAATGGGTGATTTTGCCTTGGCGACATTTGATGCGTACGGCATCTCGCATGATTTTGTGGTCACTGGCAAAGTACCAAATATGGACATGGAGCGCATGGTCGCTGATGTACAAAAAATCTGCGAAAGCCAGATCGCCTTCTTTGAGCCGCGTACCAAGAAAGCACCGATGGACCGCTATGTCTTCATGACCATGGTGGTCGGCGAAGGTTATGGCGGTCTGGAGCATCGTGCTTCTACCGCGCTGATTTGCAACCGCACTGATTTGCCAGTCAAACACCATGCAGAAATGAGCGATGGCTATCGTGGCTTTTTGGGCCTGTGCAGCCATGAATATTTCCACACCTGGAACGTCAAGCGCATCAAGCCTGCGGCCTTTGCCAGCTATGATTTGCGTCACGAAAACTACACCAGCCTGCTGTGGGTATTTGAAGGTTTCACCAGCTACTATGATGACCTGATGCTGGTACGCGCAGGCGTGATTGATGAAGCTGCTTACTTCAAGTTGCTGGCCAAGACCATCAATATGGTGACACGTGGTAGCGGTCGTACAAAGCAAAGCGTGGCCGAATCCAGCTTCGATGCCTGGACCAAGTATTATCGCCAGGACGAAAATTCACCGAATGCGATAGTCAGCTATTACACCAAGGGTTCTTTGGTGGCATTGGGCCTGGATTTGATGATACGCGCAGAAACTGCGGGTAAAAAATCCCTTGATGACGTCATGCGCGCCATGTGGCAAAAATTTGGCCGTGACTTTTATGAGCGCAGCCTGTCAGGTAAGCAACAAGGCCTGGGTGAAACTGAGTTTGAAAGCCTGGTTGAGCAAGTCACTGGCGTAAACGTACGTCGCTTCCTCGACAAGCATGTGCGTGGCACTGAAGACGTGCCGCTGGCAAGTCTGTATGCAGACTTCGCCTTGCAGGTAAGCGATGGCAGTGCAAGCAAAAAAGCCAGCCTCGGTGTGCGCGTGGTGCGTGATGGTAATGACTGTAAGATCGCCAATGTACATGAAGGCCGTGCAGCACATGTCGCCGGTTTGTCGCCAAACGATATCATCATCTCCATCAATGGTCTGCGTGTAAGCGCGGCAGATGCAGCCGATAGTTTGGCTACGGCACTGGGCCGCTATCGCGTTGGCGAGACGGTGCAGATTCATGCTTTCCGCCGCGATGAATTGCTGACTGTGCAGGCTAAATTGCAGGCAGATGATGTGCCAGCCGTGACTTTGACTGTACTGGCAGCAGGCAAGTCTGCTGGTTTGGTGAGACCAAGCTTTCAGAAGTCTGGCAAGAAGTAAGTTGTAAACTGCATCTGATATCTGATAAGGCGCCGTACAGTGACTTACTGTACGGCGTTTTTTTATCTGGTATTTCTGCCGCGCAGGCGCTGAACTTTCTGCTATATGATTGTGTCATACCAAATTACTACCTCAGTCTGGGCTTGCATGACAGTGTCACCTTCTTACCCGCAGCAAGCGCTATGGCAAAAGTCCCTTAACTGGGCAGGGATAATTCTATTGCACCTGATCTTGTTGTTGGGTTTGCGGCAGATACACTGGCGGTATGTAAATAAGCAGGATGAGTTGGTGTATCTGGATGTCAGTATGGTGCAGCCTGTGCCAAAACCTCCTCTTCAAGCTAAGCCTGAAACCCAGCCTGAAGTTGTCCGGGTACCCAGGATAGTCACGCCCGAATTGCCTTCTGTCCGTAAAAAGAACAGAGCGACTTCTGCGAACGCATCGCCTGAACCCCTGAGCTTTCCTGTCACTGATGTGCCAGCTACTCAAGTTGCGACAGAGAGTAAATCAGCGTCGCTGGATCTCGAAGCCTTGCGGCGCGGTGCTGTTGCGAATGACAAGAAGCAGCGTTTGAAAGAGCCCGCATTGGCTTTTAGTCAGCCTGTCACTGAATTGAAAATGGAAGAAAAATTTGGCAGGGATGTCGCGGATGCCAAACGCAAAAACTGCATGAATGCGTATTCTCAAGGGGCGAGAATAGGTAATGTCGCTATATCTGGTTTGCTTGTCGCTGGAGTGATCGTGGCGGATACGGTAAGTGGGAAGGGATGTAAGTGGTGATTGGAAATTCGCAAAGCCATGCTTTGCGAATCCCTGACATCATTCTTTGATAAGAAAGGAAATAGAATTCAGCAATCAGCCAAACACCTTCGCCAGTTCTGCCCCTGGATTCTCCGCCCGCATAAAAGCCTCGCCCACCAAAAATCCATGCACATTAGCCTCCCGCATGCGGGTGACATCAGCAACTGACATGATGCCGGATTCGGTAATCACCAGTTTGTCTGGCGTAATCCTTGGCAGCAAACCTATTGTCGTATCCAGCGACACTTCAAAAGTACGCAGGTTACGGTTGTTGATGCCCAGCATGGCGGTCTTGAGTTTTAGCGCGGCTTCCAGTTCTTGCGCATCATGTACTTCTACCAGAACGCCCATGCCCAGTTCATGCGCGCAGGCTTCCAGGTCGGCCATCAGGCCATGATCAAGCGCAGAGACGATGAGCAGGATGCAGTCCGCTCCCCAATGTCTGGCCTGGTAGATCTGGTAAGGATCGATCATGAAGTCTTTGCGCAATGCTGGCAGGGTGCAAGCTGCGCGCGCCTGTTGCAGGTATTCGGGCGCACCCTGGAAGAACTGCATATCAGTCAGTACCGACAAACAGGCCGCACCATGTTCAGCATAGCTTTGCGCAATCTCTGCCGGATGAAAATCTGGGCGCAGCACACCTTTGGAAGGCGAGGCTTTTTTAATCTCCGCAATGACCGCTGCTTTGCCTGCCGCAATCTTGCTACGCAAGCTGCCTTCAAAACTGCGCAGATCTGCTTGCGCTTCCTTGTTGCTCTCCACTTCTGCACGCAGGCTGGCAAAGGATTGATATTTCTTTGCCGCCGCCACTTCATCGGCTTTGACTGTCAGGATTTTATTTAAAATGTCAGACATGCGCTTACTTCCCTAATTGCTGGGTGACTTCAATAAACTGTTCCAGCTTGGCTTTGGCTGCACCGGATGCGATCGCTGCTTGTGCCAGTTTGACGCCATCTGCAATCGACGTGGCTATGCCCGCACCATACAAGGCAGTACCGGCATTGAGGGCGACGATATCAGTTGCTGCGCCTTCAACATTGTTCATCACTTCAAGTATCTTGGCTTTTGATTCGTCTGCGCCAGAGACACGCAGATTGCGGTTGGATACCATCTGCAAACCAAAGTCTTCCGGGTGGATATCATATTCGCGGATTTCGCCATTCACCAGTTCACCCACCATGGTTGGTGCACCGAGTGAGACCTCATCCATATTGTCACGCCCCCAGACTACCAGCGCATGTTGTGCGCCAAGTCTTTGTAAGACGCGTACCTGTATGCCGACCAGGTCAGGGTGGAATACGCCCATCAAAATATTTGGCGCACCTGCCGGATTCGTTAATGGCCCCAGGATATTGAAGATGGTGCGCACGCCCAGTTCACGTCTTACTGGCGCCGCATGTTTCATCGCAGCATGGTGGTTAGGTGCAAACATGAAGCCTATGCCGGTTTGTGCTATCGACTGGGCAATCTGCTCAGGTTTAAGATTGATATTCGCGCCCAATGATTCGAGCACATCGGCACTACCGGAAGAAGAGGAGACGCTACGTCCGCCATGTTTGGCAACACGGGCGCCAGCAGCAGCCGTGACAAACATGGATGCGGTAGAAATATTGAAGGTATGCGCACCATCGCCACCTGTACCAACGATATCGATCATGTTGTCCGTATTTGCCAATGGTACCTTGGTTGAGAATTCGCGCATGACCTGGGCTGCTGCGGTGATCTCGCCTATGCTTTCTTTCTTGACGCGCAAGCCCATGGTCAGCGCGGTGATCATGACTGGCGACATTTCGCCACCCATCAGTTTGCGGAACAGGAACAGCATTTCATCGTGAAAAATTTCACGGTGTTCGATCAGGCGTGTCAGTGCTTCTTGTTGTGAGATGGTCATGATGCGGTTCCAGTCAAAAAGTTTTTCAGCAGGGCGTGGCCATGCTCGGACAAGATGGATTCGGGGTGGAATTGGACGCCCTCTAGATTGAATTCCTTATGGCGCACACCCATGATTTCGCCATCATCTGTCCATGCGGTCACTTCCAGGCAATCCGGCAGGCTGGCGCGTTCTATCGCCAGCGAGTGGTAACGGGTAATCGTGTAAGGGCTGGGCAAATTCCTGAAGACGCCAACACCAGTATGGGCAATGGCAGAAGTCTTGCCATGCATGACTTGCTTGGCACGGATGACCTTGCCGCCAAATGCTGCACCTATGGCCTGGTGACCAAGGCAGACACCCAGAATAGGTGTCTTACCGGCAAAGCGTTCTATAACGGCGATGGAAACACCAGCCTCAGCCGGTGTGCAGGGGCCGGGCGAAATGCAGATATGATCAGGCTTCAAGGCTTCAATCTCTTCTATCGTAATTTCATCATTACGGTAGGTACGCACATCTTCACCCAGCTCGGCAAAATACTGCACCAGGTTGTAGGTGAAGGAATCGTAGTTGTCTATCATCAGTAACATTTAAATTTCTCCATCCAGGCCATCTTGCACTTGTTCTGCTGCACGCAATACTGCGCGTGCCTTGTTTTCAGTTTCCTGCCATTCCATTTCTGGTACTGAATCTGCCACTACGCCAGCTGCTGCCTGCACATACAGCATGCCGTCTTTCAATACGCCGGTGCGTATCGCAATCGCCAGGTCCATTTCGCCACCAAAGGACAGGTAACCGCAGGCACCGCCATAAATGCCGCGTTTTACAGGTTCCAGTTCATCGATGAGTTCCATGGCCCTGACTTTCGGCGCGCCAGACAAAGTGCCAGCCGGGAAGGTGGCTTTCAATACATCAAGGTTGGACAGGTTGGCTTGCAGGACACCCTCTACATTCGAGACTATGTGTTGTACATGCGAGTATTTTTCTATGACCATCTGGTCAGTGACCTTGACGCTGCCAGTCTGGGCGATGCGGCCTATGTCATTGCGGGCCAGGTCTATCAGCATCACGTGTTCGGCGATTTCTTTCGGGTCGGCCAGTAACTCTTTTGCCAGTTCTGCATCGCGTTCTGGTGTCGCACCGCGTGGGCGGGTACCAGCCAGTGGACGTATCGTGACCTTCTTGCTGCCATCATTCAGACTTTCATTGCGCACCAGAATTTCTGGCGATGCACCGATGATTTGCATATCGCCAAAATTATAGAAATACATATAAGGAGATGGGTTCAGTGAACGCAGTGCGCGATACAGTGACAACGGTGAATCGACATAGGGTTTCTTGATGCGCTGGCCAACCTGCACCTGCATGAGGTCACCAGCCATGATGTATTCCTTGGCTTTTTCTACTGCCTTCAGGTAATCATCCTTGGCAAAGTCGCGTATCGACTCTGTACGGACAGACGCTGATGTGACCGGAGCATCAACGCTACGGCGCAGCATGGCGCGCAAGTCTTTCAGGCGTTGGCGGGCTTTGGACCAGGCTTCTGGCTGGGTAGGGTCGGCATACACGATGAGGTAGAGTTTGCCAGATACATTGTCAATGACGGCCAGTTCTTCGGTCAGCAATAACTGGATTTCTGGTAAGCCCAGATCATCTTTTGGCGCCTTGCCAGCCAGGCGTTTTTCTACATGGCGCACGGCATCGTAACCAAAGTAGCCAGCCAGACCGCCACAGAAACGGGGCAGGCCAGGGCGCAATGCCACCTTGAAACGCGCCTGGAATTCAGCAATGAAATCCAGCGGGTTCATGTCGCGGCTTTCGATGATCTGGCCATTTTTCAGGACTTCGACTTTGTCGCCAAAGCTGCGCACCAGGGTATTGGCAGGCAGGCCTATGAAGGAATAGCGGCCAAAACGCTCGCCACCCATGACGGATTCAAGCAAGAAGGTATTCTTGCCAGCATTCTGGGTTTGCGCGAGTTTCAGATACAGGGTGAGCGGGGTTTCCAGATCGGCGAAGGCTTCCGCAATCATGGGGATACGGTTGTAGCCTTGCGCGGCCAACGATTTGAATTCGAGTTCGGTCATGGTTTTCTTTCAACCGCCTGCCTGTTCCTGAAACTTATGCACGCGTCTGCAACAGCAGCCAGCAGCGCACGCAAATTCGCTCAAGAGAGTGTGGACGGGTAAGACAGATTGATATAACAAGCAAGAAGATGTGCTGGGGATGTGCACAGCCACTCGCGGCATTCGTGTATTAACAGAATTGCCAGCGTCGCCATAGCCAGGCCTCAAAAGTGCCTGGAGTGATCATGGAACGTTTGTTATCGATGAACATTCGTTATGTGAATGGTTTGAAAGTCAATGAGAGTTTTTTGCTGACAGCAGTTGTGCTGCTACCAACAGGGTTTCGACTATACCATCACTTTGAATATTTTGTACAGCTTCACCGTGGTTGTATCCATACGGCACTGTCAAGACCGGGCAACCGGCAGCGCGGGCGGCAATCGCATCATTGCTGGAATCACCTAAGGCCAGCACTTGTGACGGGGGCAATTCCATAGCCTTGCAGGCTTCCAGCATGGGCAGGGGATCAGGTTTCTTTTTTGTAAAGCTGTCGCCACCATAGACTTGCTCAAAATAATGGAGTATTTCCTTCTTTTGCATCAAGGGCAGTGCAAAGGCCAGTGGCTTATTGGTAACGCAGACCAGACGCAGACCCAGATCGCGCATGGCTTGCAGGCCTTCGTGCACCTGTGGGTAAAGCTGACTGTGGTCACCATTGATACTCAGATAATGACGCTGGTAAGCAGCCAGTGCATCATTGAAACGTGCTGTCGCGCCATCCGCATCAAAATCCACGGATAAAACTTTATGGATAAGATTTTCAGAACCCTTGCCCACCATGGTCTTGATGACATCCAGCGTTAGCGGTGCCAGTGCAAAGTCCTCGCGCATGCGGTTGATGGCAACCAGGAAGTCTGGTGCGGTATCTATCATGGTGCCATCGAGGTCGATGATGGCGGCTTTGATGTGGCTGAACATGGAGGGGGCGATCAGATATAGGCTTTCCACCTCTTGCGGTGAAAAGCCTGTGGATGAATTTGAGAATTAAACCTTGGACAACTCAACACGCATGGCATCAATGATGGCCTTGTAGTCGGGTTTGCCAAATATGGCAGAACCGGCAACAAAGGTATCGGCGCCGGCGCGGGCTATCTCGGCGATGTTCTCGATTTTGACGCCGCCATCCACTTCCAGCATGATGTCGCGGCCAGATTCATCAATGATCTTGCGGGCTTGTGCGATTTTCTTCAGTGTATGCGGGATAAAGGTCTGGCCGCCAAAGCCGGGGTTGATCGACATGATCAAAACGATATCAACTTTATCGATGACGTTTTCCAGTACATGCAGCGGTGTCGCCGGGTTGAATACCAGGCCAGCCTTGCAGCCATGATCGCGTATGGTTTGCAGGCTGCGGTCTATATGTTCCGACGCTTCCGGGTGGAAGGTGATGATATTTGCGCCCGCCTTGGCAAAGTCAGGGATGATGCGGTCTACCGGCTTGACCATCAGATGCACGTCGATAGGCACTTGCACATGCGGGCGTATCGCTTCGCACACCATAGGGCCTATGGTCAGGTTGGGCACATAATGATTGTCCATCACATCAAAATGGATCATGTCAGCGCCAGCGGCGACAACATTGCGGACTTCTTCTCCCAGACGGGCGAAATCGGCAGACAATATACTGGGAGCAATGCGGAAAGTAGTCATGATGGAATCGTGCTTGAAAAAGATATGCTATTTTACCTTGTGAGGGCAAGCGGCGGCTGTCTTCGTCTGGCACAATGAACATAGTTCATCATGAAAGAAAATTATGGCAGCGTATGAAATAAGTGTATCGGTGGCGACCCAATACCTGAAAGACCAGTCCGATCCTGAGCAAAACAATTTCGTTTTTGCCTACACTATCACCATCAAGAATACCGGCACCGTGGCGGCGCAAGTCATTTCACGCCACTGGATCATTACCGATAGCACCAACCATGTAGAAGAAGTCAAGGGCCTGGGCGTGGTCGGCCATCAACCCTTTCTCGCACCAGGGCAAAGCTTTGAATACACCAGCGGCAGTTCATTGAGAACACCCCAGGGTAGCATGAAGGGCACTTATTTCTGCGTGGCAGAAGATGCTCATCGCTTTGAGGCAGAGATACCCGAATTTGTTTTGTCTTTGCCGCGCACCCTGCATTGATGCAGATACGGAGCAGGCCTATTGCGGATTTTCAATATCCTTGCTTTGTTCTATGGTTTTTTTATCTTCTTTGGGTGGTGTTTCTGGCGCACGGCCATGAAACATCGTCCACCAGACGATAAAAATCAGCATGAACATCGCTACGCCTGCTTCCAGCGCTAATAACCACATTGCATCCACCTCGCTTAATAAACTAAGCGCATTGTACCTGCTAATTTGTGTGCTTATTTGCGCACCTTATTACAGGCGCTGGTCCGGCGCATTACAATAGATAGACCGGCATTCATGCTGCATACCCCTCTTAATAAAATCAGGAGCATCTATGACATACGAATGTATTTTGACTGAAACCCGCGACAAAGTCGGCTTGATCACCCTGAACCGCCCCAAGGCCATGAATGCGCTGAACGACCAGCTCATGGATGAGCTGGGCCTGGCACTCAAAGCTTTCGACAAGGATGAAAACATCCACTGCATCATCCTGACAGGTAGCGAAAAAGCCTTTGCCGCTGGTGCTGACATCGCCGCCATGGTCGGTTACAGCTTCATGGATGCCTATAAGGACGACTACATCACCCGCAACTGGGAAACCATGCGTCAGATCCGCAAACCAGTCATCGCAGCTGTTGCCGGTTATGCCCTGGGTGGTGGTTGCGAAGTCGCCATGATGTGTGACTTCATCATCGCTGCTGAAAATGCCAAATTTGGCCAGCCAGAAATCAAGCTGGGCACTTTGCCTGGTGCTGGTGGCACACAGCGCCTGCCACGCGCGATCTCCAAATCCAAAGCCATGGACATGTGCCTGACCGCGCGCATGATGGATGTGGTTGAAGCAGAACGCGCAGGCCTGGTATCCCGTGTTGTGCCTTTGGACAAGCTGATGGAAGAAGCTTTCGCTGCAGCGAATGTGATCGCTTCCATGTCCCTGCCCATCATCATGATGGCCAAGGAATCCGTCAACCGTGCTTATGAAACTACGCTGTCAGAAGGCATACAGTATGAACGTCGTTTATTCCAGGCGAGTTTTGGTACGGAAGACCAGAAAGAAGGCATGCAAGCCTTCCTGGAGAAGCGTCCGGCGGTATTCAAGAATAAGTAATTTGTCTTTAGTTATATAGAGACTATATAGAGGCGCTCCATATATGACGCGCCTCTATAAATTAAATCAGATTCATACAGATCTAAAAAATGCATCTCTTCCGCAGATGCCCATTCACAGACATATCCATAAATAGTAAGAAAGCAAAAGGGTGCGCGCAGCGCACCCCTGATTTTGCTTTTCCACAAACGGCTAAATAATTTACGTCGGGGTCTTGCAAAGTAGG
>NZ_JBYTAV010000020.1:0-64286 GCF_058788535.1 Undibacterium sp. FW305-107
AACCTGGCCGGTGCACAACTGTCCAACATCGAAAACATCACTGCGAACTCTGCGGTTGTGATTACTGCTTCCCAGTACGCCGCATTAATTGCTGCTCGTGCGGCATTGAACCTGTCTGGTCCGGTATTGACCTTCAGTGGTGCAGGTCCGCATCAGTTGACGATCGTCGATGACGTGGCGGGTGTGAACAATATTGACCTGTCGTTTATCGCCATCACGGGTGGTACGTTGGTGTATGACGTGACTTCGTCTTCCAATGCGACAGGCGGGAATGTTAATAACTCCACTACTTCCAATGCGATTGTGGTGTCGGGTGGGGCTAGCGTGATCTCCGGTACGATAGGCACCAGCCCATCGAATGGCAATGGTCAGGCTGCCAATGGTACTGCCTTGACTGCAGGCGGGATATTCAATGGCACTGCCGGTCTGAATGAAAATTTCACCGGCAATGTGGCTGCCCTGGTCGGTACTACCGTCAATGGTAACAATGGTGACTCTGACACTATCACCATCTCTGGTGGTGGTACGGTCAATATTGGCAGTGGTAATACCATCACCAATATCAAGACACTGACGATGGACGGTAGCGCTGGCAGTGTTGTTTTCTTCTCGGTAGCGAATTCTGGCATTACCACCGTCAATGGTGGCTCAGGTAATGATTATGTTGATCTGGCGAATAGTGGCAACTCCATGCTGGCCGGCAATGTCAATCTGGGGGCAGGCACCAATACCCTGGTCATGGAAGGCAAAACCTATACCGGCACCTTTGTGGCTGGCTCGGGCACATCTGATACCTTGTACCTGTTCAATGGCAGCAATATCAGCGCGGCCAATGTCAGTGGTTTTGAAACCGCCAATATCAACAATAACGCGTCTGTCACCATGACAGCAGCACAGTTTGCTGGCTTTACCACCTTCACTGCCGCAGGGACAGAAACAGTCAATCTCACGACAGCAGGCACGATCACAGCAAATGCGAATGTGGAAAACTATGTACTTGCCAATGGCAGCAATACCTTTACCGCGGCAACAGGCCTGGTTTCTGTGACCGGTGGTACGGGCAATGACACTATCAATGCCAGTTCGGCCATTATCGCTGCTTCCACAGCCATTAACGGCGGCCTGGGTAGCGATACTCTTAACGTTGGTGCTGTCACAGCAGCTTTGGACATGTCTACCAAAGTCAGTAATGTAGAAACCGTAAATGTCACAGGCGGCACAACTGCGACCTGGACAGTAACGAATGAGAATGGCGCAGGCGTCACCCTGAACTTCACCAGGTCTGCTGCTAATGACATCAACAACATCACCCTGGGTTCAGGCGGTCAGACTCTCAATATCCTGGGTACAGGCACAGGGCGCACTACCATCACTGGCGGTTCTGGTGCGGATGTCATTAATTTGTCCACGACAGCAACTGGTGCGGATGCCATCGCGGCTGGCTCGACCATCAATGCCATGGATACCGTCAATAACTTCAAGGCAGCAGGTGCAGACATTTTTGCTACTGGTGTCTTGCCTACTTCGCTGTATAACCTGAGCATTGCCAATGCCGACAGCAGCAGTCTGGCAGCAGCGATTGCTACAGCAGCAACTGCGGCGGGTGCGAGTCTGGCAAATACAGGCCAGGCTTATACCATCGTCGTCAACAGTGGTACAGCAGCAGGAACTTATGTCTTCCAGAATTCTGGCGGCAGTGTAGGGGCAGTTGATGCCAGCGACTTTATCGTCAAATTGGGTGGCACGGTAGGTAGTATCGTTGCCAGCGATTTTGGCATTGCCAATGCGGTTGCAGTGACTACGGGGGGCACCTTCAATGGCACCTCTGGTGCGAATGACATCTTCATGTCCACCATTCCCAACCTCAATGGTACAACCATCGCCGGTAATGCTGCAGACACTGATGTACTGACCCTGACCACTGCTGGTACTGTCACCATCAATAACGGCAGCACAGGTGGCACCATAAGCAACATCAAGGTCCTGAACCTGGCAAATGGCACCAATACCATCACCTACAACACGTCAGCGGGCTTCACTACCATCAATGGCGGCTCTGGCGATGATACCTTCATCCCCAATACTGCCTTGCTGCCTATCGTTGTCAGCGGTGGCCTGGGCACCGACACCATCGTGCTGACAGCAGCCTATGCTGCAACAGCTTCCGGCTCGGGTACTTTTGCGGCCAATGTCACCGGTTTTGAGAAATTGCGCCTCACCAGCGCTACCAGCCAGACCATAGACTTGCAGACTCTGGGTAACTATAGTGACGTTACTTTCTCTGGCGCGAATGGACTGACATTGAGCAACTTGCCCAGCAATGGCAATGTCACACTGAATGGTGCGGGCACGTCCTTTACCATCTCCAATGCCGCGTTTGTGGGTGGTGTCAATGATATCGTCAACCTGTCGCTGACTGACGGCAGTACTTCCGCTGTCGCCTTTGCCACCGCAGGTATTACTGCATCTGGTGTCGAAACTGTCAATATCAGTGTCAACGATACCCAGGCCACGCCCACAGGTCTTTTCAATGACAACATGACCTGGCTGGGTAACTCGGTCAAAACCTTTAATGTGAGTGGCAATGCAGGCCTGACCCTGTCTTCCTCCAGCACCTCGTTGACGACAGTTGATGCCAGTGGCATTACCCTGGGTGGCTTTACCTGGACTGCCAGCGCCCTGACAGGCACGGCTACTGTCAAAGGCAGTACCACCGGTACCAATACCGTCAACATGAACTCTGCCACGGCGGGTGTTAATTACACTGGCGGTGCTGGTAACGACAACGTCACTATCAATGCTACTGTTTCCAGTACGGCGTCTTTAGGCAACGGTAATAATAGTATGGCCCTCAATGGCGTTACCATCCTTGGCACTTATACTGGCGGTACTGGCACAGATAGCCTGGCGTTCTTCTCGTCAACACCGGATATCAGCAATGCCACAATCACAGGCTTTGAAAATCTGACGGTGACCAATAATGCCAACATCACGGCAACCATAGCCCAGATGTCGCAATTTACCGGCACCGTCAACGCATCAGGTACCGAGACATTGAACCTGACGACGGCTGGTACTTTCAATGCCATCAGCACGATAGAAAAGTACAACCTGGCCAATGGCACCAACAATTTCACCTCGGCCAATGTGGCGGTCAGCGTCATAGGTGGTACAGGTGCCGATACCTTCAATTTCACGGCCAACCAGATCGTCAACTTCCTGACCACGGTAGATGGTGGCAATAGTACAGATACACTCAATATCGGTGCTACCACAACCCAGAATATCGATTTGAGCACCAAGGTGGCCGCTATCGAAATCGTCAATGTGGCAGGCAGCACGGGCACAGCCAGCCTCACTAATCTTAATGGTGCAGGCGTGACGCTGAACTATACCAAGAGTACTGGCGACAACACCATTACCCTGGGTAGTGGTGGCCAGACGCTGAACCTGCTGGGCTCCAGTTCAGCGGCGACCACCATCACAGGTGGTGCTGCTGTCGATACCATTAACTTGCAGGCTGCTGGTTCCGGCTCGGAAACCCTGATAGAAACCGGTGCCAATATGTCGAACAAGACGCAGATCGATGTGGTGGGTAATTTCAATGCGACCGGTACGGATTATTTCAAGACTGGTGTCAATGCAGCGAGTGTGGGTTCCTACATCATCGGTAATGCCGATACATCTAACTACCTCGCTACCATCACTGCTGGTTTATCGGTCGTACTCAATAACACTGGCCAGTCTTACCTGATCACGATACAGACAGGGACAGCAACTGGTACTTACCTGTTCCAGAACACCGGTTCAGATACCAGCCAGTTTGATAATACTGACTTCTTTGTGCAATTGACGGGCACTGTCGGTACTATTGGCACTGGTAATCTGATTGCATAAAGAAAAGCATCACCGGGGCGGACAGCAATCCTGATCCCTGCCTGCAGTATTTAAAACGCCAGCTTTGCTGGCGTTTTTTTTGTCTCTCGCTCTCCATAGTTTTCTACGCCGGATTGCAGCATGCGACAAATCTGCCAGCATCTTTTTGAAAATTGCTTGAATTTGCAAAACCAGTGTATTACTATATTAATACACATGAGGTTGCTGTATTAATCATTCACCCCATGCGAAGCTGCCACAACGCATTCATCCTGACGATGGAGGCGTTCAGGTATTCGTTTAAACACGATGAGAGGCCGGAACATGGAGCATGAAACATGACGCCAGGCATGACAAACATTAAGCCGCGCCAGTTAGGCGCAGAAATATTCCAGGTGGCGACTGGAAGTAGTGAACCTATTTACCGCCAGTTGATAGAACAATTGCGGCGTTTGCAAGCGGGTGGGCAAATTACTGCAGGCGATGCCATGCCGTCTGTGCGCGATGTCGCCAGCGAGCTTGGTGTCAACCCCATGACCGTATCCAAGGCTTACAGCATGCTTGAAGCCGAGGGCTTGCTGGTGCGCCGCCGTGGCCTGGGTATGGAAGTGGGGACCCGGGCCAGTGGCAATTCTGATCTGGCATCCAGACTGGAATTGTTACGCCCCAGTCTTGAGCGCATCGCCCTTGAGGCCAGCCAGCTGGAATTGGATTCCAAGGCAGTCATCACACTCTTGACCAGTATTCTTAAAGGAAAATAAGCATGCAAGCTCAGTTAAACGCACCCGTGCAAATCCAGGGATTGAGTAAATCCTTCAGCGGGCAAGCTGTCTTGAAAAATCTGGACTGGCAAATTATGCCTGGCAGTATCGTCGGTCTGTTGGGGCGCAATGGTGCAGGCAAATCCACTCTGATTGAATGCCTGCTGGGTTTGCGTGATGTCGATGCCGGTACCATGCAGTTATATGGCGAATCCGCAGCGCAACTGAGTAGCGATACCAAGACCAGGATCGCCTACGTACCACAACGCAGTGATCTGTTTGAATGGCTGACAGCAAGGCAGTTGCTGGCCTACTTCCAGCTACTTTATCCACGCTGGAATGAAACCAAGGTACAGTCGCTCATGCAAGCCTGGGAGCTGCCCTACGACAAGGTCATCAGCAAACTCTCAGTCGGGCAAAAGCAGCGTCTGTCCATCATCCGCGCACTAGCGCATGATCCTGAATTGTTGATACTTGATGAGCCGGTATCCAGTCTTGATCCTGCCGGTCGTCGTGAGTTTTTACGGGAATTGATAGACCGCGTCATCGAAAAGCAGACCACGATCGTTTTCTCTACCCACATCCTGTCTGACCTTGAGCGGGTGGCTATGGATGTCGCCTTCCTCAGCAATGGGCAAATCGTGCATCAGCAATCTCTCGATGACATGATGGATAACACGGTGCGCATCTGTGCAACATCAACGGTATTGCGGCAGTTGCAGCCTGCAAAAATCCTGCGTCAGTCTGGTACTGCGAACGGTGAGGGCAAGTTGCTGGCGCAATTCAGCCAGACACAATTGCTCGCATTGCAGAACCGTCAGGACGTCCGTATGGATAAGCTAAGTCTGGAAGATATGTTCATAGAAATGACGAACTGAGACATGTCGTGTTGAACGAAGCCACAGTTCGTCCTCTCAACAGCTTAAGAAAGACCAATATGAAAGCCATTATTTCAGTGTGGATGCAGCCAGTATATGCACGCATCAACACTGCCAGTTTAAAAACCTTGTACATCATGCTGGGCTTGTTTGCGTTGGCGCCGGTGGTAGCAGTATTGTTTGCACAAGCCCAAAAGCCAGACTGGCAATCAGTCATGCTGGCATTGGTGCTAGGCGTTGGCGGCGCACTGGGCCTGTTGCTGCTGTCCTGGTTTATCTTGCTGGTACCTAGCGTCGCCTTGCAATACACGCCGGCCTATGCCGCGCTGGTGCCGCAAATGAAACGTCATATGCAACTTGCGCTGGCAATTCCCATATTGCTGATGCCCATAGCCTTCTCCCTGTCTTTGGGTATGCACATGCAGGGAAAGTTTTTTCAGGGCTGGTTTTTTGGCGTGCTTTGCCTCTTGATCTATATTGCCTCCATGCGCAGTACATGGATCATCATTCTGGTCGTATTGATGGCGCAGGCGCCGATGTTGCTCAGTAATAAAGTCAGTATCTCAGTACAGGCAGACTGGAACCTGCCAGTTCCGTTTGTCGCCGCCGGTTTTGCCTTGACTGCATTGGTATTGCACTGGGTGTTCGCCTTGCGTGGTGATCAGCACTTCAAGCGTGACGAGAGTTTTGCCATGTTAAAAAAACATATGCAGGGCGAAGAAGCCGGCATGAGCCAGTACACGTTGAAATTCCTCAACCCATATCATCTTTTGCTGCGACTTTGCATGCGCAGGGTTCATGCAGTACCGGACAAAGTCAGTCAACTGATGCCATTTTCCATAGGCTCTCAGGTTTTTTGGTTGAGCAACTTTATCCCGGTTGTCGTCATGAGTGCAGGTCTGGGCATGTACTTTGTATTCTTTGTGCATGGCTCGCAAAAGAATGGAGATGTCAGTAATTCTCTGGCATATTTTGCTGCTATGGTATCTTTCATCATGCTGCCGCCTATCTATGCCGCCCTGGTGCGCACCTGTGTCTATCAGCGCAAGGAAGAGCAGGGCTTGCTGCTACTGGCACCCAAGCTGCCATCCATACATGAGCACAGCAAGTTGATGCTGCGATTCGTGTTGCGCCAGTATTTAAGCTTGTGGCTGGTGTCACTATCGATTATCGTGGGAATCGCGTATTTGTCACCCGCTTCAGAGTATATGCGTGACGTGGCCTGGATCATTTCCTTCAGCCTCTTGCCGGTCTGCGTGTTGAGCCTGACTAACTATGCGCAGATAAAGTCCAGCTATCAAACCGCGCTGCTGGTGGCATTGGCAATACCGGTTTTAATTGGCGCGGCCATGCTTGGCATGCATAAACTGGTTCCTGCCCTGCCGGTGTGGTTGCTCTGTAGCCTGGTTGCTGTTGCGACTGCAGCGGTATTGCGCTGGCGTTGGCAGGGGCTGGCACAGGTCAGGGCGGTTTTTCCGGCTGGCCGGGCTGTGTGAGGGAGGCGTCATGCGCGTGCTGATACTTTGTGCCGGGTTTTTATTCATGGCCATGTTGCTGACCCCGCCAGACCTGGTGGCGTCAGCCGGACGGGCGGCAATCCTGTCTTGCCAGTATGCCGGACGTTAGCTTGGGATTTGGGATTGTCTGAATTTTAATCTCAGTAAAACCACCCTGGAAGTACTGTATTCATACTTTAGTATAGGGCACATAAAGCTGTAAATCGCCTATATTCACTGCATCTCTTCGTTGAGTATTTCGACATTAAGGATCTCAGTATGAATATGCCACTGCCCATGCAAGTATTTGCACCTGCTGTCAAAAAAGAAGATGCCAGAAGCCTCAGTGCGCTGGAACAGTATGAACGCCGCCGCCAAGTCGTGCGTGCCCACCAGCGTGGTGCCCGAAAGGTGCAGATCGCACGTGAACTGGGCCTGAGCTATACTGCGGTCTGCCTTATTATTGCCCGTTATCAAGAGCAGGGGGCAGATGCCATATTGCCACACCGCCGTGGCCGCCGTTCAGGCGAAGGACGCGCCATGAGCAGCGAGCAAGAGCAACAGGTACAGCAAATGATACGCGACAACAAACCATGTCAGTTACAAATGGACTTTGCCGAATGGACACGTCCTGCCGTTGCTGAGCTCATTAACAAGCAACTGGGCGTAAAGATGCACATACGCTCAGTCACCAATTATTTGAAACGCTGGAATATCGTGGTCGAAAGAGCCGTACCCAGCCCTTACTTGCGTGCGCAAAAGTTGATGATGCTGGATGCAGGGGAACAGGTAAAAGCGCCAGTTCCCTCAATTTATGATCCGCTGACCCAGGCTGCATCACATCTCAATTGATGCATTGATTGAGAGCCTGCGTTCTGATCAGCCCAGCCATTTCAGCAGATCACGCAGGCGTTGCTCATTATTGCCGGTATCAAATTCCTTGATGCCGACTTGTTTGAGCGTGACCTTGCCTGGCTCGGTTTCATCGAGTTGCCCCAGTTCTTTCTTCAAAGCCTGGATTTGTGCAGCCGTGATTTTGGGATGTGCGATCAAAGGCTGATAAGGCTGGGGCTGGCTGCTATGGATGACACGGTGGCCAGTTTTTTCCAGATTCTTGGCAACGCCTGAATAAGAAGCAATGCCACCTACGTCGGCCAGCAGATTATCCAGGTAAAACAGGACTGCCCCTTGTTCTTTGGCATACTGGACTTTTTCATTCGCCAGGTTGAAGCCATTGTGTGTCAATTCTGCTGTACAGAATTTCGACATATAAGAAATCTTCTCAGGCAAGGCAATGCGCTTGCCCTTGACATCGGCAATGCTTTTCAAGGGCGATGCCTTCGGTACGATCAGCAGGCACTGGCCATCAGGCTTGGATGTCGATACCAGTTGATATTTGTAATCACGTATACCGCGCGCAGGATAATCGCTGGGGCGGGCAATTACAAAGTCCATCTTGCCAGCCTTCATGCCTTCTTCCAGCTGGGCAAACTCACGCGCCACAACGATAGTCACCTTTTTACCTAGCGCCCTGCCCATGACCTCGGCCAGCCCGGTATATTTTTCTATGACCTGTGCGGCATCCAGCCCACCTGAGGTGCCTTCGCTGACGTACAGACTATAGTTGTTTTGCGCCTGAACCTGGACAGTAAAGCCGGCCAGGCAGCAAGCAGCAATTGAGAGAACTTTTTTCATCTACGTCACCCTGAAAATCTGTTGATCATCCTTGTCGCGCATGCCCACGTCTGGCTGATATGTCCAAACCTGCCAGGACATATTTAAACAAGACACGAATACTGGCAATTTGTGGTCTGATTCGCGGTTTGCTGTACTGCAGCATCCTACCTTGCGGAAACACCAACTTTAATCCAGTTAAGCATATTCAAGCAACCATTTTTAACATTCTTGCTTTTATAAAATGTTTTTTTACAACCTGTAAAGAGAGTATGAAGTCAGAAATAAGTTAAAAATAAGTCAGAAAATTTCATGATCAGTTTGCCTATAAATCTGCTATTGTTGCCGCATAAATTGGCACTTATCTGAATACAGGAGCGAACATGAGACAGCTTTCCCACTACACCCGTACATTTGCCTTGGCGCTGGCCTTCAGTTGCCTGGGGCAAGCCACTGCCTTGGCGCAGGCACCAGCCAAAGTGCAGGCCGCACAAAAATCCAAAGTGGTTTTCCAGGTCAGTGATGGCGAAAGCCGCAAATGGGAACTGGCCTTGAACAACGTCAGGAATGTCATCAAAGACCTGGGCAAGGACAATATCGAAGTAGAAATCGTCGCCTATGGCCCCGGTATAGACATGTTCAAATTCGAGTCACCCGTAGCCAGCCGTATTGATGAAGTCATCAAGATGGGTGCCCATGTGGTGATCTGCGAAAATACCATGCGCGCCCAGAAAATCACCAAGTCAGACATGCTTGACAACCTTGATTATGTAGAAGCGGGCGTCACCCAACTGATCAGGCGGCAGCAGCAAGGCTATGCTTATATCAGGCCGTGATTTGCAGTAATCCACTAGCCGTGGCAGTTAAGCTATAATTTAGTCCCCGGGCGGCATAGCCCGGTTCAGTGAATCCATACGGACTTCACCAGGAGGAACGACCTTCCCCGCTTTGGGAATGAATGTCCGGGACGGCCCGGCTCTTTGAAAGGAGAGCTGCTATGGCTTGGATATTACTGGTATTGGCCGGATTGTTTGAAGTGGTCTGGGCTTTCTCCATGAAGCAATCTGAAGGTTTCACGAAATTTATTCCCTCTGTAATCACCATCGCCGGCATGATCGTCAGCTTCGCTTTGCTGGCGCTGTCCATGCGCACCCTGCCATTAGGTACAGCCTACACCATGTGGACTGGCATAGGTGCTATTGGCGCATTCATCCTGGGCATCGTATTTTTTGGTGAGCAACTGAACTTCATGCGCGTTTGCGCTGTTTTACTCATCGTCTGCGGGCTGGTCTTCATGAAAATATCATCGTCGCACTAGGGATTTGCAGAGCCCTTGATATGCCATCGCATATCAAGGCAGTCCTGGACTCAAAGCCTAAGCGAGCTTCAAAACTTCCAGCGCAACTTGCGTCGCCTTGCAATCAAAATCAATGATCTGGTAGTCAGCAACATCAGCTTGTACATAAGAATCTTCCGCCAGTATTTGCAGTAGCTTTTCTTTGGGGATGCTTTGCACCGCGATGACGCCACCGAGCCCACTCTTTTTTGGGCCTGCGAATAAGAACACGCCTTCCTTCAAATAACGGCCTACCCATACACCATGGGATTTGATGTGTGGTTCTACTTCTGATGGATTTTTGCTATAGCTGACGTTGAGTATGAACATGGTGTTTTCCTGGTTATAAAGTGAATGTCAAAAATCTGAGCAGATGAAATACTGGTGATTCTTTTCCTGTCCTGAACGTGCTGAACAGGTGATACCAGTATATTTAGCGGCAATACTTTGATAAAGTCGCAACAGCTTTGTACATTGCCAAGCACAAGTGTTGAATCAAGCTGGCGTCTGCGTACCTTTGCCAGAGGTTCTCTTTAAACTGAAAGTCCCATCATGATGTTGAGCCTGATCCGGAAAATTGCTTCCGTCCTTTTATTGCTGTGCTTTGTCTTGCCTCTGTCTACATGTTCTTTTACGCCGGATAAAGCCACCAACAGTAGCAGCAACGAGGCTGCAGCCAGCAGCACCGAAGAAAATGCTCAACAAGCGAAAAAAGATCAATCCTTATATGCCTATGAAATTGTAAAGACTGCTTTTGATGATCTGCGCAAAGGCGAACTAACGGACGGCAGCCTGACTATGCTTGCAGTTTTTGTGGTGTTCTTTTTGCCTTGCGGCCTATTGGCCTTGAAAGAAAAGCCGCAAGCCATTGTCACGATACTGGCCGCTGTCGGTGCAGGTTTTACATTGTTCTTTTGGGTGTTTTTTGGCCGGACGCCACAAATCGGCGGCATGCTGGCGATTATGTGCTGGAGCAGTTTATTACTGGTCAGCCTGATATATTCAGTGCGCTGGAGCGTGCAATGGTGGCGGCAGCGAAAATTGAGAAAGCAATGATAGGTGATGAACAGCAGTTTGGAAAGAAATCACTTTTATCAAAAGTGTAAGCACAGGTGACAAAGCCAGGCCGCAGCTACTGTGAGGCGTATTTTTATTCTGGGAATTACTTACAAACATTTCAGCGCACACCCTCCTTGAAACTTAGAATGCAACACTCTTTACAGACATTCACCAGACAGGGATATACGCATGAAAATTTCCAAACTCGCTGCCATCATATTACTTTTTCCTTTGACAGCTTTCGCAGGCAAGGCTGAACGTGATTTCATGAGCAATGAAGTAGAACCGGCAGTCAAGGCCGCTACTGCAGGCTTGAAAACATCTTGCGGTTGTGACGTCAAATTTGACATCAAGGCTGACAGTTTTCAAACCACAGACGACATGTTCAAGATCAAGCATTTTGCATCCACCATCAAGGATAATGCCGGTGCTTATTGTGCTGATGCCGCCTCCAAAAAAGCCATCTGCAAAATGAAGTCCATAGAATTCAGCAAGGCTGCCTCAACCTACCTGAAGTTTGCTGCCGGTAAGGTAACTGCTACGACGGACGGTACTTCCCAGCCTTCATGGGAAATGCTGACGAGGGAAGTTGACAAGTAAGAGCCGTACTTGGTAAGTGCAATGCACTGACCAAAAAAAACAAATAACCAAGAACAGGGATAGTCCATCAGGCTATCCCTGTTTTTTTTGGGACTGGCTTTTTGCAGAATTTTTAAATCTCCTGCAAATTTTCTGATTATGTACTATCATTAGTTACATGAGACGAGACAGCAAACTTTCCTCCATCCTCCACGTGCTATTGCACATGGCGCATGGACAACGGGCTATGACTTCTGAAGAACTGGCGCATTACCTGACCACCAATCCTGTGCTGGTCAGACGGGTATTGGCTGGCTTGCGTAGTCGTGGCTATGTGAGTTCAGACAAAGGCCACGGCGGCGGCTGGGTGATCTCTTGCGATTTGCAAACGGTGACCCTGCGTGACATCTATGACGCCCTCGGCGCACCCACTGTATTTGCCATGGGCAACCGTAACGACAAGCCTGAATGCCTGGTCGAGCAGGTCGTCAACGAAGCACTGGCAACTGCCTTTGACGAGGCAGAAGCCTTGCTCATTGCCCGCCTCGGTGATGTGACGCTGGGCGATCTTGCGACAGAATTCAGCCGTAAATTTAATGCACATAGCAAGAAGGGGAAGAAGGATGACCACAATTACCAGGGACATGATTTTTGATGCCATCATCATCGGCGGCAGTTATGCAGGACTCTCTGCAGCCATGCAACTGGCACGCGCCAGGAGGCAGGTGCTGGTGATAGATGGCGGCCAGCGCCGTAACCGTTTTGTTGAATATTCACACGGTTTTCTCGGGCAGGATGGAAAAAATGCCAGCGCCATCGCCAGCGAAGGCAAGGCGCAAGTGATGGCCTATAAAACCGTCAGTTGGGTAGAGGGGCAGGCAACATCTGTCTCGCGTCAGGACGAGGGTTTTGCTGTCGCAGTTGAGGGACAGCAGACCTATCAGGCACGTCGGCTGATACTTGCAACGGGTGTTACTGATGAATTACCTGCGATCGATGGTCTGGCAGAACGCTGGGGCCGCAGCATTTTCCACTGTCCATATTGCCATGGCTATGAAATCGACAATGGCCGCATCGGTGTACTGGCTACCGGGCCACTATCACATCACCACGCCATGATGTTGCCAGATTGGGGGCAAGTCACTTTGTTCACCAATCAATGCTATGAGCCAGATGCTGAGCAGTTGGCGGCCTTGCAAAAACGTGGCGTCATCATGGAAACAGCGCCAGTGCGCAGGATCAGTGGCATTGCCACGGTAGAACTCCAGGACGGCAGGCAATATGAAATGGATGGTTTGTTCACTATGAGCACCATCCGCATCAACAGCCCCTTTGCAGCACAACTGGCTTGCGAAATGATGGAAGGTCCCATGGGCACGGTCATCCGCACCAACGAAATCAAGGCTACCAGCGTACCCGGCGTATTTGCCTGCGGTGACGCCGCTCGCATGGCAGGCAATGTCGCCATGGCGGTTGCTGATGGCGCAATGGCGGGGGTGGCAGCGCACCAGTCGATGATATTCGAGGCCAAGGCTGCCTGATGGCTTGACTGCATGACGTGGCGAATGCTCTGGTCATGTTCATGACATAAATCTGGAATAAATTTCTGTCTGCTGCTTTGAAAGAAATTTCTTCCACCTGACCTGATCACTGATGCCATGAACCCATCTGAAAACCGTCGCCACCAGCGCGTGCAATTTTTCCTGGTCCCTCTGGGTACCCATGAAATTCGCCCGGTCTGGGTATTCAATTCCCCCGAACATGCAGACGCTTTGCCTGCCCTGCTGGTCAACCTCAGCACAGGCGGCATGCAGGTACTGACCGAACTGGAGTCTGATATCCCAGCAGGCCAGTATCAACTCAGCTTCCTGCCAGATGAAGCACAACCCGGCATGATACTGGGCGACTGCCATATACAACTGCTGTGGACAGAGCGCGAAGCTGGCATGCATACCAGGTCTGGGTTTGCCTTTGTTGGACAGATACCGGCAGATTTGCAGGACTTGCTGGTGCATGAGGATGCGGCGAAATTGTTTTTGCGGTGTGTGATTTTGCCGGTGAGTGAAGTACTGCCGAGGGATTTGGAGACGATTTGAAGTTTTTCTCAACGGCTACTGAAGACTGTGGTTCGCAATATGATTGCCGGTCGTGTTGACGTGGCAGTTGTTTTTGATTTTTGCCGTTCCGATGTGTCGATGCCTTTGATGCGAGGCAGAAAATGGATTAAGAAATACCCGTGTTTGAGGTGTAGCAGGGGTTTCGTGCAGCATGCTGCACGCCTGCGTAACGGCAATCGCCTGCAAGCGATTGTGCGCCCTGCAAGGGGAGCGAGTTTGGGGGATTTCCCATTTTTTGACTTGCAGCAAAGGGAACCCTCTTTAGGGGGCCGCGACGCCTCGGTCGCCTTCCTTGGCGTTCTTTTCTTGGCGAGTCAAGAAAAGAATGTAGCTGTCGGGCTACCCCCGACCTGCAATCGTATTTGACGTTTGTAGATGTTTAAAATCAGGGTATTTAAATACAACGATTCTGAAATTAATGTAGCTAACAGGATGCAGAGAATGCCACTGGAGCGCCAGCCCGGTGGATTCCTGCCAAAAGCACGCAGGAATGATGTTAACAAGGATAAGGGGTATCGATAGCAAATAGCTGCTAACAATCTCAGCCTTGCTGATAACAAAAAAACTGAAAACTCAATCATCCCCACCCATCAGAACCTCGTCCCGCTTTTTTTTCGTCAATCCAGACAAAGCCTTCTGATAAGAATATTCCAGCAATTCCCGCAAATACTCCTCAGGAAATTGCTCGACAGCGACGATGGTCACCCAATGAAAGCGCCCCATATACCGCGCCGGTTTGACACCCGGCATATCAGTCAGCTCAAGAAAACGCGCAGGTGTCACCCTCATGCTGAAACGCCAGCGTTCAGGCTCGCTGGTCTTGAAATAGGCAAAGGATTTATCGCCCACGCTATACACCAGTATATTGCTAGGCGCATCGTGCAATCTTTCGCGGGCACCGGCATAACTGGCACAGAGTTTTTTGAGAGCAGCTAGTTTCATCGTAGGCTTAAAGTCAAAATACAGATGGAATTAAAGGTAGATGGAATTCATAAGCGCTCAAGTGTATTGCAATTGCGATAATTTTGCTTGCTGTGGGAAAAGAGGCAAGACTGGCTTGCCTCTTTCTGCCTTAATGACATTATTCACTGACATTACTCATTGACATTAGCTACGCAAGCCACGATATTCCAGCACAGAAAATGCCAGCACCACCAATGCCTGCACGCTGACAAAAACAAATCCCAATACGCTGGGTTCAAACCAGACTTCCATCGTCAATATGCTGGCGATCACCCAGCCAATGTTACCGAGTATGACGACCCAAACCAGCAAGGCTGGCGGTTTTTTATCGCTGCCAGTGCGGCTGGTAAAGCCCACCAGCGCAGCAACGGGGAACAGGCTGACGCCCGCCATGAATAAAAAATCCTTCGGCAAGGCCAGTAAGCCAGACAGCAAGCCAGAAGTAGCGACCAGCAACAAGCCCATGGCAAGACCGGTGATGGCGTCGAGCGCCAGTATGGTTCTCAAGGACAGGGCAGGGGCATGCAGTTTGACGGCAGTAGATGCTGTAGACATGATGTATCTCCAAAAACAGTTGAGGGGATTGCAGTTTCGCTCTACATTTGCAGCAAGTCGATTACCTCGCAGGTAATGGTGGTGGTGCGACAATAGGCTGATAATTCAGGTTCAGATTTCAGAAATTACTTCGGGAGCAGCAATTGAGTCATTTCATCTCTACTACAGCAGACAAGGCAGAGGCACCAGTCGGTACCCTGATACGTGAATGGCGCACGCAACGCAAATTGAGCCAGATGGAGCTGGCGCTGGACATTGATATCTCGCCGCGCCATCTGAGCTTTGTAGAAACCGGCCGCTCACGCCCCAGTGCCGAACTCTTGATGAGCATCGCCAGCCAGCTCGACGTACCTTTGCGCGCCCGCAATACCTGGCTGCTGGCGGCAGGTTATGCACCACGCTATAGCGAACAGGGTCTGGATACGGCACGCATGGCCCAGGTCAGGGCGGCTGTACAACGGCTGCTGGATACCCATGACCCATATCCCGGCGTTGCGCTCGACAGGCACTGGAATGTGGTCTTGCATAACCGTGCAGCAGAAAAACTCATGGGCTTGCTGCCAGCAGAATTGCTGACACCTGAAATCAATATTTTCAGGGCCAGCCTGCACCCGCAAGGTTTTGCTGCCTATACCAAGAATTTTTCTGAATGGGGCAGTTATCTTTTACAGGTTTTGCAGCGGCTGATGCTCAGCGCCCGTGATGAAGATATCATTGCTCTGGTAGAAGAGGTAAATGCCTATCCCAATGTGATTGCCCTGAAACAGCAAACACCAGTTACACAATCGACTGAGCCTTCCTTGTTGATACCATGCATCATGGAGCTACATGGACAAGAGCTTTCGCTGTTCACCACACTGACCACCTTTGGCAGCCCACGCGACATCACCCTGCATGAGCTGTGCGTAGAATTATTTTATCCGGCAGATACACAAACTGAAGTCTTTTTGAAGGCAATGGCAGGGTGATTGCACTGATTATGCACAATCTGTAAATCTTGGTAAGATGCCTGTTCTCTTTACACCCAAGGACGCGCATCATGTACAAACTGCATAGCCTCTGTCAGTCAGGCAATTCCTTCAAAGTCGCTTTTTTATTGCGCGCACTGAACCAGCCGTTCGAGAACGGCTATGTTGATATGTTCCAGGGAGTGACACGCAGCAATGAATGGCGCGAACAAGCCAATGAAATGGGCGAGGTGCCGGTGCTGGAAGATGGTGAGCGCGTGCTGACACAGTCTGGTGTCATCCTCAGCTATCTGGCCAACAAGCATGGTGCTTTTGGTGGCACGAATGAAGATGAAAAACTGGAAGTCTTGCGCTGGCTCTTGTTTGATAACCACAAGTTCACCAGTTATTTTGCCAGCTACCGCTTCAATAAATCCTTTGGCCCTGCTGCACCTGATCCAGCCGTCCAGGCCTGGTTGCTGGGGCGTATCGACAATGCCTTTAATATCGTCAACAAGCATCTGGCCAACCGCGAGTACATGGTCGGCGACGCGCCGACGATAGCTGATTTTTCCTTGAGTGGCTATCTGTTTTATCCGGAAAATGAAAGCGATTACAAGCTTGAAGGCCGCTACCCGCATATCGTCGCCTGGCTGGAACGCCTGCGCGCCATACCAGGCTGGGCTTTTCCTTATGATATTTTGCCGGGGGAGAGGATTACACCCAAGTGGTGAGAGGAAGTTTCATTTTCCCTTGTTTAAAAAATGTTGCTGCAATTTGGCTTGAATTATTAACAATTCACATGCTAAATTAGCAGCAATTTTCAATTTATATTCAAGGATGAGCTATGGCAGGCGCGGACGAGAAAAAAATCGAAACGGTTGTTATACGGCAAGCTGAATATTACTTAAAGGCAGGAACATTCAGGCACGGCTGTCACCATCTTATCCAGGCTGAAACCGTGCATATAGAAAAGGGGTTTGTGAACCCCGGTTGTGACCTCACACTCATGGCGGCGCAAGTGCTGGTGGCTGCAGAGGGGGCGACGATTGATGTCAGTGGCACGGATGCCGTGAATCGCCCTGACAATGTCGCGCAAAACAGCGGCACCGGGTACAAGAATAATGCAAGGGATGGTGCCGATGGCCGCAATGGCGCAGATGGCATCGCAGGGCAGCACAGCGGCAAGATCATCATTTATGCCGACACTATCGAAGGGGGCGAACTAAACCTGCTGGCCAAAGGCGGCAAGGGTGGCAAGCCGGAATCTGGTGGCCATGGCATGAAGGGCCTGGATTTAGGTGCAGACAAGGACCAGAAGAGCAAACCCTCAGTGCCGACCATGCAAGTCGTGGGTTCGCATACTGTCGTTGTTGATAATCCCAAGGGTGCGCCCATCATCAAGGTCGTCAATGACTATGCCTGGGGCAGTGATGTCAGCACTATTGGCGAAGGCAAGCTGGGTAATTATCTCAGGGTGAGCGTTAGCTCTGCCCATGGGGACAACGGCGGCAATGGTGGCAATGCCGGTCTGGCAGGTACACCGGGCAAGGGTGGCGATGGTGGTGTGATCTGCCTGCTGGATAATCTGTCCAGGAACAAAATAAACAAAAATTTTTCTGGTGGCGCCGCAGGTGATGTCGCCAGACATGGCGACCCTGGCCATGGTGGTTCTGCGCAACAGGGGGCCAAGTACCTCTATGCGACCAGCATAGGTTGGAACACGATAGACTGGGCAGCTTTCGATGAGAACCAGGCTTTGCAAGATTTATGGACATACAAAGATCGCTTCATGGAGCCCGACCACTTCAGCAACCTGAGTGTAAAGTCCGCCTACATCGTCACCAATGGCAGCGAAAAAAAACTCAAGCTGCGGGCAGATCCCGGCAATGCTGGCAACAGAGGGGGCTATGGTGCAGCAGCTAGCACCAGTCCACCCGCCATCGCCACGGCAAAGGAAGGCAGCAAAGGCAGCTTTGACACCATCAGCACGGCCAGTCTGGATGCGGAAATTCCTTACATTTATCTATTGATGCTGGTTCGTTGCGCCAAGGCGGCGGTTCTTAGTGATGATACGGAAAGAGCGCGTCGTATCTTGCGCTGGTTGGTGACACTGACTGGCAAATTTGCTGCCTATGCAAAAAACCTGACTGAAGACCAGCGCAACAGGCGGCAGATATTAATGGAGGCTGAGCTGGCACTTGCTACACTGGGCAACAAGGCTGCACGGCAAACGACACCTTGCCCCTACACCGATATCAAGGCCTATTCATCCTATGTCAAAGATGCTTTGGCGCACTATAAAGACAAGGAAAACTACGCCAAGGAATTCGCTGCAGAAAAGAAGACGCTGGAGCAACGCAAAAAGGCACTGACTGAAGCGCTTGCCGATGCCAGAAAATTCAACGAGCACTTGACTGGCGACACTGACAAACCCGGCAGCTTGAAATATCTGCGGGAAAAAGAGTTGCAACTCAAGTCCACCATAGGTGAGTTAAGAGGGCAAATCCATTTGCAGGGTAAAAAACTGCAAGACATGCCGGGCAAATTGCAGCAAGCCATTGATGCGCAATTCCGTGCCAAGACCAGGATGGATTTCTGGAGCCTGGTCGAGGTCATGTCCATGGTCGCCGGTGTTGCCATGAGTTTTGCCAGTGCCGGCAGCAGCCTGGCAGGATTCTTTGGCAAGGTAAAAGACTTTTATAAGCAATCACAAGAACTGACCACGCTCAAGGACATTTTGCAGAAAGGCATATTCAGCAAGGATGTGCTGGAGCTCAAGGACGATATCGCCAAACTGATGAAAACCGATGAGTGGAAAGAAGCCAAGAAGCTCAGTGCAGAATTCATCGATACCGTCATCGACATGCAGGTCAAGCTCAAGGCGGCTGAAAAGCTTTATAAAGACTATCAGCAAGTTGAGTTCACGCTCGATGAAACTGACTTGCTGACAGATAATCTGGTGTTTGACGGTGCCAGGCTGGAACTGAAAAAACAGCGCAATGAATTCAAGGCCTACATCGTTCAGTTCCTGCAAGAGTATAAAGAAGCGCAGGAATGGAAACATGCCTTCAACGATTATTTTGACATGTCTTCTACGCATCTTGATTTGCTGATGCACCTGACCACGGTGAAGGCCGACAGGCGTGAGTTGGAATTCAAGAAGCGTCAGTGCGAAGAAAGCATTAAAGTGCTGAGCGCCAGTCTGGATGAGCTCAGCTACGACCCCGCGCTGGAGAGTACGCAGGATATACAAAACAGCCTGGACAACAATCTGCAGCTAGCGATTAACTTCAGCCTGCAATTGATACAGAATGAAGCGCGTGCTTATGAAATCTGGACACTTGAAAACTATGAGCTGCCAAACTTGCCCAAGAATCTGAGTGAAAAGTATTTGTCCGATGAATTGCATCAGCCATTGTGGGAAAAAATTTCCAATCGTCTGAGCAGCGCCAAGACACCCGCCAAGCGCGATTTCTCAGATACCCCGATAGTCTGGAAGCGGGCCGATTATCCGCAACTGTTTGAAGAGTTCGCCAGCACCGGACGTATCAGCCTGACCGTGCCACCCGACCTGGATTCAGACATTTATTTTGAACGCCTGATCGACGCCAAAATCTATTTGCGTGGTGCCAAAGTCAAGGAAGGTTCAGAATTCCATTGCGTGCTGAAACACAGCGGTATCTCTCAATTCTTGAGTAAGCGGACAGCGGCAAACACAAAACAACAGCGCATCAAAGTGTGTTATCAGGAACCTGCGGGCACGACGTTTTCCTATAAGCTCATCACGAATGGTGACAGGCAAGAACCTACTTATGACTACAAAAATGCCATCATCAACAAGTTTGACAGTAGTGAGAAAATGAACCGGATACGCTATAGCCCGTATACCACCTGGCAATTGATCTTCCAAAAAGACTATCGCCTGAATACCAATTCCATCGCCTACAATCAGGAACTGGATTTATCAAAACTCGAAGCGATAGAACTGCGCTATGAAGTTTTCTTTGAAAACCGGTGATGTATGCAGTGATGATGAATACAAGCAAATCAGATAATCCATCAGCACTAAAGCACCATGCAATGAAGCACACTTTATTTTGGAGAGCAAAAAAATGAATCCTAAAGTCGATGCATATGTCAGCAAGGCAAAAAACTGGAAAGAAGAAATTGAGCAATTGCGCAGCATTGTTCTTGAATGTCCTCTGAAAGAAGAATTGAAGTGGGGCAATCCTTGTTATACGCATGAAGATACCAATATCGTCCTGATCCATGTATTCAAGGAATATGCTGCCCTCCTGTTTTTCAAAGGTGCCTTGATGAAGGATGCCAAGGGTTTGCTGATACAACAAACAGAAAACACGCAGGCAGCGAGGCAGTTGCGCTTCACCAGTGTCAGTGAAATCACCAAACTGAAAGCCACCATCAAGGCTTATATAAAAGACGCCATTGCAGTGGAAAAAGCCGGTTTGAAAGTGGAATTCAAGAAGACGGCAGAATTCAATATGCCTGAAGAATTTCAAATCAGACTCGATGGCATGCCGGCCTTGAAAAAAGCTTTTGCTGCGCTGACTCCAGGACGGCAAAAAGCTTATCTGCTGCATTTTTCCGCCGCCAAACAATCCAAGACCCGGGAATCAAGGGTAGAAAAAGCTATCCCGCAAATCCTCGATGGCAAGGGTCTGGATGATTAGAACGCATTGTCTCTATGGGTTTTAATATCTGGGCCCATCATAACGCAGCTCACGTGCCAGTTTGCTGCCCACGTGTTTGCTGAAAATTTTTTCCAGGCTGCCATCGTCGGCCATGCTGTAGATGGCTTTTTTCAGTAAGTCGCGCCGGGTTTTGCTGACACGTTCTTTGGAGACGATAAGGCCGTGGACTATACTGTCTTGCGGTGCCCAGTCGAGTACCAGGATTTGCTTGCTGATATCTTCTTTTTTCAGCAGCGGTTCCCACACGGTGGGCAGCGCCAGTACGGCATCAACGCGCCGTGCAAAGAACAGGCGCAGCAGGGTATCAAAGTCTGCCGCTTCATAGACGCGCTTTTGTGTCCATAATTTGTCCAGCCATTCGTCAAGCTGTGGGCCGTGCTTGAAGCTTTTGACGACACCTACTTTCGAATTGGCATCGGCCAGAAATCCAGCCATGGTCTGATTGTGTGCAGGCATGTCCCGGTGCAGCAAGATGTAGTTTCTGGTGGAAAAGTAGGGGATGAATTCAGCGAATTTTTCCCTTTCTGGTGTGGGGATGCCAGAAACTGACATGTCCAGGATGTTGTTTTTCAATTGCGTCCAGATACGTACGCGGGATTCCAGTACGGTATCAAATTTGCAGCCGCTGCGGCGGGATACTTCTTCAACCACGTCCTTGTCTATGCCTGCATAGCTGCCATCGGCATTGTGGTAATACAGCGCACCCAATTCATAATAAGCCAATTGTATGCTGCCGCAGCCAGAGTTGAACTCGCTTGCGCTGGCAGGTATGCAGCATAATCCCAGCATTAAGAATACGAGCGCAATATTCTTCATTTGCTGACCTCCGGACCATAGTTACTTCAGCCTAGTGTGAGAAACCATGTTGCGCAATAGTCGAAACGATAAGACTGGCTGGCGCGTGCTTTGCCTTACGCGTCTGGACGGCAGATATGCATGCGCAGCCTTTGGTTTTTTGAGGGATATCCCGTAACTTCCCTCTGCGCTACAGGTTTGCAAATGCGGATAGTTCAGGACTTCCCATGCTCAGGCAAGTAAAGCTGCCATTGCTAACAATTGTAAATTAGCAGGAGAATGTGGCAGTGTCAGCTTTGCACAAAGCATGTCTCATTACCCTGCCAGCCCGGCACTTGAATAGGGGTGCCTAGTTGGCTGTAATTCTTCATGATAATTCGGCGCACGGGTTTGCATGGTGTGTTCGTTGCCCAGCACGGTGGTGGTAGTCAATGCGGCTTTGTCGCTGCCCCAGCAAGCCAGCGCGGAGTTGCGGTTGCCGTGCAAGTCGATAATGATGCGTCTGGCTATCTCGTCAGGCAATTCTCCCGACGGTGGTGCAGGCCGGGTCTTGGGTGGTACGACGATGGCATCACCTGGTTCTATCCACAGATCCGCCAGCGATATTTCCTGCACATAGGGCCGCCAGCGTGCCACGCTGATGACGAGGGGACGGTCATCTTGCGAGAAAAACACATGCGGAAAATCATGGAATTCAAGATCGGTAGGATTGTGGGTCAGTAATTCACGCCGCCGCCGCTTGCCGATGTAGGGAGACTGATAGCCAGCCCATTTTCCATAGGTATATTGGGCCATGATCATGCCCTCATATTCAAAGCGCAGGCATTCACCACTTTTCAACAACGTCATGCCAAAGGCTTGCACGCTGTCTCTGGTCGCGGTGATAGCTTCGTAATGGACTTCAGGCGCATTGAAATTGAATTCAGTAATCTGGTAAGGATAGCCGTTATTGGGTATGGTCTTGGGCTGGTGGCTGATGCCCTTGTATTTGACGCCCAACTCCAGATCGGGATTATCCTTGGCGATCGTGATTTCCTCGCCAAAAGGCTGCCGCAATTGTCTGCAGTGTCCCCGGTCATTGTATAAAAAGGGATATTCCCTGGGGAGTAAATCTATGTAGGGGCCATCTTCGATGAAGATGGGGGCGTCAAAGGCTTCATTGCTCACAATAGCGCTCCAGTATGGGGTGGCAGGGATGGTTGGGATGACGCCCTGGCTCAAGCTGAGTTGACAGGTTTTGCTGCGGGCAGCGTCATGATGTCATGCTAACTTGTTATTGATTTCTTGCGCTATTTTTTTGATAAGTTTTATCAAATGTGGAATCTCAAGTGTGGAATATCAAGCGTGAAAAACGGGGATCATTTCCCACGCTTGCAAGTGCATTAGCGCACGGTATACACCTGTCCGGTTTGCGCACCTTCCACACTTCTCGCATAAGCCAGTCCCACACGTTTGGCCGATACTGCTTCAAAGCCGGGGAAGAAACTACCCAGCGCAGCAACCGATGCTTCCAGCAAGCCGGGGCTGACGACATTGATGCGCAAGCCGCGTGATAATTCTATAGCTGCACCACGCACAAAGCCTTCCAGTGCGCCATTGACCATGGCGGCGCTGGCACCTGCGCGTATCGGTGTTTCACCAACCACGCCGCTGGTCAGGGTGATGGAGCCGCCATCATGCAGATAAGCCTGGGCAATCTGGGCGACATTCACCTGGCCCATGAGCTTGCTATTAAGGCCGATGTGGAAATGCTGCTCTTCTATTTCATTGAGTGGGGCAAAGTGCACACTGCCTGCGGCGACGACTACGCCATCGACCTTGCCGGTGCGGGCAAATAATGCACGTATCTGTTCGCTGTCACTGATATCAAGCTGGATATCGCCACTGGCTTTGCCTGCGCGGATGAGTTCGTGACGGGCACCCAGTTCATTGCTGATGGCGCTGCCTACTGTGCCGTTGGCACCGATGATGATGAGTTTCATGATATTTCCTTTTAGTTTTTTCAGCCCGTCGCGTCGGGCTGTATGGGTTAATTTCTACAGGCATATGCCATGAAATTAAGTATCTTTCATTTTTTAATGTAGATAAATATCCGAAAAATACATATATTGCTAACTCATGGTTAGTAATTGATGGTTGGTAATAAAGGATGCATTCATGGATAAGTTACGCAGCATGGAAGTGTTTGTCGCCGTGGTTGATGCAGGCAGTTTTACCGCTGCCGCGGCAGAGTGCGAGATCTCGCCCGTCATGGTGGGCAAGCACATACAATTTCTCGAAAGCCTGCTGGGTGCACGCCTGCTGACGCGCACCACGCGACGGCAAAGCCTGACTGAGCTGGGTTTGCAATACGCAGAGCAATGCAAGGCCATACTGGCGCAGATCGGCGAGGCAGAATCCGGTGCGGCCAGAATGCGTGGTGGCGCGCGTGGCGTACTGAAGATCACCTCACCCGTCACCTTTGGCAGTGAAATGCTGGCCCCGGCCATGGTTGATTATCTGGCGCAATATCCTGAAATGCGCGCCGACCTGCATATGAACGACAGGCTGGTTGATGTGGTGGAAGACGGTTTTGATGCTGCCATACGCATAGGCAAGCTGGAAGATTCCACTTTGATAGCACGTGCGCTGCAGCCATACAGCATGATGATCTGCGCTGCGCCTGCCTATCTGAAACGCAAGGGAATACCCCATACTCCAGCAGATTTGTTAGACCATGAATGCCTGGATTTTTTACACTGGAACAAGCACGTACGCTGGCGCCTGGCTGAAGAAGCGCAAGAAATCAGTGAAATTCCGGTCAGCCGTTTGCGTTCAAATAACGGCCAGGCTTTGAAGAGTGCTGCCGTGGCTGGTTTTGGTATTGTCATGCAATCTGAATTGCTGCTCGCCAGCGAAGTCGCTGCTGGCAGGCTGGTGCCGCTGATGGAAGATTATGTGCCAGCACCGCGTCCCATGCATTTGCTGTATCCGCGTGACAGGCAGCCTACACCCAAGCTGTCTACCTTCATCGAATTTATGCTGGACAGGTTTGGTTTGAAGATAAAGGGGCCGGTAACCTGATCATCTCAATTCAGTTTGCTTGTTAAAGTGACCTTTGCTGCGTAACCCTGACCAAAACCCCGCACTGACAAATAATCCCGCAACAAAGCCATACAAATGCCCGGCCTTGATACCCGCTATCGCATGCACGTCCAGCGCAGCCTGTATGGCGACGATCAGGCCAGCAAACCAGGTCACTCTGCTGCGTGGCTGCAAGACAAACATGCCCGCGCATAAAGCCATCAAAGCCTGTGATGCACCATCCGTGACCAGGGCAGGGTAAGACCAGACGCTCGCCAACTGGCCTGCCGTGCCGCCGGCCAGGTAAATGCTGAGCAGCACCAGCCAGCCTCGCGCTCTCTCCAGGCTGCTGGCGAGGATGAGTATGCACATGGCATTGAACAGCATATGCAGGAAATGCACATGCAAGAATTGCGAGACCAGCAAACGCCACCATTCATGGGTGACGAACAGTTCCCCTGTTGCAGCCCCCAACTGTGGCAGGCGCAAGGATTTTTGTGAGGTAAAAAGCGATTGCCCAAAATACAGGGCAGAGATAGTCCAGCCTGTCAAAATCAATACGAAGATAAGAATTGCAGTTGGTGATCTGAAGAATGTATTTTTCTGATGCATCTTGATGAAATGGCATGTTGACATGGGTGCCAGAATCTATCATGAACCAGATACTTTAGTCGCTACATAAACTTTTTGTGCCTTGCACAAAAGAAAGTATTTGCTTTTTTTCCTTCCTTATTTGATTATATGCGCAAATAGTTGTATTTGAGCTAGATCAAATTCAGATCAGTAAAACTGTGCTTAAAGAATAGGCTATGCTGTTTGCAGTGGTAACAGCATGCGGGCACAGGATGATCGCAGTATCTCATTGGAAAGTTTCAGTCTCATGTCTATGCAGATTAAAAAGTCCGGTCTTTTGCGTCGTGCGCCCGAAAATTTTTTGGATGCTCCTTTGCGTCTGTCCATCACTGAACAAGGCCTGAATGATGAGCGCCGTGGTTTCTTGCGCAAGAGCTTTGCGGCCGCCACGGCTGCGCTGGCATCTGGCGTAGCAATGGCAAGGCCGGGTACTGTGCCTGAGGGTGATGGTGACCCGCTGATATTGAATTTGCAGGATCATGCCAAGACCCTGGGTAACCCCGTCGTCATGCAGGGCTATGGACAGCCTTCCAAGTTTGAAGCCAATTTGCAGCGCCGCCAGTCACCCGGCTTGACGCGGGTGCCGCAGGCCTCTGTCTCGTTTGCTCCCTTGCAGGGATTTTTTGGCATCATCACTCCCAGTGGCCTGCATTTTGAACGTCATCACCAGGGCTGGATAGATATAGATCCGGCACAGCACCGCTTCATGATCAATGGCCTGGTGCGCGAAGCCAAGGTCTACACCATGGATGACCTGATGCGCCTGCCCTCGGTCTCACGCATGCACTTTATCGAATGCGGTGCCAATAGTGCGACTGAATGGGGCAATGTCGCCGTGCCTACCGTCCAATATACACATGGCATGTTGAGCTGCTGTGAATTCACAGGCGTGCCCTTGTCTGTCCTGCTGGATGATTGCGGCATCGATCGCAAGAAAGCCAAATTTGTCCTGGCTGAAGGTGGCGATGGTTCTGCCATGACGCGCACCATCGATATCGCCCGCGCCATGGATGATGTCATCGTCGCTTATGGCATGAATGGCGAAATGCTGCGCCCAGAAAATGGTTACCCACTGCGCTTGGTCGTGCCCGGCGTGCAAGGCGTGTCATGGGTCAAATGGCTGCGCCGCATAGAAGTCGGTGACCAGCCATGGGCCACCAAGGATGAGGCTATCCATTACATCGATCTGCAACCCAGCGGCTTGCACAGACAATACACCTCGGTGCAGGAATGCAAGTCCGTCATCACCACACCTTCGGGCGGTCAGATGTTGCTGGAAAAAGGTTTTCACAATATCACCGGCCTGGCATGGTCAGGCCGTGGCAAGGTCAAGCGCGTCGATGTCTCTGCCGATGGTGGCCGCAGCTGGCGCACCGCCAAACTGGAAGGCCCGGTGCTTGGCAAATGCCTGACCCGTTTCAACATGGACTGGAACTGGGATGGTGGGCCAGCGATCTTGCAATCGCGCGCCATCGATGAAACCGGCTACGTTCAACCTAAGATCAATCAATTGCGCGAAGTGCGCGGCACCAAATCGATTTATCACAATAATGCCATCCAGTCCTGGAAAATTAACGAAGATGGTGAGGTCAGCAATGTACAGGTCGCTTGATATACGCAAGTCGCTAAGCACGTCTTTATTTACTCTTGTGCTGGCTGGTTTCAGTCTTGCCGCCAGTGCCGCAGACTATAGCAATATAGGCCGTGCTGCGACTCCTAAAGAAGTAGCCGCCTGGGACATCGATGTACGCCCCGACTTCAAGGGCTTGCCAAAAGGCCGTGGCAGTGTTGACCAGGGCCAGCAGGTATGGGACGGCAAGTGCGCTTCTTGCCATGGCACTTTCGGTGAGTCTAACCAGGTATTTACGCCTCTCATTGGTGGCACGACAAAAGACGATGTCAAGAATGGCCGCGTGGCAGCATTGACTGGTAATAGCCAGCCGCAACGCACCACCCTGATGAAGGTGGCAACAGTCTCGACACTATGGGATTATATCAATCGCGCCATGCCCTGGAATGCACCCAAGACCCTGACCACGGAAGAAGTGTATGCAGTAACAGCGTATATGCTGAACATGGGTGGCATCGTCGCTGACGATTTTGTCATGTCAGATGCCAATATCGCTGATGTGCAAAAACGCATGCCCAACCGTGACGGCATGACAGAGAAGCATGGCCTGTGGCAAACCAATGGCAAGCCGGACGTGAAAAATACTGCCTGCATGAAAGACTGTCTGAAAGAAGTCAAGATCACCTCTGAATTACCTGCCTTTGCACGCAGTGCCAACGGTAATCCGGTCGAGCAAAACCGCACTGTTGGTGCTGTGCGTGGGGTGGACTTGAACAAGGCTGCGGTTGTCAAAGTCAGCGCGCCCGCCGCCGAAGAGGGTTTGAAGCTGGCCAAGCAATATGCCTGCATCGCCTGCCATGGTGTGAAAGATAAAGTGGTTGGCCCAGGTTTTGCACAGATCGCCGCGAAATATAAGGGTGACACCAATGCTGAAGCCAGCCTGAGCAAGAAAATCAAGCAGGGTGGCAGTGGTGCCTGGGGCGATATCCCCATGCCACCGCAAGGCCATGTCAAAGATGCAGAAATCAAGACCATGCTGGATTGGATCATGCGTCAATGAGTTTAGCAGAACTTACGCAAAACCGCCCCAGCGGCGTTGCAGCTCCTAGCCGTACTAAAGTACTGTCTTCGTCGCTGCGCCTTGCTGGGACAATTTTGCGTAAGTCCTATTTAGTAAAGTAGCAGGGATTTTTTCAGTTTTGTCATATCGATGGAACGATTTCGCGTTAAGCTTATCGAATGAAGTAAATTCAGTAAATCGCAATATCAGCAATATTAGTCATATCAGCAGCGCCGGATAAATGCTCACTCAGGAGACAGTAATGAAGCAGGCAATCAAGATCAACGATGACGGTCAGCAACGCCGTGATTTTTTACGTATATCCACGGTATTTGGCCTGGCCTTTGCCGCTGGCTTGTTAAAACCATCCGATGTGTTTGCCGCAGAATGGCAAGCCAAGGCCTTTGAAGCCAAGAACATGCAAGACGTTTTTGCTGCACTGGGTGCCGGCAGCCCGGCTGTCAGTGCCGACATCGTGATTGGTGCGCCTGACATTGCAGAAAATGGTGCGGTAGTACCCGTCAGTGTCAGCAGCAAAGCTGCCAATACAGATTACATCGCCATCCTGATAGAAAAAAACCCGAACGCCATGTCTGCGGCATTCAATATTCCAGAAGGCACAGAAGCCTCGGTCAGCACCCGCGTCAAGGTTGGTGAGACCTCGAACGTGCATGCCTTGGTGAAAGCTGATGGTAAATGGTTGGTGGCTTCGAAAGAAATAAAAGTTACTCTGGGCGGTTGCGGCGGTTAATTTTTAAGACCTCTCAACACAGAGGCTCAGAGACACAGAGGGACACAGAGAAGTTCAAGAGCAAAAATCGGCAATTAAGTTGCAGATGTGTAGGTTGGGCTACGACTCACCAGCCCAACACTCGGCACATAAACAACGTAATCGTTAATGCGAAGTTGAATGATGTATCAATAATATGTTTCAGCCAGATAAGTAAGCTGAATATTTTATAGACCTTCTCATGCTTTTCTCTTTGCCTCCGTGTCTCTGTGGTGAGCTTTTAGGTCTTAATCAGATATTCATTTAAAATTAGCAAAAAAGGGAGACATCATGGGCGATCCTATGCGTATTCGGGCGGCGGTTACTGGCGACGTCGTTGAAGTAAAAGTATTGATGCGTCACGATATGGAAACAGGTCAGCGTAAAGACCTGGAAGGCAAAGTCGTACCCGCACATTTCATCAAAACCCTGCAGGCCAAATGGAAAGAAAAACTGGTGCTGGATGCGCAGTTTGGTCCTTCGGTTTCCAAAGACCCTTTCCTGTCCTTCAAGTTCAAGGGTGGTGTCAAAGGTGATAAAGTGTCGGTGACCTGGACAGACAGCAAAGGTGACCAGCGTACTGATGAAGCAGCCATAGCCTGATAAGGAAAACCATGTCACGTCTTGCTCTCAAATCACTGTCCTGTATGCCGCTGTGTGTCATGCTGGCATGCGTTGTGTTGCCCTCTGCACAAGCCCAAACTGCAAGCCCATCTGCGACTGATGAAATCGCCAAATACCGGCAAATGCTGGCCGATGGCAACCCGGCAGAATTATGGGAAATGCGTGGTCAGGAACTCTGGCAAAAAAAGATGGGCCCTAATCAGCAATCGCTGGAGCAATGTGATCTGGGTAAAGGGCCGGGTGTGACCAAGGGGGCTTATGCAGAATTGCCGCGCTATTTTAAAGACACCAACAAGGTCATGGACCTGGAACAGCGCCTCATGCATTGCCGCATGAGCTTGCAAGGGTTGACACGTGAACAGGCGGCAAAAACACCTTTCGGTTCTGCTGGTAACCCGTCAGATATCGAAGCACTGGTATCATTTTTGACGGCAGAATCCCGTGGCATGAAACTGACGGTCAGTACCAAACATCCGGCAGAAAAACAGGCTTATGAAATCGGTAAAAAGATATTTTATTACCGCGCCGGTTCACATGATTTTGCCTGCGCCTCCTGCCATTCTGCAGAAGGCCAGCGCATACGCCTGCAAGACTTGCCCAATCTGAACAATAAAGAAAATGCCCAGGCCGCCTATTCGACCTGGCCAGCTTACCGCGTCTCTCAGGGGGAAGTCAGGACCATGCAGCACAGGCTCAATGACTGCTTCCGCCAGCAACGATTCCCCGTGCCTGATTATGCTTCAGACACCATTACTGCACTGACCATGTTCCTGGCAAAATCTGCCGATGGCGCGGTCATGAATGCACCTGCATTGAAACGCTAAGGGGATACGCATGAACAATTTACGTATAAGCCATATCAGTGTTTTGCTGGCAGCCATCTGCAGTAGTGCTCTGGTGTCAGCAGCAGAACCAGATTACGCCAAAGCTGCGCTAGAGATGATGAAGGCCGACTTCAAATCCAAAGGCCCGGCCACCATGGAACGCATGGTGCAGCAGGATGAAGCGCAGGCACTGTGCAGTGCCAACCCACAAGGATTGAAAGCCAAGCCAGCAAAAAAACTGGAACAGGCGCAACTCGCCACGGTCAAATATCCGGCGGATGGCCAGTACATGGGCGACTGGAAAAACGGCGAAAAAATCGCCCAAAATGGCCGCGGCATGCAATCGTCCGATGCCATGGGTTCAGTCAATGGCGGCAACTGCTATGCCTGCCACCAGATGAGCAAGGCTGAAATTTCTTTCGGCAATATCGGGCCCTCGCTGTATCAATTTGGCAAACTGCGCGGTACCAGTCCAGAGATACTGAAATACACCTGGGGCAAGCTGTATAACGCGCAAGCCTATAACGCCTGTTCCAAGATGCCACGGTTTGGGCATAATGGGGTGTTGACTGAGGCGCAGTTGAAGGATGTGATGGCGCTGTTGCTGGATGTTGAGTCGCCGGTAAATAAGTAGGACATTGCGATTTTGGTGCATACGTCTTGTTGTCACCGAAGTCTGTGCCTCTCCTTGTTACTGCGACCTGATTTACGTCGCTCCAGCGAAGGCTGGAACTTAGTAGCGTTTGTTGCATGCCGTGTGCTTTGATTAAAGCGATTGCCCTTTGTGGACACAAGCCGGGTCTCGGCCCGGCGGCCGAATCCCTTTCTTTGCTTCGCCAAAGAAAGGAATCAAAGAAAGGCGACCGCAGACTTGCCCTTCGGGTGCTTACGCTGCGCTCCAGCACAATTTGTGCATCACAAAAAATGGGAAAGCTTCGAAACTCGCTACGCTCAAACAACGAAGCTTTCTGATCCATTTTCTGTGAAGCACAAATTGCTACGTCCCAAGCGGATTAAAGTCAAAAACAACATCAACATCAATAGCAACGTCAACGACAAAGCAACACAAAAAACAGAAAGCAAATCATCATGGGTCTGAATCGTCGTGATTTTTTACAAGTAATGGCCATCGCCGCCGCTGGTGGCATGCAGATAGATGCGCAAGCAGCCATGGCGAATCCTGCGGCACATAAGCTCTACGACCTGCCGCGTTTTGGCAATGTCCATCTCATGCATTTCACTGATTGCCATGCGCAGTTGTTGCCGCTGTATTTTCGCGAGCCCAGTGTCAATCTGGGCATAGGTGCGGCATTTGGTAAAAGCCCGCATCTGGTCGGTGAGCATTTGCTCAAGCAATTTGGCATCAAGCCCAATACACCTGAAGCCCATGCCTTTAGCTGCCTGAACTTTGAACAGGCGGCAGCGACCTATGGCAAGGTCGGTGGTTTTGCGCACCTGACAACGTTGGTCAAGCGCATCAAAGGCAACCGCCCTGGTGCGCTGTTACTGGATGGTGGTGACACCTGGCAGGGATCGGCGACTGCCTTGTGGACCAAGGGGCAGGACATGGTTGATGCCTGTTTGCAGATGGGGGTGAATGTCATGACGGCGCACTGGGAAATGACACTCGGTGATAAACGCGTCAAGCATATCGTCGAGAATGACTTCAAGGGCAAGGTCGATTTCGTCGCGCAAAATATCCAGACTACCGATTTTGGTGATCCGGTCTTTGAAGCTTTTGTCATGAAAGAAATGAATGGCGTGCCAGTCGCCATCATAGGCCAGGCTTTTCCGTATACACCCATCGCCAACCCGCGCTATCTGGTGCCGGAATGGAGCTTTGGCATACAGGAAGAGAATATGCAAAAGACCGTCGATGCCGCGCGTGCCAAGGGTGCGAAAGTGGTGGTCGTCCTGTCGCATAATGGCATGGATGTTGACCTCAAGATGGCCTCGCGCGTGCGTGGTATAGATGCGATTCTTGGTGGACATACCCACGACGGCATGCCAGCACCTGTCATCGTTGAAAATGGTGGTGGCAAGACCCTGGTAACCAATGCGGGCAGCAATAGCAAGTTCCTCGGCGTGCTCGATTTTGATGTGAAAGAAGGGCGCATACAGGGCTTCCAGTACAAGCTCTTACCCGTGTTTGCCAACTTCCTGCCTGCGGACACTGAGATGCAGGCGCTGATACAAAAAATCCGTGCACCTTACAATGCCAAGCTGGGTGAAAAACTGGCGATGACAGAGGGCACGCTCTACCGCCGTGGTAATTTCAACGGCAGCTTTGACCAGCTCATTGTCGATGCCCTCATGGAAGTCAAAGAGGCAGAAATCGCTTTCTCACCCGGCTTCCGCTGGGGTACTTCGTTGCTGCCGAATAGCGCCATCACCATGGAACATGTGATGGACCAGACCGCCACCACTTATTCGTACACCACCGTCACAGAAATGACAGGCGCAGCCATCAAGACCGTGCTGGAAGACGTGGCTGACAATCTCTTCAATGCTGATCCTTACTATCAGCAAGGTGGAGACATGGTGCGCGTTGGTGGCCTGACGTATGCGATGGAACCGGTAGCAGCCATGGGCAAACGCATACAGGACATGCGCCTGAACGGTCAGCCGCTGGCTGATAACAAGACGTATAAGGTCGCAGGCTGGGCCCCTGTAGCCGAAGGTGCGAAGGGGGAGCCAGTGTGGGATGTAGTGGCGCAGTGGCTGCGTACACACAAAAAAATCACACC
This sequence comes from Undibacterium sp. FW305-107, assembly GCF_058788535.1. Taxonomy (NCBI): domain Bacteria; kingdom Pseudomonadati; phylum Pseudomonadota; class Betaproteobacteria; order Burkholderiales; family Oxalobacteraceae; genus Undibacterium; species Undibacterium sp. FW305-107. The sequence goes on from NZ_JBYTAV010000020.1 coordinate 33,042, forward strand.
ACGCAAACTGAATACGCCGCGTATGATTGGCGTCGCTGGTAATCCTGGCATGTTGGGTTGATGAGGGTTTGCCAAGTTATAATGTAACGCTTTAAAATCAGTGAGGTATCGCGAGTCTGGTGCCTTAACTTATGATCACACGAAAATCTTTATCATATTGGTCGATAAGGGCCAGTTTGACAGCGTTTGTCGCATGTCTGGCCCTCCCCGCATACACGACTGATTACTATGGAAAGACGTCGGTGCACTACGGGCTGGAAGCATTCTTGCTTGGCCCTGTAGGTTTGTTTGCTGGCCATTTTTCTTGGCTGGCCAATCTACTCTTGTGGCTCTCCTGGTTTAAGCATACGGACGAGACAAGAGGTCAGTCTGTGGTGTTCGCGGTTCTTTCCTTGGTCCTTGCCTGCTCTTTTCTTTTTGGAAAGTTGATCGCGGTCGGTAGTGCAGGCGAATTTCCATACCTTGCTGCAACTGGCTATTACGTATGGTTAGCAAGCATGGTAATGGCAGCAATTGCCGCATTTCAACTGAAAGAATAAAAGAGCCCCGAACAGATAGTTGTCCAGTTTAAGTTTAAGGCCGACTATAAAAATCACACCACGCAAACTGAATACACCGCGCCTGATTGGTGTAACTGGTAACCCTGGCCTGGTTTAAGCCTTGATGGTGGGTAGTGTTCTTTTTGGTAATTTGACGATGCCCACCGCCAGCGCCGCACAGATCAGCAAGCCGCCCGCCAGCCTGATCACGTTTTCAGGATTGCCACCCAGCCAGGCCTGGTAATACAGCGGCAGAGTGAAGATTTGTATGATCATGGGGATGACGATGAACATATTGAATATGCCCATATACACTCCCGTGCGCTCTGCCGGTATGCTGCCTGCCAGCATGATGTAGGGGTTGCCCATGATACTGGCCCAGGCCAGGCCCACGCCCAGCATGGGGATAAATAATAGCGCTGGTGTATGTATGGCTGGTATGCTGATCATGCACAAGCCCGCCAGTGTCAGGCATGTGGCATGGCTGATTTTTGGGCCAAAGCGACGGGTGAAAGGCACCAGCGCAAAGGCGGCAATGAAGGCGATGAAATTATAGAAAGCGCCTATCTGCCCATTCAATAATCCCGCTTCGCGAAAACCGGCAGAACTGGGGTCACTGGTGCCAAATATGCTGCGGCCCAGCGACAGCATGATGTATTGCCAGTAGCAAAACATGGCATACCACTGGAATAGTTTGACCAGTGCCAACTGGCGCATGGTCGGTGGCATTTCTTTTATTGCCAGACCTATCTCGGCCAGGGTGGCACGCCAGCCTGTGGCTTGTTGCCTGATTTGTGCCAGTTGCTCAGCCGTCAAAGGGATTTCTGGCGTCGTCTTCAAAGTCCACAAGATAGAGGCGATTGAAAACACAGCACCGATGATAAAAGCCGCGATGACGATGTAGGGAATGTGATGGCTATTGACGCTATTGCTGTTCATGCCTGCCACCACCAGGATTGACGGTGTCAGGTAGGCCAGGGTTTGCCCCAGGCCGGTAAAGGCGCTTTGCGTGAGGAAGCCGACAGAATGCTGGCTGGCATCGAGCTTGTCACTGACAAAGGCACGGTAGGGCTCCATCGTCACATTATTGGCAGCATCAAGTATCCACAGCAAACCAGCAGCCATCCAAAGTGTAGAGCTGAAGGGCATGATCAATAAACCCAGGCTGCACAATACTGCACCAATCAGGAAATAAGGCGTGCGCCTACCCCAGCGGCTGATGGTGCGGTCACTCATGGCACCGATCAGCGGTTGCACCAGCAAGCCTGTCACCGGCCCGGCCAGCCACAAATAGGGCAGGCTGGCTTCGTCAGCGCCCAGGTAAGCATAGATGGGGCTCATGCTGCTTTGCTGCAGACCAAAACTGAACTGTATACCAAAAAAACCAAAGTTCATGTTGATGATTTGCCAGAATGACAGGCGGGGTTTGCCTGTCATTTGCTGCGGGCTGGCTATGGCTGCATTCATGAATTTGCTCCACTGCTTTCAATGACTGGCAGGGTTTCTGCATTCCAGCGTCCTTGCCATTGCTCATAAAAGCCAGCATCGCTGGCAACCGCACCGCGTACACTGCAAATGGCTGCCGCAAATTGATGGGCACGCTGCAGGCTGATGTGCAAAGGCCATTCGCGCTGCATGCCAAGTAAAAAGATAGCGGAGAAGGCATCGCCACCACCTACAGTATCAACGACTTCAACTTTGACAGCTTCGCTTGTACTGTACAGGTACTGCCCAGTCTCATCCAGATAGGCATAACCGCGCTCACCCAGGGTGGTGATGATGGCTTGCAGCTTGAATAGACTTATCAATGCTGTTGCATGGGTCTGGATATCTCTATCGTCCAGTGCAGCTTCGTTTTCTGTCTTTGGCTTGTCCAGATAAATTTCTGCCAGTATCTGCAATTCTTCTTCATTGACCTTGAGTATGTCGGCAAACTGCAATGATTGCTCTATGGTAGCCAGGCTGTATTGCATGGCGCGCAAATTCAAGTCCAGGTACTTGAGTGCCTGTGTCTCCTTAAGCAAACCATACAAGGCTGCGCGTGATACAGGGTTTCTTTGTGCCAGTGTGCCAAAGTAAAAAATACCTTGGCCATGTGCTGGGCTTGCTTGTTGCATGACAGTGATGGCTATCTGACTATCGATGTAGTCATATGCCTGCTCGTGCAAAATCTCGAAATGGTGTTTGGCCTTGTCCATACTATCGTCTTGCGTGACTTTGACGCGGCCTGTGGGGTAGTGCAAGTCAGTCTGCAAACCAGTTGCAGACAATTTGAAACGCTGCATGTCAGCGCGTATCAATTCTGCAGTCGCATCATTACCCACACGCGAAATCATCAGGGGCGCACAATCAAAATAACCCAGGCTGCGTGCCACATTGAAAGGCGCACCGCCAACTACAGGCTGATCAGGGAAATCATCGATCAGGGTTTCTCCAAAGATGATGATGGGTTTGCTTTGCAATGACATGGGTTTCTTTTCTGTTAGCTGGCTTGAATTGCGAAAATTGCGAAATGCGACTATTTGTGCAATATCCAGTTTTTCTCCTTCCCCTCAAGGGGAGGGTGTTAGTCTTGATTCATATTTCCCTGTTTCCTTACCAACCACAATTGAGAATATGCTTGTAATGTCACGGCGTTATCAACATCAAGCTTGCTCAACTGATCTACCCAGCCTTGCCCGGGAATGTCATAGTCCGCCAGCAGTTCTGCCATATTCAGGCTGATGCTATTTTCTGAAAAATTCCCCAAAAATAGCAGTGCCTCATCCGGGTTGTCACGCAAAAAAGCCAGCACGGCAGGATCTTTTGCATTCAATAAATGCCGTGCTGCCTGCGCTGCCAGTTGTGGCAATTGCCGGCGTTGCTGCAACATATGAGCAAGTGCATTGAATACAGCACCTGCATCATGCGAGCTGGAATGACGCTGGGCATACAATTCTTCATTCCAGGTGGGCCTGTGCAACCAGCGGCTATCTGCTGCCTGTGCAGGCACTTGCTGATAGGTCTCATCATTCATCTGTGCCAGTTCATCACCCATATAGATCAGTGGCATGCCGCCAAAACAAAAAATCAGCCCATACAAGAGTAGCAGACGTTGCCTGGCAAGATGCTTTTCTGTTGCTGTGTGTGCGCTGGAAAAACCTGTCAGTGCCGCTGCCATGCCGACCGTGCCGTGGACTGCAGTTGAGTCATTGGCCTGGAAGCTGGCACCGCGCGCATAACTGTCGTCGCCACTATAAAAGCGGGATACTCTGGCCAGCCTTTGCTGTACATCTTCTGCTTCCATACTGGCTTCTGGCCGCAGCACATTCCAGCCTATATCATCATGGCAGCGTACATAGGTCAGCCAGCTACTTTGTTGCGGTAGTGCTGGCGTGCCAGCAAATACATGGTGCAACAGGCTGGTGTTTTGTTCTGCCAGGGCTACCCAGGAGGCTGCCATCAGGCTGCTGTGATAGGCGAGGTGACATTCCTGTTTTGAATTTGTCCCATCGTTGCTGCCAAGGTAGGCGGGCAGGTCTGCCGTTTCAACGATGGCTTCAGCCTTCAGCAAAACACCAGGAGTAGCAATTTCTACCAGACTGCGCAAGGCTTGCAAAATCTGGTGGGCTTCTGGCTGGTTCATGCATTTTGTACCTGGGCGTTTCCATAAAAAGGCGGTTGAATCCAGCCGGAAAGCTTCTACTCCACGGTTGGCGAGGCGCAACAGGGCTGCGGCCATGTCGGCAAAGACCTTTGGATTGCTGTAATTCAGATCCCATTGATAAGGGTAGAAGGTGGTCCATACCCATTCCTGCAATTCAGGCACAAAGCTGAAATTGCCAGGGGCAACTTGCGGGAAGACCTGACCAAGATGCTTTTCAAAATTATCTGGAATTGTGCGATCAGGGTAGTGATAAAAATAATCTCGGTAGTGCGGGTCACCTTGTTTTGCCGCGATAGCCCATGGGTGATCGTCTGCCACATGGTTGAGTATAAAATCAGAACACAGGCTGATACCCGCTGCACGCAGGGCAGCGCTGAGTGCTTCCAGGTCTGCCATATTGCCAAGACGTGGTTCTATCGCATCAAAATCGGCTAATGCAAAACCGCCATCATTTTCGCCAGCACGGGCTTTTAAAAAAGGTAGCAAGTGCAGGTAAGTCACACCCAATTCCTGCAGGTGCGGGATACGTTGTTGCACGCCGCGCAAGTCACCGGCAAAGCGGTCTACATAGCAGCAATAGCCGAGCATGTTTTCTTTGGTGAACCAGTTCTTGTCTGCGCTTCTGGCATCATCCAGAACCTGCAAGGACAGAGGGCGTGCTGCGATGACCTCGCCTGCGACTTGCAAGAGTTCTGTCAGCCATGTGGCATACGCTTGTTCATTGCTGAATTGATTGCCATACAGTGTCTGCAGCGTTTGGTATAAATCGGGGAGATGTTTTGCCAGCCTGGTCGCTATGCTCGCGTGCATGCCCGGTGCCAGCTTGCTGAGCAGGGCCGTGAGGAATGGTGTTGTGTTCGATGCGGCAGACATGATGCAGGTAGTGCCTTAGAAAAAACGGGTCATTAAAAATGGCTCCCCCACATGTTGGGGGTGTAGGGGAGCCTAAAGTGCTACCAGGGACTGGTTCCTACTCGTGGCCTTGCCTAAGCTACTGCGCGGCGCGATTTTGGGCCTGCGATGCTCATCGTACTTAAGTACGATTGCGCTTCTTAACCCAAATTAGCATCGCTCGCTACGCTTATGCAAGGCCACTTTACAAATAGCGAAGTTCTAGAAGCTATATTTCAATGACGCTTTTACACTGCGTCCATTGATGGATCTTGCTGCATGTCCGTCGCCTTCTACTTCGGTGTAGCCTATGTTGTTCGTCAGGTTGTTGACGCTCAGTGAGACCTGAACTTTGTCGTTGATGTTGTAGTTGACGAAGGCGTTCAGGACGTGGAAGGCGGGCAGGATCAGGGTGTTGGCGTCGTCACCATAGGACTTGCTGGTGCCTATCAGGCTGGCACCGAAGACGGCGTCGCCCATGGTGTAGGTGGGGGCAATCTGGTAGGTGTAGCTGGCCTGGCGGCGTGGTGTTTTGCCGACTACTGACTTGTCATTCGCTGCCGTGATGCTGGCATTGGTGTAGGTCAGGCCACCAGTAACGCGGAAGGCATCGTAGCGATAGCTGGCTTCAATTTCCACACCCTTGGCATCGTAGTTATTGGCAGTGAATTTTTGTGTCGTTGCTTCAAAATTCGATTCTTCTGTCTTGGCCTGGAACAGGGTTACAAAGCTGCTGAAGCTGCCGGCTTTCCATTTCACACCTGCCTCGGTTTGCTTGACGATATTGGTACTGATTGGTGTGCTGCCGTCGAGTGGATTGCCAAACATGATGCGGTCGGCATTGAAGGCGATGCCTTCGCTGACGCGGGCAAACACGGCGATGTCTTTGGTGAGGCGATAATTGGCACCGAAAGAGTAAGACGTATGGTTCACGCCATAGTTGATGAATCTGGTATTGGCTGCACGATAGCTTTGATTAACTGCCTGGTTGAAGGTGCCACTGGCATCTTGCTTGTCATAGCGCAGGCTGCCATCCAGGTTCCAGTTGCCGCTTTCCCAACCCAGGTTGGCGTACATGGCATTGGTCTTGTATTGCGCGTCGATATTGCGGTTGCAGCAGCCGCCGAACACATCCGTACCTTGCGCCAGCAATCCGGGTGTACCGGCAATCGTACCATTTGAATTCAGCAGTGCAGGTTTATCACCGCTGGCTTGCATCAGGTATTGATTGAAGTTCCAGGTCACGCCCAGGTTTTGCAGGGATGAATACCAGCCCACCGTGGTGGCGAATTTACCACCGGATGTCTCAAATACCTTGGACAATTTCATGTCATTGACGGTGCTACCCAGGTCATCAATTGAGGTGTTGAAGACTGTTGCCGTGAATGCTGCACCAGTATATGTCTTGCCAGCATAGGGGCCGGTAGCGTAAGTCATATTTGTTGCCGCGGCACCGCTGACACCTGCATCAGCCGGGAAGATGGAAATAAAGCGACCTGTATTATTGGATTTGCGGAATTTTTCATCCAGGGTCCAGCCACCACCCAGTTTCAGGGATGCCTCTGCACCAAAGGCATTGTTAACGACGTGCAGGCCATCGTTCACATTCGTCGCTATCTTGTTATTGTTTTTATCGAGGACAATATCGCGTGTCCAGTAGGGTGAATAAAAACTGGCGGTGCGCGGGTCTATGCCGGGCAGTTCAGAAATATTGCCATTTACCGTCCTGACTGGTACTGGCATATTCATCGGTGTCTTGTCATCCAGATGCTTGAAGCTCAGACGCAAGTAGCCATTGTCCAGTTCGTGGGTGATATTGGCGCGTAGTTGCCCGCCTTCTTCTGCTGTCAGGCCAGCTGGGCGTGAGCTGTCGCCGCTACGATAATAGCCAGCGATAAAGGCGCGTGTCTTGCCAGACAGGGCTGCGCCATAATCAAAGTCAAAGCGGGTCTGGCTAAAATCCACACCCTTGCTGATGCCTATGCTGCCACCTTTTTCATTGCCGGTCTTGCTGATGAAGTTGATGATGCCGCCTGGTGAATTGGTGGCCATGGTCGATGCCGTGCCACCGCGCACCACTTCCAGATGTGACAGGCTGCCATCGGCGCGCAGATACATGTCTGGTGTGACGAAGGCGATATCTCCAAATTGCAGCAGTGGCAAGCCATCTTCCTGGAACTGTACATAACGCGCACCACCGGCAGAAATAGGTACACCGCGCACAGTCAGGTTGGCATTACCTTCACCGCCCGATGATTCTGCCCGCACGCCAGGGATGGAGCGCAAGATTTCTGCCGCATTGGTCGGGGCGGATTGAGAAATCTGATCAGCATCGATGGTACTGATGGATACGCTGGCCTTCATCTTGGAAGTACCTACAGGCGTACCCGTCACGATGACTGAATTCAGGTTCAGGGAATTTTTATCTTTATCCTGTGCTGCTGTATTGTCTTGCGCCCATGCACCGTTCATGTGCAGTAAGGCCAGGGAAATGACGCTGGCCATGCGCGTCATTTTGATGTGTGATGATTTCATTGCTGTCTCCGCTGTCATCATTTTTATAAAGCTGCACAGAACAGGTCTGCGCATGCATGTCTAGTACCTTGTTGTCTGAGCACAGGCATCACGCTGATAGAAGTGATGCTGTGTCAGTCACAAAAGACCTCCAACAATTTTCGCCGCGCTCTTTGGACGGTTCAGTCTGATTGAATTTGAAAATCAGCTGCCGTACTCGATGGCGCTTTTTTGCGATCCCTGGTTTGCCAAGGCAAACGCTGTTGAAGATCTTTTGTAGTGCAGGTGAAGAGAATTATCTGGTAAATCGCATTTTATTGCAATCGATTGCAAAGATGCATTGCAATAAAATGGTGCAACATTTCTTCATGGTAAATTTCCAAGTCCATGTGGAGACGAGGGGAGAGCGCCAGGGCAAAGGATTGCGTCCTATGAAATCTAGTCGCGCATCTTTAGCATTTCTTTTGGCTGAAGTGTGGCGAACATAGCTGCCGACCTATGTGTTTTGTAAGCAACAGGATGGCTGGATAGAGTCATTTATGCTGCAATGCACAATGAAAATCGAGGGAGATTTTTGAGGTTTCTGTAGGAATGTTTTAAATTATTGCAATCGGTTGCAATAATTGTTGATAATCTGAATAGACCAAGCTTGCCGTATCCCGTAGGGTGCGTTCCAACGCACCAGTCAATCGAATGGCGTAATTTTACGTGAGAATTTGAAGCGGAAGAAACATGGCCAGCGAGGGACCTGTCTCGTATGAGTTGCACTATCCAAGGCAAACACTGCTTGCCCTCACCATCAATTCAGTAGGCAACAACTGCGCTTTGCTATCGCCATCTTCTATCAAGGTCAACAGGGCATCGACCAGTGCCAGGCCTGCCTGCGCCATGGGCTGGCGTACCGTAGTCAATGGCGGGTGGAAATAGCGTGCTAGTTCTATGTCGTCATAACCAACGACGGCCACATCATCCGGCACCCGGTAATTATTTTCGCGCAGACTGTTGATGCTGGTCATGGCCAGCAAATCGCTACAGGCAAACAGGGCATCGAAGCTGATTTTGCGGCGGCACAGTTCTGTCACAGCCAGCTTGCCGCCTTCTTCTATGAATGAAGCAGGGACCACAAGTTTTTCATCAAGGGCTATACCATGCTGCGCCAGCGCCTTGCAATAACCTTCATAGCGTTGCGCTACTTCGGGCAATTGCGTGTCCCCAAAAAAGGCGATTCGTTTGCATCCGCTTTGCAGCAGGTGCTCAGTGGCTTTGTGGCCGCCGGTGACATTGTCACTACCCACGGTCACATACAATTGCTGTGGCAGTTGCGCACCCCAGACCACGATGGGCACATGGCGTGCCGCCAGTTGGTTCAATTGATCATGATGCCGCCATTGGCCTATCAAAATCACGCCCAACACCCGGCCGGTATCAAAAATCTGCGCTGCATTATCGAGATGTTCTGCATCGATGCGTGACAACAGCATGTCAAAACCACGGTCAGTCAATGCATCGGCGAGACTACCTAATATGCCCAGGAAGAAGGGGTCAGATAAATGCTGGCGGGTTTCAGAATCAAAGGGCACGACTACGGCAATCGTGCGTGTCTGCTTCAGGCGCAGATTGCGGGCATCGATATTGATGGAATATTTGAGCGAGCGCGCCAGTTCGGCAACGCGCTGACGGGTTTCATCATTGACCAGGCTGCTGCCACTCAGTGCACGCGACACCGTCGAGGTAGAGACGCCAGCCAGCCGCGCGATATCAGCCATTTGCAGACGGCGCTGCTCCTTGCTGGCGGACTTGTGTGTGTCTGCTGTAGTGTCCGTCTTGGCTTTCATCTTATTGTTCTTGGTTTGAATGTGTGGACTAAGTGTAGGACCAATGTGATTTTTTCAGCCCCATTATAAAACCGAAATCAGCCAGAGCGGAAATTATGCAATCTTGCTGGAAGTTTGACGTGCACTGAGGCTCGGTTTTTAACGCTCAGGCTTGATTCCCTGTTGCTCACGCCACTCTTTCAACAAAGCCTGACGCGCGCGCGGATAGGTTTGATCTGCCACTTGTAAACCCTGTATGCGGTCAGTACGAAAATGGCGGAAGTCATTGCGTAATTCACACCAGGCGACAATGATGCGCAGATTATCAAAGAAGGACAGGGCGCAGGGCCAGACGATACGTTCGCTGGCTTTGCCGGTTTCATCCTGATATTCGAGCACGAGTTTGTGCTGCTTGCGTATGGCCAGACGTATCTGGCGTAACTGTTCATCATTGCCGCCATTCCTGCTGCTGGGGCCTATCAGCAAGCCGCTGTTTTCCAGTTCCAGTCTCGCTTCTGCTGGCAAGACCGAAGCAATTTTTGCCAGGGCATCACGCGCAGCCAGGGCTAGTTTATGGTCAGCCTGTTTCGCCACCCAGCGCGATCCCAGGGCGATAGCGGCAATTTCTTCTTCCGTGAACATCAGCGGTGGCAGCGTGAAGCCGGGTTGCAAGACATAGCCTATGCCAGCTTCGCCGGCGATCTTTGCGCCCTGGCTTTGCAAAGTGGCGATATCGCGGTATAGGCTGCGCAGGCTGATGCCCAGTTCTTGCGACAAGGCTGCACCACTGACGGGATAGCGGTGCCTGCGCAGGATTTGCATCAGCTGTAACAGGCGTTCAGTACGCGACATATATATGCTCAGTTGTTGTCTGGGTCATGACAATTCATTTATCAGTAGTAATTTGCACAATTTTACCCTGTTGCATACCTATATTGCGCCTTGCGGAGCTTGCACTGCAATACAGCAACTTCGTCAGCATAGTCTTACGTAACTATCGTCTTAGTCCGATTTTGTTCTTCAGGGCTGGAGACTACTATGCAGATCATGGATGCAGGGCGAACAAACGAAGTAAATTGAAAAATAAACACGGGAGTTAACAATGCCACAAGCCACCTGGAGCGCCAAAAGAGAGCGCCAGTTCAAACACATCAAGGATGGTTTAATTAAAAGTGGTCGTGAGCCCGGTTTGGCTACAGAAATTGCTGCACGCACCGTTAACAAAGAGAGGGCTCAGCATGGCGAAAGCAAGGAAGCGAGCAAAACCTCCCTGCAGGATATGCCTGCAGGGAGACGCGGCGGACTTCATTCACATAGCGGACCAATGGGACGCACTTATGCGCAGTTATATCAGGAAGCGCGCAAAAAAAATATCAGGGGGCGTTCGGGCATGAACAAAGCGGAACTGGAGCAGGCAGTTGATTATGGCAGGCGTAGTAAATAGTAATAACAGCAAGAAATAACAGCAAGAAAAAACAGCAAGAAAAAACAGCAAGAAAAAACAGCAAAGAGGCAGTGAGTAATAAGTAGTAAGCAGTAAAAAAAAAGAGTTCAGGCAGATAATAAAAGTAAGCGAAATAGAAGTAAAAAAAGAAATGTAAAAAAATATATAAATCTTCTGCATGGGTAAAATCATGATCATCATAGGCATCAATAAAGCACCGGCACAACAATGGCTGCTCGTTGCATTACGGACCGCGAAGGCAGCGGCGGAAGCAAATGAAGTCGAATGGGAATATGCCCATATCAGGATAGAGCTACCACAAGGTCGTTCGTATTCCAAGCTGCCAGGGCATATGAACCTGGTGGAAAATTAATAGCAACAGATACACATTGGCAGAGGGGAAGATCATGCATACGCCACAACTTGTTTTGTATGGGGTAATGGCCATGATCTTGCTGGCTTCATTTTTCTTGAAGAGATGATCATGAGCGCTCATTATTTCGCCTTGGTCGTATGTAGCCTGTTGATGTATGCGCAATATAGCTGTGCACAGGAAGTAAAGTCTCCCCCAGGTAATGACATTACAGCGCAGCAGGCTGGTCTGTCCAAAGACATATCCAGAGAACTGACTGCAGACGACAATAAAGCCAGCAAACCAGGTGATGCCAGCACGGTGGATGAGAAAACAGCGCCAGCACGGGGAGCTGACAGGACTGAATTGAATGGCCCGCCAGTGCCCGCTATTTCTGATGCGCAGCTCACTGGAAGAGCTGGCGGCACTCAGGCTGGAAATGGGCAGGACTTATATACCCGCGTCACGAAGGAGTATTACAGTCAATCTGCAACCGCGCCTGGTAAACAGGAAAAACCGGGTACTCTGTCCAGGTTTGGCCTACGCTATTCTCAAAGCGGCAATGATCATATTTGGCTGGAATACCGCTTCAGCGACAAAGGCGCGATACGCTTGCGCGGCGCAGCTCACCGGGGTGTGAGAGTTCTTGCGGTTTTTGAATATTGAAACTCAATATTCAGGCAGAGACATGAACTAATAAATCAATGCATGTAGTCCCCGGCAATTTTTACAGACCGGTGAAACCCATTATCTACCTGCATCGCCAGTTCTGAGCGTCTGGCATGGTCAGGCTTAATGCATTGTTTTTATGCCGTTTTTACGGATACTGACACACCTGATAAGGAGCTAGCATGAACAGCAGATTTCAAGCAACAATCGAACGAACGCCAACCATGCATTACAAGAATTATGATATTTTTGTGATTGCATTCCCAAGACCCGATGGCCATTGGTCTGCCAGTGGTGAAGTGCAAAAATATGGTGCTGAAGGCCTGGAAATCGGTCAGCAATTCAGCGGTCCCTTCAAGGCGAACAGCGAAACCGAAGCCAAACTCGCCGTCATCCGTGATGCCAAAATGAAGATCGATGCCATCCTGGCCGAACCGAACTAGCTTGTTGCATATAATTCATAGGTTCAATTGCAGTTCAGGAACTGAATATGCTTTTGTTCTTCTTTGTGAAGTTCACTTCTCAGTGCTCAGTATTGACAGGCATTGTTTTTGTCTTAAATCCTAAGCCTGCAATTCCTCAATCAGACTAATGATGTCTTTACCGTAACTTTCCAGCTTCTTGTCACCGACACCTGAGATGGCACGCAAGGCAGACAGCGTGGCTGGCTGTTGGCGAGCGATTTCGCGCAAGGTGGCATCGGGGAAGATGACATAGGCTGGCACGTTGTGGGTGCGTGCAGTTTCCACGCGCCACCAGCGCAGCTTGTCGAAGACGCTTTGCGCTTTGCTGTCGAGATCGGACTCGGCAAAGTCTTTGGCTGACTGGCGTTTGTGCTTGACGGCTTTTTCGGCTTTTTTGTATTGGCGCAGCTGCACCTTGATTTCACCACGCAATACGGCACGTGAGGCTTCAGTCAGTTTCAGCGAGCTATAGTTTTCATAATCGACGGCGACCAGGCCCAGGGCAATCAGCTGACGTAACAGAGCGCGCCATTCGGCTTCGCTCTTATCTGAACCTATGCCATAGGTGGACAGTTTTTCATGCCGCCATTGCTGTACACGCTCAGTATCTATGCCGCGCAAGATGTCGATAACATGGCCAGCCGCAAAGCGCTGGTCGACACGGTAGACCGTGGACAATATTTTTTGAGCAGCCACACTACCATCAAAGGATACAGGCGGGCTCATGCAGGTATCGCAATTGCCGCAGGGTTCAGCCTTCTGGCCAAAATAATCGAGGATGTGGACGCGGCGGCAATTCAGGGTTTCGCACAGCGTGAGCATGGCGTCCAGCTTGACGCTTTGCACTCGCTTGTAAGTCTCATTGGCTTCTGACTCATCGATCATGCGGCGCTGTTGCACTACATCCTGCAGGCCATAAGCCATCCAGGCATTGGCGCTGGCACCATCGCGACCGGCACGGCCAGTTTCCTGGTAATAGCCTTCTATGCTTTTTGGTAAATCCAGATGGGCGACAAAGCGCACATCGGGTTTGTCTATGCCCATGCCAAAGGCGATGGTGGCACACATGACGATGCCATCTTCGCGCAGGAAGCGCGCCTGGTTGCGGCTGCGGTCTTGCAAATCCATGCCTGCATGGTAGGGCAGGGAAGTGATGCCGTTTTCATTCAAAAACTCAGCAGTTTCTTCTACTTTTTTGCGTGACAGGCAATACACGATGCCAGCATCACCGCTGTGCTGGGCGGTGATGAAGTCCAGCAATTGCTTGCGGCCATTGGCTTTTTCGACGATCTGGTAACGGATATTCGGGCGGTCGAAAGACGACACGAACTGCATCGCGTTTTCCAGCTGCAGGCGATGGATGATTTCGTCGCGGGTTTGCTGGTCAGCCGTGGCTGTCAGGGCAATGCGCGGCACGTTAGGAAAACGCTCATGCAGGGCCGACAGCTTGATGTATTCAGGGCGGAAATCATGGCCCCATTGCGAAACGCAATGTGCTTCATCAATCGCAAACAGGGCGATGTTGACGACTTGCAGTAGTTCCAGGCAACGTTGGGTCAGCAGACGTTCAGGGGCGATATACACCAGGTCAATATCGCCTTCGCGCATTTTCTTTTCCACCGCCAGGATTTCATCAAAGCTCTGGGTAGAATTCAAGAAGGCGGCACGTACGCCTACCTCGGCCAGGGCATCAACCTGGTCTTGCATGAGGGCGATCAGTGGTGACACGACGATGCCTACGCCATTGCGCAACAGGGCAGGTATTTGATAACACAGGGATTTACCGCCGCCAGTTGGCATCAGCACCAGGGCATCGCCGCCATTGACGACATGCTCAACGATTTGCCCTTGCTGGGAGCGGAATGCCGGATAGCCGAAGATAGTCTGCAATAAATGCAAAGCCTGGTCTACCGTATTGTTGCTGGTCCCGGTATTAGTATAGCCCGCCGCTGTCACCGCTGTTATCACCTCTGTCGTCACCTTTTTAATCTGCCCAGGTAATCACGCCAGTGTAGGCGGTAATCAGGATCATGATGCCGAAGGCAATGCGGTACCAGGCAAACACATTGAAATTATGCGAGCTGATATAACGCAGCAACCAGCGCACACAAAAGAAAGCCGAGATAAAGGCCGCAACCGTACCCAGGCTGAACATGGGCAAGTCAGCCATCGACAAATCTTCACGCGCCTTGTACAGCGAATACACAGTGGCACCCAGCAGCGTAGGTATCGCCAGAAAGAATGAGAATTCAGTCGCGGCCTTGCGGGACAGGCCAAACAGCATGCCGCCTATGATGGTGGCACCAGAACGGCTGGTGCCAGGGATCAGGGCAAAAGCCTGGGCCAGGCCTATCTTCAGGGCATCCAGCAGGCTCATGTCATCGACAGTCTGTATGCGCGCATGGCTGCTATCGTGGGTGTCGGTTCCTGCGTGCTTGCGTTCAACCAGCAGGATGATGATGCCGCCTATGATAAAGGCCAGGGCAACCGGCACCGGGGCAAACAGCACAGCCTTGATCTTTTTGGAAAACAGCAGGCCCAGTACGGCTGCTGGCAAGAAGGCAACGATGAGGTTCAGGGCAAACTTGCGTGCCTTGGGATCGCTGCCAAGGCCGCCCACGACGCTGGCGATCTTGGCGCGGTATTCCCAGCAGACCGCAAAAATCGCACCTGCCTGTATCACGATCTCAAAGACTTTCATCTTTTCGCCGGTGAAGTTGAGCAAACTGCCTGTCAATATCAGATGGCCGGTAGAAGAAATTGGCAAGAATTCCGTCAGACCTTCGACGATGCCCATGATGATGATTTTGACAGCGAGTAGTAAATCCATAAAACACGAAAATAATGAAGTTTTGGTCGGGACGAAGCTTAGCATGTCGCCCACCAAACCTGCTTGGAAATTTGCTGGAAACGATGAGTTTACAAGCGTAATTGCTTGCAGTATTGCCACTATTTTATTGTTGTTTCAGATTTGCCAGATGGCAGTAGCCTGCACCTCAAGTACTATATTTCAGTACTTTATCTTATTTCATTGTCGTCAAACTTATCCATGGTGATACTTCAGGCTGTTTATACATATGGCCCAATATCTGATGCCCAGCCAACCCAAACGATTTATCGCATTTTGCAAGCATGGCCTTGGCGCTGGCTTGCCTGCGGGAGTGGCTTTGGGACTGGTATTGGGTCTGACCGCCTGCAGCACCACCGTGCCTGCCCCGCCATCACAGGCAGGGTTGACAGATGGCGGCGAAGCCATCTTGACTGAATACCGCAGTAATCAGGTCGAAGTTACCGTGGTGCGGCAGCAATACGTCTGGCGCTTGCCTGACGCAAATCAGCATCTGGCACAGTTTGCCCACCACATCCAGGTAGATGGCAGCGTACCAGCGCGCTTGCAAGAGTTTGTGGTTACTTACCGCAAATCGCAAGGCCAGCAGCGCAGCATGCCTGTAGAAAGTGGTGTGCTGGGGGCAAGCCTGGTCGATGAGCTGCAAATCAGCAAAAACGGTCAGTTCCTGCTGAGGGAAAGCATATCGCCCGTGTTTACCGGTGAGCAAAGTTATCGTCGTCTGGAAGCCGCCAAGCTCAAGGTCGGTGATGAAACATATGTGCTGACCGTGGCAAATGGTTTCTTGCACAGACCCATGTGGCTGGCAATATTTGCGGCTGATGGCAGCCCGGTCTACCGCATCGGCCTGCCGCATGGTCACTGGCAGTTGACTGAACATGCCGATGGTATCTCCATGGTGGATACCTCGGGTTCTGGCCGGCGTCTGTTGATCAGGCCGGAACACTAATGAAAAGCAAGTCAGGAGTAACGCCATTTCGCTTCGCTCTGATTGCTTGCTTATGTATGAATTTGAGTGGCTGCTTGGTGCCAATGCCGGTGCCTTTGCCCATCATCGGCGGTGGCATTGCCGGCGCAGGACGGGACAGTGATGCAGTCAGAGACGAAGCCTGGAATTACCCTGAATTTAAGGAGAAGCATGTGCAAACCGAAATCACCCAACAAGCAGTAAACAAGACCCGCACTGACCGCAATAATTATTTTGCTGACTTTGCCGACCATGTCCACGTACGCCGCAATACGCCCACCAGGATGGGTTCATTTGAATTCAATTTTGTGCGTTCAGGCACCGACAATGGGGTGTTGATCCAGGTCTATCATGATGGTTTGCGCATCATGCTGGAACGCATACCTTCGGCTTTCTACATGGGTGAATTGCAAGCCAGCGAAGTGCAGATAGGCGGGCGCGACTACCTTTTGCTGGCTGCAAATTCCCGCACCAGTACCCAGCGCATGTGGTTTGGCATTTTCCGTCACGATGGCAGCAAGCTGTATGCCGCCAGCCTTGAGCAATCTGTTGTGCGCGTCAATCAAAACGATGATGGTATTTCCTTGTTCTTTTTGAGCGGTGATTCCATGCGCATCAAGATTTGAGACCAGTCCTTGCGATGTTTGATTGCTGATTGTGTAAAGAAGGTTTTTAATGCAGACCATCAATTTTGCTGATGTAGCAAAGTTGATGGTCTGGGCCTTCAATTCTTAAAACTCTTCCCAATCCTGCTCAACCGCTTTTGACTTTCTTTGCGGGATCTGGCGGATCTGTGCTTTGGCAGCATTTGTTGTGTTGCCTGATCTACCTGCTGCCCTGGCAATAACTGGCTGGCGTCTGGTATTCGCAGAACTACTGATTTGCACCGTCGGCTTTTGCGCCTGCGCCATGATGTTGAACTGAGAAACCAGCTCGGATAATTTGCCTGACTGCTCGCGCATGCTTTCTGCCGCCGCAGCAGCTTCTTCTACCAAGGCAGCGTTTTGCTGGGTCATCTCATCCATTTGTGTGACGGCCAGGTTCACTTGCTCAATACCGGCGCTTTGTTCCTGGCTGGCGGCAGTGATTTCACTCATGATGTCAGCCACGTGCTGCACGCTGGTGACGATGTCTGTCATGGTCTGACCAGCAGTATCTACCAGGCGGCTGCCATGCTCGACCTTGCCTACCGAGTCGTCTATGAGGTGCTTGATTTCTTTGGCGGCAGATGCGCTACGTTGCGCCAGGTTGCGCACCTCAGTCGCTACCACGGCAAAGCCACGGCCCTGTTCACCGGCGCGGGCGGCTTCAACCGCTGCATTCAAGGCCAGGATATTGGTCTGGAAGGCAATACCGTCAATGACAGAGATAATATCGACAATCTTGCGTGAGCTTTCCTTGATAGAACCCATGGTTTCAACCACCTGACCCACCACTTCACCACCTTTGACAGCAACGCCAGATGCCGAGATCACCAACTGGTTGGCCTGACGTGCATTGTCCGCATTTTGCCTGACTGTTGAGGTCAACTCTTCCATTGACGACGCGGTTTCTTCCAGCGAGCTGGCTTGCGATTCTGTGCGCGATGACAAGTCAGCATTGCCCGAGGCAATTTCAGCCGCTGCCACATTGATGGTCTCAGTGCCATGACGTACGTCACCAATGACGTTGCTGAGCCCAGTGTTGATACCGTTGATGGCATGCATCATCTTGCCGATTTCGTCATGCAGTTTTATCTCTATGGTGTCACTCAAATCACCTTGTGCCATTTTTTCGGCAACAGCCGTGGCCCTCGCCAGCGGCCTGGTAATCGAGATGGTCATCAGCCAGGCGCAGACTACCGACAGCAGGGCAGCGATCAAAGAAAGTACGATCAGGAGTATGCGGCTGGATTGGTAGGTCTGCTGGATTTCAGCGGATGTGTCATCGATTTGCTTGCGCTGCATGGCCAGCATTTCTTCTATTTTTTTGACGTAAATGACTGATGCAGGGATAAATTCTTTGTCCAGTGCTGCATTGGCTTCATCGACCTTGCCTTCTTTTTTCAGATCAACCACTTTATTGCGGGCGCTGATATAGGCTTGGCGCTGTACGCCAATTTCCTTGAAGAGGGTGGCCTCTTCCGGGCTCTTCATATGTTCGGCGATTTCTTTTTGCAAAATACCAGACGTTCTTGTCGATTCCTCCTGGTCTGCCGCAAAAAAACTGGCAAGTGAGGGATCTGTGCTTTTTGCAATAGCGGTGGTCCTGCGTACGCCGGTATGGATGTTTCGATACCAGTCACTGATCATCCGTTCGGTCGCCAGCGGGTCTTTCAATAAATTATCTGCCGCCGCAGCAACGGCATTGAGTTTAAGAATAGCGACTAAAGTAGTCACAAAAAAGAGAACAAGAATGAGTACAAAGCCCAGGCCTAAGCGCTTACCCACCGAAAGGTGTTTGACGAGAGAGATCATAGATTTTCTATTTGTTGTCGTAAGACAAATTGAAAATGCAGACCTCTATACTGACGCATAGTGCGCTGGATGGCCTGCATCATAAAGATGGGAAATATAATTTCCATGCGGCAATTATACTTTGAAGTAATAAGCTAATTGTATGAAGTTTGTATGCTTTTAATGCAAATTTCTATAACAATTGTTGCATCTTCTATAGCTAAATATTATGTCAAGAAGTCGATAAACCTGGAAATGAGGGGATATATGTTAAGTGTAGTCTAGACTAAAATTTACAAAAAACTATGCCGATTCCTGGTTATGAGTCATTCTTACTTTTTTTTGCTCAGTTTTTTTTCAGCAGATAGACCAGTATGGCTTTTTGTACAGGCAAGAGTAAGTTCTTTTGCTGATACCCAGTAAAACCTGCATAGCTGACAGGGTCAAAGGCAATTTCTTTGCCTATGGAAAATGGTGGTGTTGGCAATAGTTTGGGGTTACCCATCTGCTCAAGATGCGTGGTCATCAATGACCATTCTGCATTATCATAAGTACCAGGCCAGCCGTCGGTAATGACAATGTCGAAGCTGGAAGAAATCGACGAGGCATAACTGACATTTGGCTTCGCTTCATGAAAAGCTGCCTCACATATCTGGGTAATCTGAAACCCCATCACTGACGCCAGTTCATGCCAGGACAGCATGACATTGCTGGGTGGCCCCCATAGACATATGCGGGCTTGCCTGATGGGTGCGATTTCCAGATTCACGTAGTAAGCATCTGTTAACACTTCACATGGATGGCCCTGGCTGGATAGCGCATTGATGACCGGGTGGCGGGTGTCGCTGGCAAACTGCGCCAGACGCTCATGATTACGTTCGCGTATGACATAGATATCGTAAAAGTCATCCAGATAAGCGGCAAGATCGCTTGTTCTTTCTGCTGTTTTGAGCAAATTGGGTAACTCAACAAAGCTCAAACCCAGTTGCTGGAATGCCTGTATGAAGCTGGTGCGGGTCCGTATGCCATTCCCTTCAAAAGACCAGGCAACCCTTCCCTGGATTTGCATATCTGCCTGTCCGGCCATGTTCCAGATGCTGGTGATATCGTCTGCGGACAGATCAGAAATTTGTATCAGGTTCATACGTCATGGCCTCATGCACTAGTAGACGCTATTGCAGGCGCTGTTGCAAGTTCAAGCTGCGTCAGAAAAAACATGGCTTGCTCACGACTCTCACCGCACATATCAAACGAAGGTTGCAAGCCTGCGCAAACGGCAGGCCGGTCTGGATGACCAAAAATTCTGCAACCCAGTTGTTCATCCAGTTGTATGCAAGGCACACCAGCGGGTTTGCCATCGGGCATGCCGGGTATGGCACTGCTGATGGAAGGGGCTGTGCAGCAGGAGGCGCAATGGGGGCGGCAGGAAAAAGAAGTGCTCATGCGCGCATTTTAAAGGATATGGGCAATTACTCGCTAATAAGTATGTACTTTCAGTATTTCTGCCACGAGCGGCCTGGTGTATTTTTCTATGGGATTTTCGTCGGGAAGGTCATGTGGACGGTGATATTCGCCTGAATCAAAAGCGAGAAAAATAGAGAATGCAGGTTCTGGAGTATTTATTTCTGGACCGAAAAAAGGTGCTGTTGCCATGACACCAAACAGGTGATTCATCACTGCGTCGCAGTCATCATATGTATAGCGTTGCTCATGAAAGCCTCGTGCTACTTCCAGGGAAAATTGATTAAAAAACACTTCATGGCTAACTTGCGCTGCGTCGCAGTATGAAAGTATCTCCGCTGCTGTCAGTTTATCTTCTTGTTTAGTCGAAGATTCGACCAAAGCTTTGATACTCATATTGACTTTTGAAGTTAAAAATTGTCCGATATGGAACCGATCGCCGATGTGAACGATTGGTAATCGAGGGTTTGATTATGCCTCCAGTATATGTTGTCACCTGAAGCCGCGTCAAAATATAATCCCCCGGTTTGCAATGCGCAGCTTTGAGTTATCACGAGACTGGAGGCGACGTTCGCTGCACCTCCAGCCAATTCACTGCATCACTATTTCAAATATCAACCACTGACATTCATACGCTGTGTATGCGTCCACTGATGATCATAATCATAGACGGCAGAACCATAGGTTCTGTAGGTTTTGCCTTCGCCCGGCCATGGGTTCATGATGTAGATGTAGTTAGTGCCGTTATATACTTCATAGCCGGTGCCGACCATGATGTGCCCGCCGCCGTTGGTCCAGCCATAGCGGATCACGAAGGGGCGGTTGGCATTGATGTCGCTGACCACGGTATTCCATGAAGATGCGTAGCTATAGGCAGTATTTGGCACGCCCCAATGTGCCAGGATATTTTGTACACTGCCACCGCTGCCATACATGGAGTTGGGCTGGTTGGCGTTGCTGTTCCAGTTAAAGTTGGTATTGCCACAGGCGTAGTTCAGGCCGTAAGCCCAATTCACGATCTGGCATTGGCTGGGATTTTGATTGTAGAAGCTCAGCAATGCCTTGCTGCTACCCGCCCAGCACCACTGGCTATGTTCTTGCGTCACCAGCGGTATGTTCAGTGCACGCCATTGCGCATAAGCGCTGGGTATGCCCAGCATTGCTCCCAAGACGAATATGAGCTTTAACAGATTTTTTTTCATGATATCTCCGTATTTATTGTAGGTATGGTTTCTTGTTTAGCGGAAGCTGTCGATATTGCGCTTGACGCTGACGCGCAAAGGATCGAGGATGTCGCTTTGCTCCAGCAAGCCATGATTGGCAGATTGTGTGCCAAGTTTTTCACTGCGCTGTTGCAGCAGCAAAGTCTGGCGTGCCGAATGCAGGGGCGCAAAGCGGGCACGGGCATCGGTGGGTGACACTACTTCCAGAAAATCCGACATCGCCTGATAGATGCGGATGAAACGCAGATTAGAGCGTGTGCTGTTGCCATGTACCGCAATCGCTGCATCTACGTCCTTGGCCAATACAGAGGCGCCGTAGGATGTGATGCCCCAGCGCCCGTTGTTTTGCCGTAGTGTTGCCAGGCCTATAGGCGCATCGTTTAGGGTGATGACAAAGCGCCATTCTCCGGTTGCTTTTGCCATGCTGCGCAAATCACCACGGCCTGTCATGACATCTTGTGGCGGCACGCTGTAGACCGGAAAGCCATAGCCTATTTTTGCATCCTTGAGATCTTGCACATCATTGACCTCCAGCGGAAATTCAGATGGCAAAGTACCGCCGCGACGCTGCACATTGAATTGCACAAACTCGGCAAAATCGCGTTGTGCTGCCGCGCTGACCAGGCGTGCCTGTTCTGTCGTGCCGCCAATATCGCTGGCCACATTTTGCGCAAATAGCGAGGAACTGGCGACAGCACAACTGATACTGAGTATCAAAGCGGCCAGGGTGGATTTTTTGAATCTTGAAACGGAGTGCAAATGCATGATGGTTTACTCCTTGGTTAAATTTAGACAATAGCTCACCCATTCAAGCGGACTGGGCGGCTTGAAACATGGCATGGCTGGGCATGCCGGACAACATTCCCGCGCAAGCGGGAATAGGGGATCAGCCTATAGAGCTACATAAATCACTCTATAAAAAGCTGTATGACGCAAGCCGCGTCAACAATGGGCGTGACTGCACTGCGGTCGTGTGTCAGGTGCGTGCAATAGAGAGGTGTTTATGCTGAGATCGTCTTTGTAGCTAAGACTGTCGTGAGCAGCTTTGCATTCAGTTTTATACTCAGTTTCATGCTTGGTCAGCGCGCAGGCGGCCGCCATCGCGGTGACAGTGTCACCGTTCAAATGAATGAATTTCATGGTATGCAGACTCCAGACGTCAAAGGGATGTCCGTGCGCAGTTACGCAACGGATACCCCCTCTGTCCTGGACCTGAGAGATTTCGCCTGCGCCCGCTGGTAAGGCCGCAATGCTTGCTCCTTCGGTGTGCCTGGCGACGTAGTCAAGCAGCTCTTCAGAGTTTGAGAATGATAACGGTCCCTTTTGCCTGAGAGTTTCCGGGGCGGTTGCTCCTTCGGCGCTGTCCTTATTCGACAGTCTCTCCCGATATCATTTTTTCGTAATGTGCTCAACCTGTTGTACAAGTTGTAGAAATGAGCATAGTGCACACATTACCCATTTGCAAATCATTTTTGATGTCAAATGGATTATTTTTTTGTTTTCATTGAATCTGTGATTTGTATCCTGCATGAGCATATGGGTTTGGCTTTTACTTGCCTGTCAGGCTATGATTGCTGCATATCTCAATCAAACTCATCGTCTATGACTCAGCAATTGCCTGGCAAATCCCAATTAAATGAATGTTCAATTTTGTGCAAACTCAGCTTGGCCTGTGCCATGGCATTGGGCTTCTCCAGCGCACACATCCATGCGCAAACCAGGCCAGTTGCACAAGATGTCGCCAATGAAAAAGTGAAGGAGAGCGCCTGGCTGTCAGACCCTGCACTGACACAGTTGCTGCAAAAAATGGTGGAAAGCCGCTTCATGCCCTATAAGGTCATGGGGCAAAAGAATGACAAGGACATACTCAGCTATAAAGCCTATTTTCATCCCTTCCCCAAGGATATGGAGAGATTTTATTCATACTGGGGCATGACGCCAGAATGGTATGTCGCCCGCAAGAACAGCATGACGCAAGAAGGCTATCAGGAAATCTGGCACCACTCCTTCCGCGATGCTGGTAATACCGAATTGCATCAGGCCGTGTGGATGAAGCGATCAACAGAAAACCCTGAACTGCAAAAGCTGGGCAGCAATTATGCTGACGAAGAACATGAGCAAAACATCCTGGTGGGCATGCTGTGGCGCGGCGAATTCAAAAAACTCGATATTGCGCTTGATAGCGGCTTTGCTCTCAACAAGGCTGGCAGGTTGAAATCAAATACCCTGTATAAGCGCTTTGGCACTTTGTCGCGGCTGGATAAAGATTTTAAAAAGCAGTTTGACGCCTGGGTAAAATCCAGCATGCAGGGCTATGCTTATCTGGCACGCGGCATGTTCTTGCAACAACAGGCATGGGATGCCCGTGGCGATAAACTGGCTGCAGAAACCAGTAAAAAACAGTTTGCTGATTTTCATAAATTATCCAGCCTTGCCAAAGCAGACTTAACCAAAGCCAATGAAAAAATCAAGTCTTGCGCCATCTGCGCTGGTGAATTGATCGTTAATAACAGGGCACTCGGCATCAAGGAAGGTGATGATGCCTCGTTGAAAAGTGCCCTGCAATATGACCCCAAATTGTATTCACCGGTGTATGCCTATCTGAGCAAATTGCTGCCTCAATGGGGCGGTTCTTTCTCAGAGATGGAAACCTTTATCGGTCATATCAGAAAAACCACTGGCGACGAAGTGCTGGTGGATGAGCTGAAATCACGTCTTTGCTATTACCAGGGCATAGCCATCTACCGCGAAGACCAGGAAGGTGCCCGTACCTGGTTTGAGCGCGGCCTGACCAGCCAGCCGTATCAGTTATTGGTCAATGAGCTGGCTCTGCTATATGCCAAAAAGAACAACCACAAACAAGCCATCGCCTTGTTGGAAAAAAGCATGGCCAATGGCAATGAATGGGACATCTACACTCTCGAAGCCCTGGCGCAGTCTTACTTTGCCCTGGGCATGCAGGCCAAGGGCGATAAGCTGATTGCCAAACGGGATGAGGCTGTAAGGCGGTTTCAGAATGGGGAATAGAGCGCTTTTGTAAATAGAGCCTGAGGACGGAGACTTCTTCCTGCTCAAGGGAAGATTTGTGGCACAAAGCTGCGCTTTATGAACTCTCACAAATCTCCCAGCAAAAACATTTTCCCGCTCACCAAACAACCGCCATCGCGCGGCTATCAGTTAAAATCTATATTGCCCCGTCAAGAAGAATTTCTCCAGTGCAATTAACCCGGCGTTTGACTCACATCCCAGCTTACACAGCCCTCATGCTATGCCTGTGCATGCTGCTTGCCTGCGTTCGCAATGAGTCTGTGCAAACGCTGGAGCAGCGTGACCTCATGCGCCTGGTGTTCAAGGGTTGGGATATCAATGACGACAAGGACATCATCAGGGCGCCACAGTTAAAAGCAGAGTTGCCAGCATCTGTCTCCACGACGACCCAACTGGCATTGCGTATGCATGCCTTGCATGTACAAAAACTCGATGCAGATACTGCAGTCTTGCTGGTCAAGGGTGAGCCATTGACATCGGGTTTGCCCAACCTGATTGCGGCCTACTGGTTCAAGCGCCGTGGCGAAGCTTGGTCACTGACCAATCGCCAGGATGTGGTTGAATGGCTGGCCGCCAGCGGGCGCATCAGCAAGACCAGCATGGTGGAATTATTCCCCGGTGACTTTGCCATGGCCCTGGAGCACAGTCATGTAGAAAAAAATGAAGTGCATGTCTGGCTGCGCCTGTTGCGCATACAGGCAGACAGGATCAGCCCTTTATTTGATAAAGACAAAGATGTGGAACTGGTCAAGCATGTAGAGAGTGGGCCTGAATGTGAAGTCATGATGCGTCCCGGCAAAGGTAAGCATCCGCGCCTGCATCTGCATGAAAATGAACAAGAACCACCGCATTGCTACGACTACCTGGCCAGGTGGGAACTTGCCCCCGGTATCGCCGCGCCAGGCCCGTTGTTAGTCGAATTCGCAGGCAAGACTTACGGCTACCGCCAGGTCAGCCATATGACAGACAATAGCGGTGAACGTACCACCAGTTATGACTTCGTCATCACCGCACAAAAGGGCAAGAAGAAGCTGGTGTTTGATGCTGATACGCAGAAGTATGTCACGGTGAATGACAAGCCGGTCAAAGTAAAATAGGCGGCGCAGCCTTTAAGGCCTTCCAGCTGCTACCCATGTAATCAATTCATCCAAAGCAGCTTTTGCCTTGACGGCTTCGTCATGATTAATCATCGCCACTACGATCCATTGCTGGTCGTTGATGTCCCGCACATAACCGGCAATCGCTACCACATCTTTTAGCGTGCCCGTCTTGATGCGGGCGCGCAATTCTGCCGGGCCGCCTTTGAGCCGACGGCGCATGGTGCCATCCATCGATGCTACCGGCAGGCTGCTGGCAAATTCTGCATACCAGTTGCTGCGCGCAGCCGCCTGCAGCAAGCCAGCCATTTGCTGTGGGCTGACGCGCTCCATGCGTGACAGGCCAGAGCCATTTTCCAGCACCAGCCCGGCATCATTGATACCCTGCCTGAACAACCATTGCCGTATGCGGGCGTCTGCTGTCTGCAGGTTAGTCATACCCTGTTTGTTGGCAGACTCTGCACCCAAAGTCAGGTAGAGCATGCGCGCCATGACATTGTCAGACTGCTTGTTGATGATGCGCAGGATGTCTGCCAGTGGTTCAGACTGGCGCTCAGTCAATACCGTGGCAGAAGCAGGCGTTTTGCCATCACGCACTTCACCCTGCCAGGTGCCACCCATCTCTTGCCACAGCGCGCGTATCAGGTGTGCGATGTACTGGTTGCGGTCAAGGATATTGATATTGTTCGTGATCTTGCAACGCTTGGGGAAACCACCACTGAGTGTAATCTCCAGCCCGGCTTTTGTCGTCTGGCGTACAGGCTTTTTGCTGGCTGACGCACTCGGGTTATCTGTCTCGGGCTCATCCGTCATATTGTTGACAGTCTCGATGACAGGTGGTTGCCATTCAGTCTCCCAGGCAGAGCAGGGTAGTTCATTGAAGTGCAGGTGATTGACGATCTTGACCTTGTCCAGTGGCGTGTTCAGACGTGCTTCTATTTTATCTGTCGTTGATTCGAGGGAGATGCTGCTGAGGTTGCTGTTGACCAGCAGGGCATCCGGTATCACATTGTAATAAGCATCCGGGAACTCATCGAATTGCGGCATGCCGATATCAGGCCGCTCTGGTTGGAAATAACTGCGGTCAAGAATGATATCGCCACGCAGGCGGCGCAAACCTTGCTGGCGCAGATTGCGCAACATGCTGCCCAGTTTTTCTATCGTCAGGTTGGGCTCGCCGCCACCGCGTATGTACAGGTTGCCAGTGTAGATATCTTTCTTGTTGCTCTTGTCTGCCAGTATCTGTGTCCTCCAGCGAAAGGTCGGCCCCAATTCTTCCAGCCCAACGATAGTGGTTACCAGCTTCATCGCAGATGCCGGGTTCATGGGCCGGTCTGCAGCCTGCATCAACACTGGCTGACCACCATTGACAGGCGTGACGATCGCGCTGAATGCCTGGACCGGCACATTGGTCCTGTTGAATACAGTTTCTACAGAGGGGGGCAGTATGGCCTGTGCGAAAGCAAAAGCAGGTAACAAGGGCAAAACAAATAACAGGCTGACGGGAGATAGGCGCATAAGTTCAGGTTTGATCGTGGTAGACAACATTGTAGAGCAGGCAAGAAAGGGAAACAGGAAAGCGTTCTTTTTGCGCAATGAAATTTTGTCTGCGCCGCATATCTTCTGGTTATTTGCCCGCCTTGATCTACACTGCAAAAGACAAAAACCAGGCATTAATGTTGATTGAAACTCAAGAAAGCAGCTTTGCCAGCGCAAATATTGCTTAATCAACATTCAATTAATGCTGAGTTGTAGCAGCAAATACGACATAAGCCATTGATTTCCTTTATAATTTCGCCCTTTCCCTGTCACCGGCCACCATCATGAGCTTGCTTGCCAACCAGACCGAACTTTTATCGCCCGCCAAAACCGTAGAAATTGGCCGCGAAGCGATCTTGCATGGTGCAGATGCCGTGTATATTGGTGGCCCTTCGTTCGGTGCGCGGCACAATGCCAGCAATGAGATCAGCGAGATCGCCAGCCTGGTGGAATTTGCCCACCGCTATCATGCGCGCATCTTCGTGACCATGAACACCATTCTGCATGATTCAGAGCTGGAGCCGGCAAGGAAGCAGATACGTCAGTTGTATGATGCTGGCGTTGATGCCCTCATCGTGCAAGACATGGGCATACTGGAACTTGATATCCCGCCCATACAGCTGCATGCCAGCACACAGTGCGATATCCGTGGTGTAGAAAAAGCCAAGTTCCTTGGTGACGTTGGTTTCTCGCAATTGGTACTGGCGCGTGAACTGACGATCAAACAGATACAGGCCATCAAGGCGCAGGTTGCAACGCCACTTGAATATTTTGTCCACGGTGCACTGTGCGTGGCTTTCTCTGGCCAGTGCTATATCTCGCATGCCGACAATGGCCGCAGCGCCAACCGTGGCGATTGCTCGCAAGCTTGCCGTCTGCCTTATACCTTGAGCGATGGCGAGGGCAGGGTAGTGGCCTATGAAAAACATTTGCTGTCAATGAAAGACAACGACCAGAGCCGCAATCTCGAAGCCCTGCTCGACGCTGGCGTACAGTCATTGAAGATAGAAGGCCGCTACAAAGACATGGGCTATGTCAAGAACATCACCGCCCATTACCGCTTGCTGCTGGATGAAATCCTGGAGCGCAGGCCAGAATTCACACGTGCTTCCAGCGGCCATAGCCAGGTTGCTTTCACACCCAATGTTGATAAAAACTTCCACCGCGGCCATACCGATTATTTCGCTAATGGCCGCCTGGATGACATAGGCGCATTCGACTCGCCAAAATATGTAGGCTTGCACTTGGGTTATGTGACCCGTTTGGCCGCCAACTTCTTTGAGATCGAAGCTAATGAACCCATGTCCAATGGTGACGGCCTCAACTACATGGTCAAACGCGAAGTCGCGGGCATACAAGCCAATACGGTAGAGCGTGTAGGCGCATCAGAAAATGGTGAAATCTGGCGCGTCTTCCCGAATGAAAAAATGGCCGAGCTGGTCAGCCTCAAAGTCGGCACCCTGATCAACCGTAACCGTGATCATCGCTGGGAACATGCACTGACCAAAAAATCCGCCGAGCGCCGTATCCCTGTCTATATGACTTTGACAGAACAGGCCGATGGCCTGAGCCTGAAAATTACCGACGAAGATGGCGTGACATCTGAAGTCAGCACACAACTGGCGCTGGAACCCGCGCAAAACCGCGACAAGGCAGAAGCAGGCTTGCGCGATAATCTCGCCAAGCTTGGCAATACCATGTTTGAGGCAGCGCAAGTCAATCTCGATTTGCAACAGCCATGGTTCGTGCCATCCTCCATCATCAACGCCCTGCGTCGTGATGCTGTCACTGCGCACGAGGCGGCACGTCTGTCAGCTTGGCAGCGCCCTGAGCGTACGCCAGCAGTTGAACCGCCAGTGGCCTATCCAGAAACCACGCTGAGCTACCTCGCCAACGTATACAATCACAAGGCCCGCAGCTTCTATGAAAAACATGCAGTGCAACTCATCGCCGCCGCCTACGAGTCACATGAAGAGCCAGGCGAAGTATCACTGATGATCACCAAGCACTGCCTGCGTTTCTCCTTCAACCTCTGCCCCAAACAGGCCAAGGGAGTGCAGGGTGTACAAGGCCAGGTCAAAGCCGAACCCATGACCCTGGTCACAGGTGAAGAAAAATACACCCTCAAATTCGACTGCAAGCCATGTGAGATGCACATCATCGGTGCGATGAAAAAACACATCCTGCAGGCACCACCGCCGTCATCTGTGCAATACAGCACGGTGACTTTTCATAAGAACAGGCCGCAGACGGTTTAATGATTCAGCGGGTGGAAATTGAAGGCTCAAAAAGTGGAAATGCTTTTTGGGCCTTTCTTGTATTGTGGGTCAGGGTTTGTGAAAATTCTG
The DNA here is from genome assembly GCF_058788535.1 of Undibacterium sp. FW305-107. NCBI lineage: Bacteria > Pseudomonadati > Pseudomonadota > Betaproteobacteria > Burkholderiales > Oxalobacteraceae > Undibacterium > Undibacterium sp. FW305-107. The sequence continues at coordinate 62,341 of NZ_JBYTAV010000020.1, forward strand.
GTGAATGATTTGTCGCATCAATGTGATAATCTGGAACAAGTTTTTTGACGTCATCTTTTGTCGTCACTTTTTTGTCACTCAAGGAGGAGATGCTGTGTTTATTAAATTCAAGGTGAAAAGCCTGGGTTGTGCATGTCTGGCACTCAGCATGCTACAGCCAGCATTTTCTGCAGAGACCTGTCCGCGCCGGGATGCTTCCTTTCCACTCTCGGTTACTGTCTTTGACGGTACGCCCGAAGAACTTGCCAGTCTGGTGCCAGAAGAGAGCGGCAAGCGTTCAGGCTACTGGATATTGGACTCAGTATACGATCAAAAGCGCTCTGTTACGGTACTCTGCAAGTACGCTGATGGACATGTTGAACGGGTTGATCTCAAGCAAAGGGTCAGCAAATGCAACTATCAAATCAATAAAAAAAATCAGTTTAGTATTCAATGTAAGTAAATGCTGACACGACAAATCTTGTCGATGAAACGAGATCCTTGCAGGAGCTGCTTCAGCCGTGAACCTCCGATATGGCCAATGACCCGAAATGACAGGCACGGCAAGATCATCGTGTTTTAAATCGCCCGCAATGCCTATGTGGATTCCAACGTAATCATCAAGTCCTGATCAGGGTACACTTCACTAATTCCCTGTGGATTTTCTTGGCACAAATTTATAGCTATTATCAAAGCCGTACAAATTATCCTTGTACATACCCGCCATCTTCTTCACCAAATGCTTTTGCACTGACGCAGGCAATGAGAAAAAATTCTCGGTCGCCGTAGTCTGTCGTTCATCCTCCAGATTACCCGTGATGGCACGTATGACGACCTTGCTGCCTTTGTAGAACGTGACGATCTTGATGCGTCCTGAAAATGCATCACGGTCTATCTTTGCTTCATCCTTGTTATAAAAGCGATAGGCCAGGATGGGTTCCATGTTGCCGTCATTATCGATGTCGCTGATTTCTGTGAGCTTGCTCCAGAATTCCATGCCTGCTTCTTCGCTGTCGGCCTTGTCGCGTATGCTGATAACGTTGCGGAGGGATTTGTCACTTGCTATCTTGAGCAGATGGGCCTCAACTGCGCTGGATAATTTTTCAGTTGCGTAGGTCTTGTCCTGTTTTTCAGTCAGGTAGAGTACATAGTTGCCACTGTGATCGCTGTAGCAATAGTGCTTGAACACCGGGAATAGTATCTTCGAGTTTTTCAGCGTATCTGCGTGTAGCAGGGTGTCATCAGTACAGGTGGCTTTGAGGTCTTTGCTTTGGCCAAAGGCAAAGGCAGGCAGCAAGAAAAGCAGGGATAACAGGTATTTCATATCAGCAGTTGGCGCTCGTTGGCTTGTTGATCCGGGTGCATAGCTTAGCAAAGAAATCCTGTAACACCTGTATTACTTTGTTGCGGCAGCTTTCCTGCTTTGCAGTTCAACTGATCAAGAGGCATGACAAATGTCATGAAATACTGCTTACAGCCGCTACTTATGCCGATGGCTTGGTTTTTCTATACTGGAGCCTCAATCAACCAAGCAAGGAAAAACTGCCATGTCCGACATACTCTCTTACTCTCAAATTGTTCCACTGGGTGCATTTGCTGTCGCGATCGCTTACTCGGTCTGCCATGCCTGGATCAAGACCAGCCAACATGAAGCCGACCTGCAAAGCCGCACCATGGAACACCAGGAAAAGATGAAAGCCATGGAACTGGAAATTGCTCGCAATCAGGCGGTAGTTGCGGATAGAAAAAATCAGCTAGCCTGAGTCACATGCACCCGGTCAGTGTGCATGCGACACCCATATAGCGTGATCGCATGCCTGTTGCACTTGATATGGCTCGGCAAGCGCCACCCTGCATCACACCAGCAAATCCGCCAGACTACGTGCAATCACCTTGGTTGCCCGCCTCAAGTCTTCCAGATTCAAACGCTCATCTGCGCGTTTGGCATGTGATTCCAGTACAGTACG
>NZ_JBYTAV010000021.1:0-63002 GCF_058788535.1 Undibacterium sp. FW305-107
TATCTCCCTCTGTCTTCGAACGTCATTACGCCGTAAAAACTCCTATTTCTTTGTCCTGATTTACTTGACCACTACACGCCAAGAAAAGGAAGCAAAAGAAGGCGACCCAGGCGTAGCCGCCCCCTGAAGGGGGTTCCCGTTTGTGCAGTACAAAAAATGGGAAGATCCGAAACTCGCCTGCGGCTCAAACAGCGGCTCTTCTTTTTCCATTTTCTGTACTGCACAAACGGCGTCGACACATGGGTACTACAAAAGTCAAAAACAACGTCAAATTCAACAGCAACCCCCAAAGTCAAAAACAACGTCAACACGACCATCACTCATGTATCTTTGTATTGGTTTGATCGACGTTAAGATTGAGATGACTACTCCCTACTTCAAATGATAAGCCGCCTCAGAAAACGAACTAACCGGCGCCAGATCCGCATACTCCGTCGGTCTGCCTTGTTGCTTCGCCACGAAGGCTTCCATCAAATTACTGCTTTGCCAGATGCCGGATTGCAGCCAGCCCATTTGTTGCAGGGCGTCGTGGGTGCTGTGGTCGCGGGCGTAGTGGATGGCTTGTTTGCTGCCCCAGATGGCGACCGGGGGTTTTTCGGCGATTTCTGTGGCCATTTGCAGGGCGGCTGCCAGCATGTTTTCCTGGGTATCAAATACATCATTGAGCAGGCCAACTGCCAGCGCGCGTTGTGCGGGCAGGCGGCGGCCTGTGTAGGCCATTTCGTGGACTATGCCTTCGGGGATGAGCTTGGGCAGGCGTTGTAAAGTGCCGAGGTCGGCGGTCATGCCTATGTTGATTTCCTGTATGCAGAAAAAAGCATCGCTGCTGGCCAGGCGTATGTCGCTGGCGCAAATCATGTCGACACCGCCGCCTATGCAACCACCGTGGATGGCGGTGATGACAGGCATGCGCAGGGATTCGATGAGGTTGAAGGCATGATGCATGTCCTTTAGTGCCAGGGCGATATTGGCGCGACCAACGGCGCTGGCATCGTCCAGTGTGATGCCGCCACCGGCGAAGACATCGAGTGCCATGCCAGCTGTAAAGTGTTTGCCAGTAGAAGAGATGATAAGCACGCGCGCATTCGCCTGGTTTTGCAGGTTTTGCAAAATTTCTGTCAGCTCACGAAAAAACACTGGTTGCATGGTGTTTAGCGTGGCCGGGCGGTTCAGGCGCAGGTGGGCAATTTTATTGTTGATACTGAAGTCAAAGCATTGATAAGTCATGGTGTCTCCACAGGATTTTTATTGGCACGGTAAAATCATACTGGATATATGCAAGAAATCTGTTGTCTGTGCTTCAGCTTAGAGGATATCAACTATGACTCAAGATTCACCTGTACCGCATTCTGCATCACGCCTGCCATCAGCTTTGCAACATCTTAGCCTGCCCGTCATTGGCTCACCCCTGTTCATTGCCAGTGGCCCCAAACTGGTGGCAGCGCAATGCAAGGCGGGCATAGTAGGCTCTTTCCCTGCCCTGAATGCCCGGCCAGCAGAGTTGCTGGATGTTTGGCTGACAGAATTGCAGGCTGAACTGGCAGCACATCAGGAAGCCCATCCCGACACTGTGATAGGTCCGATCGCAGTCAACCAGATCGTCCATCAGTCGAATGACAGGCTGGCGCATGATGTCGAGGTGTGCGTCAAACACCAGATACCCATCATCATTTCTTCCCTGCGTGCACCACCGCCAGAAATGCTGGATGCAATACACAGCTATGGCGGCATCGTCATGCATGATGTGATTTCCATACGCCATGCACAAAAAGCGCTGGAAGCCGGGGTCGATGGTTTGATACTGGTGGCGGCCGGTGCAGGTGGCCATGCTGGTGGTCTGTCGCCGTTTGCCCTGGTGGGTGAAGTACGGCGCTTCTTTGATGGCCCGATTGCCTTGTCAGGTTCTATCGCTACGGGTGATGCCGTATTGGCGGCACAAGCCATGGGAGCTGATTTTGCCTATATAGGCTCGCGCTGGCTGGCTACGGTAGAATCAAATGTCGATGAAGCCTATCGCCAGGCCATTCTTGATTCTGCTGCTGCGGATATCGTGTATACCAATCTGTTCACCGGCGTGCATGGCAATTACCTCAAAAAATCCATCATCGCCGCCGGGCTGGACCCGGACAATCTGCCAGTGGCCGACAAGAGCGCGATGAATTTCGGTTCTGGTGGTGGCAGCAAGGCCAAGGCCTGGCGTGACATCTGGGGTGCTGGCCAGGGCGTGGGCCTGATGGATGATGTGCTGACTGTGGCTGAAGTGGTAGCACGTTTGAAATTGGAATACGCTGCCGCTAAAGCGCGCGTATTGTCTTTGTGATCAATTAATTGTCAGGAATATCATGAGTAAAGCTTATGTCGTTGCAGAAATCCAGGTCACCAATGCCGATGCCTATGCTGAATACCGGCCATTGGCTACAGCCAGCGTAGCCCAATATGGCGGGCAATTTCTGGTACGCGGTGGTACACGCGTGCAAAAAGAGGGGCGGGACGATGCTCATAATGAAGGCTGGCGCTCGGTGCTGGTTGAGTTTCCCAGCTTGCAACAGGCGCAGCTATGGTATGACTCGGTTGAATATGCCAAGGCCATGGAAATCCGTCATGCCAATTCCATAGGTCGTTTGTTCATCGTTGAAGGGGTGTAAGCTGAGATCGCGGTGGCTTGAGGGCTAAAAAACCACACATTGCTTTCAGGATTCAAGTTTGCAAAGAGACTTGCCGTAACTAAGGTATCTCTCTGCAAACCGATATCCTAAATTCACTCCACTATGCGCCGCTCTCTCGCTCTGCTGCTCCCCATGTTGTTGGCCTTGTCCGCTCAGGCGAACGATCCACCACCGTCCAAACCTATCAAGCCTGCATCAGCGAAGGAAGAAGCCTCTGGCTCTGCTTCTGCATCAGCCTCGGCATCTGCAACAGCCAAAGAAGAGCGCAAGCCCGCTTCCAAAGAGAGCAAGGAATCCGCCAAGGAAGCCGCGATCCGTGCCAAAGAAGCATTGGCTGCAGATGAGCTGGCTGCACGCATAGCAGAGCGTCTCAGCGTCATTCGCAAGGACAAGGATGAGGCCGCAGCACGCAGCGCGCCCAAGCCTGTCATGCGGCCATCTTATGCGCCGCCAGTACGCAGGCCTGAAACGGCCAAACCCAAGAGCGATCATGGTACCAACAGTGCGGCTGCAGCAGGCGGGCTGGCGGCCAGCCACGCCGATATCCACTGGAGCTATAAAGGTGAAGGCGGCCCTTTAAACTGGGGCAAGCTTAATACTGCCAATGCCAAATGCGATATAGGCGAAAGACAATCACCCATCGATATCCGCGATGGTATCAAGGTGGATCTCGACCCGATTGCCTTTGACTACAAGCCCAGCCGTTTTTCTGTCATTGATAATGGTCACACCATACAGGTGAATATCGGCGCGGGTAACTATATCAATGTGCTGGGCCACAATTATGAGCTGGTGCAATTCCATTTCCATAAGCCATCCGAAGAACGGGTGAATGGCAAGAGCTTTGAAATGGTCGCTCACCTGGTGCACAAGGATGCTGATGGCAAACTGGCCGTGGTGGCCGTGCTGATAGAGCGTGGCAAGTCGCACAGTCTGGTGCAGCATGTCTGGAATAACCTGCCGCTGGAAAAGAATGATCCAGTACAGGCTTTGACGACCATGGACATGAACGACATACTGCCAGTCAAACGTGATTACTATACCTATATGGGTTCACTGACGACACCACCCTGCAGCGAAGGTGTGTTGTGGCTGGTCATGAAAGAACCGGTAGAAATTTCACCAGACCAGTTGACGATATTTAGCCGCCTGTATCCCATGAATGCACGGCCCATACAAAAGAACTCTGGTCGTCTGATCAAGGAATCAAATTAAGCGGTAACAAGTGTCAATAGACGACGTTATGAGGCTGGCCAGTCCGGCCTTAATTCTTTGCGCACCACCAGTTTCAAGCCTGACCATATATCGCTGACAGCACAGACCTTGATATCCACATAGCCCATGGGCAGGGCGACTTCCCTTATCGTATCTTCCGTGATGTCGGTAGGCACTTTCGAGGCTTTCTTGGGCCATGATACCCAGATTGCAGCATCACTTCTCAAGCTTGCTTTACAGGTCAGCAATTCTTTGACGAGGACAGTTTTCTTGTCGGTGAACAGGTGGACGATATCTGTCGCAGGCGTAGTCTTTTTGTCAAACACCACACCGTCTGGCAAGGCTGCCAGCAAATCCAGATAGTTTTCAGGCGCATGTCTGGCGCAAACATGGCTGTCAGTTTGTATGCCCAGTTTCTTTGCCAGTGGTGTACCGGAATAGCCGGTGGAAGTAGAATTCATCGCAAAAAAAATTAAAAAAGCAGTATCCTTTCAGATACTGCTTAACATCAATCAGATGAGCCCGAACAGCATTTACTTATAGATGCCACAACCAACGACGACATCATCAGATTTCTCAAAATAGGTGGATTTCAATTCTATGGCCTTGGTAGTCGGATTTGGCCATTTGTAATCTATCCAGCCTTTTCCCTTGCTCTTTGCGGTTGCCAGGAGTTCTTCAATAAAGGCTTTGTTATCGACATCTCTTAGCGTACTGATATTTTTGCCCAAGAGCTTGGGATTGGCACCGTGAGCCAGGGTTTTACCACTCATGTCGAGTACAAAAATATACAGGTCGCGGTCACTGAAATTACCTTTGGGATTATTAAATTCAGGGTAGGCCGCATCTGCTCCCTTGGATTTGATATGGGCAATGGCTTTTTTCACCATGGCCTCAGCTTCTTGCGCCGTACCATGGTCTGCAGCGAATACGCTTTGGCTGACAAAAATACTGAATAAAGTCAGTGTCAGGAATTTAATGAAACTACGCATGATAAGTCTCCTTTATTGTGGGATACCAAATTCCAGCAATCATCAAACTCCTGGAATCTGATATCCCTCAACATACAACTATCTGCGCTTCATTACTACCTACATTGCATGCAAGTAACAAAAATTAGCTTTGCTTATGCGGGTTTATAAGGCAGCTCGCGCCAGCGCTTGCCACTGACCCTGGCGATGGCATTCGCAAAAGCAGGTGCCAGTGCGGGCAAGCCAGGCTCACCCATGCCGGTAGGGGCATCTGCACTAGGGACGATATGTACTGCAATCTGTGGCATATCGGTAATGCGTGGCACCACAAAATCACCAAAGTTGCTTTGCTCAACCACACCATCCTTGAGCGTAATGGCAGCACCTGGCAGGCACATGGAGAGCCCCATCAGCGCCGCACCCTGCACCTGGGCTTCTACGCTTTTTGGATTGACAGCCAGGTTGCAGTGCACACCCGCAGTCACCTTATGTAACTTGGGCTGGCCATTTTTCATGGATGCTTCAACGACGTAAGCAACGACGGAAGAAAATGATTCATGTACAGCCACACCATAAGCTCGTCCTGCTGGCAATTTCTTCTTGCCATAACCAGATTTTTCCACCGCCAGTTGCAATGCCGCTTTATGCCGTGGATGCTTGTCACCCATGAGTTTCAGGCGATAAGCTACCGGGTCTTGCTTGGTGGTCTGGGCAATTTCATCGAGCAGGGTTTCCATGACAAAGGCGGTGTGGGTAGAACCCACGCTGCGCCACCACAAGACCGGCACATTGATCTTGGGATGATGGACAGACAGGCGCATAGGCATTTCATACGGCTCTTTCATGCCTTCGACTGCGGTGATATCCACGCCATCCTTGACCATCATGGATTCAAATGGTGTGCCGCTGACAATCGACTGGCCGACGATGACATGATCCCAGCCAAGGATATTACCCTGGGCATCAAAACCAATTTCGGCCTTGTGCAAGTGCATGGGGCGGTAGTAACCACCTTTGACATCATCTTCCCGGCTCCACAGCGTGCGTACCGGGGCATCCAGTCCTGCTGTTTGCGCGGCCTTGGCGACATGGCAGGCTTCCACCACATAATCGCTGGTGGCAATCGCCCTGCGGCCAAAACCGCCGCCTGCATACTGGGTATGTACTGCGATATTTTCCGGCTTCAGGCCCAGGGTCTTGGCGGCTGCAAAACCATCCAGGCCGGGCATTTGCGTACCCATCCACAATTCTGCCTTGTCGCCTTTGATGGCAACCGTGCAGTTCAGCGGCTCCATAGGGGTATGCGCAAGATAGGGGAAGACAAATTCTGCATTCAGCTTATGCGGTGCTGCTGCTATTTTTGAGACATCATCATTGAATTTGAGTGCACCTTGCTTCTTGGCCAGTTCCTTGTAGCTGGCCAACATTTTGGCGGAATCGACTTTTTCCACACCATCGGTATCCCATTCCAACTTCAGTACATCGCGGGCCTGTTTGGCTGGCCAATAACCGGTCGCAATAATCGCCACGCCCTCGCCACCACGGTCCGTCGGTACGCGCAGCACTGCCTTGACACCCTTGATGGCTTTTGCGGCAGTGTCATCAATAGTCTTGACCTTGGCTCCAAATACCGGTGGCCGTACCACTACGGCAGTCAGCATGCCGGGCAAATGGGTATCAATACCAAAATCCTGAGTGCCTGTGGATTTTGCTTTTGCGTCCAGGCGACCTGTGGGTTTGCCTATCAGGCGGAAGTTTTTCGGGTCCTTCAGCGTGACTTTTTCTGGCACTGGCAATTTCATCGCAGCATCAGCCAGTTCGCCATAACCCAGCTTCTTGCCACCGGGGCCGATGACATTGCCATTCTCGGTACGCAGGCTGGCAGGATCAACTTGCCACTGGCTGGCTGCAGCTTGCACCAGCATCGCGCGGGTACGCGCACCGAGTTCTCGGTACTGGGTATAGGAATGGGCGATGGAGTTCGAACCACCCGTCAAATGCATGCCAAATGCCGGGTCGACATAGGCTGGGTGGTTATTGCCATTTGCGCTTTTGACCTTGGACCAGTCGGCATCAAGTTCTTCTGCCAGTATTAATGGCAGGCTGGTTTGCACGCCTTGGCCAAATTCCAGGCGGTTGAAGGTGACGGTGACTGTGCCATCTTTGGCGATCTGTACGAATGCGCCAGGTTGTTCGGTAGGCTTCAAGCCTGCAGGTGCTTTGGCAGCGGCATCCTGTGCAGTTGCCAGTATGGGATAGCAACCCAGGGCAAAGCCGCTGGCAGTTGCCACCTTCAAAAAGCTGCGGCGGCTCAGGCCAGTAGAGGCGGTTTCAGGTGTAGTGGATTGCAATAGCGACTGCAAATGGCGTGGTAATTCATCGAGGCGGGTTTCAAAATGCATGGCTATTCTCCTCAGGCCAGAGTGGATGCAGCATCATGGATGGCGGCACGGATGCGCACATAAGTTCCACATCGGCAGATATTGCCTGCCATGGCACCGTCGATATCAGCATCGCTGGGTTTCTTGTTGGTTTTCAACAATGCCGTGGCGCTCATGATCTGACCGCTTTGACAGTAACCACATTGGGCCACGTCATGCTTGATCCAGGCTGCCTGCACGGCTTTGCCGACCTTGTCCTGGCTCATGGCTTCTATGGTGGTGATTTTTTGCCCTGCGACAGAAGAGATGGGGGTGACGCAAGAGCGTATTGCCTGGCCGTTCAAATGCACAGTGCAGGCGCCACACAATGCTGCACCGCAGCCAAACTTGGTGCCAGTCAGGCCCAGGGAATCACGCAGCGCCCAGAGCACGGGCGTGGAAGGATCGGCATCTACCTGGTGTTCTTTGCTATTGATATTCAGTGCAGTCATGGAACGGTTCTCCATCCGGTGTAGTGGTTGCAGGGCAGAACAGGAAAAAACGGGGGAAACAGAGTGGACAAGTCTGGCAGGCAGGTTCATCTATATTTGGTTTACCTAACTACTATAGAATATTTTTGGAACATTAGTGCAAGAGAGACAAAAACCACGGAAAAGCTGTCTTTTCCGTGGTTTTTTGTTGTCCCAGCGTCAGAAGCGCTTGGTTTTATTCGTATTTGCGGGCGTCGTCTATAACCTTGCCATCATTCGCCAGGCTGCCGGGTGCAACAAACTGCACATCACCGCGCAATTTGGTGACATCGCGCAGGCTATCAATGATGGCAGCTTGCAGTACAGGGCTGGCAGCCAGAGTTTCACAATGCAGGCTCATGACGTCATTCGCCATTTCACCGGTAACGACCAGCCTGGCCTTGCTGATTTCAGGATGGCGCTTGACGACTTCTGCCACCTGCGAAGGATGGACAAACATACCCTTGACCTTGGTAGTCTGGTCCGCCCGGCCCATCCAGCCCTTGATGCGCTGGTTGGTACGGCCACAAGCTGAAGTGCCTGGCAGTATCGCTGACATGTCACCTGTACCAAAACGTATCAGGGGGTAGTCAGGATTAAAGGAAGTGATGACGACCTCACCGACTTCACCTTCCGCCACCAGGTCACCCGTGCCGGGACGGACGATTTCGAGTATCAAGTCTTCATCCAGTATCATGCCGGGATTGACCTGGCCATCGGTCATGCTTTCATAAGCGATATTGCCTATATCGGCTGACGCATAGATTTGCAATACATGGGCCACACCATGTTCCTGCAGCCATTTGCGCAGGGAAGGCGGCAAGGCTTCTGCACCGACAATGGCGCGCTGTACGCTGGAAATATCGGCACCCATGTCCAGCGCTTTTTCCAGGATGATTTTCAAAAAACTGGGCGTACCTATGTAGGCATCAGGCCGCAATTCGGCCATGGCCTGTACCTGCATTTCCGTCTGGCCTATACCGGCCGGGATGACTGCACAACCTATACGGGCAGCGGCACTTTCCACCATGAAGGCGGCAGGTGTGAAATGGTAGGAAAAACAGTTTTGCAAGAGGTGGCCAGCCCGCAAGCCTATGGCATGCATGGGGCGCGCAAAGCGCCACCAGTCCTGGCCGCGGCCTTCAGGGTCAAAGATGGGACCGGGCGACATGAAGATATGTCCCATCTGGCGCGCCGGAGTAGTATTCAGGCCACCAAATGGTGGCAGGGCTTTTTGCAGATCCTTGAGATCGGATTTCCGTGTCACCGGCAATTGTGCCAGTGCACTGCGGCTCTTGATGTCATGCGCATCCACTCCCTGCAATATTCTGCCCCAGCCTTCTGCAGTCTGGGCATGGGCAATCAATTGCGGTAGCTTGTTCATCAGCGCTTGTTCGCGGCTTTGTGGATTGCGGGTTTCCAGGGCGTCCAGATAGTCACTCATGAGCATGCTCTATAGTGGTTGATTTATTTTTTGTTGCATTTATTAAGATTTTTTGAATCTGTTGACGATCTGTAGCGAGCGAGTGTCAGCGGGGTCAGGGTAACAAACACGCAGCGCAAAAAGCGGAATGTACTTCAGTACATGAGCATTTTGAGCAGCACATGAGCCCCACATAAGCAACAACTGCGTTCGCGCTTAAGATCGTAAGCAGGTTCTCATGCCAGCCAGCGTTTGCGCCTTCTATAAAACTTCATATCCTTGAAACTCTTGCGGCCTGCACCTGAGACGCCGAGGTAAAATTCCTTGACGTCTTCATTGCTGCTAAGGTCTTTGGCTTCGCCTTCCATGACGACCCTGCCGTTTTCCAGGATGTAGCCAAAGTCTGCGTAACGCAGGGCGACATTGGTATTTTGTTCGGCCAGCAGGAAAGATACTTTTTCTTGCACATTCAGGCTTTTGACGATTTCAAAAATCTCTTCCACCAGTTGTGGTGCGATGCCCATCGATGGTTCATCGAGCAAAATCATCGACGGCTTGGCCATCAGGGCGCGACCTATCGCGCACATCTGTTGCTCGCCACCCGAGGTATAGCCCGCCTGCGAATTACGGCGCTCACGCAGGCGTGGGAAGTAGTGGTACACCTTTTCCAGTTCAGCCTTGAGTTCACTGCGCGACAGGCTGCGCGTGTAGGCTCCGGTCAGCAGGTTTTCTTCCACAGTCAAATGCCCGAAACAGTGACGGCCTTCCATGACTTGTGACAGGCCGCGCTTGACCAGTTCATTCGGCGTCAGGTGATCAACGCGCTGCCCGCGGAAAGTAATATCGCCCTTGGTGATATCGCCGCGCTCGTTTCTCAGCAGCGTTGATATCGCCTTCAACGTGGTTGATTTACCCGCCCCATTGGCACCCAGCAAGGCGACGATTTTTCCTTGCGGCACTTGCAGGGAAATACCTTTCAACACCAGGATCACATGATCGTAGATGACTTCAATATTGTTGACGCTGAGATAGGCGATGTCGGCCGCTGCTGCCGCCGTATTGCCTGCTGCGCCCGCTGCTTCTGCCGTAATGCTGTGTACGCTCATGATCTTGATGTGCTATGAATTAGTATTGCCAGGACGACGGAGGCCAGGCCTCCGTCGCTTACTTTTTTTACTTCAAACAGGCAGGTGTGATTTTTTTCTCAGCCGCATATTTGTTGGATGATTCTTCCAGCATGGCACGTGTCAAGGCCTTGTCACCAGTAACCCAGTTAGGCGTGATGGCTTTCCACTTATCGCCGGTCCATTGCTGTACCTTGACAGCGCCGGAACCTTCATGGTCTTCGCAAGAAGTTTTCACTGGCGGGAACATGCCCATCGCACCCAAAGCTTTTTGGCGTGCTTCATCGACATTCAGGTTTTCAAAGCCCCAGCGGATTTGCTCGGAAGTCATGAGTTTGCCTTTGCCGAATTTCTCCTGCGCTTTCAGGATGGCTTCTGTCCACAAGATGGCAGCAGTCACACCACGCATGTGATACACGGAACCGATACGGGATTTGTCACCCAGATTGCCCTTGCCAGCCGCATAGACCTTGCTGCGGATTTCATCGAGCACAGGGTAATTGCCTGGCGTATTGAAGGTCATCGCGGTATAGCCTTTTGCTGCATCGCCAGCGGGGATCGCATCTTCTTCTGAACCTGCCCACCAGACACCCAGCATTTTTTCACGAGAATAACCATTGCGTTGCGCGGTCTTGATCGCTACTGCATTCATGACTCCCCAACCCCACAGGATCACGTAATCAGGATTGGCCTGGCGAATTTGCAGCCATTGCGATTGTTGTTCATTACCAGGATGAGCAACCGGGATCTTGATGAGTTCGAAGCCATATTGCTTGGCCTGTGCTTCCAGTACCGGGATAGGTTCTTTACCAAAGGCAGAATCATGGTAGAGATGGACAATTTTCTTGCCCTTGAGTTTGTCCAGGCCACCGGATTTATCGCCCAGGTATTTGGTCATCGCTGCAGCCTGGTTCCAGTAGCTGGTGATCAGCGGGAATACATACGGGAAAACTTTACCATTGGCCGCATCAGAACGGCCATAACCCAGCGTAGTCAAAGGGATCTTGTCTTCAGCGACGCGATCGAGAATACCGTAGGCGATACCGGTAGACAGTGGCTCTATCAGTGATGCGCCACCCTGGTTTTTCTTCAGGCGTTCATAACATTCGACGCCGCGCGAAGCATTGTATTCAGTCTCGCATTCCTCCCAGGAAATCTTCACACCATTCAAACCACCCTTGGCATTGATGAGATTGAAATAATCGATGGCACCGCCGTAAAAGCCTGAACCGCCAGCCGCATAAGGGCCAACGCGATAAGACAGGACGGGAATGAATTGATCATTCGCCTGGGCTGCATTGACGGCACCCAGGATTGCCGAGGCCATGAGCAGGGATTTAAGCAGTTTCATATTGTCTCCTTGTGGTTTTGGATGGATATTGCCTGATGCTTTTCTACCTCTTGTTGCAAAGGCGAAGCATCTTTATTATGAACTCTCTTTTACTGTTGGTACTAATCTTGTTACTGCCACTCAATGGGGGAAAGGCCAGAGTCGCAATTTTTCCTTGGTGATTTGCCACAACCTCGCCAGACCATGTGGTTCAACGATCAGGAAGAAAATAATCAATGCGCCAAATACCATCAGTTCCAGGTTTGACGCTACATTGGTAGGCAAAGACAGGCCATGGGCAATCAGGTTCAGGACGATGGGCAAAAGGATGATGAAGGCAGAACCCAGGAAGGAGCCGAGTATCGAGCCGACACCACCAATGATGATCATGAACAGGATACGGAAAGACAGGTCGAGGTTATAGGCTTCTGGCTCTACCGTACCCAGATAGGCATAGGCATACAGGGCACCGGCAATGCCGCAGTAAAATGAAGACACGGCAAAAGCCAGCAACTTGGTGCGCATGAGTCGGAAACCGATGACTTCTGCCGCCACGTCCATGTCACGCACCGCCATCCATGAGCGGCCCACGTTGGAGCGCACCATATTCTTGGCCAGCATGGCCATGACGCACACTACCGTCAGGGTCAGCAGGTATTTTTTGACTGGGGTATTGATGCTCATACCCATGATCACCATTTCTTGCGCCGTGATTACACCGGAAGAACTGTAATTGGTAAACCACTGTATCTTGGTCAGGCACCAGACCACGAAAAATTGGGTTGCCAGCGTGGCTGCTGCCAGGTAAAAACCGCGTATGCGCAGCGACGGCAAACCAAACGCAATACCTACCATGGCCGCTGACAAACCACCAAGTACGAAAGCCAGCAAGACCGGTATGCCGGGTATGCGCAAGACAAAATTATAAGAAGCAAAGGCACCGACGGCCATAAAGGCTGCTGAACCCAGTGACAATTGCCCTGCATAACCAGTCAGGATATTCAAGCCCAGCGCTGCCAGCGAGAAAATCAGGAAGGGAATGAAAATCGCAGAAAACGCATAATCGGTTGCCAGTCCGGGTACGGCAACAAATGCTGCGATCAGGACGATGGCAATACCGATACGGTCTTGCCGTATCGGGAAAATCTGGCTATCTGCCTGGTAACTCGTTTTAAACTGACCTGCTTCACGGTAGAACATAGTGTTCCTCTACTCTGCTAATTACGTTTGATTATCAGGACTTTCGCAAAACCGCCCCAGCTGCGTTGCCGCTCCTCGCTGTACTATTCGTATTGTCTTCGTCGCTACACCTTGCTGTGACAATTTTGCGTAAGTCCTTATTGTGCTGAACTGCAGGACATTAAATCCTGCGTATGATTTTTTCACCAAACAAACCTTCTGGCCTGACCAGCAGGAACAGCAATGCCAGCACATACGGGAACCAGCCTTCTATACCACCACCCACCAGTGGGCCTATGTACACTTCTGCCAGTTTCTCAGATGCACCAATAATCAGGCCGCCAACAATCGCGCCGGGGACGGAAGTGAATCCACCCAAAATCAATACCGGCAAGGCTTTCAGGGCCACGAAGGTCAGCGCAAACTGCACACCATTACGGGCACCCCACAACAGGCCAGCAACCAGGGCGACAAAACCGGCAACCGCCCAGACTATGCCCCAGATTTGTTGCAAGGGAATGCCAACGGCGAGCGCTGCCTGATGATCATCAGCCACCGCACGCAATGCACGACCTATCTTGGTTTTGGAAAACAGCAGGGCCAGACCAGTCACCAGCAAGGCACAAATCAGCGCGGCGATGACATCGAATTGCGACACCAGAATATTGAATTTCTCCATGAAATATTCTATGGGTACGTCTTCAATAGGCAATGTCAGTTTGTGTGGTTGCGAACCCCACAGTAATTGCGCCAGGCCTTCGATAAAAAATGTCAGGCCTATGGTGGCCATGAACAAGGTAATCTCAGGCTGGTTCACCAGCGGTCGCAATACTACGCGTTCGATTGCCAGACCCAGCGCCACCATCACCATCATGGTCAACGGTATCGCCAGCCATAATGACATTTCAAATTTTTCGGTCAGGCCTACGCAAGTCAGGGCAGCAAAAAAAACCATCGCCCCCTGCGCAAAATTGAAGACGCCTGAGGCTTTGTAGATCAACACAAAGCCCAGCGCCACCAGCGCATACATGACGCCGGACAGCAAGCCGCCGATAAACACTTCAAAGAAAAAACTAATATTCATTTCTAGCTCTCAGCTTACGTTAAGCAAACATGAATCTTGAACAGAAGACCTCTCAACACAGAGGTACAGAGGTTTCCCATCTTCAATGCGCCACACCAAGGTAAGCGTTAATCACTTCCTGATTCGCCAGCACCTCAGCAGGTGTACCGTCACCGATTTTCTTGCCGTAATCGAGCACGACCACGCGATCAGAAATATCCATGACCACGCCCATATCATGTTCAATCAAAACGATAGTGGTACCCAGCTGGTCATTGACATCAAGGATGAAGCGGCTCATGTCCTGCTTTTCTTCCACATTCATGCCAGCCATGGGTTCATCCAGCAATAAAATCTCCGGCTCGGCTGCCAGTGCCCGACCCAGCTCCACGCGTTTTTGCAAGCCATAAGAAAGCCTGCCCACCGGTATCTTGCGTATATGCTGGATTTCCAGGAAGTCGATAATTTCTTCCACTTTTTCACGATGGGCAATTTCTTCTTTTTGTGCAGGGCCCCAGTACAAGGCTTGCATGAGGAAATTACTTTTCATTTTCAGGTTGCGGCCCGTCATGATATTGTCGAGTACGCTCATGCCTTTGAACAGGGCGATGTTCTGGAAAGTACGGGCGATACCGCTTTTTGCGGCAGCATAGGTATTCATGTCCTTGCGGTGCTGGCCACGGTAAGTGATGTCACCTTGTTGTGGGCGATACACACCATTGATGACATTCAGCATTGAACTCTTGCCCGCACCGTTGGGGCCTATGATGGCGCGTATTTCATGTTCCCTGACATTGAAGGAGATATTCGTCAAAGCCTTGACGCCACCAAAGGCCAAAGAGATGTTTTGCAAGTCCAGGATGACTTCACCGATTTTTCTGTTATCTGCCATTTATATATTCCTTACGCAGCCAGCTTTTGGGCAGAAAATGTTTTGACATCGCTGATATGCAAATCGGCACTGACCTTGCCCTGGCGGCCATCTTCAAACTTGACCAGGGTTTCTATGAACTGCGAACGCTTGTCTGAATACAGGGCGTCTATCAGCACGGCATATTTTTCGGCAATGAATTTGCGTCTGACCTTGCGGGTGCGGGTCAGCTCATCATCATCAGGATCGAGTTCTTTGTGCAGTACCAGGAAACGGTGTATCTGCGTACCTGCCATCAAGTCTTCACTGGCGAGATCTGCATTCACTTTTTCTATGCACGACAGTATCAGTTGATAAGTTTCGGCCTTGGCAGCCAGATCGGTATAACCAGAATAAGCAATGCCGCGTCTTTCTGACCAGTTGCCGACTGCCTCCATATCGATATTGATGAAGGCACACACGGTATCGCGTTCATGGCCAAAGACCACCGCTTCCTTGATGAAGGGGAAGAACTTGAGTTTGTTTTCTATGTAGTTGGGCGCAAAGATATCACCCTGATTCATCTTGCCGACATCGGCTGCACGGTCGATGATTTTCAGGTGTCCATCCTGGTCAAAGATGCCTGCATCACCGGTGTGGAAGTAACCTTGTTCATCCATGACTTCTGCCGTTGCATCGGGGCGCTTGTAGTAACCCGTCAGCATGGCATCTGACCTGACCAGCACTTCACCATTTGGCGCGAGCTTGACTTCGACACCGGGTGCTGCTGCACCCACGCTGTCAAACTTGATCTTGCCATCCGGCTGCAAGCAGACATAGGCGCAGGTTTCAGTGGAACCATACAACTGCTTGAGGTTGACACCGATGGAGCGATAGAAGCGGAACAAATCAGGGCCGATAGCGGCACCGGCAGTGTAGGCAACCCGTACGCGTGACAAGCCGAGTACATTTTTCAGTGGGCCATAAATCAGCAGATTGCCGAACGTATATTGCAGTCGGTCCATGCTACTGACGGCTTTGCCATCGAGTATGTCAGAACCGACACGGCGCGCCAGATCCATGAAATGGGCAAACAGTTTGCGCTTGATTGTGCCCGCGTCTTCCATACGTATCATGACCGTGGTCAGCATGTTTTCAAACACGCGGGGCGGGGCAAAATAATACGTGGGGCCGACTTCGCGTAAATCCGTCAAGACGGTTTCGCTGGATTCCGGGCAATTCACGGTAAAGCCTACAGCCATGGCCTGGGCGAAGGAGAACAGGTGATCACCTACCCATGCCATGGGCAGATAAGACAGGATATCTTCTTGTGCCGTAAGCTGATCAAATTCCATACCGCCCACTGCAGCTGTCATGAAAGAGCGGTGAGACTGGCAAACACCTTTGGGCTTGCCAGTGGTGCCTGAGGTGTACAGCATGACGGCAGTGTCATCTGGCTGACCGAGTTCCACTTCTCTCATGAAAAAATCAGGATGGGTGATATCGAAAGCTCGGCCCAGTTCCTGCAGGGCAGCGTAGGAAGTCAGTTCAGGCTGGTGATAATGGCGCATGCCACGGTCATCATCAAAGGCGATATGTTGTATGCCTGCATACTGTTGTTTAATCTCCAGCAACTTATCAACTTGTTCCTGGTCTTCGACGATAGCGAAGGCAATTTCGGCATTTTCCAAAACATAGGCCATGTCGGCAGCCGGTGCATCCTGATATAAAGGCACGGGTATGCCACCCAGACATTGCGCGGCAGCCATGGCCCAGTACAGGCGCGGGCGGTTGTCGCCTATGATGGCCAGGTTCATGCCACGCTTGAAGCCCTGTGCAGCCAGGCCACAGGCAAGGGCGCGCACTTCTGCATTGACTTGCTGCCAGTTCCAGGTTTGCCAGATACCCAGGTCTTTTTCGCGGAAAGCCGGATGTTGTGGCCGTGTTTTCCCATGCTGCAATAACAACCTGGGAAAAGTCGAATTCGCTGCTTCTTTTTGATTCATGTCTCCACCAGCCTATTGTTTTAGGGCTTACTTCATGTGAGTGTCCTGATGCCCCCTTACTGCTGACTTACAACTTACTTATTGCTTCAGCTTAGGGGACTTTACGGTAGGCCTGTGGCGAGATGCAATGAATTGCCATTGAGTCTGTCTACAGTCTTCGCTGTAGTGGGCAACTCGCTTACAATGTCTCCGTATTTCTTTTTGTTGAAGCGATAGTAGACCCTTCAGGGGCCGGTGGTTGTCATTCGACTGACAATCTGAAAAATTGAAGCAATTTTCTGTGGTGCGTTGCACAAATATGACAAAAAAAATCAGCGACCCTAAAGAGCGGTTTGCCAAGTCCCTGTGGGCCAGCATGCTGTCGCCAGAACATATGCAAAAAGTGGAAGACGAAGTTGTCGAGCGTTTCATTCCTGCCGGTGCTTATGTTTGCCGCAAAGGTGATCCGGTAGAGCACTGGATGGGTGTCATCGATGGCTTCCTGAAAATGAGCAGTATTTCGCCCGATGGCAAGACCGTGACTTTCAGTTGCATGCTGGCGGGCGGCTGGTTTGGTGAAGGTTCGCTGCTGAAGACGGAACTGCGTCGTTATGATGTAGTGGCCCTGCGTGATACCCGTGTGGCACATATGCCACGTGCTACTTTCACTTATTTGCTGGATAACAGTATTCCGTTTAACCGCTTTCTCCTGCATCAATTGAACGAGCGTCTGGGGTTTTTTATCTCCCTGGTTGAATACGACCGCATGCTTGATCCTGATACCCGGGTTGCCCGTTGCCTGGCAGCCATGTTCCACCCGTATTTGAATCCCGGTTTGAAAGCTGGCAGCAGCATGCAAATCCAGATATCGCAGGAAGAAATCGGTTATATCTCCAGTGTCTCGCGCCAGCGGGCCAACCAGGCTTTGCAACTGCTGGAAAAGAAAAATCTGCTGAGCGTGGACTATGGCGGCATCACCATACTTGACCTTGAAGGCCTGCGCCGCTTCCCGGAAGAATGAAGCATGAAGACCCTGAATATCATCGGTGCAGGTAAAGTTGGCAAGGTACTCGCCAAAAACTTCCGGCGCCAGCAGGTGTTTGCCCTACAACAGGTCTTGAACCGCAGTCTGGCCAGTGCCAGCGATGCTGTGGCATGGCTGGGGGCAGGGCAGGCTGTCGATGCAATCGCGCAACTGCAAGCCGCCGATGTCACCATGCTGAGCGTCAGTGATGACCAGATCGCCAGTGTCTGCCAGCAACTGGCGGATGCCGGTTTGTTGAAGGCAGGCAGCGTCATTTTCCATTGTAGCGGTGCCAAGGCATCGACAGAGTTGCAGCCTGCCAGATTGGCAGGCGCGGCTGTAGCGAGTGTCCATCCTGTACGCAGTTTTGCCAATGTCGATTTGCTGGCAGAACAATTTGCCGGTACGATATGCAGCCTCGAAGGTGATGAGTTTGCACTCACATTATTGCGACCTGCCTTGCAAGCCATAGGCGCAGAGACCGTCATCATCCAGGCAGACAATAAATTGCTGTATCACGCCGGTTCTGTGTTTGCCAGCAATTATCTGGTGACCCTGATGGAAGTCGCTTTACGCACTTATCAGGCGGCTGGCATACCGGCAGATGTGGCGCAAAAGATGGCGGCACCGCTGGCAAGGCAAACACTGGAGAATATCTTCAATCTGGGCACACAGGCTGCGCTAACCGGCCCTATCGCCCGTGGCGACATGCAGACCGTCGCTTTACAGCAAACCAGGCTCAACGGCTGGGATCAGCAGGCTGGGGACTTGTATCAGGCATTTACGCAGCCCACCATAGACCTGGCGGCTGCGCGGAATTCTCACTCAGAGAAATAAACGCTGTTACGGCCATTTTCCTTGGCTTGATACATAGCCAGGTCGGCACGTTCAAAGACGCTGGCTTCGCTTTCCTTGTCCTTGCATTCAGCCACACCCATGCTGACGGTAATTGAAAGGCGGGTGCGTGTCAGGTCAGTGGTACGCGAGAAATCATTATTGGCGATGGTATTGCGCAGGTTCTCGGCAATCGAGGTGGCTTTTTCCAGCGTACAGTTCTTCAACAGGATCAGGAATTCTTCGCCACCCCAGCGACAGATAATGTCGCTTTCGCGCAGTGAGCGCTTGGATATCATGGCGATTTCCTTAAGCACATGGTCACCCACCAGATGGCCCTGCTTGTCATTCACTTTCTTGAAAAAATCGATATCCAGCAAGACTACGCACATGGGCTGGCGCGAACGTTCACTGTCGAGCAGGGCTTGCTGGAAAACGAAATCAAACGCCTGGCGATTCAGTAAATTGGTCAGGGTGTCGGTGGACGCTGATTTTTCCAGGCGCTTTTGATAACGCCTGACTGTCAGTAACAGAATCACCAGGATAATCAGGGTGATGCCAGCGCTGATGGCGATATTGATAAGGAAGATATTTTGCAAGGGCTTGATCTCATTCCCCATTTCTTGCTCTACCAGCAAATGCCAGCCCAGCTCAGGAATAAAGCGTGCGTTGACGAGTATGGTTTCATTCTCGCTCTTGTATTCCAGATGCTGGGATTCACTTTTGCGGTTAGCCAGGATTTGCGGTGCCAGGCTGCTCAGTCCTGACATATTGCTTAAATTGCTGCGTATCTTTTTCATGTTGTTGCCAGCCAGGGCAATATTGCCCTTCTGGTCGACGAAAAAGATATTCCTGCGGAAGCGGGTCTGATAACTGTCTATCAGGGTTTTCATGGTGTCCAGCGTCATGCCTATGCCTGTGACACCAATGAACTTCCCTGAATAATCGAGGATGCGGTAATTGATGAAGATGGTCATGGTGTCGCGATTGGCCATGTCGGCATCGACATTGGTTTCATAATCGCTTTTCAAGCCACGCACCCGGAAGAACCATTGATCACGTGGTTCGGTATCGCTGATGGTCTTCAGCACGCCATCGGCATGATAATAATTGTGACTTTGATCTGACACCAGAAAGCTGGAAATCGCATGGTTTTTTTGCTTGATTTCTTTCAGGTATTTAACGATCTGGTCTTTATCCTCTTCACCATTGATGATCCAGTCACGCAAAAAAGTGTCATGCGCCATTTGTGAAGAGACAAACACCGGGCGCAATATGTCTTTCTGGATTTCAGAATAGACATTGTCACCGGTAATGGGCAGGGTTTGTTCGGAGATGCTTTGTTGTATGGCATCACGGGAAACGACAAAAGATGCCACGGTAGTGGAAACAAAACCTGCAATCAGGATCAGGGATAGCCAGACCAGCAGACCGTATTTTTTTAACATTTTTTGCATGAATGAGAGACGGAGCATGAGCGTGAGGTTTGCCGCAAGATAATACTATAAACCCATGCAAATTCCGGTCAATTTGGCGGCAAACTCATTGTCATGAGCTGGTTTTACGCTTGCAGGCGTGCAAAATACCTACATTGCATTTGTGTTTTATACAGAGTGGCGGGGTTTCGGATACTGCGCAGGGATTTTTTAGCACCATATGAAAAAATGCCGCTTTGCAGCGGCATTTGTGAGTGTAGATGGTGTGATCCAGATCAAGGACGTGGCGTCAGAGACACATGGATGCGCAGGCGTGAACCCGGATCATAGGGCATGACGGAAGTATAAGTACGGTTATGGTACTCATACGTCACGGCATAGCCATTGGTACGGGTTTCCCAGCTGTCGATGTTGCGGCACTGACGTACAGGACGGCTCTCATAGACAGGCTGGCTGTTGTAATTGTTGCCGTTATTGCCATTATTCTCAACGCGGTCACCAACAATGGCACCAGTCACAGCACCTACGGCTGCCGCAGCAATACGGCCATTGCCGCCACCAACCTGGCTACCCAGCAAACCACCTGCCAGGCCGCCTATGATGGCACCGCCATTGCTGCGCTCTGCCTGTTGCTGACGAGGATAGTTGCGCTGGCTGGTTTCATATTCAGTACGGCATTCCTGACGAGGCACATTGACTTGCTCAACCTGCGGGGTAACGCTGACGACGCGCGCATAATCATCAAAATCAGCAGCATGGGCAGCGGGAACAAAAGCAGCAGCGGCCAACAAAGCCAGCACAGGTGCTGTTTTGGAAAATGTGGGGAATGAAAATTTCATTTTTTACCTCTTTCGATATGATCATGTGATAAACATCACCTTGGCCTCTAAGCTTCTACAAGCTCGCCTGTATAATAAACATGCAAATAAGGCAATAAAAGGGCGGCCGGGTATTGCGTATTTCTGTCTGCATCCTGTGATAGTCTCTATATAACGCTTAAGCCTTTAAAATAGAAGACATGAAAATGTAAGTGTCTGTTTCAATGTACTTTTGGTACTGTATTCTTGTACTTTATATCATTGGCCTCATCTGGGTGGTTCTCAGGCCACTCAAGTATCCTCACTGGAGAATTTATGCATTTGCAATGGACATCCTGGTTAACACTTGCCGTACTCTGCATGTATATCTGGAATGTAATGACCGTAGGACGTTTGCGCATGAAGCTTGGGGTTAAGGCACCAGCCATGGATGGCCCACCTGAGTTCTTGCGCGCCATGCGGGTGCAGACAAATACGGTGGAGCAAATGGTTTTGTTCTTCCCGGCGCTCTGGTTGTGCGCAGTCTGGAGTGGCGATATACCAGCTGCTTTGCTGGGTCTGGCATGGTTGGTCGGGCGCATCATGTATGCCCTGGCTTATCTGCAAGATGCAGGCAAGCGTTCCATGGGCTTCCTGATTTCAGGTTTGGCGGCAGTGGCTTTGATGCTGGGCGCAGTAGTGGGTTTGAGCGGAGTGCTGAAATGAAAGATAAAATTCTTGCCCGTCCGGCCAGTCAAACATTGTCGCTATCCATCTATGCTTCATATATCCTTATGGGCATCGCCCTGTTGCTGGTATTGAAGGCAGGCTTGCTGGTTGCCCTGTTTTCCGGTTTGCTGGTTTTTTCCATTATCCATGTGCTGGCACCGGCGATCGCCCTGCGTTTCAGGCACAAGCAGCCGCGCATGATTGCGGTGGTGTTTTTATCGTTTTTGCTGATTACTGGCTTAATACTGGCTGGTTGGGCGATCCACGCCTTTTTACGCAGTGATGCCGGGAATTTACACAGTCTGCTGCAAAAGCTGGCTGATATTATTGAAGCTTCGCGTCACCAGTTGCCTGAGTGGGTGAGTACTAACCTTCCGGAAGATGTCGAAGCTTTGAGGGAAATGATGACGCACTGGTTGCGTGAGCATGCCGGTGAAGCGAAACAGCTGGTGCCCGAAGCTGGTCACCTGATTGTGCACTTATTGTTGGGCATGATCATAGGCAGCATGATCGCGCTCAGGGATGTCAGTGGCGACAGCAACCACAAACCCTTTGCCGCTGCCATGCAACAAAGGATCAGCAACCTGGGTCAGATTTTTCATAAAATCGTGTTCGCCCAGGTACAGATTTCTTTGATCAATACTGTGTTTACGGCGATTTATCTGGCGGCCATCCTGCCTATGGCAGGCGTGCATCTGCCACTGACCAAGACCATGATCGCCATAACCTTCCTGGCGGGTTTGATCCCGGTCGCAGGTAATATCATTTCCAATACGGTTATCGTGATCGTCGCATTGTCACAATCCCTGAATGTGGCGGTCGCTTCGCTGGTTTTCATGATTGTCATTCATAAGGCAGAATACTTCCTGAACGCACGCATCATCGGTGCTCAGGTCAACGCCAGAGCCTGGGAATTGCTGACCGCCATCCTGGTCATGGAAACCCTGTTTGGCGTTCCCGGTGTGGTCGCCGCTCCTGTGTTTTATGCTTATATCAAGAAAGAGCTCAGCGACCGGGGTCTGGTTTGATCCAGAACAGCGATAAAGAATAATTTTATTATTATCAAGAGGCAAATATGATTTTGGAGTTAGCTGATCTACGCATACAGGCTGGCAAGCAAGCCGAATTTGATATCGCCATACAGCGTGGCCTTGACGAAGTGATACGCCATGCCAAAGGTTTCCTGGGTTTCAAGGTACAAAAAGGCATAGAGTCGCCAGAACGCTATCTGCTCATGATTTATTGGGCAACTTTGGAGAACCACACTGTGGATTTTCGTGAATCTGCAGCATTCGCAGACTGGCGTGCCATCGTCGGCCCCTATTTTGCCAGTGCCCCTGTGGTGGAACATTTTGATCTTTTAGCCAAGTCTGAGTGATTTTTTTGTGTAGCCTGGGATAATTCCGACTTGATTACCGGGATTTCATCCCAAGCTTATCAAGTCATGATTTGCCTGTGGCGCTGAGGTCGGCGTTCATTTTTGGCAACAGCTTGCTCTCCAAAAGGTCATTATGGTTCCGCATCTCGTCACCGCTCTCAACGGCCCCCTGCTCGATCTTGAAAAAAAGATACTCGAAGCGACACCTGCGATAGAACGCTGGTTCCGTCTTGAGTGGCAGGAGCACACTCCGCCATTTTATTGCTCTGTCGATTTGCGCAATGCCGGTTTCAAGCTGGCCCCTGTCGACACCAATTTATTCCCTGGCGGTTTTAATAATCTGGCATCAGAAATGTTGCCGCTGGCAGTGCAGGCGGCGATGGCGGCGATAGAAAAATATTGCCCTGATGCCAAAAACCTGTTGGTCATCCCTGAGAGCCATACCCGCAATGTGTTTTATTTGCAAAACATTGCGCGCATGATGCAGATTTTCCGCCAGACCGGTCTGAATGTGCGTCTGGGGTCGCTGTCAGCAGATATCACAGAACCGACGCCTATCGATTTGCCGGATGGCAGTCAATTGATACTGGAGCCGCTGGAGCGCTCTGCCAATGGCCGCCGTCTGGGCCTGAAAAACTTCGACCCATGCACGATTTTGCTGAACAATGACTTATCGGCAGGCATACCGGCTATTCTGGAAGACATCAATGAGCAAACCTTGCTGCCACCCCTGCATGCTGGCTGGGCTTTGCGCCGCAAGAGCAATCATTTCCACGCCTATGATGAAGTGGTCAAGAAATTCGCCAAAATGGTTGATATAGACCCATGGATGTTGAACCCTTACTTTGCCAAGTGCAAGGATGTTAATTTCCATGACCGCAGTGGCGAAGATGCGCTGGTGGCAACAGTGGATACCATACTCGCCAAAATACGCAAAAAATACAAGGAATACGGCATCAAGGAAAAACCTTTCGTGATCGTCAAGGCCGATGCAGGTACCTATGGCATGGGCATCATGACTGTGCATGACTCCAGCGAAGTGCGTGATCTCAATCGCAAGCAACGCAACAAGATGTCGGTCGTCAAGGATGGCATGGAAGTCAGGGATGTCATTGTGCAGGAAGGTGTCTACACCTTTGAGCAAATCAATGAATCCGTGGCTGAACCTGTGGTTTACATGATAGACCGCTATGTGGTCGGCGGTTTTTACCGCGTGCATGAAGACCGTGGTGTTGATGAAAACCTCAATGCACCCGGCATGCATTTCGTGCCGCTGGCCTTTGCCCAGCAACATGCAGTGCCGGACATGAAGGCAAAACCGGGTACGGCAGCACCAAATCGTTTTTACATGTATGGTGTAGTGGCGCGCCTGGCTTTGCTGGCGGCATCACTGGAGCTGGAAAAGACAGATCCAAATCCTGAGGTTTATTGATTACTATTTAGCCAAGAATATTGAGCACATTCATGAAAATCGCTTTCCTGACCGATCCGCTGTCGCACTTCAAGACGTATAAAGATTCCACTTACGCCATGATGGTAGAGGCAGACAAGCGTGGTCATGAGATCTACGCATTTGGGCCGGATGATATGGCGTTGGAAAGCGGCAAGGTGATAGCCAATATCAGCCGCATTACCCTGACCGGTGATAGCCAGGACTGGTTCAGGTTGTCTGAACCTGAGTCACTTGCCCTGAGTGCTTTTGATGCCATCCTGCAGCGCAAGGATCCGCCATTTGATATGGAATATATCTACGCGACTTATTTGCTGGAACTGGCAGAGCAGCAGGGTGCACGGGTGTTCAATAAACCGGCAGCCATCCGCAATCATAATGAAAAACTCAGCATTGCCCAGTTCAGCCAGTTCACTGCGCCTACACTGGTGACACGGGATGAGCAGCGTATCCGTGCTTTCCATAAAGAACATCAGGATATCATCCTCAAACCTCTGGATGGCATGGGCGGTACTGGCATCTTCCGTATCCGTGAAGACGGTATGAACCTGGGCTCTGTCATTGAGACTTTGACGGTGAATGGCAGTCGTACCATCATGGTGCAGCGCTATATCCCTGAAATTGTCCATGGTGACAAAAGGATATTGCTGATCGGTGGCAAGGTTGTGCCATTTGCCTTGGCGCGTATCCCGCAAAATGGTGAGGTCAGGGGTAACCTGGCGGCAGGCGGTTTGGGTGTGGCGCAGGAATTGTCTGCCAGCGATCTTGAGATTGCGCAGACTTTGGCACCTGAACTTTATCAAAGAGGCCTGTTGCTGGTAGGATTAGATGTAATTGGGGCTAATTTGACTGAGGTTAATGTGACCAGCCCTACCTGTTTCCAGGAAATTACCCAGCAAAAAGGCTTCAATGTTGCTGGCATGTTTATTGATGCCCTTGAAACGGCAGTTGCAGCTTAAATATAAATGAAGGATGGCGGGCGAGTGCCGGCCATCACAAGAGAGTTAAAGAACGATGGTTGGCATACTTTTAATGACGCATGCACCTCTGGGGACTGCTTTTATGCAGGCTGCGGCCCATGTTTTCCGTGGCATGCCCGAACGCTTTGAAGCGATAGACGTGATTGCCGACCAGAATATTGATGAGGTCAACCGCCTAGCGCGTGAAGCCGTGCTGCGTCTGGACGATGGTTCCGGCGTGCTGGTGATCACCGATGTCATGGGTGGTACGCCGTCGAATTGTTGCAGGCAATTGGGTGACCCGGACCGGGTTGCGATTATTGCCGGCATCAGCCTGCCCATGTTGTTGCGGGCGATAACTTATCGTAGTGATGTACTCGATGTCGTGGTGGAAATGGCGCTGGCTGGTGGCCAGAATGGTGCCATACGTCTGGACAATCGCGTGCGTTTGTCACCCAACTAATTGAGAAAGAAACCGAAGCATGATTCAACAGGAAATTGAGATCGTCAACAAACTGGGTTTGCATGCACGTGCATCAGCAAAGTTTACGCAAACTGCCAGCAAATTCAAGGCTGAAGTATGGCTGACCCGCAATAGTCGTCGTGTGAATGGCAAGTCCATCATGGGCGTGATGATGCTGGCAGCAGGTAAGGGCAGTAAAGTTTTATTAGAAACTGATGGTGCGGATGAGCAAGCCTGTTTTGAAGCCATTCATGCGTTGATCAACGACAAGTTTGGTGAGGGTGAATAAACGGAAATTGATCGGCAATAGTAATCATTTGTGATGATGCTTTTATAAGCGCGTTGTAAGTACAATTTGCCAGCGAAACAAATGGCAACATATCGCAACATATTTCTCATTGTCGTTTTGACTCTATTCGTTTACCTTGTCCTTCTTTGATTGAATCAGCAAAATATCATGCAATAAATGGTGCATGAAGTCTTATGCTTAGCGTTACATCATTACACTAGAAATAAGACAGGGCAGCAAAATCACGGCTGCCCGAAGATAAAGTATTTTGGGGGACACAGCATGGCATCTTTTACACTGCAAGGCATCCCCGTTTCACGCGGTATAGCAATCGGGCGAGCTCACTTGCTGCGCCCGGCGGCACTGGATGTACAACATTATCTGGTAGGACAAGAGCAGGTCGAAGCCGAAGTGCAAAGACTGCAATTGGCTATCGCCCAGGTACATAAGGAATTACAGGCCATCTGGTCGGATTTGCCGGTAGATGCGCCAACCGAACTTGGTGCCTTCATCGACGTTCATGTACTGATTTTGTCCGACCCCATGATCTCTGAAGCGCCGCTCGATATTATCCGTACCCGTCACTACAATGCAGAATGGGCACTGGTCAGCCAGATCGATGAATTATCAGCCCAGTTCGATGAAATCGAAGATGATTACCTGCGTGAGCGCAAGGCTGATATCCAGCAGGTGGCAGAGCGCGTACTCAAGGTATTGACCGGTACCGCTGGCAGCGCGATACGCTCTGATGGGATTGATGAACGCAATGCCAATATGATCGTGGTTGCCAGAGACATTTCACCAGCAGACATGATGCAATTCCGCGATGTCGCCTTCACTGGTTTTGTCACTGATGAGGGCGGACATAATTCGCACACCGCCATCGTTTCGCGCAGCCTGGGTATACCTGCCGTGGTCGGCATGGGAAATGCGTCACGCCTGATAGAGCAGGACGACTGGCTCATCATCGACAGCGATGCCGGCGTGGTCATCGTCGCGCCCAGTACTCTGGTGCTCGAACAATATCGCGAACGCCAGGCCATACTGGCCAAGGCCAGGAAAAAACTCCACAAGCTCAAGAAGACACCGGCAATTACCCAGGATGGTGTCGAGATCACCTTGCTGGCAAATATAGAATTGCCACAAGATGCCGCCCATGCACTGGAGGCAGGTGCCAGCGGGGTGGGTTTGTTCCGTTCAGAATTCCTGTTCATGGAAAGCAGTGGCCAGCAACACAAGCTGCCAACCGAAGAAGAGCAGTTCGAAGCCTATCGCACTGCCGTGCAAGCCATGAAGGGAAGGCCAGTGACGATACGCACCCTGGATGTGGGGGCTGACAAACCGCTGGATACGACAGAACACAATATCCTCAATCCGGCGCTGGGTTTGCGGGCCATACGCTATTGCCTGGCTGAGCCACAATTATTTTTGACGCAACTGCGCGCCATCCTGCGTGCCTCGGCTTTTGGCAAGGTCAAGATATTGATACCGATGATGGCACACGGTTTTGAAATTGACCAAAGCCTGGCCATGATAGAACAGGCAAAGACTGAATTGCGCAAGGAAGGCAAGGAGTTCGATGCAGAGATTGCCATCGGTGCCATGATAGAAATTCCGGCGGCGGCCTTGTCGCTGCCCATGTTTGTCAAAAAGCTCGATTTCCTGTCAGTCGGCACCAATGACTTGATTCAGTACACATTGGCAATTGACAGGGCAGATCATGAAGTCGCACACTTGTACGATGATTTGCATCCGGCTATTTTGCAACTCTTGCAAATGATCATTACGGCGGGTGACAGGGCAGGCATACCGGTCTCTATCTGCGGTGGCATGGCAGGGGATATTCGCCTGACACGCTTGCTGGCTGGCATGGGTTTCCGCGAATTGTCGATGCCGGCAGCGCTGTTGCCGGAAATTAAGCAAGAGATTTTGAATACTCGCCTTGATGCCTTGCAAGGCCATGTAAAAAAAATCTTGCGTAGCTATGATTCTGCAACCATCAGGGAAACATTGGCGGCCATGGGTGCTCAGTTGCCCACTTTGCATTAGCGACACTGCGGACACTGCACTAAAATGCCATGCTCTGGTGCTTGGGGTTTGACCTCGGTGCCCGACATGGTTTATCCTTCTCCTATTGCGCCGATTTGAAAATCAGCTTGCGGGCGCGTTTCGGAAAATATCCCGAATGATAAATACGGCTAAAGCGAGCTTGAATGCAGCTTTCCCCTCCTCACATTCAGCCCACCTTTTAGCCTTCCTGAGTTTTTTGATAACGGGTTAAGTCCCGATGGAAGAGTGTATGTCATCCTCACCTGGATCAGTTGGAATCGTCACGCCACAAGCGTTTCAATTCGATGAGCCTTTGGCTTTGCAAAACGGCACCTCAATTGCTGGTTACACCCTGATGGTGGAAACCTATGGCAACCTGAATGCTGACAAGTCCAATGCAGTCCTGATTTGCCATGCCCTGAATGCATCCCACCATGTGGCTGGCGTGTATGCCGACCAGCCAAAGAATGTAGGCTGGTGGGACAATATGGTGGGGCCGGGCAAGCCTGTCGATACCAACCGCTTCTTTGTTATCGGTGTTAATAACCTGGGCTCCTGTTTTGGTTCTACCGGCCCCATGCATACCAATCCTGCTACGGGCAAACCGTATGGGGCGGATTTCCCTGTCGTGACGGTGGAAGACTGGGTCAATGCACAAGCAAGACTGGCGGATCGCATGGGCATCAAACAATTCGCTGCTGTCATGGGCGGCTCGCTTGGTGGCATGCAGGCACTGGCCTGGAGCATCTTGTATCCTGATCGCCTGCGTCATTGCGTGGTGGTGGCGTCTACCCCCAAATTGTCAGCCCAGAATATTGCTTTCAATGATGTTGCACGGCAGGCGATTTTGACTGATCCCGATTTTCATGGTGGTGATTTTTATGCCCATGGTGTAGTACCGCGTCGCGGCTTAAGGGTGGCACGCATGATAGGACATATTACCTATTTGTCAGATGACGACATGGCAGAAAAATTTGGCCGAGACCTGAAAGGGGGCGACTATCAGTTTGGCTTTGGTGTGGATTTTGAAATCGAATCCTACCTGCGCTATCAGGGCGACAAGTTCTCAGATTATTTCGATGCCAATACCTATTTGCTGATCACCAAGGCACTCGATTATTTTGACCCTGCGCGTCATACCGGTGGTGACCTGGCCAAGGCACTGTCGCAAACCAAGGCCAAGTTCCTGCTCGCCTCTTTCACGACTGACTGGCGTTTTTCACCTGAACGTAGCCGTGAAATTGTCAAGGCCCTGGTCAGCAATAAACGCACCGTCAGTTACGCAGAAATCGATGCGCCACATGGCCACGATGCCTTCTTGCTGGATGACTCGCGTTACCTGAATTTGGTGGCTGCCTATTACCAGCGCATAGATGCAGAATTGCAGGCCGAATTGTTGGGAGTAGCAGCATGAATTTTTCTGAATTAAACGTCTTGCGCCCCGATCTGGCCTTCATCGCCCACTGGATCAAGCCGCAGGCACAAGTGCTTGATGTTGGTTGTGGTGATGGCGTCATGCTGGATTATCTGCAAAGCGACAAGCAGTGCAGTGGTTATGGCATAGAAATCGCTGATGACAAGGTACTCGCATGCGCCGGTCGCGGCGTCAACGTCATACAGCAGGACATGGAAAATGGTCTAGGCATGTTTGAAGACAATGCCTTTGATACTGTCATGTGCCTGTCCTCGCTGCAAATGATGAAGCATGTAGAGCCGCTGTTGCGTGACATCGCCAGAGTGGGACGGGAAGCCATAGTTTCTTTCCCTAATTTTGGTTACTGGCCGCACCGCACTGCCTTATTGCGCGGCAAGATGCCGGTGTCAAAATCCCTGCCATACGAATGGTATGACACCCCAAATGTGCGCTGCGCGACGATACTGGATTTCTCCGATTTGGCCACAGAAGTTGGTTTGGAAGTGCTGGAATGTGTTGCCTTGCATGAAGGACGTCCTGTCACCTGGTTGCCAAATTTACGCGGTAGTCTGGCGGTTTTCCGCTTGCGTAAAAAACTGGGATGATTTTTTATTTTATTAAATTCAGAATTTTGAAAGATTCACACCTTTAAATGGTCGCTACTGCTACCATTTAATGGATTGAACATCCAGCTCCCAAGGTTTTCGCATGAACATGAAACTCAGCCACTTTGCCCTTGTATTTTCCAGCCTGTTTGCTGTTACTGCTGTTGCCAGTGCTCAAAACAATGGACAGCAAGATGGTGTCAAGGTCGGTGAAATGTCGGTCTTGCGAAAACTGGCCCCGACCGGTGCGCTGGAAAGCCAGGCTGCGGCGCAGTATGCGCAGACCATGCAGGTCGCAGAACAAAAACGTGCTTTGGGACCAGCTAACCATCCGCAGGTCATCCGTTTGCGTGCGATTGCTGACAAATTGATACCGTATGCGCTGAAATGGAATGAGCGTGCCAGGCAATGGAAATGGGAAGTCAATCTCATCGGTTCCAAGCAGGTCAATGCGTATTGCATGCCAGGCGGGAAGATAGCCTTTTATTCCGGCATCCTTGATACTTTGAAACTGACCGACGATGAAGTCGCCATCGTCATGGGCCATGAAATTGCCCATGCATTGCGTGAGCATGGTGCCGAACGTGCTGGCAAGGCAGCGGTTGCGAATGTGGGTATTAAACTGGCCGAACTGTGGGCTGGCGCGAAGGGTTATGACCCCAATCTGGCAGGCGGCGTAGCTGGTGGGGTTGCCAAGTTTGGCATGCTGGCTTTTTCCCGCGGTGACGAGACTGAGGCAGATATTGTCGGTCTCGATATCGCTGCCAGGGCTGGCTATGATCCGCGCGCTGGCGTTGCTCTTTGGCAAAAAATGGGTATGGTTAGCAAAGGGGCTCCGCCACAATGGTTGTCAACTCACCCAGCTGGTACTACCCGTATCGCAGAAATCCGCAACCACTTCCCTGAGGTCATGCCTTTATATGCGCATGCCAAAGGGGTAAGTATCAGCGCCTTGCCACCTTACCAAACCAATGTCAAAGGCATTGCTCCCGTCGTATATTCGGGAAAGTAAGTATTTTTCAAATAAAAAATAGTATCTAAATGGCAATTTGTCGCACAATTGTGACAAAATCTTGCCGCTAAAACCACTTTGTCATCATCCTTTAATAATTGGATGGGACACTCTGCAAGTTCAAAATTTTATGTGATAGACTATTTTCACATATCAAAATATCTGATCGACAGACATTTGCCCCGGCGAATTGCTCAAGTTTAAAGATGTCACTAGGAGATAGACGCACCGTAAAAAGGTCCGTCTGTTTTTTGTTTAGAAATAGCAATCGTTTGCGTCGTTGAAAATTTTCAATTTTCAAAAAAAGCAATCGTTTGCGCGGTGCTATAGGCCGAGAATATTTCTAATGTGACATGTCATCGCAGGTGTTTGTTGTGGAATTACAACCAGTTACAAAAAAAAGCCAAAAAATTTGGCAATAGAACGAGCGGTGAAGGGGATGTCATCAGGCAGTTGCGGTGGCTTGAGATGATAAACGGGGTTTTGCACTAATTTTTATTTCCATTTGTAAAATGATTCGGGAGCTTCAATGAAACAATCAAACAAATCGTCCGCATTTCCATCGCGTTTGTCGATGGTTGCAGTCGCATGCCAACTGGTATGCCTGAGCATGTCCTCTGCCTACGCGCAGCAGACAGAATCCAATGAGCAGCCTGACGCAAATCGCGTCACCATCACCGGCAAAAAAGTCGGTATGGGCTTGATGGTTCAAGAAAATGCACCAAAAGCACGTAGTACCATCACTGCAGAAGAACTGGCCAAGCAGCGTCCTACAGGCAATGCCTATGAAGCGCTGGAACTGATGCCTGCGGTTAACAGCTATAACTACGACGCAACCGGTTTGTTTGGTGGTGGTTTGACACTGCGCGGTTTTAACAGTGACCAGATTGGTGCCACGATCAATGGCGTACCAGTCAATGACTCTGGTAGCTTCTCTGTGTTCCCACAAGAATTCGTGGATCAGGAAAATACCTGTACCCAATTTGTGACCCAGGGTTCGACAGACGTTGATTCCCCGCAAATCGGTGCAACCGGCGGTAACTTCGGTATCACGACTTGCGATCCGACCAAAGAAAAACGTTTCCGCGTCATGCAAACTCTGGGTGGTTTGAAACTGTCCAAGACTTTCTTGCGTTACGACACAGGCCTGTGGGCTGATGGTCGTTCCCGTTTCTTTATCTCTGCTTCCCATGCGCAAGCTGACAAATGGAAAGGCGAAGGCGGTGCTGACCGTAACCACATAGATGCTGGTTACCGTATCGATTTCGACAAGTTCAATTCCATCAATGCCGTATTGTTGTATAACCGTGCAATCAACCAGAACATCAGTACATTCAACCTGGCTGATCTGGCAAAAAATGGTTACTACTATGACTATTCGACCAAGTTCATTGGTCATGTGACGCCAACCAAGGGCAAGGCAGATAATGATCCTAGCCAGGCAAATGCCGACACTTTCTATCAGTTGACAAAAAACCC
Organism: Undibacterium sp. FW305-107; assembly: GCF_058788535.1. Classification (NCBI taxonomy): domain Bacteria; kingdom Pseudomonadati; phylum Pseudomonadota; class Betaproteobacteria; order Burkholderiales; family Oxalobacteraceae; genus Undibacterium; species Undibacterium sp. FW305-107. The sequence goes on from NZ_JBYTAV010000021.1 coordinate 32,615, forward strand.
GTTTGAAAACGCGATTTTCTCTGTGACTGGCAAATTCCGTATTAATGAAAATACCGATGTCAAAGTTGTTCCTTACTACTGGTATGGCTACGGTACAGGTGGTGTGCAACAACGTCTGCAAGCTGAAAATGCATTCCTGAATCCAACAACTGGCAAATTGACTGCTACTGTCGACCTGAACGGCGACGGCGATACGCTGGATCGCGTCATTGTTGCCAACAGTAGTGTGACACGTACCAACCGTCCTGGTGTGAGTGCTTCCGTTGTTCACACTATCAATAATCACCAAATCCTGGCTGGTGTCTGGTATGAACGTGCAACACATGAACAGTTCGGTCCTATGGTCGCTGTTGATGCTAACGGTAACGCAGCTGACATCTGGCTGAAAGAAGGCCGTATCACTCGTCCTGATGGCACGCCTTACCAAAGCCGTGACTGGAGAACTATCAGTACTGCTTACCAGTTCTCTTTGCAAGATACGATCAGTCTGTTGAATGACAAACTGACTATCAATATCGGTTTGCGTGTACCGACCATGAAACGTGATTTCACCAACTACGCGAATGAAGGCACGAATTCTGGTACGACTTACAAACTGGAACGGACCTATACCAAGCCTTTGCCGCAATTGGGTGCACGCTACCAGATTGATAACAATAATCAGATATTTGCCAGCTTGGCACGTAACATGAAAGTACCGCCAAACTTTGTTTATGCAACGACAAATAACGCGAAAATCAATGCAGATGGTAGCGTTGGCTTTGTAGAAGTACCACCAGAAACTTCATACAACTTCGACTTGGGCTATCGTCTGCAAAGCGACAAGTTGACTGCTCAGGCAACAGTTTACACAGTAGACTTTACTGATCGTCAGGCCACCGCTTTTGATCCTGTTGCTAACCAAAGCTCGGTAACCAATGTTGGTAAGGTAAAAACCAAAGGCTTTGAAGTTGAACTGGGTAACACACCAGTGAACGGCTGGTCTTTCTATGGTTCCGTCGGTTACGCGAAGAGCGAAATCAAAGATGACCTGCTGGTAGCAAAAGGCGTTTATATTCCTACAGCTGGCAAGGCAATGACTTTGACACCAGAATGGAAAGCCGGTCTGAGCGCACAGTATGAAACAGCCGTTTGGTATACACGTCTGAAAATGAAATACACAGGCGGTCAATTTGCAACTATGACGAATGATGAATTCGTTCCTGGTTACACCTTGTTGGGCTTTGATGCTGGTTATCAGTTCCCGAACACCAGCTGGTTCAAAAAACCAACGGTACGTCTGAGTGTCAGCAATATCACGAACGAGAAATACCGTAACCCATCCAGTTTCAACATCACCAATGCAACTGCCTATCCTGGCGCTGCTGCAAAAGGTGTGTTCTACTACCTGGGTGCACCACGCTTTACATCGGTCACCTTGTCCGCAGATTTCTAATCTGAAGGCATAACGTGGTGAATCCAAAACTCACCACGCAGACTTGATTCAGGCCTGCAACAAGAACACTTGTTGCAGGCCTTATTCTTTTTAACGCAAGAATATATCTCTTATGCAAAAGTTGAAATTAATCAGCATATCTATCGCTGCGATATTGCTTGCCGCCTGTGCCAGTACTGACAAAGCGGAAAAATCAGCAACAACCGATATAACGATTTTCAGTATCAATGATTTTCATGGCAATTTGCAGGCAGATCAACCTGTGCCCTATGTCGCCACAAAAATTGACCCAGCACGACCTGGCGCGAAAATCTCGGTACCGGCAGGTGGTTATGCCTACTTGACTACCAAGCTAAAAGAACGCCGCCAGGCTGTAGGTGCCAGCATATTTGTCGGTGCGGGTGACTTGATTGGTGCTTCGCCCATGGGTTCGGCCCTGATGAAAGATGAGCCTGTCATCGAAGCACTGAACCGCCTGGATTTGTCAGTGACTGCAGTCGGTAACCATGAATTTGACAATGGCACTGCCGACCTGATGCGCAAAATCAAGGGTGAATGTCCGGCAACCGGTTGTGCTTATGCTGACTTCAAGGGCGCACGCTTTTCCTATCTCGGTGCCAATATCCATGAACTGGGCAGTGACAAACCGTGGCTGACACCATATGTGATACGCCAGGTCGGCGACGTCAAGGTAGGTTTTATCGGTGCGGTGACATCCGATGTACCCAATCTGGTGGCAGGTGATGCGGTCAAGCATCTCAGTTTTGAAGATGAAGCGACGGCGATTAACCGCTATGTGCCTGCACTGCAAAAGCAGGGCGTCGCTGCCATCGTCGTGTTGATACATGAAGGCGCGATCTACAAAGGTCCAGAGACTGATCCCAGTTACCGTTGTGAAGGTTTGCAAGGCCCGATCATCGAGATCAGCAAAAAACTCGACAAGGCCGTCAGCCTGATTGTTTCTGGTCATTCGCACCAGGGCTATACCTGCAAGATAGACGGCAGGTTGGTGGTGCAGGGACGCAGCTACGGCTCCTTCCTGACAGAATCAACCCTGACGATAGACCGCAAGACCAATCAGGTGGTCAATGCAGTCGCCGTCAATCATCTGATTGACCAGCAAGCGCTGCAGCCCGATCAGGCTGCAAAGCAGCTAGTGGATCAGGTGGCAGCACAAACGGCAGGTTTGCGCCAGCGTCCTATCGTCAACTTGAGTGCGCCTTTATCGCGCAATAGCGAAGCAGGTGTGTTTGACAGTAGCCTGGGCAATATCATCGCTGACTCGCAGCTCCATCATGGGCATCATGCGGGTGGTGCTGATGTCGCCTTCATGAATGCCGGTGGCATACGCAGTGACCTGCCTTCTGGCAAGGCAACTGGTCCAGTGGCAGTGTCCTATGGTGATTTATATGCGGTACAACCGTTTGGCAATAACCTGGTTCGCATGAAGCTGACAGGCGCGCAAATCCTGACTCTGCTGCAGCAGCAGTGGCTGGGGCGTGAAGTCAATGATCCAAAAAAACTGTTTGTATCTCACACGCTTAGCTACAGCTATGACCCGCGTGCCGGCATCAGTGAGCGCGTAAAGGATGTCAAAATCAAAGGCAAGCTGCTTGACCTGAACCAGCAATACAGCGTGGTGGTAAACAGTTTCATCGCAGATGGTGGTGATGGCTTTGCCGTTCTCAAGCAAGCAAAAGACAAAGAGTTGATAGGCCGTGACCTGGAAGCCTTTGAGTCGTATGTGCGTGAGCAGGGTAGTAAATTGACTGAGGTTAAACGTGACCGTGTAAAACGCTTGCCAGGTTAATCTGTAAATGTTTTAGAAGTAAAAAAGCCCGTCTATCCAGCTGACGGGCGTTTTTCATTAAGGGATTAAGAGCTTATTTGTATTCTATGATTAACGGTGCATGATCAGAGAAGCGTGCTTCCTTGTATATCGAGGCCGTATGCGCTTTTTTACCTATGCCGCTGGTGGCGACATGGTAGTCAATACGCCATCCCACATTATTTGCCCAGGCCTGGCCACGGTTGCTCCACCAGGTATAGGCATCTCCCGTCGTTTCAGGATGCAAATGACGGTAGACGTCCAGCCAGCCCTGCTCATCAAACAGGCGCGTCATCCAGGCACGCTCTTCAGGCAAAAAGCCGGAATTCTTTTGATTGCTCTTCCAGTTTTTCAAATCAATTTCTTTGTGGGCGATATTCCAGTCCCCGCAGATGATGATTTCCCTGCCTTCGGCGATCAGTTGTTGCAGATGCGGGTAAAACAATTCCATGAAACGGAACTTGGCTTCCTGCCGCTCAGGAGACGATGAGCCGGAAGGGCAATACACGGATATCACCGACAGCTTGCCAAAATCACAGCGTACATAACGGCCTTCGGCATCGAATTCCGGGCTGCCAAAGCCGATAACGACGGCGTCCGGTTCTTTTTTGCTATAGACGCCAACGCCGGAATAGCCTTTTTTCTCGGCATAGTGAAAATGACCATGATATTCGTGCGGGTTCAGGAAGTCTGGCGTCATGTCCGCTTCCTGGGCTTTCAGCTCCTGCACGCAGACCACGTCAGGGTTTTCCTTTTGCATCCACTCAAAAAAACCTTTTTTGGCGGCGGAACGTATGCCATTCAGATTGGCGGAGATGATTTTAGTCATGCTGGTAGGTAGTGACTTAAAAAATGAGATAGAAAGCATACCAGATAGCGCAGCAATACGTGTACTTGGGAGGAATAAGCAAACAGATGGTTTATACTTGCCTACTTTTCCCTCTGGGTAGCTATCCCTTTGCGCCATCATGAATGAAGAACAATTGCGTGCTGAACTCAAGGCGGTATATGCCAGTTCTTCCTGGAAACTGACTGCGCCTTTGCGTTATTCGGTGGAATTATTGAAGAGCGGCGGTTTGCCCAAGTTGCTGCGTGATATCAAGGTTTTGCTCAAAAAACTCATGCCCGCCAAAACAGTCAAGGCTGAAGCGGTCGAAGTCATGCCCGACCGGCTCAATGACGAAGGCCAGCGAATTTTGAATGAACTCCAGAGCCGCATGCACCGCAGCCTTAGCCGTAGCCGACAAAAGTAAAACAGACCTCCCACCATGCGCATCATTATCGATCTACAAGCCTGTCAATCCACTGGTAGCCGCCACCGTGGCATAGGCCGTTATTCACTGGCGCTGGCCAAAGCCATGGTACGCAATGCAGGCCAGCATGAAATCTGGCTGTTACTGAGCAATTTGTTCCCTGACACCATACAGCCCCTGCGTGACACCTTTGCCGGCATGGTGCCGCAAGAGCGCATTGTCACCTGGGGCGCACCCGGCCCGGTGGCAGAACTGGTGCCACAAAACTATTGGCGCAGCCGTGCGGCAGAATTACTGAGAGAACAGGCACTGGCTACCCTGCGCCCTGATTTTGTCCATGTCACCAGCCTGTTTGAAGGGTCGGGCGATGATGCAGTGTCCAGCGTTGCCATATCGGGTGAACATTTGCCCACGGCGGTGACGCTGTATGACTTGATCCCCCTGATGTACGACAAACAGTATTTGAACGACCCTGCACAAAGAGCCTGGTATTACCGCAAACTCGCCAGTTTGAAACGCGCGGATTTATTGCTGGCCATCTCTGACTCATCGAGACAGGAGGGCATGGATTTGCTGCAGTTGTCGCCAGATCGCGTCGTCAATATTTCTTCTGCCGTGGATGAGCATTTCCAGTTGCGTAGCTGCAGCGATGAGACCATGCAGGCATTGCGTCAGCGCTATGGCGTCACCCGCGATATGGTGATGTACACCGGCGGTATTGATATACGCAAGAATATCGATGGCTTGATCCAGGCTTACGCTGGTTTGCCACTTGCAGTGCGTCAGCAACACCAACTGGCCATCGTCTGCAGCGTGCAAAAAGCAGACCGCGAACGTATAGCTGCACTGGTCACGCAACTGGAACTGGCAGAGGATGAAATCATACTGACCGGCTTTGTACCGGATGAAGATTTGCCATTGCTGTATCAGGATTGCAAATTATTCGTTTTCCCGTCATGGCATGAGGGCTTTGGCCTGCCTGCGCTGGAAGCCATGTGTTGTGGTGCTCCGGTGATTGCGGCCAACACCAGCAGTTTGCCTGAAGTGCTGGAATGTCCCGATGCCTTGTTTGACCCTCGAGATACACGGGCCATCACAGCAAAAATGCTGCAGGTACTGGAGCAGCCAGAATTTGCTGCCTATTTGCGCGAACACGGCTTGAAACAATGCAAGAAATTTTCCTGGGATGCGTCAGCCAAAAAAGCGCTGCATGCGATTGAAGTCAGCCATGCCCACTTACAGCAAGTGGCTGCTGCCAAAGTCCATGTGTGCCTGCCATCTGTCAAACCAAGGCTGGCGTATATTTCACCTTTGCCACCTGTGGCTTCCGGCATTGCCAACTACAGCGCAGATTTGTTGCCTGAGCTGGCCGATTATTACGACATCACCCTGATTGCAGAACAAAGCCAGATAGATGCCCCGTGGCTGACAGCCAATTTCGCCATACATGATAGCCAGTGGTTTATTGAGCATGCTGCCAGCTTTGACCGTGTCGTCTATCATTTTGGTAATTCTGCCGTGCATGCTTATATGTATCCGCTGTTTGCCAGCTACCCTGGCATCGTGGTTTTGCATGATTATTTCTTGAGTGACTCGCTCGCCAATCTTGAGATGAGTTCATCCAGGCCTGGTATATGGGCGCAGCATATGTACCTCTCACATGGCTATGCAGCTTTGCTGGAAAGACGCAATGCGCCTGATTACACGGCAGTGATGGGCAAATATCCTTGCAGTAGCGGCATACTTGAACGTGCCGAAGGTGTGATAGTACATTCGGCCTATGCGCAAGAACTCGCACGCACCTGGATCAAAGGCTGGCCAGCCTGTCAGTGGCAGCAAGTGCCCTTGTTGAGACGTATTCCTGCTGCATCTGTCAGACACCTCGCACGCAACAAGCTGGGGCTGGACGAGCATGATTTTGTATTGTGCAGCTTTGGTATGCTGGGGCCGACCAAGCTCAATCATGCTTTGCTGGATACCTGGCTGGAATCGTCACTTGGCAAGAACGAACGTTGCCATCTGGTGTTTGTTGGCAAGAATGATCCGGGTGAATATGGCGCGCAGTTGCAAGAGCGTATCGCCAATTGCGAGCGTGTGCGCATCACCGGTTTTACAACTGCAGAAGAATTTGCCTTATACATGCAGGCTGCCGATGGTGCTGTGCAATTGCGCACGCTCTCACGTGGCGAAACCTCGGCTGCTGTCCTTGAATGCATGGCTTATGGTTTGCCTGTGATTTTGAACCGTAACGGCGCCATGGCAGAACTACCGGAAAATGCTGTGCAGGCAATGCCAGACAATTTTACCCAAGCTGAATTATTGCTAAGCATCAGCCAGCTACATGATGACACCGCGCTTCGCAAGGCTGTGGGGCAAAGGGCAAGGCAGTTTGTGCAAGAACATCATGCACCTGCACTGGCCGCACGTATGTATGCCGAAGCGATAGAAGAATTTGCACTGACAGAACCAGCCGCGCGCATGCACCGCAGCCTGGCCGCCATTGCTGACATCTCGCCCGTGTCGCCGCAACATCCACACTTGCAGGCAGAAGTAGCAAACGATGATTTACGCGAACTGGCGCGCCATCTGGCCAATTGCACGCCTCGCCCCGGCAAATGCATGGTGATGCTGGATGTCAGTGCGTGGTGCCAGTCGCAGGACATCATTCCCGCAGGTTTGAAAGCGGTATTGGAAAGTTTGGTGCTCAAGCGCCAGGATTTGCGCTTTGAGCCGGTTTGGTATGCAGGCCCCGATTATCGTTACGCCAGAGACTGGACTTTCAAGCAACTGGACTTGCCCGGCTTGCCGCCAGCAGACGATTTTGTCGCCATCCGCGCGGGAGATTTGTATCTGGATTTATCCGGATGTAAAGATTTGCAAATGCAGACCATGCAATTACAACAACTTGGTGTCACTTGTAACGCCATTTCCACTCAAATGCAGGCAAATATGGTGGATTTGTCAGTGTCTAAGGCGCTGATGACGGAATTTTTACTGGTTTTACCGCCTGAAACAGACTAAATCCTGACAAGGACGCATGTTATGCTGTGGTCTGGTAAAGAAAACGGCACAAATTAAAGGAATTGAGGTTATTTTGAGTACTTTGAGACAAGATTTTATACAGTTTTCAGTCGAGGCTGGAGTGATACGCTTTGGCGAATTCGTCACCAAAGCCGGTCGCACCTCACCTTATTTTTTTAACGCCGGTTTGTTTAATGATGGTGCCAATCTCGGCAGAATCGCCGATTTCTATGCACGTACCTTGCTGGATTCTGGCCTGGAATTTGACATGCTGTTTGGTCCTGCCTATAAGGGCATTACCCTGGCATCAGCCACCGCAGTGGCACTGGCGCGCATGGGCAGGAACGTACCGTTTGCGTATAACCGCAAAGAAGCCAAGGATCATGGCGAAGGCGGCAGCATTGTCGGTGCCAAACTGGCAGGCAAGGTCGTCATCATTGATGACGTTATTTCTGCAGGCACATCGGTGCGTGAATCGGTGGACTTGATCCGTAACGCTGGCGCTACCCCAAGCGCAGTGCTGATCGCCCTGGACCGTATGGAACGTTCCGGCAAGGATGATGCCCTCTCTGCCCATTCTGCCGCGCAAGAAGTCGGCCAGGCGTATGACATGCCGGTCGTTTCTATCGCCAACCTGAATGATTTATTTGATTATCTGTCGGTTGCTGGCGGTGATGTGCAGTTGTCTCAATATAAAGAGGCAGTCGCCGCTTACCGCAAGCGTTATGGCGCGCTGGACTGATTGGTATTAATAATATAGAAATAATTCCAGATAATTGACGTTTATCCGGTTTGAATGAGCTCTAAGTAGTAGCACTTACATGCGCTTGCATTAATTTTCCGCAGTGCGGCGAACACTCATTGTATACTGTGCAACTGTGGATAAATTGTGATCACTGTCACAGATGGATTCAAACTAGCGGTCCATTATCTGGTTAGCAAAAAGAATTTTGAACGAAGAATTTTGAATGTTCGCCATGGCGAAGAGGTTTTCTTGAATGAGTAAAAAAGCGTTAATCACTGGTATTACTGGTCAGGACGGAGCCTATCTGGCTCAATTGCTGTTGGAAAAAGGCTATACCGTTTATGGCACGTATCGCCGTACCAGTTCAGTCAATTTTTGGCGCATAGAAGAGTTGGGTATTGCTACTCATCCTGCCTTGCATCTGGTTGAATATGATCTCACCGATTTATCGGCCAGCATACGTCTGCTGCAAACTACAGGCGTGACCGAAGTTTATAACCTGGCAGCGCAAAGTTTTGTTGGCGTGTCGTTTGAACAGCCGCTGACTACGACAGAAATTACCGGTATCGGTGCCTTGAATCTGCTTGAAGCAATTCGTATCGTTAATACTGAAATCCGTTTCTATCAGGCTTCGACGTCCGAAATGTTTGGCAAGGTGCAAGCCGTGCCACAAATTGAATCAACACCGTTTTATCCTCGCAGCCCGTATGGCGTAGCCAAGTTGTATGCGCACTGGATGACCATCAATTACCGCGAATCGTATGGTATCTTTGGCTGTAGCGGTATCTTGTTCAATCATGAATTTCCGCTGCGTGGCCGCGAATTTGTGACGCGTAAAATTACTGATTCTGTCGCCAAGATCAAGCTCGGCAAACTCGACGTGCTGGAACTCGGCAATATGGACGCCAAGCGCGACTGGGGTTATGCCAAGGAATATGTAGAAGGCATGTGGCGCATGCTGCAAGCCGACAAGCCAGATACTTTTGTATTGGCGACCAACCGTACCGAAACTGTGCGTGATTTTGTCACCATGGCTTTCAAGGCAGCAGACATACAGTTGCAATGGTCAGGCGAAGGCGAACACGAAACAGCTACGTGCGCAAAAAGCGGCAAAGTGCTGGTGCGTGTCAATCCAAAATTCTATCGTCCTGCCGAAGTTGAATTGCTCATCGGCGACCCTGCCAAAGCCAAAAAAGTGCTGGGCTGGGAACCGAAAACCACGCTGGAAGAATTGTGCCAGATGATGGTAGAAGCGGATTTGCGCCGTAATCAGAACGGCGCGTCGTTCTGATGTCTGCGATGCCGCGCGCCCTGATAACAGGTATTAAGGGATTTACAGGTCGTTATCTGGCGCAAGAACTGAAAGAGGCTGGTTACCGGGTTTTTGGTACTACCCACGGAGCAGAAGCACCTGGGCAAGACAATTTTGCCGTCGATCTGGGTGACAAGCAGCGCCTGGCTGAACTGGTAGCAGAAATCCAGCCAGATGTGGTTGCCCATCTTGCCGCCATTTCATTTGTTGCCCATGGCGATGCTGCAGAAATTTATCGCGTCAATGTGGTCGGTACCCGTAATTTGCTGGAAGCACTGGCCAGCCTGGATAAAAAGCCAAAAGCCGTGCTGGTCGCCAGCAGCGCTAATATCTATGGCAATACCCGTACAGAAGTCATCGCAGAGAGTGAACCTGCTCAGCCTGCCAATGATTATGGCGTCAGCAAACTGGCGATGGAGCATGTGGCGCGTTTATGGATGGATAAATTGCCCATCATTGTGACCCGTCCCTTCAATTACACCGGTGTTGGCCAGACAGAAAATTTCCTGCTGCCTAAAATCATCAACCATTACCGCCGTCAGGCTAGTGATATAGAACTCGGCAATTTGGACGTCGCCAGGGATTTTTCTGATGTACGCACGGTTGCCAAGGCATATGCCCGCTTGCTGGAGCAGGCACCTGCAGGACAGACTTTCAATATCTGTTCCGGCACGGCCCATACTTTGCGCTCTGTATTGCAAATGGCCAGCGAACTTGCTGGTTACGAAATCAAGGTACATGTGAACCCTGCATTTGTGCGTGCCAATGAGGTACATAAACTCATGGGAAATGGTCAGCGTTTGCAGGCATGCATAGGTGAATTGCCTGCCATCGCCTTGCGCGATACGCTGGCCTGGATGCTGCAGCACAAGGACGCAGCATGAATGTCGTCCTGTCTATAGAAGCCATACACCCACCACTGGCTGGCATAGGCAGATACGCATGGGAACTTGCCACACGCCTGCCTTTGCAGACAGAGATAGAATCTGTACGTTATTTGTCAGATGGTTTCTGGCGCGATTTGCCACGCATAGATCAGCCAGCAAATACTGATGCAACAGTAACAGGGCCAGTAGTCACGGCACCAGCCAGAACCAGTTACAAAAGCCGCATACGCCGCCAGTTGGGGCAGCTACCCATGGTGGCGCGCTTGTATGGCAAGTTACTGCCCATCCTTGCTGGACGCCAATTGAACAGTGTGCCAGACGGGATTTTTCACGGCCCTAATTATTTCGTACCCAAAACCCGTTTGCCCAGTGTGGTGACGGTGCATGATTTATCGGTTTACCGGTATCCGCAATGGCATCCCAAGGCCAGGATAGACCGCATGCGCATTGCTATTCCTGAAGCAATCCAGCGGGCCAGCCTGGTGTTGACAGACTCCATGGCGACGCGAGACGAAGTGATGCAGGAATTCAGTCTGGGCCCTGATCAGGTGCGCGCCGTTTTGCTGGGTGTCGATGAAGTTTTCCACCCATATACTGCAGAAGAAACAGCGCCAGTCTTGCATGAATTTGGCTTGCAACCGGATGGTTATAGTTTTTTCGTCTCGACCATAGAACCCCGTAAGAACCTGCTGCATTTGCTGGCAGCTTACCGTGCCTTGCCAGATAGCCTGCGTCAGCGCTGGCCGTTGGTACTGGTGGGTGGCGAGGGCTGGCAAAGCGAAGCCATTCATGACGAGATAGAAAAAGGCCAGCGTGAAGGCTGGATCAAATACCTGGGTTTCGTTGACCAGCAATTGCTCCCCATCCTGTATGCCGGTTGCCGCTTGTTTACCTATCCATCCTGGTATGAAGGTTTTGGTTTGCCTATCGCCGAAGCCATGGCCAGTGGTGTGCCTGTGCTGACTTCGAATTGTTCTTCCATGCCAGAAGTAGCCGCTGGTGCCGCCATGCTGGTAGACCCGGCGGATGTTAATTCCATACGCGATGGCTTGCGCCAGGCGCTGGAGGATGAAGAATGGCGCAGCATCGCCAAAACACGCGGTTTGCAGCGTTCTGCCGAGCTGACCTGGGATGCCTGTGTGCGTAACACCGTGGCTGCCTATCAGATGGTCAAGACGGTCAATACGGTTAGAGCCGGTTAAGGATAGCGCCCAGTGAAAGTCCTGCACTTCTACCGCACCTATTACCCCGACACCTTCGGTGGCGTTGAACAAGTCATACGCCAGATGGCGGTGGGTACAACACGTCTGGGTGTGGAAAATGAAGTACTGACCCTGACACGCGATGCGGACCGCCCGCTGATAGAATTTGAAGGACACAAGGTACATCGCGCCCATTTGAATTTTGAAATTGCTTCAACCGGTTTCTCCTGGTCGGCGTTGTCGCGTTTTGTTGAACTGGCCAAACAGGCGGATGTGATTCACTATCACTTTCCCTGGCCTTTCATGGATATCGCTCATTTCCTGGGGCGTATCAAAAAACCCAGTGTCGTCACTTACCACTCGGACATCGTCAGGCAAAAATATTTACTGAAACTGTATTCGCCGCTCAAACACCAGTTCTTGCGCGATGTAGACCGCATTGTGGCGACCTCGCCCAATTATCTGGCCACCAGCCCGACGCTGGAACTGTATAAAGACAAGACCGAGGTGATCACCTATGGTCTGGACAATAGTATTTACCCAGTCCCCTCAGCGGAGCTGCTGGCGAAATGGCGTACCAGGGTAGGTGAAAACTTTTTCCTGTTCGTCGGCATGTTGCGTTACTACAAGGGCCTGCATATCCTGCTGGAAGCGGCGGCGGGGACGGATATCCCTATCGTCATCGTTGGTGACGGGCCAGAAGAAATCGAACTCAAGCGCCAGGCAGAAAGCCTGCAACTGAAGAACGTGCATTTCCTTGGTGCCTTGCCTGAACCTGACAAGGTCGCCTTGCTAACGCTGTGTTATGCGCTGGCATTTCCTTCACACCTGCGTTCGGAAGCTTTTGGCATTTCATTGCTGGAAGGGGCGATGTATGGCAAGCCCATGATTTCGAGCGAAATCGGCACCGGTACGACTTATATCAATGTCGCCGGCCAGACTGGCATGGTAGTACCACCGAGTGATCCGGCAGCTTTCAGGCAGGCCATGGAATATTTGCTGGCACATCCGCAAGAGGCGGCACAAATGGGTATCAATGCGCGTCAGCGTTATCTGGATTTATTCACCGCCGATAAAATGGCGAGCAATTATGCCCGCCTTTACCAGCAAGTCATAGATGAGCATAAGCACAAATAAGGCACAAGTAAGTTTGCCTAGCTTACCGTCAATTTCCTGATTTCAAACTCCCCACGCAGCCAGTTGCTGCCGATGAACTCAGTGTGATCCACATTGATGACATCAAACACCAGCAGATTATCTGACCACTCATAGTTTTCATCGAGATGGGTTTTTGCCTTGGTCAGTGCAGTGGTGACAGAGTAAGAACCTGGTCCCAAAGGACATTCAAAGGGCAGGACAAATTCCAGCGTATCACCCTGGCGCAAATCATTTTGCACCTGTTGCGAATACCATGTATTGCTGCCCCAGATGACGCTGCCTTGCTTGTCACGTAACATCAGCCCCAGCACCAGTTCCGGGATGTCGGCACGCAATTGCACTTCAGCCACCAGTTTGACCTTTTGCCCTACGTGGGCCGCGGCCAGTACCTGATCACTGTCCTGGTCGCGCAAGGTGAGCTTGCTGACAGTCGCCATGCCTGTGCCTGAACGTGTTTGCAGCCAGCCTTGTTCATTGCGGTTCTGCTCAACGGAGAAATTTTCGTTTTCCTTGCGGGCAATCATCGCATTGTAATAATCGACCACTTCATCTGCCGCACCTTGCTTGAGTACGCAACCCTTATCGATCAGGATGACGTGATCACACAGGCTACGCACATCACCCATGCCATGCGTGACCAGAATGATGGAAGTGCCCTGTTCCTTGAACTGACGTATACGGTCGAAACTGCGGTGCTGGAAATAGCTGTCACCCACCGACAGGATTTCATCAACGATGAGTACATCCGGGCGCACTGCAGTGGCAACAGCAAAAGCCAGGCGTGCCTGCATGCCGCTGGAATACACGCGCAAGGGCTGATCAAAAAAGGCGCCAATTTCAGCAAAGCTTTCTATGCCTGGCATGAGCTCGTCCAGCTGCTCACCACTGAGACCCATCAGACCGCCCGCCATATAGGCATTTTGCCTGCCAGAAAATTCAGGGTTAAAACCCAGCCCCAGTTCCAGCATCGCGCTGATGCGGCCGCTGACGGCGATACTGCCAGTTGTTGGCCGTACCGTACCGGTAATCATTTTCAGTAGCGTGCTTTTACCTGCGCCGTTCTGGCCTATGATGGCTACTGCCTGGCCCGCAGGCACATTGAAACTGATATCGCGGTTGGCCCAGTATTCATACGCAGGTTTTACTGGCAGCCCAGCCCAGTACATCAGGCGTGACAACAGGCCGCTGAATTTCGAATAGCATTTTCCAACGCCAGAGACACTCAATACAATTTGACTCATAATGCATCCACCAGATCTGCGCTGGCACGGCGGAAAATCCAGAATGAAAATATAAACATGCCGGATGAAATCAGCACAGGAACCAGCAAATCTGCCACGTTTGGTACTGCGCCATATAGCAACGCGTTCTGGTAGATCTTGACCAGCGGTGTCATCGGGTTCAGGTTTAATACCGCGATAAAGCGCTTGGGCATATTGTCCATCAGATAGACCACAGGCGTGAACCAGAACCACAGTTGCAGGACGATGCCCATGACCTGACCAACGTCGCGTGAAAATACATTCAGCAGCCCTAGTATGATGCCCAGGCCAAAGGCAAACAGGATGATCAGCAGCATGCCCAGCGGCAGTACCAGCCATGCTGCTGTCGGCATGTGGCCAAAGAATAAAAACACGACTGCTATTGCTGCCAGCAATAACAAGTGGTTGATGAGGGCGCTGCCACCAACGATCACAGGCAGGCAGAGTCTGGGGAAAGAGATTTTTTTCAGCGTGTTTGAATAGTCAATAAACACCGTGGTACAGCGTGTCATGATTTCCGCAAACAAACCCCAGGCTGCCATACCAGCCATCAGATAAATCGCATAGGCCGACTTGTTTTCGATATTTGGTATCTTGGTGACCAGCACTTCAGACAAGACGATAGCGAAGATGGTAGCTTGTGCCAGAGGATTTAAAATCATCCACAGGGCACCCAGTTTGCTGCGCGCAAAGCGCCCGGCAAACTCGGCCTTGATGGACGACAGGATAAAGTGGCGGTAGTGCCACAATGAGATAAGTACAGCTTTCAAAGCTTGGTTTTCCTTAGCAGGGATTAGCCTGCAACACGTCCATAGATATCATCGAATCTGACGATATCATCTTCACCCAGGTAAGTACCGGATTGCACTTCTATCAGTTCAAGATCGGTTACACCCGGGTTTTCCAGCCTGTGCTTGACGCCCAGCGGGATGTAGGTGGATTGATTGGCAACCAGGGTCATGACTTCTTCGCCACGCGTGACCAGCGCTGTGCCACTGACCACGATCCAGTGTTCGGCACGGTGATGATGCATTTGCATCGAAAGACGGCCACCCGGTTTGACGACGATGCGTTTGACCTGGAAATGTTCGCCACTATCGACAGAATCATAATGTCCCCATGGACGATAGACCTTGCGGTGGTTATCGGTCTGGGTATAGTTTTCATCTTTCAGGCGGGTTACAACACGTTTGATGTTCTGGGTATTGGCTTTATTGGTAACCAGTACCGCATCTGGTGTTTCGACCACGATGACATCTTCCAGACCCAGGCAGGCAACCAGGCGGCTGTCAGAAATTACCAGGCAATTGCGCGAGTCTTCCAGCAGCACATCGCCATGGGCAGTATTGCCGTTCTCATCCTTGTCTGACACTTGCCAGACCGCATCCCAGGCACCTACGTCAGACCAGCCTGCATTGAAAGGCACGACATAGCCGGGGATATGCAGATACTGGTCTTTGGCCAGTTTTTCCATGACGGCATAGTCAATGGAGTCAGAAGGGCAAGACAGGAAGGCTTCTTTATCAACGCGGACAAAGTCGCTATCGATGCTGGCTTTGTCCATTGCCAGTTTGCAGGCCTCATGCATGGCTGGATGAAAGTGCTGTATGGCTTTCAGCCAAGTGCTTGCACGCATCATGAAAATGCCGCTATTCCATAAATGGCGGCCACCATCCAGATATTGCTGGGCTACCTCCAATACCGGCTTTTCTACAAAGGCCTGCAGTTCGCGCACCGCCTGGCCTGGTAACACATCGCCAGTCTGGATGTAGCCATAACCGGTTTCAGGGCGGTCTGGTACGATACCAAAAGTCACCATGGCACCATCGATGGCTTGTTGCAGACCATCTTGTATGGCCTGGTGAAAACCCTGTTTATCATTGATGACATGGTCAGCCGGCATCACCAGCAGGACTGCATCAGTGTCTGATGCCACCGCTGCCAGGGCTGCCAGTGTTAATGCCGGGGCTGTATTGCGACCGCTTGGTTCGAGCAACAGGCTGCAGTTGTTGAAACCTGCGACGCGCAATTGCTCTGCCGTGATGAAGCGGTATTCTTCATTGCAGACCACGATCATTCTTTCGGCCACGCCCACGGCACCAGAAAAGTCCCTGACGCGTGTTGCAGTTGCCTGCAACATGGTCTCTTCGCCTATCAGGGCGAGCAATTGCTTGGGATGCTTTTCACGCGATAGCGGCCATAGCCGGGTTCCAGATCCCCCGGAGAGAATGACAGGCTGTAATAACATGGATAACTTTCGTAATCTTTATGCCTTTGGGTTTATGTCCTGAGGCAAATCATTATAAAATATTTAATATATTGCAATAAGTATGCAATCAGCGGCAATTTTCCTCCGGCTAGGCTGGTCAGATGTGAGCAATTGCTGAATAGGCTAAACTTGCAGGACCTGAAGGGTAAGCCAGAGTCAGGCAAAAAGTCTGAAGCTGAAATAATCTGGAAATTTGCAGACGCTGATAATTTCGTCGCAGTTTACATCATCATTTATACTTCTACCCCTTTTTCTAGCCTTTTAGCGGTCTAAACACGAATCATTTGCCGCCTATTATGAATAAAACATCCGGATTATATGGCGAATATGGCAACACAGAACAAATCTGAATGCGAAGCACAGCAACTGGCTGACAAGACCAGTTTGATATTGAAAAGCAGGAAGCATTCAACACCCGTCGGCATTGCTTCGAATGAGATGGGGGCAGAGCAGGATGATGCAAGGGAAATCATGTTGAATCAGCAAGATATTGCTCAACAAAATGCTGAAGTATCAGCACCGCCGCAAGGTTTGCGCCAGAAATTGCGTTCCATACCAGGTCTGGGTTATGCATTGGCCTGGGGCCAGGCATTGTTGCGCTTGCCGCGCACCCGCTTCCAGACCGAAGTTGCGTTGACAAATTTGCAAAGGCAGATTGATGGTTTGCAATTGCAGTTGCGCAGTCAGGAACAAAAAATCTTGAAAATGGAAGAGCAAAAACTCGCCATACGGCTGGAAAAATACGATGCACTTGATATTGGTAACAGGTTAATGGAGTTGGATCGCCTGCACATAGGTCGGCAGTTGCGTTCCATGAACCTGATGATGCGTGCTGGTTTGCAAAACGGTATTAAGCAGGTTGAGCAAGCTGCTGTAATTACTACGGAGCCAGCAAATCAGCTCGTTCCTGCCAACACTAGCCAGCCCGTAGCCAAAGTTGCCAGCGATTTTGACCAGGATCAGTTTTATCTGGAATTCGAAGCCTTGTTCCGCGGTTCACGTGCTGATATCAAGGAGCGCTTGAAAGTCTATTTGCCGTATCTGGCGCATATCAGCGAACAGGCAAAAGACGAACGCAAGCTGGTCATCGACGTCGGTTGTGGCCGTGGTGAATGGCTGGAATTGCTCGATGAACAAGGCATACCTGCGATGGGCGTGGATATGAATATCTCTATGGTCAATGCCTGTCTGGACCAAGGTTTTCTGTGCCGCCATGCTGACGCCATTGCCTATTTGCGCGAACAGCCTGCAGGCAGCATAGGAGCAGTGACTGGTTTTCAGATCATAGAGCATTTGCCGTTCGAGCAATTGATTGCGCTGTTTGATGCAGCCCGTCATGCATTGTGCCCTGGTGGCGTCATTATTTTTGAGACTCCGAATCCGGAAAACCTCAAGGTGGGTGCCTGCAATTTTTATTTTGACCCTACCCATTTGCATCCTATCGTGCCACAGGTGGCTGAATTCATGGCGCGGCAGCGTGGCTTTAGCCATGCAGAAATTTTGCGTTTGCATCCTTACCCTGATGATCACTTGCTGCACGGTGGCACTGAGGTTGAAGCACTGCTCAATAAGGAATTATTCGGTGCTCAGGATTATGCAGTCATAGGTCGTAAATAAGATGCAGATACATCAATTCAGCCCTTCCTGTGGAAGAGGTGACGGCGTCAGCAATGGCATGTTCTTTACTCGCAAGCTCTTGCGCGAGATGGGTTTTACTTCCGCCATTTATTGTGACCTTGTGCAGGACGAAGTGCGTGATGAAGTGCAGCACTATAGTGAATTGCAGCTTGCTGAAGATGACATCCTGCTGGTGCATCACAGCCTGGGCTATGAGAATTGCGCCTGGCTCAAAGACATCAAAGCGTGCAAGGTGCTGGTGTACCACAACATCACTCCGCCACAATTTTTACCCGATAATGGCTTGCCTGAATTAAGCATGCTGGGCAGGCAGCAATTGGCATTGTGGGCGCAGGATTTTCAGGCTGCCATCGGTGATTCTGATTTGAACAGTGCTGAATTGCGTGCGGCTGGCCATACAGATGTGACGACGATTCCCTTACTGGTGGACGTGACGCGCTGGCAGCATCATAGCTATAACACGGAGCTGATGAACAGCTTGCGCGGTGCCCACAATATCCTGTTTGTTGGCCGTTTGTGCGAACATAAGCATCAGTTGCAATTGCTGGACATGCTCGATGAATTGCGCCATTTCTCGCGCCAGTCAGTACGCCTGATATTGGCAGGTGGTGTCACCAGCATGCCGTATGAACAGGAAGTGCGTACCCGCATCGCTGAATTGAAGCTGGAGGCACAGGTGCTGATGACAGGCAAAGTTTCTGATGAGAATTTGCTGGCCCTGTACCGCAATGCTGACGCCTATGTCAGTCTCAGCGAACATGAGGGTTTTGGCATGCCTCTGATCGAAGCCATGCTGCATGATGTGCCAGTGATTGCACGTGCTACTGAAGGCGTCACTTCCACCATGGGCGGCGCAGGCATCTTGCTGGATGCTGACGTGACCCCGGCCACTTGCGCCGCGCATGTGCATATGCTCTTAACTGAGCCGGCTTTGCGCCGTCGCATCATTGCCGGTCAGCGACAAAATATCCAACGCTTCTCGCGTCAAAAAATTCAGGCAGATTTGCAGCAATTCCTGCAAAAGCTGGGCGCACAAATTCCTCAACAGGCAGTGGCTACCAATGAACAGCAAAAGCCCCTGTGGCAAATCGAGGGCCCTTTCGATTCTACCTATAGCCTGGCCATCGTCAACCGTGAACTGACGCGTGCCTTGGCATCCCAAAATGACGAGGCTGTGCAACTGGGTTTGCGCAGCCGTGAAGGTTATGGTGACTTCGCAGCCTCGGCAGATTTCCTGGCCGCCAATCCTGATATCGCTGAATTGCAAACGGTATCTCAACAGGCAGTAAATATGCCTGACCTGGCCTTGCGCAATTGCTATCCGCCGACGCTGGATGATATGCAGGCGCGCGTCAGGATCGTGAATTCCTATGGTTGGGAAGAGACGGGTTTCCCGCAAGAGTTTGTCAATGAATTCAACCGCAAGCTGGATTTGATTTTGGTGGTGTCGCGCTTTGTCGGCACAGTCTTGCGTGACAATGGTGTGCGTGTACCGATTGCTGCTGTTGGCAATGGTGTTGATCATGTCATGCGTGTTGCTGCGCTACCGGTACCGCAGGCTGTTTTGGATAGCCTCAAGGCTTATCGTTTCCTGCATGTCTCATCCTGTTTCCCGCGCAAGGGGCCTGATGCCTTGTTGTTAGCTTATGGCCAGTCTTACCGGGCCAGTGATGAGGTCAGCCTGGTCATCAAGACTTTTCCCAATCCGCATAATGATGTGGCTGAACAATTGGCGGCACTTCAGGCCGCTGATCCGGATTTCCCGCATGTGCTGATCATCATGGATGATTATAGCCAGGCGCAAATGCGTGGCTTGTATGAGGCATGTGATGTGCTGGTTGCCCCCAGCCGTGGCGAGGGCTATGGTTTGCCGGTAGCTGAAGCAATGTGGCTGAAACTGCCGGTGATTGCTACCGCATGGAGCGGGCAGATGGATTTCTGCGACGACAGCAGGATCTGGCTATGTGACTATCAATACGCCAAATCAACTTCGCATTTCAGTTCCACGCATTCAGCCTGGGCAGACCCTGATGTCAATCATCTGGCGGCGCTGATGCGGGAAGTACATGCCAGCCCGGCAGATGTCATCGCCAGAAAAACTGCAGCAGCGCATGCGTTTATATCAACGCACTATGCATGGTCAGATGTCGCCAGCAGAACCCGCCAGGCGATTGCAGCGCTTGAGCAACAACCGCTGTTGCGCAAGGAACCGCGCATAGGCTGGATCAGTAGCTGGAATGCGCGTTGTGGTATCGCTTCGTATTCTTCTTTCCTGACTGCTGGCATGCCGCAGGACAGGGTGGTTTATCTGAGCAGCCATATCCCTGAAAGAACAGCGCGCGATGCTGAGAATGTCATTCGTAGTTGGGATGCCAGCATGGACGAGGATCTGGAGCATACCTGGCTGATGATCCAGGAACAGAAACTGGATGTGATTGTTGTCCAATACAATTTCGGTTTCTTTTCACTGGCAGCCATGGCGCGCCTGATCAGGCGTGTCAAGGAAGACGGCAAGGCGATCCACTTATTCTTTCATTCGACAGCCGACGTGCAAAGAGAAGATGGACTGATCAGCTTGTCCACTATCGTTGCCGAATTGAATCTGGCTGACCGTATCTTCGTGCATGGCCTGGATGACATGAACCGTCTCAAGAACCTGGGTGTTGCGGATAATCTGGTGTTTTTTCCGCAGGGCTTGATGCCAACGCTGGAGCATGCTGCAGCCAGAGTGGATACTGCGAGTCTGACAGGCAAGACTGTGATCGCCGCTTACGGATTCCTGTTGCCGCATAAAGGCGTACAGGCATTGATCAAGGCATTTATAAAATTGCGCGGGCAGGGCAGGAATTATCATTTGTTGCTGGTCAATTCACTCTATCCATCCGGCTTGTCCGACAATGAATATCATCAATGCCGCCATTTGATTTTTGAATCAGGCCTGGATGCGCATGTGACTTTCCTGTCGGATTATCTGACGGATGAAATCAGCCAGTCATGGCTGCAGCAGGCAGACCTGATTGTTTATCCGTATCAGCAAACGCAGGAATCTTCGAGCGCTGCAGTACGCATGGGGCTGGCTTCTGGCCGCCCGGTAGCAGTGACGCCTTTGTCGATTTTTGATGATGTCAAAGATGCGGTGCATGTTTTGCCTGGTACCGAACCTGCAGATATTGCTGAAGGCATCACTGCAATTTTACATGATGAACTAAGGCTGAAAGAGAAAGCAATACAGGCGAAGGCCTGGACTGCCACCAGACAATGGCCAGCCTTGTCGCAACGCTTGTTGAATACGATTGATGGTATTGCGAATGCACTGGATATCGATATTGGTCGCATCTGAGCGCACAAAAACGGCGGATATATTCCGCCGTTTTTTATGGCCGGCCGCAAGCTGCCTGAGAACGTGTTTGCAGTAAAGCGATCAGCTTTGCAGTATGCTTTTGTCTGGCCCAGTCTTGCAGGTGGTGATCAGTATCAAAGAACCAGCTCTCCGGATACATGAAATCTTTTGGCTTCCCCAGATACGCTATGCCCAGTTGATTCATGCGGTCTGGTAGCCCTGCGTAAAAGGCCAGGTCTTCTGCATCTGTATCGTATTTGGCATGATGCAGCAAGACTGTGGGCATGGCGATCAGGCAGATGTTATTTTCCTTTGCCCATTTCGCATAATTTTCCATGAGCTTCCAGCCGCCAGTTTCTATGGCTGCTCTATGCGCGTAATCCCAGGCTTTGGTTGCTTTGACTGAGGCGATATCGCCAGCGCTGCGTTCTGCTGCGCTTGTGTGGGTCTGATCACCTCTTGTATCAAGATGATGAGCTCCATAAGTGCCGCTGGTGACCGGTCCGTCTGGCAAATGCCGCAAACCATGCAGCCAGCGATCTGCTCCCAAACCTGCGGCATATTGCAGTTGAGTAATGCGTGACAGGCTGCGCCAGTAATCGAGATCCCTGGCCATGACATAGTCGATAATCTGCGAATTGGCTTTGCCCTCATCAAGGTAAAGCGCATATTCCATGGGCATGAGTATGGTGTCGCCGGGGCGTGCGACTCGACGTGATACATCCAGTATATAAGGCAAGCCTAGCCCTGCATTGACAGCGAGATTAACGACAGGTTTGTGCCAGTAATCTTCCAGCATGCCTGAATCTATGCCAAACATGGCATTTGAACCTGCCACGATCAATACACGTGGTGTTTTGACTACTTGTGCTGCGTGGATTTTATGTTGATAAGCATCATAAACCCAGCGTGAGCTGGCTGTCGGCGAACCGAGCTGGTATTTGATGCCGACTATCCATAACAGGCTGAGAACCAAAAAACTGCCGGTCAATGCGAGCAAGAATTTCTTCATATCCTCGCCCAACTAAAAATTAAAATACAAAAATTCTGTGGCTGGCCTGACTGCCATCCATTTCAGCGCAAACCACAGGCAGATGCCTGCAATGATACCGAATGTGATTTGCCTTTTTTCGCTGAGTGGTCTGATTGCGATATTCGGGCTGGGATCGTAATTCAGTAATTCTGTCGTGTTAGGCAAGAACCAGACGACAGCCATGCCTATGCCTATCCACAACCAGCCTGCATCTGGTGCTGTGCTCAACAAGCCTTCAAATATCTGGGCGATATTTTTCCAGGGCAGGGCGGGTAGATGTACGCCTGAGCCAGGTTGCAGCAAAGCGGTATACATATGTCCGGCACTTGTCATATCAGGCGCACGGAACAATACCCAGGCGAAGGCAACGAGGATGAAGGTCACAGCGATAGTAATTATTTTGGGTAGTTTCCCCCATAGTCTGCTTAGCGCTGAACTGCTTTCCAGTACATGGTGCCAGAAGTGATTGATGAGCAGCATAGTGCCATGCAAAGCACCCCATAAAAAAAAGTTCCAGCCAGCACCATGCCAGATGCCAGCTAGCAGCATCGTCAGCCATAGATTGCGGTAACGCATGAATTGGCCGTGGCGGTTTCCGCCCAGGGGTATGTACAGATAATCGCGCAAGAAACTGGACAGCGTCATGTGCCAGCGCCGCCAGAAGTCGATGATGGAAGTGGCTTTATAAGGCGAGAAAAAATTGACTGGCAGCTTGAAGCCAAACATCAGCGCCAGGCCTATTGCCATGTCTGAATACGCAGAAAAATCAAAATACAATTGCAAGCTATACGCCAGCATGGCCTGCCATGCTGCTTCGCTACCCGGTGTTGCTTGCCTGGCCAGCTCAAAAACCGGGCTGGCATAGCGCGCCATGCTGTCGGCCAGGATGGTTTTTTTGAACAAGCCAAGTGCGAGAAAACACACGCCGGTGATGAGTGCTTCTTTTTGTCTGAACAGGGGATTTTCATCTGCCCTGGTTTGCGCAATCAAAGGCTTGTGATGCACGATAGGCCCGGCGATCAGTTGCGGAAAAAAGGAAACAAAAAACAGATAGTCGAGCACATTGTGTCTGTGCACATCACCATGCCTGCAATCAACCAGATAGGCAATTTTCTGGAAGGTGACAAACGAGATTGCCAATGGCAGGATGATGGGGTCTATCGGTGGTGCTGCATGGAATGCCGCGAACAGATTGGCGAGCAAAAAATAGGTGTATTTGAAACCACCCAGTACCAGCAGGTTAAAGACGATGCCTGCCTTCATCCATCTTGTTGCGTGCAGATCCAGCGCTTGCTGCCTGGCCTTCAGGATGCTGCCACCGAGCCAGAAATTGATACTGATCGAACTCAGGAGCACTGCCAGATAACGCACATCCCAGACTGCATAAAATACCAGCGAAGCCAGCACCAGCCAGCCCAAAGCCGGTCTTAATCCCCATTGATGCTTGCATAGCCACCATACTGCCAGTGTGATGGGCAGGAAGAGGAACAGGAATCCAAAGGAATTAAATAGCATGGCGGGCAGCCTGGCACTGTATCAGGTGTGCGGCTGTGTTCACACGGTAGCGCCCAGCGCCAGTTTTTGCAGCTCGTCAGGTTTGCGGATGATGAGACGATGCAAGTCTTTTTCGACTATGCCTTGCTGGGCCAGATGCAAGAGCGCGCGGGTAACGGTTTCGCGGCTGGTGTTGATCATCATGGCAATGTCCTGATGAGTGGGCAGGTTTTCTATGACCTCGAGATTGCCTGGCATGATTTTTTTGAACAGGGCAATGAAGGCGTAGATGCGACGCGAAGTATTGCCTATGCTGAGCAAGGCACGGAATTCAGAATCGCGTTGGATTTTTTCAGCCAGATGGCGCAGCATCATGTTTGCCATGGCTGGTGAGTGCGAAAACAAATGCAGTGCCGTGGCACTGGGTAAAAAGCCTACTAGCACATTGCTCAAAGCGACTACCGAGGCAGAACGCGGAGTGCCATTGATGATGGCTATTTCACCAAAAAAATCACCTTCCTTTAGCATGCGCAAACCAATAGCGCGGCCATCTTCGGTAACATCGACGACTTGCAATTGTCCTGAGAGCAAAAATAACAGGCTGTCACCGATGCCACCCTTTTGCAATACCACATCCCGTTTATTGAAGTGACGCACGCGCATGTCGCCCTTGACCTTGTTCATGTCCTCGTCGCTCAACCCCATTAACAGGGGGATATTGCGCAAGTTGACTGTAATCTGGTTGACTTTGACCTGTACTTTGGTCTGAATGGGAATATTTAATTGCAACTGCCCAGGCAAGGGCGTTTGCGACTCCCCGCCCGGTGCCTTGTTGTGAATAACAGCGACTTCGTTATTTGATACTGTCATTGATCAATCCAATGTTGAAGGGGCTTGTATTGCCAATTGGTGACCCTTCATTCGTTTTCAATATTTCCTGATTCATAGATGATGGCAAGTGATGATGCTGACATAAAATTAAAATTCAGAAATTTTGCCATTGCCAGCTCAATTGTACCGACTTGCTATTGTATTGAAGGATGGAGATATTTTCCTTGTTATTTATCGCACGGAATTCCAATTGCAGTGACTGTTTGTCTGTGAAATACCAATTTAATCCAGCTTTCACCATCTGGATATCTTGTCGCCTTGCTACATCAATCAGATTGGGTGAGTAAATCTCTGCACTTTGCCATACTTGCTTGCTCCAGCCTAATTCAAGCTCGCTTTGCTGGAATAATTGGCGCCTCAGATTCAAATTGCCATAATAGCCAGTCCTGTGTCCGCCCTGTCTATCTGCATGAGCGCGGTCTGCCATTGCTGCCAGGCCAGCTTGTAACTGGTATTTCTGGGTTTCGTAGGACAGCAGGCCTCGTAATTCCAAGGTGTGTGCATCAAAATTACCCAGAGTCGGATACTGCACATTGGTCAATCCGGCTATTGCACTGAAACGCCAGGGACTATCCTGACCGACTGGTGGTGACATGCGCAATTGTACGATTTCCTGCTTTTGATACAGTTTACCACCCAGGCTCAGCGCGCTGATCAGGCCGGTACCTCTGATACTGTAGTCTTGCCATTTCCACGGTTTTTCTACGCCGACGGCAAGCGCCAGTGTGTTATACGCGCTCAGGCTGTCATAACTGCGCAGACGTACCTGAGCAAAGCCCAGAGTACCGTTATTACTGATTTCCTGAGAGATGTTGCCAGATAAACTTGCAAACCGGTCTGCTTTGGGCTGATATTCAGGCAAAAGCTGCAAGGTTATTTGTTCGGTACCACTCCCGAATGTGAAAAAGGGATTGCTGGCACCTTGATTAACATTCGTGTCATACCCTGCCTCTACAGCTAAGGCAATACGCCGTTCAGGTGCGGCAGGAATACAACTTTTGGGTTGCCATAATTCCAGTTTATATAACTGGTCTTCTGACAAAGGCAAGTTTTGCCGCATTTTAAACAATACTTTATCGGCCTCTTCTTTATTACCCAGTTTGCACTGTAGCATCGCCAGATCCAGCCACGCACCTGCGTGCAATGGCTTTTTCTCTATCAGGGCACTTAGCATGGCCTTGGCATCATCGTTGCGCTTTTCGCTGATGGCTTTCAATGCTTCCAGGTACAGGTTTTCACTTTCCGCTTCATTGTCAGCTTTTGCGACAGCACTGCCAAATACCAGCAACAGCATCAAGATTGGTAATTGACGCGCTATCTTATGGGACATTCTCATGCAGTAACCTCTACCGTGTATATGGTAGTCGGTTTTTCCTTGCCTTTCAGCAGACGCTCGCCCAGTGGCTGGAACTGATGTCTGATTGAACCATCCACGGTACCCTTGCCGATAATGATGTCATGCGGGTAATGACGAGCTGCATCCTCCAGGCGTGATGCTGTATTTACACTGTCGCCGACGGCGGTGTAAATGCTACGGAAGGAACTGCCAAAATCTCCTGCAATCGCAATGCCGCTTTCTATTCCGATTCTTACTCTAATCTTTTTTCTCCCTTGTTGTTCGTATTGGGCACTCAATTTTCTGACATTTCTGACGATTTCTATTGCTGCATCCACAGCCAGATCGGCATGATTTTCTACAGGCAGCGGTGCTCCCCAAAAAGCTACCAGGCCATCGCCAGTGTATTTATCCAGTGTGCCACCTTTGCCCAGCACGGGACCAGTCAGGCATTCGAGAAATTCACGTGTCAGGCTGGCGGCTTCTTCCATGGGCAAGTTTTCTACCTGGCTGGTATAGCCCTCCATATCTGCAATCAGCGTAGTTACATGCAGTTGCCTTGGTGCCAGCGGGTCTTTCAAATCACTTCGTAATAATTCTTGTACAACTGCTTTGGCGACATATTGTTGCAGAGTCCCTAATAACCTTCTTGATTTGCGTTGCGCAGTTTGCCAGCCAAAAGGTACGGCAACCGCCAATAAAAAAAAGTTCGCTGCCAGGGGGCCGACTGGGGAAAACCACATATCATGGTCTACCACCAGATAAGCCAGTGCCACCCAGGCAACTGAAGCCAGACCCAGCATCAGGGTATTTGACAGAGCAGAAAAGCGAGGGAACATAAACATCGCCATTCCTGCAGTCAGCAGTGTAAACAATACGGCAATCAAACGCCCCGGCCATTTCACATAGGTTCTTCCTTCATGTTCATCCAGCATCGTACTCAGCGCCTGAGCGTGTACCAGAAAACCGCTGGTCGAATACCATAATGGCGTTGGTACTCTGTCCGCCAATGCCAGGGAAGATGAGCCTATGATGATATATTTGCCGCGCAAAGCCTCCAGCGGCGTCGTATCCTGCAACACACTCAGGGCAGGCACGACTTCATATGAAGACAGTGTGCGGCTATACTCAACGCGCGAAAACCCATTTTCATCTACATCTGAAAAACGGCTCTTATGCGCAAACAGCTGATCTTTGCGCATCTTTGAGCAGCATTCCAGCAAGACACGTGATAATTCAGAGTAAACTTTCCCTTCGAAGCGAGTCTGAACTGGAATTCGCCGTAAAGTTCCATCTGAGTCAGGCACAAATCCGATATTGCTGATGTAGCGCGCATTGCTGAGGCCAGAATGATTGGCAATATAGCCCGTGGCTTGCGCCATGCTGGCACGCTCTGCCTGAGTATAGGCAGTAACCGGGGTGCCGCCTGTCAGTTGGCCGTTGCGCGCCGGTGTCTGTTTGTTTTTGTCAAAATCAAATGCCTGAGCCAATACTACCGGGCCATGTGCTGCCAGTGCTGCCAGTCTTTGGTCTCCTACTGTATCTTTATGTTCTTCAAAATATATATCCAGGGCGACGCCGCGTACATCAAACTCAGTAATAAGTTTCTCTATCAAATCAGCAATGCGCTCCCTGGGCCATGGCGCTGCCCCTAATACGGAAATGCTATGGTCATCAATATCTATCAGTGCCAGGCGTTCTTCCGGCTGGTTTTTTGCACGTAGCTGTACAAACTGGTCTCTTACCCACTCATCACCTGGCAGAGGACGGCGGCTTTCCGGCAAACACTCGTTCAGCGCGCACAAGCCGACCGCCATGATGGCTATCACCAGCCATAAATAGGTTTTGGCAGGAATACGCAAAAAAAACTCAGATACAGGCCTCATGATTGCGTAAGAAGGTCCGTTGAATTATTCACTGGGCAATGAGGTGATCTGGAAGTTCATATCAATCAAAATGATTTTGGCAGCATCATAAGCTGGATTAAATAAAGTGTGTTAAAACTTGTACATCTTTTTGCGTGACGGCAATAAATTGATGCATAGTCTTGGCGAGAATACTTGTTTATCCATCATTGCTTTGTGCATCCATGATAATGCTTCTGCTTTCAATGGCTTGGCAAAAAACTGTTATAGTAGCCTGAAATCGTAAATTGTGATCACCGTCACAATATTTTTTGTATTTCAGTGGATAATGCTAAAAATATGAGCAGGTGTAAATGAGCAAGTGTAAATCGGTATAAGCCGGAGCAATGTGTGCCCGGTGTGAAAGTCTTTGCCGGTTGCTCAGGCAAGCGAGGAAATAATATGAAGAGTAAAACAGAGAATGTGCTGAGCCAGCTGGTCCGGTGGATGCTGGCATTCATGCTGGCGATTCCCGCGATGGCATACGCAGAAGATGCGGTGAAAGTCACGGCAGTCTGGGGCAAGGTTGACATTAATGGAAAATCAGCAAGCGTTGATAGTGCCGTTGCAGAGGGAGCCAGTATTAAAACTGGGACCGATGGTTACATTTATTTGAAAACCATGGATGATGGTTTGTTGATCGTGCGCCCGAATAGTGAAGCTCGCATTGTCAATTATCATATTGATAAACAGAATCCTGCCAATACGCGTGTCAAGTTGGAGTTGATCTCTGGCGTTGCACGCAGTGTTTCTGGTAGCGCCGTGAAACTGGCGAGACAGAATTTCCGCTTTAATACTCCTGTAGCTGCTATCGGTGTGCGTGGTACGGACTTCACAGTCTTTACCGACAAGGATACAACGCGTGTAGTCGTTGTTGATGGTGGCATTGTTGTCAGTGGTTTTGGCGGTGCTTGCTCACCACAAGGTGCAGGTCCGTGTGAAGGTGTTGCCGCTGCCGAGTTATTCGCCCGTCAACAAGGTGTTTTATTGCAGATCAACAAAGGTCAGAGCAAGCCGCAATTATTGCAATCAGCTCCTGGTTTAACGCCAGATGCCATTGCTCCTCCAAGGCCAGATGAACCGGGCAGTAAAAGTGCAGCTAATAATAGCGCTACTTTGATTGCCCCAGCTGCAACGGATCCTAATCTTGACCCCAACAAGGTCGGTGGTGTCAAACAGACCCTGGCTTCGAATACCAACAAAACGCCAAATAATAATGGTGCTGGCAATGGCAATGGTGCAGCATTGACTAACACCATTATCTGGGGGCGCTGGTTTGAGCTTTTCGGCCAAAAAGCTGACTTTGATATTACCAAGCAAGACCAGAATGGCGCTTCTGCACGTGGTACTAATGCTTACTTTGCTATTTTTCAGGCTAAAAATACGGAATGGCAAGTTCCAACCACTGGTTCTATGGGCTTTGCCTTGAAAGATAGTCAGGCAGTTGTCGTAGATAATATCAAGAGTCTGGAGTCGGCAGCCAAGCTGGAAAACGCTAAATTGCAGCTGGATTTTGCTAAAGCGACATTCACTACGGGGTTTGATGTGATTTCTGGTAGTGAAAAATTTGCCTTGAAAGGTGAGGGAACTGTTACCAGCACGGGTATCTTATATGGTGCAAATCAATATGTGCCAGCTGCAAATATGTCCATACAAGGGGTTGTGACTAATGAAAAAGGCGGTACTGCAGCTTATATATTCCAGTCAAAATTGAATGAAGATGGCACGCGCATGGTGTATGGAGTGACGAATTGGGGTAAACAGTAATATTTAATACTGCTTGATCCTGTCGTTGAAATACAAAAGGGCTTCTGCGGAAGCCCTTTTGTATTTGTAGGAAGAAACCTCGAAAAAGTTCACAAATGATATTGCCTATATACAGGCTTGAACTTAAAGCACACAGCGTGGGTCTGTGTCTTGGCCGGGTTGATTTGCTACATCAGATAATACTTAAGTCTGTAAATGATTTTGTTATTTGATGTAACGAAATATTCATTTTGGTTTACTTCAGGTCAGGCCTTATAATTGTAGGTTGGCAAAGTCATATCTAGGCTTTTCATTTGAAAGCTGTTTCTGCAGAGCAAATGAAAAATTTCGGAATAACAAGCCAAATGTTGTTAGGTATTGCTTTTTTTTGAAAATGTGATTTCAGTCACATCTT
This sequence comes from Undibacterium sp. FW305-107, assembly GCF_058788535.1. Taxonomy (NCBI): domain Bacteria; kingdom Pseudomonadati; phylum Pseudomonadota; class Betaproteobacteria; order Burkholderiales; family Oxalobacteraceae; genus Undibacterium; species Undibacterium sp. FW305-107. The sequence continues at coordinate 62,784 of NZ_JBYTAV010000021.1, forward strand.
CGATTGGGTGCTTCTGCGATTATCTGCTTGCCGTAACGCGAGTAAGTGCCTAAAAAGCAAGCTTCGCACTTTTTAAATTAATTAAATTAGGAGTTCTTAAATGGCTAATACAGCTGCTGATATCCAAAAGCTTTACATCGCATACTTCAACCGTCCAGCGGACCCAAATGGTCTGGCGTACTGGATGGCCCAAAGCTTCACGCTGAACCAAATTGCCGA
>NZ_JBYTAV010000022.1:0-44923 GCF_058788535.1 Undibacterium sp. FW305-107
GTGGCTGCGGTCATGGCGGCGGCACAGCGTCTTGGTGTCACCAAGATCGGTATGGTCGGGAATGAGCAGTTCTTGAAATGATAAATACGCATTTCATGACGTTTTCGGCGTATCAATGCTGAGTTATTAAGGTATGATAGAAAATTGGCAGGGTTACCCCTGCCATTTTTCATATTCGCGGGTTGGGCTTTGCGTATTTCTAAGCTGCAATCCCAAAGTTTATTAAATTTATTGATTGAGAGATCAACATATGAAGCAACTTCGCTTGTCTCGTATTGCTGTATTGTTTGCAGCTATTGGCTTTGCAGCCGCTCCGGAATTAACAAATATTGCAGCAAATCAAGCTTATGCCCAAGAGTCCATGCGCCCTGAGATTGGCCGCATCGTACAAGCTGCTGGTGAGTTGTACAAAGCGAAGAAATTCAGAGAGGCGCTGTCAAAGATTCATGAAGCCGACAGTGTTGGCGGCAAGACAGTCAATGAAAACTTCACCATTGAGCGCATGCGCTTGTCCATCGCTTCTGCCGCTGGCGACAATGATACTGTGATCCGTTCAGCTGAAACCATTGTTTCTGCGAATAAACTGGGTGGTAAAGAGCAGTTGCAAATGATACAGGTCCTGGCGAATGCCTATTTCAAGGCAGGTAACTACGGCAAAGCTGCACAATGGTATAACCGCTACTATGCTGACGGTGGTACAGATCCTTCGCTGCGCCCTTACCTCACACAAGCCATGTTGCAGAGTGGTGACAGTGCAAAGGCAATGAAGGAAATCAATGCAGAATTGGCCGCCGATGAAAAAGCTGGTCGTACACCAAGCCTGACCAATCTCGAATATCAGTCCAATGACGCTCTGAAGCGCAAGGATCTGGCTACTTACTCCAGTGCTCTGGAAAAGATGGTGGCTTACCACGGTAAGAAAGAATACTGGGTTAATCTGTTGAATAACATCGAAAGAAAACCAGGTTATTCTGATCGTTTGAAACTGGACTTGATGCGCTTGAAGCTGGCCTTGGGTCAAATCACCAAGAGTGCTGATTACATGGACATGTCTTTGTTTGCGATTCAGGCTGGCTATCCGGCTGAAGCAACCAAGATCATTGACGCTGGCTACAAGGCTGGCGCATTAGGCGAGGGTAAAGATGCTGACCGTCACAAGCGCTTGCGCGACATGGCAAATAAAACCCAAGCTGAAACTACCAAAGGTCTGGCTGCAAGTGAGGCGGAAGCCAAGGCTGCCAAGGATGGTAACGGTCTGGTCAATATCGGCTATGGTTATGTGACTGCTGGCAACTTCGACAAAGGCATCACCATGATAGAAGAGGGCATCGCCAAAGGTGGCCTCAAGCAAGAAGATGATGCCAAATTGCACCTTGGTATTGCTCAACTGCAGGCAGGCAAGAAAGCCAATGCGATCAAGACCTTGAAAACAGTGCGCGGCACAGATGGCTCAGCTGATCTGGCACGTTACTGGGTCATTTACGCAAATCAGTCTGGCAAGTAAAGAAGTAATTTGATGTAAACAACAAAGGCGCCATACTACACATATGGTGCCTTTGTTTTGTCTGTCTTGCCTGATTTAACTTGCGACTTGATTGCGCCCGTTATCTTTGGCGCGATACAAGGCGAGGTCTGCGCAGCTGATGAGCTCATTGCTATCCTGGCCTGTCACTAAAGTGGCGACTCCAAATGAGCCCGTAATATGGGGGAGAGGTTTTTGGCGGTCAACAAATACCTTGGTTTTGCCCAGCCTGCTGCACAGCCTTTGCGCTACCCCCATAGCAGATTTATGATTGGCCCCAGGCAGTATGACCATCATCTCTTCACCGCCATAGCGCGCTGCAAAGTCGCTGGGACGCAAACCTGCATTTAATACTTTTGCGGCAGTCTGCAAGGCGTCGTCTCCCAGCAAATGACCATGTTCGTCATTAAAGCGCTTGAAGTGGTCCAGATCTACCATAATGATGCTCAGGGCTGCGCCGGTAGCATGGGCATGCTGAACCATGCCAGGTAGTTGTGCGTTCAGCCAGGCGCGGTTATGCAAGCCTGTCAGACCATCTACCATTGATAGCTGGCGATAAAATTCACCTACTTTTTGGCGGCTACGGATTTTTGCATTAGCAGCGCGTATGCGGAAGGATAAAAGCTGCAAGAGGTTGCGGGCTACGCCATTTGATTCGTCGATCAGACGCCACAAGGTTTCTGCTTCTATCAACAATAATTCGCTTTCGCTGATGGCGGAGATGGTCGCAGAATGAATTTCTTCATCAAGAACCGAGATTTCTCCCACGCACTCACCGGGCAGATACTGCGTGATGGTATTTTCCAGCTGATTGCTTTCTTCGGTCAGGCGGCTGACACCCAGAGCACCTTTCAAGACGATGTACAGTTTCGCACCCGAACTATTGGCATCCAGAACAATCTGTCCTGTGTATGCCTTGACTACCAGGCAATCCTTGATGATATCGGCAATGAGTTTTCTATTGTCCTCAGTAATATCGCGGAAAAGATGGATATCTTCGATACGATAATCCGTTTCCCTGAAAAGCATGAGTCGTTCCAAAATCGTTTTATCCAGATACATGAGGCAAAATTAAGAATGTCAAAGTACGATCTGATCCATGGCATCGAAACGCATTTCAGTTTCACGGAAAATGCTCAGGTAGTCAGCTTCACCAAGCCCTAGCGTATCCCAAGCCGCTTGCGACAGCAAGGGCAGCATATTGTTTTCATCATGTGCGAGGTCAAGTGCGTGCACAATTGCATTTGCTACATGTACGACTGAGGCAAGGACGTTCAGATTTTCTTGCTCAGGATGATGATGTCCGCGTATGGCGTCACAGACAGCTTCAGAAAAATTCCAGTGCGTTGCCAGCGCCACACCAGCGTCTACATGGTCAATGTGCAGGATGCTGCGTTCAGCCTCAATTAAAAGACAGTCGGCATTCTTTTGATGGCGCAAAACCTGATCATAATTTGCTGGATAAGCAGTAACCAGCACCAGCTTGCCTATGTCATGCAATAAACCCGCAGTGAATGCAAAATCATGCTTCATGTGCAGTGCACGTGAAATCAGCTCGGCACAGATTGCCGTTGCGACGCTGTGACGCCAGAATGCCTTGAAATCAAATGCAGGACAACTCGCTGTTGGGAATTTGTTCGACAAGGCCGTCATGCGTATGAGGTTTTTCACATTCTTGACGCCCAACATGGCAGTTGCCTGCTGCAAGGTGACTACCTTGGAATTATTGCCGTAGTAGGAGGAGTTGGCGAGCCTTAACAGTTTCGCGGTGACGGAATGATCCAGGGCGATTTTTTCAGTCACCATATCCAGACTGCTTTCCTCATCGTCAAGATTCTGCAGCATTTCCATGGCGACTTCTGGCAAGGTAGGCAGGTCCTTGATTCTTTTAACCATGTCTTCCAACTGCACTTTGAATTCGTTGGTATCAGTCATTTTGCTTCACCCTGACGGTAATGAATGACATAGGATTTCAAGGTGCTCGCAGGTTCAGCATCAGCTACGTGGCGGAAAATTTTCTCCATCCGGCTTAATTTTGTTGCAAGATCCTCAATTTGTTCTTGTTCAGTGCCAGTTTCACCTTCAACCGACAACTGATGTATGTCATGTTGGGCAATCGCTAGTAGCATGCGCTCAGTCAAGGTGGTACCGGCTGGCAGTAATACATGGCCAACCTTATCAAGCAAATCATCGGCCAACACTGTTCCCGGAGTGACCTTGGAAAGTGGCAAGTAGTGGTAATGTCTGTTCATGGTGCTGGCCTCGCAGAATCAGCGTGCTGGTCAATAATCAGAACTCATTTCATCAATAGGGTGAGATGTGCCTTATCTATAGCCTCAGTGTAATTAAAAATTACCTAAAGGAAAGTTGATTTTTATTAAGACGCACAAATCAGATATGCTTGGTGATGAATATGACAAAATATCAATTGATATTGAATATACTACACCTGTCGCAGAGTCTAGTTTGATTCTGTAATTTACTTCAATTAACTATGTGATATCGTCATATTAGAACGTATATCAATACTCATCTTTATTCTCAAACAGGATCCATCATTAAACAAATCATCCAACGTCGCCCACGTCTTTTGCTCACTTTGGGCTTCGGCAGCCTGGCGGCGATTTTGCTACCTGGGTCGGTTTCCTGGATTACCCGTGCGCTTTGTGGCTGGAATGTCGCTGTGTGGACATATCTTTTCCTGATGGCCTGGCTAATGATGTGCGCAGATAAACATGCGGTACGCAAGATGGCTCAGCAAGAAGATGAAAGTGCAGTGGCGGTACTGGTGTTGCTGTCCCTGGCAGCAGCCATCAGTTTGCTGGCCATCATCCATGAGTTGTCTGGCATGGCAGGTGCCAGTAGTGAAGCCAGAGTCATCAAATACTTGTTTGCCATCAGCACGGTGCTGGGCTCATGGTTGCTGCTGGGCGTAATTTTTTGTTTTCACTACGCCTTGCTGTTTTATAGTGCACCGCAAGACAAGCCAGCCTTGCACTTTCCTGAAGATGAGGACATGCCTGATTTCTGGGACTTTTTGTATTTTTCTTTCACCATTGCCGTTGCAGCACAAACTTCAGATGTGATGGTGATGAACCAGCAGACACGCAAGACTGTGCTTGCGCAATCCGTGCTTAGTTTTTTCTTTAACGTGGCAGTCGTCGGTTTTTCCGTCAATATTGCTGCTGGCCTGGTGGGGAACTAGGCAAAGTAAGGAGCAGCCGTCGTAGTCGCAACTGCCCTCACTCTTAATATACCCTAGCGCCAGTGGTGATCATGGTGGCGTTCACGTCTTTCTTCGCGCCATTCACGCCATTCACGTCCGTAATGCCTGTCGTGGTGCCAGCCATGACGGTCACGCCATGGACGACCATAGTTTTGCTCTACATAAACGTGTTCTACATAAGGTCTGGGAGAGCTTAAAACGATGGGGACGCCACCAAGATTGACATTCAGGTTGACACCGTAGGGCAGGCGACTACCGCTTTGCCAGACGCCGCCATTCGTCCAGTACCAGTTACCTTGCGCTGGCGCGTAGTACACCTGATGCGACGGGTAATAGACGTAATTGTAGCTGCGCACTACCTGATGTACTGGTGGCACCGGGTGCCAGCGATGATCCCTGACATATGCATCATGGGCAAACACTGTATTTGCGCTTGCAGCACAAATCAGCAGGGTCGATAACAGGCCTTTGATGAGTTGACTGGTTTTCATGGCATATCTTCCTTCGTTTGGATGTTCATATAACGCTGCCAAGAACAATGAGGCTGACAGGAATTTGTATATAGCCATGTAAAACTGCAAGCAGATGTTACAGCCATGGAGTGCATCCATACCAGGCGCTTATGGCGCGCAGTGAAATTTTCATACTACAGCGCAAGCTTTTCATGATAAAAAGCCTGCACACTTATCCCATATTGAACACTATGCTGCTTACCTACATCTGGACAGGTTTTTTTCTGATCGGCTTTATTGCGGCCCTGGCGCAATGGCTGATACTGGGTGATGTGGAAGTATTCAAGCGCATCATGGATGGGACTTTTGAATCTGCACGCATAGGCGTCATGGATATTGCCTTGCCACTGGCCGGTGTCATGACTCTCTGGCTGGGTATCATGAATATAGGTGAAAAAGCCGGGGCAATTGATTTTATCGCTAAAATAATCGCGCCCTTTTTTGCCAGGATATTTCCTGGTGTGCCGAAAAATCATCCTGCCAATGGCCACATGGTCATGAATTTTTCAGCGAATCTACTGGGACTGGATAATGCAGCCACTCCCTTTGGTCTGAAGGCCATGGAGAGCCTGCAAAGCCTGAACCCCAGCAAGGACGAAGCCAGTGATGCGCAAATCATGTTCCTGGTGCTGCATACTTCGGGCCTTACACTGATCCCTCTGGCTATCATGGCACAGCGTGCAGTGCTGGGGGCGAAAGATCCCTCTGACATTTTTATACCCTGCATGATTGCTACTTACGTGGCTACCGTGGTTGGCCTGATTGCTGTTGCCATCCGGCAGCGCATTAATTTATTTGACCGCGTGGTGATTGCCTGGCTGGGTGGTCTGACGAGTTTTATCGTTGCCCTGGTCTGGTATATGAGTCAGCACATGAGTCGTACCGATATTGAAGTATTTTCCAAAGTCAGTGCCAATCTCTTGCTGTTCAGCATTATCATCAGCTTTATGCTGGGGGCGATGCGCAAGAAAGTGAATGTGTATGAAGCCTTCATTGAAGGTGCCAAAGGCGGCATTCAGACTTCGCTGACGATTATTCCTTACCTGGTTGGCATGCTCGTCGCAATTGGTGTTTTGCGCAATTCTGGCGTGTTGGGTTTTGTTGTTTCTGGTTTTACCTGGTTGTTTACGCAAATGGGTTTGAATACTGACTTTACTTCAGCCTTGCCGACAGCCTTGATGAAGCCGCTTAGCGGCTCAGGCTCACGGGCAATGATGGTGGATGCCATGAAGACGTATGGCGTGGATTCTTTTGTTGGCCGCCTCGCCTGCATCTTCCAGGGTTCGGCTGATACTACCTTTTATATCGTCGCCCTGTATTTCGGTTCGGTGGGCATACGCAAAACCCGGTATGCGATTTCCATGGGCTTGCTGGCTGACTTTGCCGGCGTGGTCGCAGCGATTTTTGTCGCTTACCTGTTCTTTCATTAAAATTTCGCCACATGCAACTGAGCTTGCATGTGGCAGACCACGCTGTTTTATTGGGGCACAAAATCCAGTCGCAGCACAGGATAAACCTGATAGCGCTTGTCCCATGACGAATGGCGCTGTGCAAAGAACTCCAGGCGGGCAGTGGCGCTCTTGGCAAATTCAGGATCTTCTGCAATTCGCTTGTCGAACGCTGCTTTCAATTGCGTATCGCTCGCGAGTTGTTCGCGAGCTACATCTTCGGCCACATAGGCTTCCATATATTCTTTGCGTTCAAACGCACCATTGAACCAGCCCCAGTTGACCAGCGCATCCGGTGCTTGCGGCTCAAACAGGCCTGCAACGAGACGTGCTTTTGCCTGCGCAATGGGAATGAATAAAGCACCTTTGCGCACGCTTTGTGTCTGGTTTCTCCATAAACCTTGCAGCTTCATGGTTTGCCGTCCTTCAAATGACTGTGGCTGCAAGCTGGCCTTGCTGGTAGCGAACTGATCAGCAGAAATGACATTCAAATCGGTATTGATCGTGCGGAATTCTATACCGTGCTGTTGCAGTTTTTCTGCGACAGCTTTGCTATAAGCGACAGGGACGATGTAGCCCCCCTTGGGTAAGGTGATTTGTGCATCTGGCACAATCTCATCGCGCAGTTTTACTTTCCAGATTTGTGGCTTGCTTTCATCATAGCGCGTCATCAAGGCCCCAGAAATATCGGACATGGTGCGCGTATAGGCATAACCACGGAAATCTATGTCCCTGGCCTTTTCCGTGGTCTTGTAAGTGACAGACAAACTCTGGCCTGCCAATTGCACGGCACGCTGGTCTGCTGCCCTGGTAGCTGTCAACCATTGCGCTCCATTAGCTGCAACTTGCTCCAGCACTGAAACTACAGTGTTGCGGGTGATGCGTACACGGGTAGCGTAGTCTTTCCATGAATGGGTTTCTACCAGCATGCCAAAGCGATTGCGCAATACTGGGTAACCACTGGAAAAACGTGGCGGAGGAACACTGTCGATAAAGCCAGACATGGGGTCATCTTCACGCACGAATGACATATAAAATGACTGGGGCAGAGAGCCCTGCCTGGTCAGGTCTGCGATAACATTGTCACGCAAGGCTTTGCCAGCCTCACGTAATGCCATATCGCCGGAATTAACTGGCTCTACCTGTATTGAAATATCATGTTCAAATTTGGCACCGTCGGTCACATGCAAATCAATCACTGCCAGCGGATCCCAGGTATTAATCAGCTTTAGCATGGCCTGCATTTCAGGCGCATCTGCTTTCACATAATCCCGGTTCAGATTGAAGTTTTGCGCCGTAGTACGCCAGCCCATTTCTTCCGGGCCACGCTGATTTGGCCGGTTCCATGCACCAAAGCGTTCATGTCCGTCTATATTGAAGACCGGGACAAATAATAAGACTTGCTTGTCCAGCAGATGCTCTGCCGTCTTGTTGCCTGTCTTGTTGTCCAAAATCTTGCGCAGCGCCAGAAAACCGGCATCCTTACCGTCTATCTCACCAGCATGTATGCCACCCTGTATCAGCGTTACCGGTAAAGCTTTCTTTGCCACCTGGGCGGGTGTGAATGCACCACTGCGCGTGATCAGCAGAGCCAGCATGGGGCGATTTTCTGGTGTCCTGCCAAATTCCAGACAGCGCACTTCTTTGGGGTAGGTTTTCTGGAAAACCTGACACAGCTTTTCCACTTCTTCATAACGCCCGGTTTTTTTGAAGCCGCTTTGTTCGGCGATCGTTGTCAAAGGCGTCGCCGCCTGAGCCACTGCCAGAGGCAGGCCAGAGCCTGCAATCAAGCCGCTGATAATGCTCAGTTTAAAAATTGAATATGCTGGTTTCATATGGAGATCAATATTTATATGTTGAAATTGAAAACCTAAGCTGTGGCAACTTTATGTTGCCACCATCTTGCCTTGTCCTTGAGCTGGTCTTCATCTACAGTCTGCAGTTTGCGATCAGCCATCAGACAGCGTCCGTTAACCCAGACATGGCTGACCTGTTCGCGTCCGGCGGCATAGACAATTTGTGAGGCAGGATCAAACAGCGGCAGGGTTTCAATGGCAGACAGGTCAATCGCAATCACGTCAGCGAGTTTGCCTGCTACCAGGCTACCAATTTGTTGGTCTATGCCCAATGCTTTGGCACCGGCCAGTGTCGCCATTTCCAGCGCATTGCCAGCGTTTAATGCAGTCGGGTTACTGGATACTGCTTTCGCCAGCAATGCTGCCATGCGAAGATCACCGAGTAAATCCAGCTTGTTATTGCTGGCAGCTCCATCCGTGCCTATACCCACATTGACACCGGCAGTTTGCATTGCATGGACAGGTGCAAAGCCGGAAGCCAGTTTCAAATTGCTGGCCGGATTATGAGCGATATGTACGCCTTGCTGTGCCAGCAGTTTGATTTCATCTTCATTCGCATGCACCATGTGGGCGGCAATCAGGCGTGGTGACAGCAGTCCCAGATTATGCAGGCGCTGCAAAGGGCGTATGCCATGATCCCTGATACTGTCATTGACCTCATCCATGGTTTCATGGATGTGGCAGTGTATGCCCATGTCATGCTTGTCCGCCAGCGCGACTATTTTTTTGAAAGTTGCGTCTGACACTGTATAAGGCGCATGCGGGGCGAGGCGGAAAGACACCCCGCTTTGCCCCTTGAATGCCTGATGCGATGCCAGTGCTTTTTCCAGATAGCCGTCGGCGTCCGCCGCATAGCCAGTAGGGAATTCCAGCACACTGCAACCGACCACAGTGCGCATGCCGGTATGCAGGCCTGCGCGCGCTACATCGTCATTGTAGAAATACATGTCATTGATGGTGGTTGTGCCACCGCGCAGCATTTCTCCCATGGCATACACGCTGCCATCGAAGACGAATTCTTCTGATACATGTTTTTTCTCGGCTGGCCAGATATGATTGTGCAACCAGTCCATCAGGCTCAGATCATCTGCCAGTCCACGCAAAAGTGTCATGGCAGAATGCCCGTGCAGATTGACCATGCCGGGCATGACCGCATGCTCCGGCAGTTCTACATGCTGCGCATCAGGGTGCTGCAGGCGAGCGTCGGTACTGCTGAGTATGTCCAGGATTTTTTCGCCTTGCATGACCAATGCATGTCCATGAAGGACAGTGGCACGTGGCTCTATAGGGATCAGGTATTTTGGGTGTAAGCAGGTTTTCATTTTATTTGGCTCCACAATTGATCATGCATTATAACCAGTGTCATTAAATCTTGATTTTGATGAGCCTGATCACATAAGTGCGAAGTAAGTGCAAATGAGTGAGCCATGTGACAGACCTTAATTGAAAATGCCATAATAGGGTCTGGCATCAGAAATCAGGAGCAGATATGGATTACCTATTCCCCCCAATACAGCAAGCAGCCGTACCCATAGCTGGTGGTACTGCCTATTTCCCCGTACACAGGATTTACTGCGTAGGGCGTAATTATGTAGAGCATGCAAAAGAAATGGGTTGGACAGGCCGTGAGCCACCATTTTTCTTCATGAAGCCAGCTGATGCTGTCCTACCCGTAAAGCAGGGTACGGTTGGTGAAATGCCCTATCCACCGATGACAGTCAATTTGCATCATGAAGTCGAGCTGGTGGTAGCAATAGGCAAGGGTGGCAAGAGTATCCGCACCGAAGATGCACTTAGCCACATCTGGGGATATGCGGTCGGGCTGGACATGACGCGCCGTGATTTGCAGGCTGAGGCCAAAGATCAGGGCAGACCCTGGTGTACTTCCAAAGGCTTTGATTTTTCGGCACCGATAGGACAGATCCACAGGGCAGATACGGTGCAAGGCATAGAGCAAGCCAGCATACACCTGGATGTGAACGGACAGGCCCGGCAAAATAGCGATACTGGTAAATTGATCTGGAACCTGGCTGAAATCATCGCCTGTTTATCTGAACTCTACACCCTGCAACCTGGTGACCTGATTTTTACTGGAACGCCAGAAGGCGTAGCCGCGGTGCAGCGTGGTGATTTGCTGGAAGCCTCGATCACGGGTTTGAGTGATTTGAAAATCAAATTGGTGTAAGCACAGTCATGAAACTATACGGTTATTTTCGTAGTTCGGCCTCCTACCGCGTCAGGATCGCTCTGAATCTCAAAGGGCTCGATTATGAGCAGGTTGCCATTCATCTGGTCAAAAACGGTGGAGAGCAATTAGCACCTGCTTACAAGGCACTGAATCCAGATGGACTTGTACCTGCCTTGCAGGATGAGCTGGATGGTGAAACTGCCACGCTGACACAGTCAATGGCAATCATTGAATACCTTGATGAAGTTTATCCAGACATTGCCATGCTGCCGTCCAAACCTCTGGACCGTGCTTACGTAAGGTCTTTGGCTCTGTCCATTGCCTGTGAAATTCATCCGGTCAATAATTTGCGAGTGCTCAAATACCTGTCAGGTACCCTGCAAGTCAGTGATGAGCAAAAAAATGCCTGGTACCGGCATTGGTGTGAAACGGGTCTGGCTGTGCTGGAGCAAAAACTGGCTGCCGATAAGCGTACCGGCCGTTTTTGTTTTGGTGACGTGCCGGGATTTGCAGACTGCTTCCTGATACCGCAGATTGCTAATGCCCAGCGCTTTAACTGCGATTTGAGCAGCATGCCTACAATCATGCGTATACACCAGGCTTGCAATGAACACCCTGCATTTATCAAGGCAGCTCCAGCAAATCAGCCAGATGCAGAATAACAGAGTCAGCTCATTTCCACGGGCAGCTCCATAGCTTGAATTTACTTTTTAAAATAAAAAGGGCCAGAAAACTGGCCCTAGTCATTTCCGCCGCTTAAGCTGTTTTGATGAGCAATCTTAATAAGCAAAATTGATAAAACTCTAATTGGGTATTTCTGGATTATCGTGGCTGTTTGCCAGCGTATCGTTGAGTACTGAAATCAGCAGTGAGCGTGTCAATTTCGATTTGGTCGTGTAACCATCGATGGCAAAGGCTTCACTGACTTGTTGTTCCGGGGCATAACCTGGCTGCCCTGTCCTCAATACAATCCGCAGATTGGGCAATGACATTTCATTGCGTATGATATTGACCAATTTTAAACCTGCATCGACAGTTTCCATCACCACGTCCAGCAATACCAAAGCGATATCAGGATTAGCGCTGATAATGCCATATGCTTCTTTGGCAGAATAGGCATGTATGAATTCTAATGGTTTGCCATGAATTTTTACGCCACTTAATGCCAGTAATGTCGTGTCATGCACATTGCTGTCATCGTCTGCGATCAGGATTTTCCAGGGATGAAGTTCCAGTTTGGGTTGTAAAGACTCTTCGTCTTCTTCAATAAAATCAATGACATCATCATCCTGGTTCGCACCCAGTACGCCATCAGAGACTAAATCACTACCCAGATATGAATACATGCCAAGAGCCGGCGATCTTTCATTCTTTGCCAAAATGTCACAATTCATTTGTGCCAGAAAAAGATCATTTTGTAACAAGCCGGGTGTTCTACTGTGTTGATTCTTCATCAGTTTGCTCCCTGTTGCTTGAATAAGTTCCAATTCAATCTTATGTGAAGCAGACTGCATAATCAAGACCAAAGAAATGGAAAATGTTAAATAATGATTATTACAACACTAGCCTGTAACATAAATTGATATTCGTCGCCAACTGTGCTGATTTTCAGTGCTACTATTTAATTCATAAAATTAAATTCGCTGATATCAGAGTCAAATATAGCGCAACATCAGGCAAATTCAGCTTGATTGTATAGATTTAATTCATTATTCAAATCGTCAAAAAGCAGCACACCTGAATCGAGAATGGCTATGGGGTTCGAAGTGTTTTTGCAAAGGCTGTCTGGATAGTCTACTTATGCCTTCCATTTATCTCCCCGTAGCCATCTTAACGTCACTGGTCACTTCATTTCTGACCATGCTGATACTGTTTTATGTCCAGCATTTACATGTGCATGCCAGGGCAACCAGATGTTGGGCTCTGGCCTATGCATGCCTGGTCGTGCAGCAGTTGTGCTATTTCCTGGGCAATGCGCAGATGCCGGTTTTCAATCTGGTTGCTGATGTATTTTTGTCTGGCTATATCTGTTACTTGTGGGCGGGAACGCGCATTTTCCACGGCGTCACGGTTTTCGTCATGCCTGTCATGCTGAGCTTTGCAGTTGCCGTTCTGTGGTTACTGATGGCCTTCCTGACAGCAGTTATTCCTCTTTGGCGCATGCTGCCGGTTTACCTGGCCTCTGGCCTGGTCATGCTGGCAGCCGCCATGACTTTTTGGCGCGCACGCAGCGAAAAACATATATTTGGTTTTATTCTGCTGGGCGTACTGATTTTCATCAAAGGCCTGTACCTGATTGTCTCATCAATTTTGCATCAGCACCCTGAGTATGCAGCGCTTGGACTGGAAGCAGCCGCCTTGCTGGATCTGGCTATCGGCATGCTTTTTTTGGTGGCTGCCTTATTGCGTCAGCAAGACGATGTCGAACGCATCAATGACAATTTGAAGCAAGAGATGGAGGAGCGCAAAAACATAGAGCGTCTTTCCAAAGACCGAGAGACCCTGTTTGAAAAAGTTTTCCAGATGGTGCCTGATGTGCTGGCTATCTGCCGCGAAAAAGATGGTCGTTACCTGGACGTGAATCGTCATTGGGAAACAATCACTGGGTACTCCAGAGATGAAACTTTAGGACGCTATTCACTAGAATTAAATCTATGGATGGATGTCAGCCGCCGAGCTGAGATGCTGGCCGCTTTAAGGCGTGACGGCGAAATCAACAATTTTGAAGGCATGTACCGACATAAACTGGGGCATCCTTATCATGTGCTGATCTCGGGTACGCGTTTTGATGTTGGCGGTGAACCTTATATTGCCTACGCCTTGCAAGATATTTCAGCCCTGCGCAAGGTGGAACAATTGCAGGAGCAGGCAGAGCGCGAATTGCAGGAGCGAGAGAAATTGCTATCGACTGTATTTCAACTGGTGCCCGATACTCTGACGATCACCCGGATGGCGACAGGTGAATATGTCGATGTCAACCGCAACTGGGAACCCATGTCTGGTTACACCCGCGAAGAAGTTCTTGGGCATACGTCGAATGAAATACATCTGTGGGACCAACCGGGGCAAAGAGATGAACTGATCAATCAAATACGCTTGCATGGCGAAGTCAGGAATATGCAGATCGCATTTCGCCACAAGCAGGGTTTCATCAGCAATTGCCGTGTGTCAGGCTCGAAATTTGAGGCCGGGAATGAGACTTATCTGCTACTCTCATCGCGCAATATCGATCAGGAGCTGAGCGCAGAGGCTGCACGCCTCCAGGTCGAATCTCTGCTGCGCGAGAATGAGCAAAAATATTCTACGCTCTTTCAGTTATCGCCGATTCCCCTGGGTTTGGTGGATGTGCAAACCGATTGTATAGTCGAAGTCAATGATGTCTGGCTCAAGGAGTTAGGCTACCAAAGGCAGGACATCGTGGGCCGCACTACTTTGGAAATGGGCTTTATCCAGCAAGCTGAAGTACGGTCAAAATTTAATGAAGACCTGGGACGCGACAAGAAAGTAGATCAGCTCGAAGTCCACATCAAGGATCAGGCAAGGCAGGAGATGATTTTCCTGTTGTCGGCCAGGTTGATCAAGATGCATGGCAAGTCCATGTGTATTTTCTCTTTGCTTAACGTGACCAGGCAGGTGCAGATAGAGCAGGAAATTCGTGAAATGACGACGCAGCTTGAAGAACGTGTGAGATTGCGTACGCTTAATTTGCAGCAGGCCAATGCCGAGCTTGCTGCTGCAATGGAGTCATTGCGACACACTCAGGATGAATTGGTGCGTTCAGAAAAAATGGCTGCCCTGGGTTCGCTGGTGGCAGGCGTGGCACATGAGCTGAATACCCCCATAGGCAATAGCGTGACCGTTGCCAGTACATTGCAGGACAAGACCAGAGACCTGGTGCGCGATATCAGTGAAGGGCGGCTAAGGCGTTCAGTACTTGATCAATATCTGGACAATGCGACGACGGGAACCGCCTTGCTCATGCGTACACTGGGCATGGCGCGTGAACTGATACGCAGCTTCAAGCAAGTTGCTGTCGATCAGTCCAGCAGCCAAAGGCGGCAATTTGATTTGCAGGTGGCACTGGATGAACTCATCGTCACTTTGGCGCCCATGTATAAGAACACGCCTTACCACCTGGCGACCATGCTGGAATCAGGTATTGTCATGGACAGTTACCCTGGACCTCTTGGGCAAATTATCACCAATTTCATGACCAATGCGCTGACGCATGCATTTGAACATCGTGACACCGGCAATATGCACCTAACTACCCAACTGCTGCCCGGTCAACAGGTGAAAATCATTTTTGCCGACAATGGCATAGGCATGACAGAGCAAATACAAAAACGCGTATTTGATCCCTTTTTTACGACCAAATTGGGGCAGGGCGGATCAGGCCTGGGTATGAATATCGCCTATAACCTGGTGACCGGTGTGTTGGGTGGTGAAATACAACTGGAGAGCAAGCCAAATGAAGGGACGCGTTTCATTTTGATCATCCCTCTGGTTGCCCCGCAATTGAGTGCTGAGAACGCAAAAAAGGTGCTGTGACCAGATTGCCGCCTGGTTTGGCCATTACTTCAGTTTCCAATAGCATGCACCAAATTGTCAGCTTGAATGTCTTTTCTATAAGTTAAGCCTGATAAAAGATGATTTTATGGCAATATTGGTTCTTTATTTGACGAACTGATATGGTAACGTCTGCCAATTATTTTTCCGGTATCTGCAATATTCGCCATTATTGTGCGTCTACACAGGTATGGAGACGACACATAACCCACCTGAGCTGATGGCTGATCAGAACAATGACATCACTGAAACGGTCAGGCGCGAACGCGGGCGGCTGGGTAGTTTCATACGCAAGCGCGTCGCAGATGCCAGCGAGGCTGAGGACATCTTGCAAGATGTGTTCTATGAACTGGTCGAAGCCTATCGTCTGCCTGAACCTATAGAGCAGGTTGGCGCATGGCTGTTCAGAGTGGCGCGTAACCGTATCATTGACCGCTTCCGCAAGAAAAAGGAAGTTGCCCTGCCTGATCTGGAGGAGGGCAGTGAAGACGAAGCATGGCTGGATCAAGTTTTGCCGTCCGGCGATGAGGGGCCAGAAGCCGCCTATGCACGCAATGTCATGCTGGCAGAGTTATATGAAGCACTGGATGAATTGCCGGAAGAGCAGCGCGATGCCTTCATAGGCCATGAAATCGAAGGCCTGAGTTTTAAAGAAATGTCCGCCGCTACTGGTTTGGGCATAAACACTTTGCTGGCGCGCAAGCGCTACGCTGTCTTGCACCTGCGCATGCGCTTGCAAGACGTATTGGAAGAATTTAATTAAGACAGGAGTTTGATATGTTAATGAGATTTAGAGTATTGAAAATCATGGTTGTGGTGGTGGCTGGTATCAGCGCCCTGAGCTGGGTAGTCATGATGCTGTGGAACTGGCTCATGCCAGCTTTGTTTGCAGGTGCACGCAGCATAGATTTTTTACAGGCACTGGGTTTGCTGGTGCTCAGTAAAATCCTGTTTGGCGGCATGCGTGGACATGGTGGCTGGCATAAACATGGCGAACACCACTGGCATCGTCGCTGGGAAAAACTGACACCTGAAGAAAGGGAGAAATTCCAGCATGGCATGTTTGGCCGCAGAAGGCACAGGGATGAAGCCTATGCTCAGGCTTGCAGGAATAAGCAAGACCACAAGCAAGACCACAAGCAAGACAATAAGCAAGACCACAACGAATACCATAGACCAGAAAATGCACACGACAACAAGCCGGAGCAAGTCTGAAATGCGGGCGGTGAATGAAGCTGCCTGCAAACAGGAGCCCGGCGTAATCATCCCCATTGTCAATTTCAGCAAATGTGAAGGCAAGGCTGATTGCGTGCCAGTTTGTCCGGAAAACGTTTTTGAAATTCGCCGCATTGCCAGCGAAGACTATAAACAGCTGGGTTTTCTGGCACAACTCAAGCAAAAGGTGCATGGCATGAAGGTAGCTTATACACCAAATGCCGATGCCTGCCGCGCCTGCGGTTTATGCGTGACGGCTTGCCCTGAAAAGGCAATCACTTTGCGGCGTTCAACCTAGTGGTAGGTACATACTTAAGTGAGGCCCACACAGATGTTTTAAAATAGTCATTTGAGCAGGCATGGTAAAAGCCTGCATCCCATAACTCCGCATTATTAGGGAGCAGTATTGATGACTATCGTAATTCGTGAAGCAGGGCCTGATGATCTTGACGGAGTCTTGCAACTGCGCATGCGTCTGTTTGACAAACTGGTTGATTTCAATAATGGCAAAGGTGTTGATGAGGATCTGCTGCAGTCAACGCGCACCTACTTCAGCGATGCTTTGCAAAGCGGGGCTTGCAAAACCTGGGTAGCCGAGGCAGATGGGCATCTCGTCGCCTGCGGCTCACTCGCCATCTTCATCCGCCCACCTTATCCGGGTAACGCGGCAGGCAAGGATGCTTATCTGCTCAATATGTACACCATGGCTGAGTATCGCAAGCAAGGCCTGGCCAGAAAGATTTTGCAGCAGGCCATGCAGTACGCCCGTGAACAGGGCTTTGCAACAATCTGGCTGCACGCCACTGAAGATGGCCAGGCTTTATATGCTTCTGAAGGTTTTGAACCATCGGCCAAATATATGGAATGGGAAGTCGGGGCGGGAGTATAAACTTGAGCCAGCTTCCGTCGGGGAAAAATGCACAGGCATCCCAGCATCAGTCACATTACCAGGCGCGCATGCACAGGGTGCTGGAACATATAGACCGCCATCTCGATCAGCCACTTGATCTCGAGGTGCTGGCCGGGGTTGCGTATTTTTCACCCTATCACTTTCATCGATTGTTTGCCGCCTGGATGGGGGAGCGTCTGGGTGATTACGTGCGTCGCCGACGCCTGGAAGTCGCGGCATTTCGCCTGTTTGCACAAGCTGGTACACCAGTGCTGGAGATTGCCTTGTCGGTAGGCTTTGGTTCAGCCGAAGCATTTACTCGTGCCTTTAAAGATCGTTTTGCTTATACGCCAGCCGCGTGGCGTCAATATCAAATTGACTTGCAGCGCGCAAATAGCAAGAATAATCAAGCGGTAAGCAATAATGATCAGGTCCAGTCTTATGCGTCCTTTCATAATGGAGTCTCTTCCAGTTTAAAACAGGTGGCCAGCATGGACGTCAAATTAATACACAGAGAACCAGTTAACATCGCTTACCTGCGCCACATAGGGCCTTACGGTGCAGAGGTAGGCCGGTTCTGGGCAGAGGTTGTGTCACCGTGGATGGCAACACATAATCTGTTCACACGGGCGCACTATGGCATCAGCCATGATGACCCCAGCATTACTGATCCGGCACTTTGCCGTTATGACGCAGCAGTTGAGCTGCCAGAAAATGCCCCCGTACCCGGAAATGCCTTGCTGACCAGCATACCCGGTGGAGAATATGCCTCACTGCACTTTGAAGGCAGAAGCACTGAAATCGGTGAAACCTGGGCTGCCATCCTGCGTGACTGGTTACCCGCCAGTGGCTATCAGATCGACGCCAGACCCTGCTTTGAATATTATTCACCCGATGCCTGTTTTGACCCGGAAACCGGTATCTTTGACTGTGATATCTGCATTCCGGTTATTCCCCTTTGACATGCCTCTCTGAGGCAGCCTTATGACCTGAGTCAGGTCGCGACAATTCTTTGTATGCTCAACGGCACATTGTTGCCGCTGCATTTCTGCATCCATTTTTTGGAGTTCACGTATATGATGTCACTTCTTCCCTACAGCATAACATCCTTGATTTTACTTGCTGCAAGCAGCCTCTCTGTCATGGCCACCGGGGCCGGGCACAAACCCTATCCTGTAGGCCTGAAGCTGGTGCAATATGAAGATGTCAGCCGCCTGGCCTGGACTGGCAACAAAGCACGCCCACTGGCAACTGCAATCTGGTATCCGGCCCAGGCAGGTACGGTAGAAAAAAACTGGGACGTTGCCATCTTCAAGGCAGGCAGCAATTCGATCGATGCACCCATGCTGAATGCGCCTAAAAAATTACCGTTGATCCTGCTCTCGCATGGTACTGGCGGCTCGGCAGCTTCCATCGCCTGGTTTGCCGAGAGCCTGGCCGCGCATGGTTATATAGTCGCCGCCGTCAATCACCACGGCAACACCGGCTATGAAGACAATACCCGGCTGGAAGGCTTTGTCGTCTGGTGGGACAGGCCGCATGATGTGTCGGTGCTCATAGACAAGTTGCTGGCAGACCCCGCTATTGGCCCAGGTATTGATACCCAGCGCATTGCCGTGGCAGGTTTTTCGATTGGTGGTTATACCGCATTGGCTAGCGTCGGAGGCCGGATCAGTTATGCGCAATGGGAAGAGTTTTGCGGCAAATTTGCAAGTAACCCAAATTGCACACTGCCACCAGAAGCCAAATTCAGCCAGGAGGATTTACAGACACTGCTTAAAGAAAACCAACGCGTCAAGGCTGAGATTGCCGTTTCTGGTGCATCCTATAGCGACAGCAGGATCAAGGCTGCCTATGCCGTGGCACCTGTCATGGGCAGGGTCGTGACAAAAGATAGTATGGCAGCCATTAAAGTACCTGTAAGGATTGTGGTTGGGGCTGCTGATGACCAGGCTATTCCCGAATTTAACGCCCAGGTCTATGCAGCAAATATTGCTGGCAGCAGTCTGCTGACGCTACCTGCGGTAACTCACTATGCTTTTTTGTCTGAGTGCACTATGCTCGGTAAAATGGCTGCACGCCAGGTTTGTGTAGATCCCGCAGGGTTAGACCGTGCAGCCGTGCATCAGCAAGTGGCTGCAGATGCCTGGAAATTTTTTGAGGATAAGTTGCGTTAATTTCTTGAACCTGGGCTCATCGCAGATACTTGGCCAAGCTGGTTTCAAAAGGCCAGGCATCGTACAATCTGTTGAAATGAATTTCACCATATGACCCCTGCATTCCATTTCAGCTTTGCGGCACACTGGTATAGTGCACCTCTGGCTTATTGGGTACACATACCCGTAGCAAACCAGCCAGATAGCTGGCAGCCAGCCGCGCCGCCTTGCATACCGCACCGTGGCTATCTCATCCTGCACGTCGAGTTTGAGCAATTTGATCTGGTCTTCAGTTCACCTGCGCAACTGGATCATTTCATTTCCGTGCTGTCGACCAAACCCCTGCCTACGTCCAGGCAACTATCTGCATTGCGCAATGCACCAGTCGGGCCCAATGGGCACTGGTTGAGCCGCCTGCCCGCTACTTTAAAGACGCCTCGCAAACGAGCCAGGCTCGTGCAACTCATGCAAGAGGTGCGTGCCCTGGTCGTGCCTGCGGACAAGCAAGACCAGTTTAATTGGGCAGGGCATAGCATTGTTCATGCGTAGTCTATAGCTCATCACTCAGCTATTTATGCGTGCGCAATTGTTTGATCGGCATCGCCAGGTTTAAAACGATTTGATATGTGCAGGGCCATGCCCTTGGCCAATTCTTCTTCGCCATAGAATACGTCGCCTATTTCTTCTTTGCGCAGCATGATTGATTCATCTTCACTATGCGTGCGCAACAGAACTTCTATGCCCGGGTTCAGGGTGCGGGCAGTTTTTGCCATCTGCCGCACATGCAGCGTATCCGGTGTAGCCACCACCAGCATCGCGGCATTGGTGATGTGCGCTTGTATCAGCACTGCTGGGTCAGCGGCATTGCCAGAGACGGCAGCAATACCTTTCTTGCGCAAGTCTTCAACTATTTCACGATTTTGTTCTGCCACCACGTACGGGATGCCGCGTTCATCCATGGCCAAGGCAATACGACGACCAACCCTGCCATAACCCACCAAAACCACCTGGCCTTCGAGATATTTACGCTCGGTAGTCATGGGTAGTTCTGCGTAAGGGTCTTGCCTTTGATCGAGTTCCCGTGCCAGATCAGAGTGCGACAAAGCCCATTTCCTGAGTGGGCCTATCAGTGTGAACAGGAAAGAATTTAATCCTATCGAAATCAGCACACCCGCCAGTATCAAACTCATGCCCTCTTGCGGCAGCAAGCCCAGCGATAAACCCAAGCCAGCCAGAATGATGGAGAATTCACCAATCTGCCCCAGGCTTGCACCTATCGCCAGCGCCGTATTGAGCGGGTAGCGCAACAAGATCACCAGCGCTGACGAAGTAAAGAAATTACCCAGTATGACGATCGCCACTACGCAAAGTACACGCAATGGTTGAGCCATTAAAATCGCAGGGTCAAATACCATGCCCACAGACACAAAAAACAAAACTGAAAACGCATCTCGCAAAGGCAATGATTCTTCCGCTGCGCGATGACTAAACTCTGATTCACGCATCACCGTACCAGCAAAGAAGGCACCCAGTGCAAATGACACGCTAAATACAACAGAGGCACCATAAGCAATACCAATCGCAGATGCCACCACCGACAGCGTGAATAATTCACGCGAACCCGTACGCGCCACCTGCCACAACAACCACGGCAAAGCACGACGACCAACTACTAGCATCAATGCAATAAATGCGGATACCTGCAGCAGTGTTTTACCTATCGTGATCCATAGCGGCGCAGCATTCTCGACCACCGCAGTCGTACTCCCCAACACACCCGCCAGTGGTGGCAGCAAAACCAGTACCAGCACAGTCACCAAATCCTGCACCACCAGCCAGCCAACTGCAATGCGGCCATTCATGGTGTTAAGCAGATTACGTGCTTCCAGTGACTTCAACAGCACCACCGTGCTGGCGCAGGCCAGCGACAAACCAAAAATCAATGAACCACCCACACTCCAGGTCCACCATGACGCAATCGCCATGCCCACAGCCGTGGTGATGCCCATCTGCAATACCGCACCAGGAATAGCAATTCGTCGCACTGCCAGCAGATCCGCAGGCGAGAAATGCAAGCCTACCCCAAACATCAGCAACATCACACCTATCTCTGACAGCTGCGACGCAATATGCACATCCGCCACAAAGCCAGGCGTGGTAGGGCCAATCACGATACCCGCGAGCAAATAGCCGACCAGGGCAGGCACCTTGATCTTCTCAGCAATAAAACCAAGAACAAGTGCCCCCGCAAAAGCGGCAGCGACAGTGGTGATTAAAGAAATGCTGTGGTCCATTCGGCTCCTTGAATTAAATCACCCGCTTCATAGCATGTGATAGTAGTTGAAGTGATTTGAGTATTCGGACGCCACCATTTGTGTGTGGCTTGCGGCGGGTATTGCTGTATTTCAGGTAGCCTGGTATCAAACACTTCAAGCTATTTGAAGTAGAGCATACTTGGCTTTGTTGGTGCAGTGGGAAATACTAGAGCTAATATTGCTGATGGTCAAGAATATGTGTCAGCAGCTAGGGCCTGAAAAATAGCCAGCAGCGGGCTTGAACCAGATCATGCATTAACTTATTTGCTGCTTGCATTCACAGGGTCATCCTCGGCACGTATACTCAAATTGACCATTCGCGATAGTCAGAACATAAGTAAATTTTCCGGTCAGGTGCTAGTGGGATTGTAGCTGAGTCATAAAGGCTTCGTACTATGTTTGGGTGGCTAAGGAATCAGCGATGCCCTTCAAACCCCAGCAATACGTTGACCACATTGACGCCGATGTCATCCACCATATAGCCACCTTCCATCACAAACAAAGTGGGCTTGCCGATGCTAGCAATGGCTTCACCCATGCGCAGGTAGTCGTGGTTTTCCAGCTTGAACTGGCTGATCGGGTCGTCTTTGAAAGTATCGACACCGAGCGAGACCACGATTGCATCTGGCGCATAGGCAGCGAGCTTGCTGCAGGCATCAGCCAGCGCAATACTATAGGTGCTCCAGGCGGTGCCGTGCGGTAGCGGATAGTTGTGATTAAAGCCCATGCCAGCGCCCCGGCCCTGTTCGTCACGATGCCCCAGAAAATAAGGGTAAGAATTTTTCGGATCACCATGCAGCGAAATAAACAGTACGTCGTCACGGTCATAAAAGATACTTTGAGTACCATTGCCGTGGTGGTAATCCACATCAAGCACAGCGACCCGTTTAGCGCCTTTGGCGATAAATCCCTGTGCAGCGATGGCGGCATTATTCAGATAACAATAGCCACCCATATATTCCGTTGCAGCGTGGTGTCCAGGAGGACGACACAAGGCAAAAGCGCTGGACGCACCAACGGCGATCGCCTCCATTCCCGTCAAGGCGAGATTGGCGCTGGTGCGCACCGCTTCCCATGTGCCCGCAGTGATAGGCACGCCAGCATCCATCGCATAAAAACCCAGTTTGCCGTCTATGTGATCAGGCTCGATATCGCTGCGCAAATCGCGCACTGGCCAGATCAGCGGCAAAGCATCGTGCGAGCGCCCAGCGGCTACCCATCTGGACCACGCATTTTCAAGAAAGCTGACATAGCGCTCGCTGTGCACTGTGCTATATGAGGACGATGCATAGTCGTGCGGCGCCATGATCTCACCCAGACCAACACTACGCACGCGTGCCAGCACAGTGTCGGCACGGTCAGGCATTTCCACACAAGGCTTTAAAACCCCATCTTTCAGTTCGGTGCCATGGTGCAATCGGTGTTTATCGCTATAAATAGTGAGCATTTTGGTTTGCCTGAGCGTTGAAAGTAGTAATTATTATCGCGCTCAGCAGATGGAATTGCTGTGCTTTATTAGCATGTGGAATGACGCATAATTAGAATAACAGACTAAAAGTGAATAGTATAAAGAAATAATAGACTCAATTTATCCCTGTTTAAGCAAATTAGCTTTGTCGGCCACGTGAGCGGGAAGTATGATTTAAGTAGTAGAAATTGAGGAGTCATTAGAAATGAACGGGAAAAAACAGTATCTGGACCTGGACGATACAGACCGAACCATCCTGAGTCTTTTGCAGCAAGACGGTACCTTGTCCAATCCCAAACTGGCTGAACATGTTTCACTAAGCGTGACACCCTGCTGGCGCAGGCTGAAGCGGCTGGAACAGGAAGGTTTTATCACCAGCTACCAGGCCAATCTGGATCGCCGCAAACTGGGCCTCGATGTCCTGGCTTTTGTCCAAGTGAGCTTTGTGATCGTCACTGATTTATCGATCAAGCATTTCGAAGAAGTAATCCTGACACACCCACAAGTCTTGTCCTGCCATAAGGTCACGGGCGAGGCGGATTATCTGCTACAAGTAGTGGCAGAGAACCTGGATGCTTACAGCGATTTTGTAGAAAATGTCCTGCGCGTCATCCCTGGGATCAGCATGATCCACTCAAGCCTGGCAATGCGCGAAATAAAATCTTCGAGTCGGCTTCCAATAAATGGGACAGATTAAATATGAGTTGGGGCTGTTCAAATACTTTAGGTTTCTTACATGAGTTTTTGGTGATTCATCTAATGCCAATACGCTCTCATTGCAGGTCGTATTGCTAAAGGAAATCTGCATCGACTTTTTTGGGCACGCCTCATGTACGATGATTACCTTAAAAATGTATGGATGAAAGAGTTGATCCTGCTCCTAGAATTTGATCTGACAATCGCCGTCTTCAAATCGGCTAGGGAAATATTAAAAACAACAGACATGAATGTTGAAATGCAAATAAAGTTATTTTAAATAAGGAAGAAAGAATGAATAAAATATATGGCTCTCTCGCAGGAGCCTTTTTTATTTCCACTGCATTTCTTACGGGATGCGGAAAATCAGAAGCACAAAAAAATTGGACCTTCAGAAGGTTGAATCTGCAGTTAAGGAAAAGGAAGAAAAAGCGGCTATTGATAACTTGTCTTCGGTGCTGAAGGGTAAGTTAAAAGACCCAGACTCAGCACAAATCAAATTAAAGATGTGAAAATAGTCAAAGCAACTTACGATGAGGAAAAAATCAAAGAAGCATACCAAATCTTTGGGCAAGTGAATTCTAAAAATTCAGTTGGCGGATATGTTGGCTTTCATGGATTCGCAGTTGCAAACAACATTCACGGACAGCCCACCGTTTACATGCAAGAGGAAAGTTTTCTTGGACTGACTTGGCAGAAAATTGCTAAAGAAACCGGGTGCATCGGATAAGTGCAAAAAATATTTTGATTGAAGCTTCATTGAGTTGTTAAAAATATATTTTATTGGGCTTATTTAAGCTGTTTGTTGTATAAAGGATTTAGCCTTCTAGCTTGGTGCAGAGAACGTTATAAAATTTACTTGAAATTAAGTGTCTTCTGATATTCTCCCATTTAGTATTCTCAATACATCTAACATTTCATATGCATTAGAACAAATTTCCGAATGGAGAACGACTCATGCCCAATGTTGACACTGCATATCCCAAAATCGCTACAAGTAGTTGGTGGGCATTGCGTAATTTATTTAAAAAAACTGTTCCTTCTGCCGTGACTTCAAGTTATTTAGCGTCGGCATTGTCCATGTCGGAGGCATCGGCTAAATCCAATCTCATCAGCCCCTTCAGGAAAATCGGTATTATTAATGATGATGGGAAACCTACCGATTTGGCATATGAATGGAGGGATGATCATAAGTATGCGCAAGTTTGCACAACGCTCATTGAAAAAAATTATCCCCCAGAATTGAGAGATCTGTATTCAGATAGTAGTGCAGATATGGGCAAACTCATAAAGTGGTTTATGCACTCAGCACGATGTGGCGAACCTG
The DNA here is from genome assembly GCF_058788535.1 of Undibacterium sp. FW305-107. NCBI lineage: Bacteria > Pseudomonadati > Pseudomonadota > Betaproteobacteria > Burkholderiales > Oxalobacteraceae > Undibacterium > Undibacterium sp. FW305-107. The sequence continues at coordinate 25,388 of NZ_JBYTAV010000022.1, forward strand.
CAGCTAAAATGTATGCCAGATTCTATATGCTACTTTTAGTTGCTGATCCAAATGAGACTGCAGTAGACGCCCAAAAGAAAGATTCAAAATCTGCGAACGCAGCATCGCAAAAAAAAACGGCGAAAACAAAAGCGTCTTTGCCAGCAAAAATAGAAGCGCCTGTGCAACAAAGTCAGATAGCAATTCCTGCTCCCTCTACAGCAACGGTCTTAAATAAATCTCCAGAATTACACATTAATATTCAGTTGCATATTTCGCCAGAATCAACTGCAGAACAAATTGATAAAATCTTCGAAAGTATGGCAAGACATTTAAAGGACTTTAATAAATAAACCTATGTTTTCCACAGATAAAATCAAGGGTTTTGTTACGTCTTTTCAATCTGATTGTGAACAGACACTTTTACCTCCAGAAGCTGGTTTGGAAGCAATTGGGCAACCTGTAATTGCGTTTGCTTTGGTGAGGAACTCTAGAGGATATATAGAACGAATTACTCACCAAATTAATGGAAGTTACTCAAATGGCTGGTACGACTCAAGTGCGGTGATGATTCGACGTCTCATCGAAACTTTGATTGTTGAAGCTTTTGAAAAATATAATATCGCCCATAAGATTAAAAATCCGACAGGCGATTTTTATTATTTATCTGACTTAATATCGATAACTTTAGCAGAAACTACTTGGAATTTAAGTAGAAACACGAAACAAGCACTTCCTAAACTCAAAGATATCGGAGACAAATCTGCTCATAGTCGTAGATTTAATGCTGTACGGAATGATATCGACAACATCAAAGCAGAGATTCGAGTAGTTGTACAAGAGTTTGTAAGCTTGGCAGATTTGCAAAGTAATAAATAGTCAATGAAGGCTTCCGAAATAAATTGCACTTCCCCATGAATATCATCCAATAGCTGATATTTTGGGCTTTCCTTATCCTTTGATGTATTCATTGACATCAACCTGATAGGAGAGTCCCATGAGAAAATTTCCCCGTATGACCGAATGGCTGGTGGCAGCAGTGCTGCTGTCACTGGCAATCGGCGCATTCTACCCAAACCAATTTCCCGTAAGCCTTTATAAACTGAATCTGATTGCCATCGCTGCGGTGGTCGGCTAGGGGCGCGATAATCTGGCCACGCTTCCCTATGCCATTCGTCGAGGTCTTTACCGGTGGCCTCCAGGTAGGCAAGCTTGTCACTACGGGTGGAGGTGTAATGAGTACACATACAGTCTCCGGTAAGCCATTGAAGAATGTATATTAATACTTTTTATTTAGTGTTAAAGCGCTAAAAGCCATTTGTAGGCTGAGGCATATGTTGAAGCATTACGAAATTCCAACGGCATATGAGGGTACAGTCGCCATGAAAATAATTGCAATACTAAAAAAAAACAATACCAATCTTAAAAACACTGGCTAAGGAGTATTGGTTTACGGCGACACTAACATTTCTAATTTGGTTGTATTTTTTTTATCGAAATACGCCGAAAAATACTGCTGAAATAATAGGCATATTCTCTATGGTTGGATTTTGGGCTGCTCAAGTGAATCGGATAAACAGGCAAATTAAGCTTGATTCCAATCTGACTGGAATTGAGAATAAAACGGAAAAATTGTTAGAAAAATTAGATGAGAAAACCTTGAATTTGGTAAACCACATCACAGGTGGGGACGGCTTTTGCTATGCCACTCCAGAAATATTGATCGGCGAAGTAATGACCTGGACATTTACATGTGTTGGTGACCACCCAATTCATGATGTAACTGTTCGATTTATTGATCTGGAAAACTTCGACGGCACACCATTTGAATACCATATCCTTGGCACGCTATTTCCCGAATTTGGCGCTGTCTATGGCAAGACGATAGGCAAATGGGAGTCTAAACTGCCATTAGGTGACTTTTTGGTGTTTTTCAATGCGCGGAATGGGCGATGGATTCAGGAGATAAAGTGGATCGTTGAAAACGACAAGGTAATCTCAGCTAGTCGCATAATCAGGGGAGGCTCTGACTTTGAAGTTGAGGATCCTATTTACTTCGAAGTTGACCCAGAGTATCCCTGGGAAGCACTTAACAAAGGGTCTTGGGAGAGTCCTTCGTTAGCGAAGCCTTGGAAAGAGCCTGCATGACAGGTATAGATGTAAATTACTAATTTGGTTTGTGCAAATTCACGTGCAAAGTAGTTCAAACTTTCGCGCCGTCTTACAAGACGATGACGCGCTCTGCATTTATTTGCAGGTCACTTTAGTTGATCATTTCAGCCACTGTCTCGCAACAAATGAGCCCAAAAACAAAAAAAGCCCTTGGAAACATCCAAGGGCTTTCATATTCATGGCGGAGAAGGGGGGATTCGAACCCCCGGTAGGGATAAACCTACGCACGCTTTCCAGGCGTGTGACTTAAACCACTCATCCACCTCTCCTGCATTCGCTAAAACTTGCCGTAACAGCGAAGTCCGCTATTCTAGCAAAGCAAACTTCATTATGGAAGCTTTTTTCTTGTTTTTTGTAAATCTTGCTATGCGCTAAGTCAATGTTAAGTCAGGCACCCAGCCATGGCAGGCTGTTTTGGCACCAGCCGCCTACGGTTTTTCTGTGGCCTTGTTCGTCCTTGTCGCCCTCGAAGCCTTGCAGGATGTCGAAGCAATTGGTGTAGCCGTTCTCTGTTGCCAGCTTGGCGCCGTGGCGTGAGCGTACGCCGGAGCGGCAGAGGAAGAGGATGACGCTGTCCTTGTCGGGCACGCTGGCTTGCAGTTGTGCGAGAAAGTCGGGGTTGGGTGTGCCGCCCGGATAGAGGCTCCATTGCACGGCCAGGTGTTGGGCTTCGCTGATGTTGACTCTGCCTACCCAGTCGCGCTCTGCATTGGTGCGTACATCGACGAGTAATATTTTGCTGTCATTTTGCAGCAGCGCAAAGGCTTCTTTTGGCGTGACTGCACCTGCGTATGGCAAGGCTTGTTCCTGGCCGCGCTGGCGTGCTGTTTGCAGGGTTAGTTCTGTGGACATGGTGGTTCCCTTATTGAAAATAGCGATTGCAAAAAAAGGTACTTCTATGTGCCCGCTAGTTTATAGTAAATCGGCACTGGGTTTGCCGTACAGATAACCCTGATAGGAAAGGCAGCCTTGCTGCTGCAGGAAGTCGCGCTGGGCTGCTGTCTCCACGCCTTCTGCAATAACGGCCAGGCCCAGGCTCTGGCCGAGGGCGATAATGGTCCTGGTGATGACTGCATCATTGTTGTTGCTGAGGATGTCGCGCACAAAGGACTGGTCTATCTTGAGCTGGTCCAGCGGCAGGCGCTTGAGATAGGAGAGGGATGAGTAACCGGTGCCAAAGTCATCGAGTGAGAAGCCTACACCTCTGGCTTTGAGTTGGTTCATCTTGTCTATGGTTTCTTCTACATTATCGACGAGCAGGCTTTCTGTCAGCTCAAGCTTGAGTTTGCTGGCGTCGATCTGGTAGTGGCTGATGTTGTCGAGCACTAGTGCGACAAAGTCGTTTTGCCGGAATTGGCGTGCACTGACATTGACGGCCAGAGTGCGGTTTTTTGTGTCATCGTTGTTTTGCCATTCAGCCAGTTTGGCGCACGCAGTTTTTAATATCCATGCGCCAAGGCCGAGGATGAGGCCTGATTCTTCCGCCAGTGGAATAAAGTCAGATGGTGGCACCAGACCTTTTTGCGGATGCAGCCAGCGCACCAGGGCTTCTGCACCTGTGACTTGCCCGGTGCTGCTGACTTGTGGCTGATAATATAAAACGAATTGTTCTTGTTGCAGACCCTGGCGCATGTCTGCTTCTAATATTGCGCGGGTGTTGACGATATCCAGCATGTCTTTGTCAAAGAAGCGGAAGTTATTGCCGCCACTGGATTTTGCTTCATACATGGCGACTTCAACTTGTTTGAGCAGTTCTTCGGCAGTGGTGCTTTGTCTGTCAAACAGAGTGATGCCTATGCTGGCGCTGCTGTGATATTCACTGTGCTCTAAATCATAAGGGGCGCGCAGGTCGGCCAGGATTTTGGTAACGATCATTTGTACTTCTACGGCGGTTTCCCTGACGTTGTCGCTCAGTTCTTCGAGCAGCAAGACAAATTCATCACCGCCATAGCGTGCCAGGGTATCGCCCTTGCGTATACTGTGGGCCAGACGTTTTGCGGCAACTTGCAAGAGCATGTCGCCCTTGCCGTGGCCACTGCTGTCATTGATGGTCTTGAAATTATCAAGGTCAAGGAATAGCACTGCGCCATACAGATTGCTGCGGCTTTTTGCGAGCAGGCTGTGTTGTAGCCGGTCTATCAGCAGGCGGCGGTTGGCCAGACCGGTTAAAGGATCATGGTAGGCCAGGTGTTCAAGTTTTGCTTCGGTGGCTTTTCTTTGGGTGATGTCTAGCATGGTGGCGACATAGTTAACCACTTTGCCGCTGGCGTTTTTGACTGCAGTGATGGTGAGCCATTCTGGATAGACTTCGCCATTTTTCCGGCGGTTCCAGATTTCGCCTTGCCAATAGGCATTGGCGTCAAGCTGCTTGCCCATTTCTTCATAATAGCTGGCCCCATGCAGTCCAGACTTGAGCAGGCTGGTCTGTTTGCCGAGCGCTTCTTCACGGCTATAGCCTGTGATGCGCGTAAAGGCCTGGTTGATGCGCACGATAGTGCGGCGCTCGTCAGTGATGACCATACCTTCTTGCGCTTCAAAGGCAATGGCAGCGATGCGCAAGTCTTCTTCTATGTGTTTGCGTTCGGTGATGTCTTGCACCGTGCCCATGTGCCTGGCACTCTGTGCGTCATACTGTGAATGTAGCCAGCGCACTTCACCTTCGAGAATAATACGGTGCTCTATGCTTGCATCTTTGCCTGCTTGTACCTGGCTCCAAAAAATCTTGACTGCCTGGATGTCGTCAGGATGGGTGCGTTGCATGAGGCTGGCGCAATCGATATTGCTGCCATTGGCATAACCAAGTATGCGGCGCGCCTCGTCTGAATAGCGCCACTCTTCTGCATTATTGCCTATGCTCCAGTTTCCTGTTTTTGAAATGATCTGGGCATGGCGCAAGTCTGTTTCGCGCTGCGCCAATTCTGCAGTTCTTTTGCTGACGATTTTTTTCAGGTTCTTTCTTTGCTCACGTGCATCAAGCAAGAGTTTTACCAGGCAGGCCAGCATGAAACTGAACAAAAGCCCTACACTGTTGTAAAGCAGTAGTGGTTTGTTCTGGATGACAGAGTTTTTTGGTGATAGCTCTAGTGTCCATTCTGCATTTGGCAATTTGATTGCATAGTGGAGGTAATTTGTTGTTGTAAATCCATCTGACTTTTCTATAACTTGCCTGAGCCGTGTACCCGGATGAACGCGCGACAATTCATAGTCATAACCCCGTTCGTTTAGTTTTGACAACCCGGTGTCGGCAAGCAGGGTTTTCAGATCAATGGCAGCAGAGATCAAGCCCCAGAATTGAGATGGTTTGTTTGCGTCTATGGGGTCTTCAAGATAGACGGGCAGACGGGCTATGATGCCAGTGCTGCCATTTGTAAGGGGGAGTGGCCCCGCAAGTGTCAGATGGTGGCTGTCCTTGGCGAGTTGCGCCTCAGCTTTGCGTATGGGATCGGCCAGCAGGTCTATTCCCAGACCGTCATTGCGCCATTCTATTGGTGCGACTTCACTGGTGATGCCGTCTGGAGCAAGATACAAAGCGGCAATTTGCGGATGATACTGCAGAATATTGTCTGCAAAACGTCCAAAGTGCCGTACCCGGCCATTGCTGTCAGCAACCATGGCAGCCAGTGCATAGCTTGCTGATAGCGCGCTATACATATTGTTTTGCAGGTTGACCGCTTGTGAGCGTGCCAGATCGTAAGCCAGTTGGCGTTCTTCCTGCTTTGCACCTTCGTCCAGTTTGACGATGATGGCGGCGCTTGCCAATATTGTCAGCGCGAAGGTGAGCAGGGCAAACAGCATGGGTTTGCGCAGATAAGGGTGAGGCGACATAATGAGATTTGGGTATGGGAGCGAACGCCCGTGCACTGGTCCATAACTGTTTAAGATGCAGGCGGGGGCATCGCCACCTGAAATACCATCACAGTCTAAATGAGAGTGAATCGCATATAGAGAAATACCAAAGGATGTTGATTTTGGTCAATATTGCCAATTGAGTATTTAGCTTAATTGCTTCAATTGCATGTACTCAATAGGCGCGATGCAATCGACACTTTGCGCGCACCAAAATAATGCAAATTGATTCTGAAAATTAAAAAACGCACCAAAATAGTAATTTAAAATTGTTTTGCGTTATTTTGGTGCGCGCATGGAGTTTATATAATGCCAAGGTACTGTGTTTTTGGCAGAGAAAACGCCACAAAAACAAGCATTTAACAAAATTCGAATTTATATGTGACTGATCTGGACGATGGCATGGTTTCTGCTATTATCCCCGGTGAGTTGAGCCGCCAGCTTAATGTCGATGTTAATAAGGTCATTAATAAGATCAATAATGCAAGGTTTGTTTGTTGGTCAATATTGCACAAAACTGGCAGGTGCAACACTCAGCAATTTCCGAATTTATTTTTAGCTCTCAGAGGAGTTTCACATGGCAATGACAGCCGCAGAAGTCTTGAAAATGGCGAAAGATAACGAAGTCAAATTCGTTGATTTTCGCTTTGCTGATACCCGAGGCAAAGAACAGCACGTAACTGTTCCAATTTCCCAGTTCGACATCGATAAATTCGAATCTGGCCACGCATTCGACGGCTCGTCCATCGCTGGCTGGAAAGGCATTGAAGCATCCGACATGTTGTTGATGCCTGATCCATCTACTGCCAACATTGATCCATTTTTTGAAGAAACCACATTGTTCATGCAATGTGACGTGATCGAGCCATCTGATGGCAAAGGTTACGACCGTGACCCACGTTCCATCGCGAAACGTGCTGAAGCTTATTTGAAATCCTCAGGCATTGGTGATACAGCTTACTTTGGCCCAGAACCAGAATTTTTCATTTTTGACAGCGTGCGCTGGAAAGTGGATATGTCTGGCTGCTTCGTCAAGATTGATTCTGACGAAGCTTCCTGGACTACAGGCGAAAAACTGGAAGGTGGCAATACCGGTCACCGTCCAACGGTTAAAGGCGGTTACTTCCCGGTTCCTCCGGTCGACAGCTTCCAGGACATGCGTTCTGAAATGTGCCTGATCCTGGAATCCCTGGGTATCCCGGTTGAAGTGCATCACCATGAAGTGGCTGGCGCTGGTCAAAATGAGATCGGCACCAAGTTCTCTACTCTGGTCGAACGCGCTGACTGGACACAAAACCTGAAATACGTAGTCTGGAATGTTGCCCATACTTATGGCAAGACAGCGACTTTCATGCCTAAACCTATCGTTGGCGACAACGGTTCTGGCATGCACGTGCATCAATCCATCTGGAAAGATGGCAAAAACCTGTTTGCTGGCGACGGCTATGCTGGTTTGTCTGATTTCGCCCTGTACTACATCGGCGGTATCATCAAGCATGCTAAAGCATTGAATGCGATTACTAACCCAGGTACCAACTCATACAAGCGTCTGGTTCCAGGCTATGAAGCTCCAGTAAAACTGGCTTACTCTGCACGTAACCGTTCTGCTTCCATCCGTATTCCTTACGTTGCCAATCCAAAAGGCCGCCGTATTGAAACACGTTTCCCTGATCCACTGGCTAACCCATACCTGTGCTTTTCTGCACTGATGATGGCGGGTCTGGACGGCGTACAGAACAAGATCCATCCTGGTGAAGCTGCCAGCAAAGATCTGTACCATTTGCCACCAGAAGAAGATGCATTGATCCCTACAGTGTGCGCTTCTTTGGAAGAAGCACTGGACGCGCTGAACAAAGACCGCGAGTTCCTGACACGTGGCGGTGTATTCAGCGACAGCATGATCGATGCCTACATTGATTTGAAAATGCAAGAAGTACAACGCTTCCGCATGACAACTCATCCAGTTGAATTCGACATGTATTATTCTCTGTAATTACTCTCTGTAATCAGGGTAAAACACGAAAAAGCGGGGGCAACCCCGCTTTTTTTGTTACAAATGCTAATTTGTTCGTAATTGTGTTGCACGGCTGCATGACATACACTTACAGTCTATCAATGAATATTGCTTATTTATGAACCGACTCTTGTCAGGATTACTTCTCTTTATTGGCGTGCAAGCCTATGCGCATGCACAGGCTGAGGTGTATCTGTGCGTCGACGATAATGGCAAAAAAGAATACAAGAACACTGGTGCCGTCAAAGGTTGCAAGAAAGTCGATTTGCAAGGCATTACAGTTATTCCCACTCCGACAGCACCCGCTGCTGGCAAAAAGCCCCAGGGCAAGCCAGCCAGTAGCCCCAGCGATTTCCCCAAAGTAGATGACAGCACGCAAAAAGCCAGGGATTCTGACCGCAAACAGATTTTGCAGGATGAATTGAAGACAGAAGAACAAAAACTGGCGAACATCAAGAAGGAATACAATAATGGTGAGCCGGAGCGCCGTGGTGATGAAAGAAATTTCGCCAAATATCAGGAACGCACCAATTTGATGAAAGAAGACATCAGCCGCACCGAAAAAAACATAGAAGCACTGAAACGTGAAATTGCTAATGCAAAATAAGTTGCCAGTGTGAACGGCAAATATGCTGTTCGGGCATGATGCTTGCGTAAAGGTCGCTCTGTGCGGCCTTTTTTTATGGACAAGTTGTGAAAACTCCACTTACCTCATTTGCTGGCCTGGACTTGCTGACTTCAGCCGTGATTGTGCTGGATGCCGAAGGATGCATTTTATTTGCCAATGCTGCTGCTGAAAACCTGCTCGACTCATCCTTCAAATCACTGACGCATTTGAAGCTGACCGACCTGTTCCTGAACGGCCAGGAATTGACTGCAGTCTTCCATCAGGCAGTTGCCCATCAGTTCGCTGACAAGCGCCAGGACTTGACGCTGGAGCGGGCGGGGCGGGATGCTTTGCATGTGCACAGCATAGTCACTGCACTCGATAATCCCGAGACGCCGGTACTGATAGAGCTGCGTGAAAACGTGCAGCAACTCAAGCTCGACAGGGAAGAGCGCATGCTCGACCAGAGCAAGGCCAACAAAGAATTGATCCGCAATCTGGCGCACGAAATCAAGAATCCTCTCGGTGGCATACGCGGGGCAGCGCAACTGCTGGAGCTGGAATTGCCCGAGCGCCACCTGCGTGAATTGCGTGAATATACCCAGGTCATCATCAAGGAAGCGGACAGGTTGCAGACCCTGGTGGATCGCCTGTTGGCACCGCATCGTTTGCCACATATCGTTGGTGACGTGAATATCCATGAAGTGTGTGAGCGGGTGCGCAGCCTGATAGTCGCAGAATTCCCGCAGGGGCTGACGATAGGGCGCGACTATGACTTATCGATACCTGAATTTCGTGGTGACAAAGAACAACTGATACAAACCGTCCTGAACATCGCCCACAATGCGGCGCAAGCCCTGAATGACAGAATCAAACAGGGTGACGCCGTGCTGACTTTCAAGTCGCGCGTGGTGCGCCAGATCACCTTGGCCAAGGTTCGTTACAGGCTGGCATTAGACTTGCATATCATAGATAACGGTCCGGGCATCCCACCTGAGATTCGCAATCGTATTTTCTACCCCCTGGTATCAGGCAAGGAAGGCGGTAGCGGTTTGGGGTTGACGCTGGCACAGACTTTCGTTGAACAACATATGGGTGTCATCGAATGTGAGAGCCGGCCAGGATGTACGGATTTCCGGATACTGATACCACTACCTTAAATAAGGGTGTGGCAAAGTGGCGGCACCAAAAGTGCTCCTTCTATCGACATGCTTAACACAGACTGCAAAACGACAATATGAAACCAATCTGGATAGTGGACGACGACGATTCAATTCGCTGGGTGCTGGAAAAGGCGCTGGCGAGAGAGAATCTGGCAACCCGCAGCTTCACCAATGCAAGAGATGCGATGAATGCCTTGCAAAGCGATACGCCGCAAGTGCTGGTGTCTGATATACGGATGCACGGCGCATCCGGCCTTGAACTCTTGCAAACCGTCAAAGCCAAATATCCCGGTTTGCCTGTGATTATCATGACGGCGTTTTCTGATCTTGAATCGGCAGTGGCGGCTTTTCAGGGTGGGGCTTTTGAATACCTGGCCAAGCCTTTTGATCTGGACAAGGCAGTTGAGCTGATACGTCGCGCCATGGATGAAAGCCTGCGTGAATCCAGTGTAGAGCAAAACATTTCAGAGACACCTGAGATACTTGGTCAGGCACCTGCCATGCAAGACGTATTTCGCGCCATAGGCAGGTTGTCGCAATCGAATGTGACGGTACTGATTACAGGTGAGTCAGGTAGTGGTAAGGAATTGGTGGCGCGTGCCTTGCATAAGCACAGCCCACGTTCTTCACAGCCTTTTATCGCTTTGAATACTGCAGCGATCCCTAAGGATTTGCTGGAGTCAGAATTATTTGGTCACGAGCGCGGTGCCTTTACTGGCGCACAAACCACGCGCCGTGGTCGCTTTGAGCAGGCCGAGGGTGGCACGCTGTTCCTGGATGAAATTGGCGACATGCCTTTTGATTTGCAAACACGCTTGTTGCGGGTTTTGTCAGACGGCCATTTTTATCGCGTTGGTGGACACCAGCCCATGAAGGCGAATGTGCGGGTGATAGCAGCGACTCACCAAAACTTGGAAACCCGCGTCAAAGATGGCCTGTTCCGCGAAGACTTGTATCACCGCCTGAACGTCATCCGTCTGCGTCTGCCCAGCTTGCGCGAGCGCCGTGAAGATATCCCGCTACTGACTAAATACTTCCTGAATCAGAGTGCCAAGCAACTGGGGGTGGATGTCAAGCGCATGTCCGAGCCAGCATTGCAATTTTTGTCCAGCCTGGATTTTCCAGGTAATGTTCGGCAACTGGAAAATCTGTGCAACTGGATCACCGTCATGGCACCGGGCCAGACGGTGGAAGTGCCTGATCTGCCACAAGATCTGGTGCCGATTGCAACAGGTGCGGCAAGTGCAGTTCAGACGCCAGTTAGCAGTAGTGTTAATGAAGCATATGGCAGGAGTAGTGAGCATCTGCCAGGCCAGCCGGCACAGGTCAATGGCAGCGCGTACCCGGAAAAGCCGGTGTACCGGAGCGGTGAAAGCTGGGTTTCTTTGCTGGAGGCCGAAGCAACAGCCATGCTGGCAGAAGGGCAGTCAGAAGTCATTGACAAGCTGGGTCGTTGCTTTGAATCTGTCGTCATCAAGGCTGCATTGCGTCATACCCATGGCCGCAAGAATGATGCGGCAATACGCCTGGGCATAGGCAGGAATACCATCACCCGCAAGATTCAGGAGTTGGGGATAGATGGGGTGAAGGACGAGTAGTTTTAGATTTAAATGAATAAAGAATAATGGCTGCAATTTGCAGCCATTATTGTTAGAAATTGCGCCAGAGTGCGAAGCTCAGCAGGCAGAAGAAAGCCGCCACAATATCATCCCACATGACACCAAAGCCACCTTTGAAGCGGCGGTCAAAATAGCCTATCGGTGGCGGTTTGACCATGTCAAAAAAACGGAAGCCGATAAAAGCCCAGAGCTGGGTTTGCCAATCCGCAGGTACGATGAATAGCAATACCAGCCAGAAGGCAATGATCTCGTCCCAGACCATGCTGCCATGATCGGCAATACCCATGTTTTTGCCGGTGACATGGCAGGCCCAGACACCGACACCAAAACCAATGACGATGATGATGAGCCAGTTAATCGTGGTAAATACGTCGGGCCAATGGCTAGAGAATACATAAAAACTCAACCATGCAAACAGGGTGCCCGATGTACCGGGCATAATGGGTGACAAGCCGCTGCCAAACCCTTGGGCCAGAATATGGGCTGGATGCCGCATCATGAAACGCCAGCCAGGATTGGTGATGATGGCTGTCTGGCCGTGTTCTAAAGTGCTCATGGATTAACGAAGTGATCGAAGGATTTATATTGCAGATGCACTGGCTTGCCATCGTCATCAACCAGGCGCAAACCGGCGTCTGCTTCTATCTGGCCTATGCGTGTAACAGCAGTGTGCGATTTTGCCGCAACTGCGATGACTTGTTCTCTGTTGCTGGCGGGAGCCGTAAAGCACAGTTCATAATCATCGCCACCATTCAGGGTAAATTGTCTGCGCAATTCTTGTGGCTGCATTTTCAGTACTGGGCCAGCAGGCAACTGGTCGATAAACAGGCTGGCACCAACTTGTGATTTTTCCAGGATATGACCCAGATCACCAGCGAGACCATCAGAAATATCCAGCGCCGCATGGGCAATGCCACGCAAAGCCATGCCCAGCGCAATACGTGGGCTGGGTTGGTGCATGCGTGCTGCAGCCAATTGGTGATCAGATTCACTGAGTGCGATTTCTTTCCAGTAGCCCGCTAGGGCCAGACGAGCATCGCCCAAGGTGCCGGATACCCAGATGTCGTCACCAACTTTGGCGGCATCGCGACGCAGGGCGGTGCCGGGTGGCAGTTCACCAAAAATTGTGATGCAGATGTTCAGTGGGCCTTTGGTGGTGTCACCGCCTATCAGGTGGCAATGATGCTCATCTGCTAATGCCAATAAGCCGCGTGAAAATTCTGCCAGCCAATCCTGGTTTGCTTCAGGAAGTGACAGTGCCAGGGTAAAACCCAGTGGCTCAGCGCCCATGGCAGCCAGGTCAGACAAGTTCACGGCCAGGCATTTATGGCCCAGCTTGTACGGGTCAGCATTCGGGAAAAAGTGACGGCCAGACACCAGCATGTCGCTGGAAATGGCCATTTGCATGCCAGGGCTGGGGTTGAGCAGGGCGCAATCATCCCCTATGCCGAGGGCGACACGGCTGTCTTGAATACTGTGCTGCGCAAAGTAGCGCTTGATGAGATCGAATTCGGAAAGCATGCGCGCATTGTACCTAAGCTGACTCAGGATTCAAGATAATCCCCTGAGCCTTTCTTCCAAGGCGCTTAAGCAAATCAACGCGGGCGCATTGCTTGTGCTTCTGTTAATTCTGCAATCAATGCATTTCTCGATTTGGCATCTTGCGGGGCAACTGCAAAGCCATGCAATCTTTTGTTCTCATCAAAGTAGCGGCTAGTTGTGACACCGTCCGCATGATCTGATTCCCAGGTGCCTGATTTGCTGGCAGCAAGCGCGGGGGGGATCAGTGCAACTGGGTAACTTGGTGTCTTGACCAGCACGGCCGCCGGTTTCATATCTATCGTAGTCAACTGACCCGTCAGACTCAGCGCAATCGCCCGCGCTGCAGTCATGATTGGGGCAACGTAGGGCATCAGGCTTTGGCTGCCGTCTGCTTGCTTGTACTGTGCACAATCACCAAGTGCGAAGATGTCGGGCGCACTGGTCTGACCATACTCATTGATAATGATGCCGCGATCTGTCTGCAATTGTGCTGCCTGTGCCAGGCGTATATCGGCACGCAAGCCGACCGCCGACAAGACGACATCAGTGTTAAAACTCTCTCCATTGGACAGCGTCACCTGTAGAGCATTATTCAGCATATCAATCTGGCTGGCTGTGGTGCCCAGTTTGAGTTGTACACCTTTTGCATTCAGTGCGGCATGCAAGCCTTGCGAAATAGATGTCGGCGCCAGGGCTGCCAGCGGCAGGGCGTTTGGATCTATCAAGGTGACTTCATGCCCTGCACTGGCCAGGTCATCACTGAATTCACAACCTATCAAACCTGCACCGAGTATGGTGACCCTGGCTTTATCACCAGCTTGCGCCAGTTTCTCGCGAAAGACGGTATAGTCAGCCAGGTTATTGACAGACAAAACCTGGTCTGCCGCATTGCCGGCGATAGGCAGTCGTATGGCTTGCGCACCAAGCGCCAGCACCAACTGGGCATAATCAAAACTACCCACTTTGGTTTGTATGGCCTGCGCCTCTGTATTAATGCCGCTTACCAGAGTTTTGGTCAGGATAGTGGCAGTCAGTTCGGCTGCCATCTGATCTACCGTTTTGCTTTGCAATTGTTGCGGCTGCTTGCCCATTGCAAAAGCATTTGACAGCATGGGCTTGGAATAAAAGCCGCCATCATCGCCAGTGACGATCATCAAGGGTGTGGTCTTATCAAGCTTGCGGAATTCTCTGGCGACTGTATAACCAGCCAGGCCGGAACCGATGATGGCGATGGGTTTCATGGCTACCTCAGATTTCTATCATGTCAAAATCGGCTTTGGCGACGCCGCAATCGGGGCATTCCCAGTCGGCTGGAATATCATCCCAGCGCGTGCCAGCGGCGATGCCTTCTTCTGGCAAACCTTTGGATTCTTCATAGATAAAGCCGCATACGATGCATTGATAAGTTTTCATGGTGTCCTCTGTATTTTTTAATTGAATGTTTTTCGGGGCTCAGGCCTGATTGGCTTCCAGCACGGCACGGTAGTGATTGGCGTGGCGTTCCTCTACTTTGGCCAGCGCAGCAAAGCGTTTGGCGGCGATTTCTAAAGTCCGCTTAAAGTTTTCAGCGTGTTCCTTAGATTCTGCGATTTGCTCATCGTATTCAGCGACAGCAGCATGGTTGCCTTCTTCCACAGCGAGGTGGCGGAATTTTGGGTACATTTCTGTGTATTCATAAGTCTCACCTTCGATGGCAATTTCCAGTGCACGTTGCGGTGTCAGTTGGGTTTTTGGGTATAACAAATCCAGATGGCCGAAGGCATGCATGACTTCTTGATCAGCGGTTGCTTCAAATGCTTCTGCAATGTCGATTGCACCCGCTTCACGAGCCAGTTTGGCGAAATAACGGTATTTGATATGGGCCATGGATTCGCCGGCAAAAGCGGATTCAAGGTTCTGGATAGTGACGGACGGGTTTGCCTGGGTGCTCATGATGCTCTCCTTGGTTATCTGTGGGTGTTGTTTGCATTTGCTATCAACGTGAGATAGATCATAGATTTTAATAATAAATTTGAAAAGATAATTGATTTTATTAATTCAATAGTTAAAGACTATGAATTTTTGCTTAACAGAATAAATTGCATTTGGTTATGCTTGAAAAGCATAAGAGTCGTACAAATACGTATAAAGTTAGAGGGTTCCCTCTGCTAGAATCTCTACCAGTAAGATTTCCGTAAGCAAAAAAATAGAAAGAAGGTCAAGCACATGGATTCGTCAGATCAAAAAGAGCAAATACGTCAACAATTGCGTCAGGCAGCGCTGGAATATCATGAATTTCCAACCCCTGGCAAAATCAGTGTCACTGCTACCAAGCAACTGACGAATCAACGTGATCTGGCTTTAGCGTATTCCCCTGGTGTTGCTGCACCTTGTGAAGAAATCGTCGCTGATCCGACAGCTGCATTCAAATACACTGCCCGCGGCAACCTGGTAGGTGTCATCACCAACGGTACTGCAGTGCTGGGCCTGGGTAATATCGGCCCACTGGCATCCAAGCCAGTGATGGAAGGCAAGGGCGTACTGTTCAAGAAATTTGCCGGTATTGATGTATTTGATATCGAAATTAGTGAATCTGACCCTGACAAACTGGTAGATATCATCGCCTCACTTGAGCCTACATTTGGCGGCATCAATCTGGAAGATATCAAAGCGCCAGAATGCTTCTATATAGAGCGCAAACTGCGCGAGCGCATGAAGATACCGGTCTTCCATGATGACCAGCATGGCACAGCGATTATCGTTGGTGCAGCAATCCTGAATGGTTTGAAAGTGGTTGGTAAAACGATTAAAAATACCAAGCTGGTTGTCTCTGGTGCCGGTGCAGCTGCTTTGGCTTGCTTGGACTTGATCGTCGATCTCGGCTTCCCGCTGGAAAATATATTCGTCACAGATCTGGCTGGCGTGGTTTATAAAGGCCGCGTTGAGTTGATGGATCCGGACAAAGAACGCTTCGCTCAGGAGACCTCTGCCCGTAGCCTGCGTGATGTCATGCCTGACGCAGATATTTTCCTGGGTTTGTCAGCTGCTGGTGTGTTGAAGCAGGATATGGTCAGGCTGATGGCACCAAATCCTCTGATCCTGGCTTTGGCCAACCCTACGCCAGAAATCCTGCCTGATGAAGTCAAGGCTGTGCGTGATGATGCCATCATGGCGACAGGACGTTCTGACTTCCCGAATCAAGTTAATAATGTCTTGTGCTTCCCTTACATTTTCCGTGGTGCGCTGGATTGTGGTGCAACTACCATTACACGTGAAATGGAAATCGCGGTTGTTCATGCGATTGCAGAACTTGCGCAAGCGGAGCAATCAGACGTAGTTGCATCTGCATATGGCATCAGTAATTTGTCCTTTGGCCCTGAATACCTGATACCCAAACCTTTTGATCCTCGCCTGATGATCAAGATAGCGCCAGCAGTAGCGCGTGCAGCAGAAATATGTGGCGTGGCTGCGCGTCCTATCCAGGACATGCAGGCTTATGTTGAGAAGTTGCAGCAGTTCGTCTACCACAGTGGTACTTTCATGAAGCCACTGTTCCAGATCGCCAAAAAAGCACCCGCTGACCGCAAGCGCATTGTCTATGCCGAAGGTGAAGAAGAAAAAGTCTTGCGGGCAGTGCAGGTCATTGTTGATGAGAAACTGGCGACGCCTATCCTGGTGGGCCGTCCGCACATTCTTGATCAACGCATAGAAAAATTTGGCTTGCGTCTGAAAGCTGGTGAAGACTTCGAGGTCATCAATCCGGAGCAAGACGACCGCTATCGCGATTACTGGCAGACCTATCACCAGATGACTGCCCGTAAAGGTGTGACTGAGCAGTATGCCAAACTGGAAATGCGCCGCCGCCATTCATTGATTGGTGCCATGATGATCCATAAGGGCGATGCAGATGGCATGATCTGCGGCACCTTTGGTACCACAGGCCTGCATCTGAATTACATCAATCAGGTATTGGGCAAGCGCGAAGGTGTGAATGTTTATGCTGCCATGAATGGCCTGGTCTTACCTGATCGCCAGGTCGTGCTGGTCGATACGCATGTCAATGAAAATCCGACGGCAGAACAAATTGCCGAGATCACGATTCTGGCAGCAGAAGAGATGCGCCGCTTTGGTCTGATGCCTAAAGCAGCCTTGCTGTCGCATTCAAATTTTGGTTCCAGCAATAGTGAATCAGCGCAAAAAATGCGCGCTGCTCTGGCAATTATCCAGCGCGATGCACCTGATCTGGAAGTTGACGGCGAAATGCATGGCGATACTGCGCTTGATACCAGCTATCGCAAGAAAATGATGCCGGATTCGACCTTGAAGAGCGATGCGAATTTGCTCGTCATGCCAAATATCGATGCAGCAAATATCGCCTATAACCTGCTGAAGACAACTGCAGGCAATAATGTCGCGATTGGTCCTATCTTGCTGGGCTGTGCCAAACCCGTGCATATTTTGACGCCATCTGCAACAGTACGCCGTATCGTCAATATGACAGCCTTGTGTGTGGTAGATGCGGTAGCACAACGCTAATCATCTTTAAGATGTAAAAAAGCCAGCCTTGATGTATGGGGCTGGCTTTTTGTTTTTCAGTGCTCTTATTTTGGCCTGCTTATTTAGCTTGCTTATTTGGCTTGTTTAACCGGCACCCGGCCAGTTGGCACAACATTCGACGCATGCAGGCAATGGCCATGTTGATCATCAAAAAACATATGCGGCTTGAAGGCTGCTAATACTGCAGACTTGTTGACGCCGCCCATGAAGAAGGTTTCATCAATAGCGATGTTCCAGGCGCGCAATGTGCGTATCACCCTTTCATGTGCGGGTGAGGCGCGCGCTGTCACCAGAGCAGTGCGTAGCGGGAAGGCACGGCCATCAGGCGCCTTGAAATTATTCTGCAGATACGACAAGGCCAGCAGCAATCTGGCGAAGGGCCCTTCTGGCAAAGGCTTCAGGGCATTTTCTCTTTCATGCAGTTCAAAGGCTTCCACACCCTGTTCCTGATAGATGCGCTCAGATTCATCTGAGAAAATGACGGCGTCACCGTCAAAGGCAATGCGAATTTGCTCAGGGTCTGCAGCATTTTCTGGCAGGCGATATAACATGGCCGACGCTACGCCTGAATTGATGGCCGCTTGCACATCATCTTCATGCAGGGATAAAAACAGGCTGACATTAAAAGCCAGCAAGTAGGGTGCCAGTGGTGATCCGCCCGATAGGGCGGCGCGTGTGATGTCCAGGCCATAGTGAGCGATGGAATTAAATATGCGCAAAGAAGTTTCGGACGAATTGCGCGACATGATGACAACTTCAACCAGCCTGTGGCCAGGTGTCAGCTCATTGAGTTTCAGTAAGGCCTTGACCAGGGCAAAAGCTGCTCCTGGTTTCAATATGCTGCTTTCTTCCTTGATCTGGTGCTGGCGATAGGCGTCCAGGCCTTGCTCCTGAAAAATCGATTCTTCTGCTTCCAGGTCAAACAGGGCGCGGGAAGAGATTCCTATGACTAAAAGATTATCTAGCGAAAATGGCATATGGGATTATTTGTCTTGTTATTTGCTGATGAATTTGGTGATGAGAAGCTAAGCGGTCTTCTGTTCACATAGCCTGACGAAACGTCAGATTGATTCTTTGTGCCCCCAGTAGTGGATGCGCTGCTTCCTTGATTGGTGCTACACCATGGTAACGCAATCTGGCTGCGCCACCCCAGATTACGACATCACCATGTGCCAGATGATAGCGCTGGACAGCATCACTGCGTTGCATACCACCAAAAAGAAATGTCGCTGGTATGCCCAGTGAGAAGGATACGATGGGTGCGCCAAATTTCTTTTCATCTTTATCCTGATGAAGGCTAAGGCGTGACCCCGGCTGATATTGATTGATCAGGCAGCTATCTGGCTTGAAGCCGGGAAAGCCAGCTTCTTGCGCCGCTTGCACGGCTAGTGAATAAAAATTGTCTGGCATGGCAGGCCAGTGCTCACCATTTTCAGGATCATATGCGCTGTAGCGATAGCCATCACTGTCTGATACCCAGCCCACCTCGCCGCAACAAGTCATGGCGACCGACATACGGTGACCATTGGGAGTGCGCATTTGCCGGAAAGGGTGCCTGCTCAATATTTGCTGTATACCATCCAGCAATGCAATTTCGTGACTCACTGAAAAGTGCCTCAGTATCACCGCACCTTCGCAGATACTTTCTGTCCAGGGTTGCATATCGCTGGCGTCATCAAAGAGTGAATAGTTCATAGGCCTGCTTCTGTTTGCTCATGTCCTCATGTCATATACATACATAAGCGTAATTCATTTTTTGAAAGTTTGGCGCATAAAGAAAATTTCTCTTGCAAAGCAGGTGGGGGATTTGCTATAGTTCGCCTCCCGCTGAAGAGCGGGTGCAGAAAGTGAAATAATTTCTGGTTTGAGCGAAAGAAATGACGCGGAAAGCCAAGGTCTGAAAATATCCTGAAGTAGTAGAGATTGATTCTAAAAGATTTAATCTAAACGAAATAAAAACAGGGTGTTGACAGATAAAAAGAAGTGCTTCATAATCTCGTTTCTCTGCTGCTGACGCACACAACGCTGCGACGCAAGACTGGATGAATAAGTAGTCCG
>NZ_JBYTAV010000023.1:0-21293 GCF_058788535.1 Undibacterium sp. FW305-107
AACGATTACGCGCCAATGATAGTGCTGCAACCAGTGTGAAAGTAGGTTATCGTCAGGCTTTTATTCCGCATACCCCCGCTTATTTGGTTAAGCGGGGGTTTTGCTTTTGGGTGAACGAAAAATACAAAAACTAAACAGAAATAACAGACAAAACAAGATCAAAAACTACGTCAAGACCTCTCAACACTGAGGCACAGAGACACAGAGCTCCACTGAGAAAGGCGAGAACGGCAAAAGAGCAGCAAAAACATGCGATCTTCTCTGTTTTTACTCTGTGACTCAGGCCCTTTGTATTCATTCTTGAAGCGCTGGTATCCCATTCATCTCAGTGGAATGCACCGTGTGCACCACCACCGTCTCATCGATCAAGCGCTCCCTTCTCACCGCACGGCCCGTCAAGCAACGACACCAGGCTACAGCCTAAGCTGGAGCGACGATAATCTGGCTAATTCTATTGTAATCAGGGTGGATAGCTAAGTGCTGGAGTAGTTCAAGTCTTTGCATCCAGGTACACACATTTCAACGATGAACCTTTAAATCGTCGCTCCTGCGCATGCAGGAGACTAACGGGCTGGCGCTCCAGCGGCTTTCGTGGATCAACAAAGAGGGTATCTGTCATCAGTATGTACAAACCACTGGTGAGAAAACAAAGCCGCATTAAGATATAAAGCGCTGATGTGCGATAGAAAATGCTGGAGTTGAACGATCATTGCTCCAAGCAGGTCTTGAAATGAGAGCACGAACTTATAGGCAATAAAAAAGGAGCTCGCGCTCCTTTTTTATTCAGCAAATACCAATTGCGTAAAGACGCTTAAAACGCGTACCCCGCCTTCAACACAGCAAAATTCACACCTGGATTCGGATGTTTAACACCACCATTTGAATAATGCTGGATCTTGAAACTCAAATCCCAGCCATCTTTGGTGACATAACCAACGCCGATATGATCACCGAACTGGAAATTGGTTGAGAACCGTCGGCCATTGTTGTCATAAATTTCTGACAGCATGTGCAAGCCTATGCCAGCTTCGCCGTAAAAACCTTTTTTGCTATCATTTTGAAAGCGGAAGACAGGAGTAACGCCTATATCTGCCAGGTTTTGTGTCCCGCCCTTGCCTTCGAAATTACTGCCACGCCATTGGGCGAGGGTATAGTCCCAGTAGCCACCGATGTGAGTGCCGTTTGAGGCAAACCATTTATTATCCCAGCTTGATTGCAAACCAAGGCGCAGCATCTTGGTTTTGTTACCAGTGGCAAATTCCAGCGAAGCGGAATCTATGGCGAATACAGATGAACTGGCGCACATGGCAGTGATGGCAATGGCGATTAAAGATGAAATACGCAGGCGCATAAAATGGGCTTTCAGGTGAAAATAAGAAATCAATAGGACATCAATATAAAACCACAGCCCCTATTGTAGCAATCTCTTGCAATACGCTCCTAAGAGCTAGCGTTTACAATTTAGTTCCGGCAATCATATCTGCATTAAAGGATCAGTGTGAAAACAGTATCTGAAACAACTATCGCTTTTCTCGGCACTGGTTTGATGGGAAAGCCCATGGCGCGCCGTTTGCTGACTACAGGCTATCCAGTGACAGCCTGGAACCGTACCCGTGCAAAAGCTGAAACACTAATGGCAGATGGCGGCATTGTGGCAGACACTGCCTTGCTGGCAGTCAGACAATCCAATGCGGATATCGTCATTACCATGCTGGAAGATGGCGATGCTGTGGCAGGCGTGATAGCACAAATTCTGCCAGCCTTGCGCGTGGGTAGCATCGTCATCGATATGAGCTCCATACAGCAATCGCAGGCGCAGGCGCTACATGCCTCGCTACAGAAACAGGGTGTGCATTTTATTGATGCACCGGTTTCCGGCGGCGTCATCGGTGCTGAAGCGGGCAGTTTGGCGATTATGGCGGGGGCGGATGAAGCAGTTTATCCAGAAGTGCTACAGGTATTGTCTGCCATGGGCAAGCCACAGCGCGTAGGCGGTCCAGGGACAGGGCAACTGGCCAAACTCTGTAATCAGTTGATAGTTGGCGCCACGATTAATATCGTTGCCGAAGCCTTGTTGCTGGCACAAGCTGGCGGGGCTGATCCCGCAGCGGTTCGCCAAGCCTTGCGAGGTGGCTTTGCAGAGAGCCGCATACTGGAAGTGCATGGTCAGCGCATGCTGGACAGAACCTTCATGCCTGGTGGACAGGTCAAAAGCCAGGCCAAGGATATGGAAAATATCCTGATCGCTGCGCAGCATGCAGGCGTGGATTTACCCATTACCAAACTGGTCACGGATGTCTACCGCAGCTTGTTGCGCGATTATCCGCATGCTGATCATTCTGCGGCGCTGCTGGCACTGGAGCATAAGAACCCCGGCAAGCGTCTGAGCGATAAGCAGGATGTGTTACCGGAGTAGAGGAATATCTGCTGATACGCAGAAAAACAGCATTTGTGTATCGGTAGCCATAACAGGCTCTGGCATAAGATAGATGTGAACAACAGGCCGTATCATGATCCGGCATATCATTTGTGCCAGGCAGCGTTGAATTGTTAGTCATGATGCTTGAGCTACAAATGCCGTCGCAAAAACAGTATCAAGCACAACCAGCATCAAGTAAATAATTGAATCAGGATTACTATGAGCAGCAATATCGTCAAAGCCGTATGCCCGCATGATTGCCCCGATACATGCGCCCTGCATGTGACAGTGGAAAATGGTATCGCCATAGCAGTCAAGGGTGACCCCGCACATCCGACAACAGCAGGTGTTTTGTGCACCAAGGTATCCCGGTATACAGAGCGCACTTACCACCCCGATCGTTTGCTGTATCCACAAAAGCGGATAGGCAAAAAGGGTGAGGGCAAGTTTGTCCGTATTACATGGGAAGAAGCGATTGCAAGCATCGCTGAAAAACTCAGGCCGCTGGCTACCAGTAATCCCCTGTCCATCCTGCCTTACAGTTACGCCGGCACCATGGGTCTGGTGCAGGGCGAGAGCATGGCGATGCGCTTCTTCAACAAGATTGGCGCTTCATTTCTGGACCGCACGATATGTGCGACAGCGGGCGGCGTCGGCTACAAATATACGGTAGGTACACGCGTAGGCGCAGACATAGAACATACTCAAAATGCCAAACTGATTATCATGTGGGGTGGTAACCCTATCGCCTCCAATCTGCATTTCTGGATGCGTGTGCAAGAAGCCAAACGCAATGGTGCGAAGCTGATTGCGATTGACCCTTACCGCTCATTGACAGCCGAAAAATGCCATCAGCATATCGCCTTGTTGCCAGGCACTGATTCGGCATTGGCGCTCGGTCTCATGCATGTCTTGATACGTGAAGATTTGCTGGATCATGACTACATTGCTGAGCATACTCTGGGTTTTGAACAATTACGTGAACGGGTTGCAGAATGGACGCCAGAGCGCGTTGCTGAGGTATGCGGTATCAGCGCCGATGAAGTCGTGCAACTCGCCAAAGAATACGGCGAATGCGGCAAGCGTGGTGAAGCCAGCATGATACGCATGAATTATGGCGTGCAAAGGGTGCATGGTGGCGGCATGGCAGTGCGCAATATCGCCTGTCTGCCAGCGCTGACAGGTGCATGGCGTCATGCTGCGGGCGGCACGCAATTGTCGATGTCGGACGCCTTTCCCAAGAATACTGCAGCCTTGCAAAGACCTGATTTATTTCCAGAAGGTTTCCCTCGCCGCACCATCAATATGAGCACCATAGGCGATGATTTACTGCGTGAAGCTTCGGCAGATTTTGGTCCCAAAGTCGGAGCGGTGATAGTCTATAACTCCAACCCTGTCGCTATCGCACCTGAATCTTCCAGGGTGGCGCAAGCCTTTGCGCGTGAAGACTTGTTCACGGTCGTGCTGGAACACTTCCAGACTGATACGGCAGATTATGCAGACATACTATTGCCAGCAACGACACAACTGGAACACACGGACATTCATAGTACCTATGGCCATCTGTACATGATGGCGAATAATCCTGCGATTACCCCTCTTGGTGAAGCCAAACCGAATACCGAAATTTTCCGTTTGATTGCCAGGGCTATGGGTTTTGATGATGCCTGTTTTACAGACAGCGATGACGATATCGCCGCATTGGCCTTTAATAAAAATCATGCGCATGCCGTGCATTTTGACTGGTCTTCATTAAAGAAAACCGGCTGGGCCAAACTGAAGGTGGCAGACGCACCGTTTGCCAACGGAGGCTTTGGCACGCCATCTGGTAAATGCGAGTTTTATAGCGAGACCATGAAGCGCGATGGGCTCGATCCCTTGCCCACTTACATCGCACCTTATGAATCAGTGGCATCGAATGCGGAACTGGCAGCGCGTTATCCACTGGCCATGATTTCTCCACCAGCGCGCAATTTTTTGAATTCCACTTTCGTCAATGTGCAAAGCCTGCGTGATACAGAAGGTGAGCCGCATCTGGACATACATCCGCAAGATGCCGGCAGCCGCCATATTGTGCACGGCGACAAGTTGAGAATATTCAACGACAGGGGCAGTTTTGAAGCCATCGCCCGTGTCTCAGACAAAGCCAGGCCTGGCCTGGTGGTGGGTTTGTCGATCTGGTGGAAAAAACTTGCGGATGACCACAAGAATGCCAACGAAGTTACCAGCCAGCGTCTGACCGACATGGGCGGCGGCCCTACTTTCTACGATTTGCTGGTGCAAGTTGAGAAATGCATGCCAGCGCCAACTGCCAGATCAATTACGGCAGCCTGACTAAACATCACTTGATTCTTACAAAAAATCAGCCTGTCGCATTTGTGACAGGCTGGTGTTGTTGCATGTCAAAAGCAGGCTAAATTATTCAAGCAGGATTTATTGCATTGCGGTATTTCCCTAGAGGATGCTTTCAAGTAAGCTTTAAATCGCTTGCTTTAGCCGAACTTAGCCGATAGCATCGAAACTAGGAAACCCATGCCTTTCAGGCTTGTCTTTGTGCCATCAAACGTTGCGTGATGATGTGTGATGCGATGTGCAAGGCAAAGTGTGCGAGGCAGAGGCAAAAAACAACAATCACAGGAGACGGAGAAGATATGGATAAAATTTGGCTGAAGAACTATCCTGCAGGCGTACCGGCAGAAATTGATATCAATCAGTATCAATCCCTGGTGCAGATGCTGGAAGAATCATTTCAGAAGTACGCGGCCCGTGATGCCTATGCTTGTATGGACAAGCGCATTACCTATGGTCAGTTGGATACGATGTCCCGGCAACTGGCAGGCTGGCTGCAAGCCAAGGGATTAAAAAAAGGTGCACGCGTTGCCATCATGATGCCAAATGTATTGCAATATCCTGTCGTCATGGCTGCGGTTTTGCGTGCAGGTTACACGGTGGTTAACGTCAACCCTCTGTACACGCCGCGTGAGCTTGAGCATCAACTCAAGGATTCTGGTGCAGAAGCCATTTTCATCCTGGAAAACTTTGCCACCACGCTGGAGCAAGTACTCAGCAAGACAGCGATCAAGCACATCATTGTTGCCAACATGGGTGAAATGCTGGGTGGCTTGAAAGGCGCCATCGTCAATTTTGTCGTGCGCCACGTCAAAAAAATGGTGCCGGCATTTTCTTTGCCGAACGCCATCCGTTTTAATAAAGTGATGTCTGAAGCTGCGGGTGCAAACTTTACGCCCGTGGCAACTACGCATGATGATGTCGCTTTCCTGCAGTACACGGGTGGTACCACCGGTGTCTCCAAAGGCGCGACTTTGTCACACAAAAATGTGGTCGCCAATATCCTGCAAAACGATGCCTGGCTGTCACCCAGCATGGCTGGTCATATGGATGAGCAGAAAGTCATTGTCTGTGCTTTGCCGCTGTACCACATCTTTGCGCTGACGGTCTGCAGCCTGCTCGGCACTCGCATAGGTGCCCTGAACTTGCTGATCCCCAATCCGCGTGATATCCCCGGTTTTATCAAGGAACTGGGCAAGTACAGAGTGAATATTTTCCCTGCGGTGAACACTTTGTATAACGGTTTGCTGAACAATGCCAACTTTGCTGCGCTGGATTTCTCTGGTTATGAAATTTGTAGCGGCGGTGGTATGGCCGTGCAAAAAGCCGTGGCTGATAAATGGCTGGCGACCACAGGTTGCGCGATTGCCGAAGGCTATGGTTTGTCGGAAACTTCACCTGTCGCAACGGCCAATCCGGCAGATACCAAGGTATTTTCCGGCACCATAGGCATGCCTATCCCTTCAACGGAAATAGCCATCCTGGATGATGACGGCAAGCCAGTCGCTTTGGGTGAACGCGGTGAAATCGCCATTCGTGGCCCGCAAGTGATGGTTGGTTACTGGAACCGTCCTGAAGAAACGGCCAAGGTCATGACAGGCGATGGCTTCTTCAAGACCGGTGACATTGGTATCATGGATGAGCGTGGCTATACCAAGATCGTCGACCGCAAGAAAGACATGATCCTGGTATCCGGTTTCAATGTCTATCCCAATGAAATTGAAGAAGTCATTGTCATGCATCCTGGTGTACTTGAATGTGCCTGCATCGGTGTTCCAGATGCCAACTCTGGTGAAGCAGTGAAATTGTTTGTGGTACGTAAAGATCCTTCGCTGACAGTTGATCAACTCATGGATTATTGCAAGGAACAATTTACGGCTTACAAAAAACCAAAGTACATCGAGTTCCGTACCGATTTGCCTAAGACTAATGTAGGCAAGATTTTGCGCCGCGAACTGCGTGATGAAAAGAAAGCGTAAGCTCTCTGTTCAATAATAAAAAAGGAAGGCGATGCCTTCCTTTTTTATTGCATATGCATTGTGTATTTTCGGCGATAATAATTAGAACGCACTCCTATTTATGAAATGAGTTCTAAGCTACGACCACACCAGGCCTGCCATCTTCCACGACAAAACTTCTGAGTGTAGCAATACCAGAATCTACTTTTGCCACGTCATCCAACGCCAGGAAATGTGTCTGTATCCTGGTTTGCGAAAGATCCAGCAACATGAAACCGCGCTTGTCGCTACGACCGTATTTGATATGCGGATTTTGTGCCACATACTGATCGGTACGTTCTTGCGGGCGTGAACTTGATGTCACCGAAGTACCGCAAAATTCTGTTGCTAAAATCGGGTTGCTGGCAGATGCCTTGCTGTAAAAATCGCGCTTCAGGTTGGCAGCATAAAAAGTATGGACATCGCCAGAAATCACGACTGGATTGGCAGGCTTGTGTTTTTGCAAGTCTTCCATCAGGCGTTGTCTGGCGACAGGATAACCATCCCAGCCATCAGTCCAGAACTTGCCATCACCATCTTGATTGACGGCGGTCTGGCTGGATTGCGCCATCAAGGTTTGTTGGCTCAGGATGTTCCACTTTGCATTTGAATTGGCAAAGCCGCGTGCCAGCCATCTTTCTTGCTCCATGCCCAGCATGCTGCGGCCGGGGTCCAATCGGTCACTGCATTCAGCATTGCTGACAGAATTCGAGCCACCACGGCCAGGCTTGGGGCAAACCTGATGCGAACGGTATTGCCGGCTGTCGAGTACGTGGAAACGTGCCAGTCTGCCCCAGTCATAACGGTCATAGATACGCATATTGACGAAGTCAGTATGGCTGGCATGCAGGCGCACCGGCATATGTTCATAAAACGCCTGATAAGCAGCAGCCCGGCGCAAGAGAAAGTTCACGTCCAGCCGCTCATCCCTGTCATTACCGTAATCATTGGCGATCTCATGATCGTCCCAGGTCACTATCCATGGTGCCGCATGATGAGCCGCCTGCAATTGCGGATCTGTCTTGTATTGCGCATAACGGGCACGGTAGTCAGCCAGGCTGAAGCTTTCTATCTCACGGTTGCGTGGCTTGCCGGGGTGGCGCAAATCGTAAGGACCCCACTCATAAATATAATCACCTAAAAATGCCACCAGATCCGGATTGGCAGCGGCAATATGTCTGTGGGCTGCGTATTCACCAAACTCCCAATGCTGGCAAGAGGCCACCGCCAGACGCAAGTTGACATTCAGCGCATCGGCGGCTGGTGCAGTATGGGTGCGACCTGTCGGGCTGACTGCATCACCCAGCATGAAGCGGTACCAGTACCAGCGGTCAGGTAACAAACCAGTGACATCCACATGCACGCTGTGAGCCAGCTCGGGCAGAGCATGGGTTTCACCCTTGTTGACTATGCGGCTAAATTGCTCATCTTCTGCCATTTCCCAACGCAGTTTATAGGGCACCGCAGGCAGGGCAGATGCATTCAGGGGTTCGGGCAACAAGCGCGTCCACAAGACCACGCTGTCATGCCGGGGTGAGCCGGAAGCAACACCCAGACTGAAAGGATAGACACTGCTGCGTTCAGCAGCAAATCCGGGAAAAGCCTGGGCAAGTGCAGCAAAAGTAGTGAATTGCAGGGACTGTTGTAAAAACGAACGACGTGATAACTTCATAAAAATGCTCAGCTCACCTTGGTAATTTCTTCCAGTGGTGGAATCTGACGCGGTTTGCGGTCATTGCCAGTGGCGACATAAGTCAGCGTCGCTTCAGTGACTTTGACGGTCGACGCCTGCAGGCGATTACGTTCGGCATACACTTCCACCGATACCGTGATTGAGGTATTACCTACCTTGACGACTTCTGCATAAAACGACAACAGGTCACCTACAAACACAGGTTGTTTGAACAGGAAAGAGTTTACCGCGATGGTCGCAACCCGGCCATTCGCACGGCGTGCCGCCGGGATGGCACCGGCAATATCAACCTGGGACATGATCCAGCCGCCAAATACATCGCCATGGACATTCGCATCAGCTGGCATGGGCATGACCCTCAAGGTGGGCATATGTGCTGGCAGTCCGTTAGATATTTGTTCAGTCATAATGATTTTGAATAAGTCGATGAGAAGTCGGAGGATGAGACAAATCTTAAACCAGATTTCATGTGGACTGAGTAAAGCAAGTGGCTTGCCAGCGACTGACAGAGTGATATATTGTAAAGTTGATGCCAATGTAATAATTTCGTGGACTAAAATGCACTGTGCAGACCAGGCGAGCGAAAATATTTCACTTCAGGATCAAGAAAAAACTTCAAAAGCTTTAAAAGCTTCTCTTGTGGCAGGACAAACAAAGAACAGGTAATGGAAGTTAAACACGAAGAATTAAGATTGCTCGATGATGCAGTCATGCGCACGGTAGCCAATCCGACGGCCAGCCACTGCTGGCATCAGATGGTGGATTTGATGCGCCGTCAGGCCACGCCGGCATTAACGCTGCAGCTAGAGCAGTTTTTGCTGGCGAATGTCACCGCTACTGGCTTGCCTGGCTTTTATCGTGCCACCTTCCTTGACATGCTGACAGGCAGACCAGAATATCTGCAACAGGCTGGGCAACTAGTACTGACTCTGCAGCCTTATGATGCAGACCGGCTTGTCACCTTCCTGCAATACGGCTGGCAAAGGGTTTTGCTCGATACGCCAGGACGTCAGGCGTTTCAGCAGCGCTTGCAAGAACTGGCCCTGCCGGCGATTACCACCAGCCTGAATCTGTGGATATGGCAGCAGGTGCAGCCTGCGCAAGTGTTAAAAAAACGTCTCATTAGCGGGGTACGCAAGGTTGCGCTGATTGCACCATTTGTGAGCAATATCAAACATCCGCCCACGCTGATGGCTTTGCAGCAGGCAGAAAACCTGCGCCAGCTCGGCTATGAAGTCGTGCTGTATTCAGCGCAAGAAATGCTGGGGCCAGATTTTAAACATTATCTGGGCAGCCATTCCTATACACCAGAGCCACAGTTTGTGACCGCAGGCTGGGATAAATACCTTGGGCAGGGTGGGCAAGTGATGACCGGAGATACGCGTTTTTCGCTCGTACAAAGATGGAAGAGCCTGCTGGGACAAATCGCCCTGTTTGATCCTGATCTGGTGATGTTTGTTGGTCTGTATGCCGGCCTGGCGGCAGCGACTTATCCAGCGCGCCCCGTGCTCAGCCTAGGCATCAATTCCCTGTCACCCATGTTGCCTGCCGACGTATGGCTGACAGCGCAGCAGGAACTGGATGGCTTGCAGGCCTCGCAATGGACCGCGGCTTTTCCGGCCAGCCAGGCTTACTATCATTCCTATCGTGTGCAAAGACCGGAAATCAAACCCGGACATACACGAGCATCTTTGGGGCTGGCACCAGACAAGCTGATACTGGTCACCCTGGTCAGCGAGAGTGAAGCCAGGATCAAGGGGGACTGGGCAGCCACCATGTTGCAAGTGTTGAATCAACATCCCGATGTTCTGTGGCTCATCGTCGGCGGTAGTGGTGTCATACCATCCGCACTAAAGGTAGCCAGAGCGGGGCAAGTGCAGTGCCTTGCTTTCTGTGCAGATGCTGTTAAATACCTGACTTGCAGCGATATCTATATCAATCCACCCATGATGGGTGGCGGTTTTGCGGTGGCTGAAGCGATGGCATTGGCTTTGCCCGCACTCAGTTTGCAGGGATCAGATGGTGGCGACAAACTGGGCAGTGCGGCGCAGGCAAGCTTGCAGGATTATTTCCAGACCCTGATGCTGTGGTTGCATAATCCCGGTGCCAGAAGAACTGCGGGCCTCGCCATGCAACAGCATTTTGATAATTACCTGGATTTGAATAAGGCAGCCGCCAGCCTGCAAGGCGCTTGCGAGCTGGCGGTGGCGCGCTTTAATCTCAGGATGGCAACACAGACTTCTTGAACCTGGCCGGATTTCCCACCATTAGTGCACCTGCTTGAATATCACTGATCACCACGGCACCTGCGCCGATGAACGCATGGTCACCTATGTGCAGGCGCTCAATCAGTGTGGCCCCAATGGCGATGGTAACGCTATGACCTATACGCGACAGACCGCCGACATTGCTGCCCGGCTGTACCCGCGAAAAAGCGCCGATATGCGTATCATGCCCTATCGTTACACCGCGATTGACGAACACATGGCGCCCCAATGTTGCTCCCGGGCCGATGACGCTATTGGCACCGACAAATACACCAGGTGACAGTTTTGCCAGCGGTGATACATAGGCTCGTGGATGGATCAGGGTATGGAATTCCAGCCCACTATCTGGACCATGGCCGGAATAGCGCTGCTGTATTTCTTGTTCCAGCACGCTACGGGCGGGGGTGGTCGGCCCCAGCAGATATAGCTCGTCATCTGCAGGCTGGAAATTAGCCAATTCGATGACTTCTGGTGCAGCACCGCAGGCAGCCCATTCCGCAATGCGGTCTTGCAGGCTGATATCACGCTCGCCTAGTGTTTCAGGCAGATGTAAAACTATCTTTGAAACCGTCAGGTCATTCGCCAGTGCACAATCAAATAAATCAGACAAAATATTGCTGCTGCCAAAAATAACCAGTTTGTTCTTTTTCATATTTCATACCTTATTGGCAAGCACCGTTTTACATTTTGCAATGACTTAGTCAGTCTGGAAAAGCAAAACACAAATAAGCAAAACGCAAATTGTACGATAACCCAATAGACAAAGTCCGCAATCATCAGTTTGTTGTGTGCCGGTGCGTGTCTGAATATGCGGCTACCGATGGACATCTGATTTATAGCCTATAATTTTCTTTATGCAGTTTTTGCATGATGTGTTGTTCTCTCAGTTGCCTTCTTGGTATGGAAGGCGATTTTGTTGAATTGCCAATGTACGTCAGTGCTGATATTGCCAGGACTGACAAGCCCATTCAACCTTCATACGAGTACCTCTTTAATGCGACGCCGAGAATCCGTTCGTAATCCCTCTTCCTCTGCTACGGCCAGCAACCCTGGTCAGCGTGGCGACTGGTCCACCGTCAAAACACTGTTACCCTATCTGTGGGCGTATAAGTGGCGCGTTTTGCTGGCGTTGACTTTCCTGGTATCTGCCAAACTCGCCAACGTCGGCGTGCCCATGGTCTTGAAAAACCTGGTGGACAGCATGACTATCAGCCCCACACATCCGGCGGCTGTCATGGTCTTGCCAGTGAGTTTGCTGATTGCTTACGGTGCGCTGCGCTTGTCGACCACCTTGTTCACAGAATTGCGCGAGTTCGTGTTTGCCAAAGTCACACAACGGGCAGTGCGTACCATTGCCTTGCAAGTGTTCCGTCACTTGCATGCCCTGTCTTTGCGTTTCCACCTGAACCGGCAAACCGGTGGTGTTACGCGAGATATAGAGCGTGGGACGCGGGCGATCTCATCCCTGATTTCTTATGCCTTGTTCAGCATCATCCCTACCTTGCTGGAAATCACCCTGGTCCTGATTTACCTGAGTACACATTACGACAAATGGTTTAGCCTGATTACCGCGACTGCACTCGTGACGTATATCGTGTTCACCATTGTCGTGACTGAATGGCGCACGCATTTCCGGCGTACCATGAATGAACTTGATTCCAAGGCGCATACCAAGGCCATTGATTCACTGCTCAACTATGAAACGGTGAAGTATTTTGGTAATGAAGAATACGAAGCTCAGCGTTATGATGTGGGCTTGCAAAGCTTTGAAACTGCCGCCGTCAAATCGCAGAGCAGCCTGTTTTTGCTCAATACCGGACAGTCGATGATCATCGCTACTGCAGTGACATTGATCCTGTGGCGCGCTACGCAAGGTGTGATTGACGGCACCATGAGTCTGGGTGATCTGGTATTGGTGAATGCCTTCATGATACAACTGTATATCCCTTTGAATTTTCTGGGTGTCCTGTACCGTGAAATCAAGCAGAGCCTGGCCGATATGGAAAGGCTGTTTTCCCTGCTCGACCAGAACCGTGAAGTGGCCGACGATGCTGATGCGCAAGCCCTGCAGGTACATCACAGGAATGGTGCAGAAATCCGCTTCCAGCATGTGAATTTCAGCTATGAAGAAAAGCGCCAGATTTTGTTTGATGTAGACTTTACTATCGCCCCTGGCACGACTACCGCAGTGGTAGGACACAGTGGTTCTGGCAAGTCGACTTTATCGCGTTTGCTGTTCCGTTTTTATGACATCCAGTCGGGTCATATTTCCATCGATGGGCAGGATTTGCGCGACGTGACGCAATCATCAGTGAGGGCAGCAATAGGCATAGTCCCGCAAGACACGGTGCTGTTCAATGACACCATAGAATACAACATTGCCTATGGCAAGCCGGGCGCGAGTAAAGAAGAGATTATCGCGGTGGCCAAGGCTGCCTATATCCATGATTTTATCGAGTCGCTACCAGACGGATATGACAGTATGGTTGGTGAGCGGGGCTTGAAATTATCCGGTGGTGAAAAGCAGCGTGTAGCGATAGCCCGTACCCTGCTCAAGAATCCGTCCATCCTGATTTTCGATGAGGCCACATCGGCGCTTGATTCGCAGGCCGAGCAATTGATACAGGCACAGTTGAAAGACATCGCCCGCAGCCGTACCAGCCTGGTGATTGCGCACAGATTGTCGACCATCGTCGATGCGCAACAGATACTTGTGATGGACAAAGGCCACATCATAGAACGTGGTACCCATCATGATTTGTTGGTCTTGCATGGTGCCTATGCGCGCATGTGGGAGAGACAGCAAAGCAAGAAAAAAGACCTGGCTGAAGATGATGATGAAGCCGATGAAATTGAATTGGTGAGCGCCTAAACATGGAAACCAAATGGCTGGAAGATTTTGTATCGCTGGCAGAGACCAATAGTTTTAGTCGCTCTGCAGAATTGCGCCATGTTACGCAACCGGCTTTCTCACGCCGCATACAATCGCTGGAAGCCTGGCTGGGCAGTGACCTGATCGACCGTACTTCTTACCCCACGCGTCTGACGCATGCCGGTGAAGTTTTTTACGAGCAGGCAATTGCCATGCTTGGGCAAATCAATAATGCCCGTGCGCTGTTGCGCGGCAAGCGCACCACCACGCAGACCACAGTGGATTTTGCTGTGCCACATACGCTGTCGCTGACCTATGTGCCACGCTGGCTGACCAGCCTGGATCAGGCATTTGGAGAGATCAACAGCCGCCTGCTGGCACTCAATGTGCATGATGCCGTCATGACCCTGGTAGAAGGTGGATGTGACCTTTTGCTGTGCTATCACCATCCTCGTCAGCCGCTCTTACTCGACAGCAGTCAGTACGACATGATCAGCATGGGCACTGAGACGCTGCGTGCCTATACCCGCTGCGACAAACACGGTGTGCCAGACCTGTTGTTGCCGGGGACTGAGAAAGAACCACTTCCTTTCCTGGCCTATGCAAATAATGCCTATCTGGGACGCATGGTGGATCTGATTTTGAATGACACGCGCCTGCCTCTGCATCTTGAAAAATGCTATGAAACCGATATGGCAGAAGGCTTGAAGATGATGGCGCTGGAAGGCCGTGGCATCGCTTTTTTGCCCGAGTCCGCCGTGACCCGCGAAGTCAAGCAAAAACAACTGGCCCGGGCTGATGCCGGCAGCAATGCCTGGGAAGTGAATATGGAAATCCGCCTGTACCGCGAACGCCCTTCGATACAAAGACCGGGCAAGACCATCGTCTCGCGTCTGTGGGAATATCTGGAGCAATTGCAGACAGAGGAAAGTCAGGGAAAAAACCGCTCGGGGAAAAATCGACGCGGCAGTTGAGCAACAGAATTGAGTGTCAGCACGAATTTGTTAAATTGAAAACATCAGAGCAAAGCAAGGAGGCAGGTCGGGACATAAGCGACACATGAGCTGGACATAACATAAGGCCAATTCCATGGTTATGCATTTCATGCATAGATACATGCAAACAAAGCATTGGCTGATCTCAAAGCGAAAAGACTACTATGCGTCTACTTTCAGCGCGGGTGAAAGACCTGTCTGAAAATAGGAGGTTGTTGCAAAATTAAGATGGCTGGGCGCCCCCGGCAAGGCGACTCAACAACGCCAGGTTAATTTTGCAACGGCCTCCAAGATTTGCAAACCAGTTCAAACCAAATTCAAGAGGTCATATAATGTCCACCCAGCACCAGATACCGTCTTATCTTACCCCGACTGAGACCGGTCCTTGGTCAGTTTACCTTGAGCAAATTGATCGCGTTACTCCTTACCTTGGCCATTTGTCACGCTGGGTAGAAACCCTGAAACGCCCTAAGCGTATTCTCATTGTTGACGTGCCTATCGAGCGTGATGACGGCAGCATTTCCCATTTTGAAGGTTACCGTGTACAGCACAACACCTCCCGCGGCCCAGGCAAGGGTGGTGTGCGTTTCCATCAGGATGTGACGCTGTCAGAAGTGATGGCCTTGTCTGCCTGGATGACGATCAAGAACTCTGCAGTGAACGTACCTTACGGTGGCGCCAAAGGTGGTATCCGTGTCGATCCAAAAACGCTGTCGCGTGGCGAACTGATGCGCATGACCCGTCGCTATACCTCTGAAATTGGCATTATCATTGGCCCGGATAAGGACATTCCGGCACCGGACGTGAACACCAATGAGCAAACCATGGCATGGATGATGGATACCTATTCCATGAACGAAGGCCGTACCGCTACTGGCGTAGTCACCGGCAAACCTATCTCCCTCGGTGGTAGTCTGGGTCGTCGTGAGGCGACTGGCCGTGGTGTATTCGTGGTCGGTAGCGAAGCTGCTGCCAAGCGTGGCCTGAGCATTGCCGGCGCAAAAATTGCCGTGCAAGGTTTTGGTAACGTAGGTGGTATTGCCGCCCGTCTGTTTGCAGAAGCGGGTGCCAAGATCGTTGCTGTGCAAGATCACGGCGGCACGATCTTCCATTCAAATGGTTTTGATGTCAACAAACTGCTGGACCATGTGGCAGCCAAGGGTAGTGTTGCTGGTTTCGAAGGTATAGAGGCAGTTTTGCCAAATGATGAGTTCTGGTCGGTTAACTGCGATATTATGATCCCGGCAGCATTGGAACAGCAAATCACCTTGAAAAATGCTGACCAGATCCGTGCCAAAATCATACTCGAAGGCGCGAATGGCCCGACTACGCCAGAAGCTGACGATATTCTGCGCGACAAAGGCGTATTAGTGGTACCAGACGTAATCGCCAACGCCGGTGGTGTAACTGTGTCTTATTTTGAATGGGTACAGGATTTCTCCAGCTATTTCTGGTCTGAAGATGAAATCAACCAGCGTCTGACCCGTATCATGAAGGAAGCCTTTAATTCTGTATGGCAGGTGACAGAAGACAAGAATGTCTCCTTGCGTACAGCAGCATTTATCATCGGTTGCTCCAGAGTGTTGCAGGCACGTGAAGTTCGTGGTCTGTACCCATAATCTGGAATTGAAAAAAGCTATTGATCACCTATGCTGATAGGTGATCAATGAAGTGAATGAAATGAGACCGCTGGTACTGCTGCGACACGAATATGGTTCAGGTACGAACCATATTCGTGTCGCATATGACGTTTCTTCAGCTTTGCAGCTTGATTTACAGCTTAAGACAGCAAGCCGCCTGGTGGACAGTGAGTGCAGGCAGCGCTCTTGAACTGTATCAGTGTCATCAAGTCTTAGTTTTATCAGACTAAGCTCCAGAATGAGTATGGAACAATAATTGCATACTTGTTTTTAAAATCTTTGCAAGAGTGAATTGTAAAATATACTGAATAATATTTTGTTAAATGTGAATTTTTCTGTTGAATTTTGTTAGGCTTTATCATTACCATCCTGAATTAAGTTCAAAGGGGATCATATGAAAGTTTCGAAATGGATAGTAAAGGCTGGCTTGCCCTGTGCGCTAGTCCTGTGCTCCTCGCTTTCATTAGCCGCGGATACCCTGACACGCATCAAAGAGACGCAAACGGTGACCATCGCGCACCGTGAGGCGTCTTTTCCATTTTCTTACCTGAATGATGATAAGAAGCCCATCGGCTATTCCATGGACATTTGTCTGAAACTGGTCGATGCAATCAAAAAAGAACTCAAGCTGCCACAGCTCAATGTGAACTATGCCCTGGTGACGGGCAGCACCCGCATTCCTGCCATCGCTGAGGGCAAGGCTGACATGGAATGTGGTTCAACCACCAATAATGCCGAACGCCGCAAGCAGGTTGCTTTCACCATCCCGCATTTCTTTGCGACTGCAAAAATGATCGTCCGTGCCGATTCAGGCATTAAGAACTGGACTGACCTCAAGGGTAAAAAAGTGGTGACCTCCAAGGGCACAACGACCGTCAAGCTATTGAATGACCGCGACAAGGTCAGGGGCCTGGATTTGAAATTGCTCGAAGGCAGCGACCATAATGAATCCTTTGGCATGGTAGAAAGCGGTAAGGCGGATGCTTTTACCGTCGATGATGTGCTCTTGTATGGACAGCGCGCCAACGCCAAAGACCCCAGCAAGTTCGTTGTCGTGGGTGATTCACTGTCTACCGAACCATATGCCATCATGCTGCGCAAGGATGATCCTGCATTCAAAAATCTGCTGGACCGTGAAATGGCGCGCCTCATGAATGATGGCGAAGTCACCAAGCTGTATGACAAATGGTTCCGCAAGCCCGTGCCCCCAAAAGGAGCAAACCTGAATATGCCCATGAATTTCCTGCTGCGTGACAACATTCGCTTCCCGACAGACAAGGTTGCGGATTAGCGGGCACTGTCTTTGCTTGATAGCTTGAATGAAGGCTGTATATTGATGCAGTTTGTATCGTTTGAAGGATGATGTTTTGTCTAAATTTTTAGCAGCATATAAGTAGTAATACGTATTAAACCGACTGAAAAAAACGGTAATTTGCCGAGGGTTTTTGTTAAACTCAAAGCCATGATTTTTTGATTTAACTTTTTGGAGACAGTATGAAATTTTCGAAATTGTTGGTAGGTCTGATTGGTGCAGGTCTGATCGCCGGTGTAGCACAGGCGCAAGAAACCGGGACATTGAAAAAAATCAAAGACACAGGAACCATCACCCTGGGTGTGCGTGATTCTTCCAACCCTTTTTCCTACCTGGATGATAAACAGTCTTATCAGGGTTATTCCATCGACTTGTGCCTGAAAATTGTGACAGCAGTGCAAAAGCAATTGGGTTTGACTTCCCTGAATGTCAAAATGAATCCGGTGACTTCTGCTACCCGCATCCCTTTGATGGCGAATGGTACGATCGATCTGGAATGTGGTTCTACAACCAATAACGTTGAGCGTCAAAAACAGGTGGCATTCGCGCCTACTACTTTTGTTACGGCCAACCGTATTTTGTCGAAAAAATCTTCTGGTATCAAAACCCTCGCGGATTTGAAGGGCAAAGCCGTGGTATCCACTTCTGGTACTTCCAACCTGAAGCAGTTGACACAGTTGAATGCAGACCAGAATCTGGGCATCAATATTTTGCCAGCCAAAGATCATGCAGAGGCTTTCCTGATGGTGGAAACGGGCCGTGCAGTGGCATGGGTGATGGATGATATTCTGTTGGCTTCTCAAGTATCCAACTCAAAAAATCCAGCTGACTATGAAATCAGCAAGGAAGCATTGTCGGTAGAGCCGTACGGCATCATGTTGCGTAAAGATGACGCTCCTTTCAAGAAAGTGGTTGATACAGCGATTGGCAATGTGCTGACTTCTGGTGACGTTAACCGCATCTACCACAAATGGTTTATGCAACCTATCCCACCTAAAGGTATTGCTTTGAACTGGCCTATGTCTGACCAACTCAAGGTAGTGGCCGCCAAGCCTACTGATTCAGGTGAACCTTCTGCTTATGCTGCTGTTCCTGAGGCTCAAAAAGCCGTATTGAACAAGAAAAAATAATACTTAGCAAGGCAAAGTAGTCCGATAAAACGGGGGGATGCACCTCCCGTTTTCTTTTGCAAGACAATGTACTTGCGATCTTGCCAAGGCGGACTGAAAGCGCTGTACAGGAGGAGAATATGAATTACAACTGGAATTGGAATATCTTTTGGGACATTGCGCCCGATGGAACGGGAACCTATCTGGAATCCCTGATCGCCGGTCTGAAATGGACACTGGCGACAGCAGGTTTGGGTTGGGTGATTGCTTTGGTATTGGGCCTGGTGATAGGGACACTGCGCACAGCACCAAATAAATGGGTAGTCAAGCTGGCAAATGGCTATGTGGAATTATTCAGGAATATTCCACTGATCGTGCAAATGTTTCTTTGGTACTTTGTCTTCCCTGAAGTCTTGCCTGAAGCCTGGGGTACGGCACTCAAGCAACTGCCAAATGCACCTTTCGTCACTGCTGTATTGAGCCTGGGATTTTTCACCTCGGCGCGGGTAGCGGTACAGGTATCGACTGGTATCAATGCCTTGCCACGCGGTCAGAGGATGGCAGGAACAGCGTTGGGTTTGACACTGCCACAAACTTACCGCTATGTGCTTTTGCCCATGGCATTTCGCATCATCATCCCCTCACT
Organism: Undibacterium sp. FW305-107; assembly: GCF_058788535.1. Lineage (NCBI taxonomy): Bacteria > Pseudomonadati > Pseudomonadota > Betaproteobacteria > Burkholderiales > Oxalobacteraceae > Undibacterium > Undibacterium sp. FW305-107. Next base: position 19,300 of record NZ_JBYTAV010000023.1, read on the forward strand.
GACCAATGAAGTGGCGGCGATCATCAAAAACAGCTCGGTGGCCCTGTCCATAGGCTTGATTGAACTGACAGCCAGCGCGCGTTCCATGCAAGAGTTTTCTTTTCAGACTTTTGAAGCATACGGTGCTGCCACCATCATCTATCTGATTGTGTCAGTGATTGCGATCATCATGTCGAATTTGCTGGAAAAGAAACTGCGCGTACCAGGTTTCATCACATCTGGTTCAGCTAATAGTGGAGGGCACTAAGCATGGGTAATTTTGATTTTGATGTGATCCAGCGCTCCTGGGTGTACCTTTTCCAGACGGGCATGGTGTTCACACTGAAGCTGACTTTCCTGGCAATGACTGGTGGCATCATCATTGGTACTTTGCTGGCAATGATGCGTTTGTCGAGTAACAAGGCAATTAACTTCGTTGCGACGGCCTACGTTAACCTGATGCGCTCCGTACCATTGGTATTGGTGATCTTCTGGTTTTACTTCCTGGTGCCTTATATTGGTGCCTGGATTTTAGGGTCGAAAGAACCTGTGCAGGTTGGTGCCTTCTCTTCTTGCCTGATTACCTTTGTCATGTTTGAAGCGGCTTATTACTGCGAAATCATGCGTTCCGGCATACAGTCCATCCCTCGTGGCCAGATCTGGGCTGGTTATGCCATGGGCATGAATTACTGGCAAACCATGGGCCATATTGTCTTGCCACAGGCTTTCCGCAATATGATTCCCATATTGCTGACGCAGACCATAGTCTTGTTTCAAGACGTGTCGCTGGTATCGATTTTGTCCATTGCCGACTTTTTCGGCTCTGCCGCCAAAGTTGCGCAACGTGACAGTCGTCTGGTGGAAATGTATACCTTCGCAGCAGTTGTTTACTTCATCATGTGCTTCGGCTTGTCCGCGCTCGTGAAAAAGTTGCAAGCAAAAGTGGCGATCATACGTTAAGAATATTGTGGAGATTTGAAATGATTAAATTGAATAATGTCAGTAAATGGTATGGTCAGTTCCAGGTCCTGACTGACTGCACTACTGAAGTGTCCAAGGGTGAAGTCGTGGTCGTGTGCGGCCCTTCCGGTTCGGGTAAATCTACTCTGATCAAGACGGTTAATGGTCTGGAGCCTTTCCAGAAAGGTGATATCACGGTAGAAGGTGTTTCTGTCGGTGATCCCAAAACCAATCTGTCCAAGCTGCGCGCACGCATAGGCATGGTATTCCAGAACTTTGAGTTGTTCCCGCATCTGTCTATCCGTCAAAATCTGACTATCGGCCAGGTCAAAGTGCTGGGACGTTCAGAAGAAGAAGCGACTGAACGTGGCCTCAAATATCTGGATCGCGTCGGCCTGATTGCCCAGAAAGACAAGTTCCCTGGTCAGTTGTCCGGTGGGCAGCAGCAGCGTGTGGCAATTGCTCGTGCCTTGTCCATGGACCCGATCGCCATGTTGTTCGATGAACCTACTTCTGCGCTTGATCCTGAAATGATCAATGAAGTATTGGACGTCATGGTAGGCCTGGCACAAGAAGGCATGACCATGATGGTGGTAACGCACGAAATGGGCTTTGCCAAAAAAGTGGCAAACCGCATCGTCTTCATGGATAAAGGTGCGATCGTTGAGGATTGTTCTAAAGATGAATTCTTTGAAAATGCCAGATCAGAGCGCGCCCGTGATTTCCTGAAGAAAATCATTCATTGATGTTTTTTCAGGGCAACACGCCCTAGTTTGCAAAACAGCCCTGATTGTCAGGGCTGTTTTTGTTTTAAGGCGTGATTTTTTGGGAAACTCAAAGAATTGTGATTCACATCACAGGTAAAAAGATACTGACATGCTAATCTTCATTCGCTAAAAAATGCACTGACAGATAGTTATTTGATTATTTCATTTTTTGTATTATTTGTATTAATAACAAATTAGACAGGACACTACGCAATGGCCAACACAGCAGCAGACATCCAAAAGCTTTACATCGCCTACTTCAACCGTCCAGCGGACCCAAATGGTCTG
>NZ_JBYTAV010000024.1:0-5585 GCF_058788535.1 Undibacterium sp. FW305-107
TGTCGAACAAGTGGAATTCTTCCGAACTCCCTTTTCGCAAACACTTCACAATACTTGTCGCAGTTTATAACCTGCTAAGGTTATAGGGACAAGCCTTACGGGCAATTAGTACTGGTTAGCTTAATGCATTACTGCACTTCCACACCCAGCCTATCAACGTCCTGGTCTCGAACGACCCTTTAAAGAGATCAAGTCTCTGGGAAGTCTCATCTTAAGGCGAGTTTCCCGCTTAGATGCTTTCAGCGGTTATCTCTTCCGAACATAGCTACTCGGCAATGCCACTGGCGTGACAACCGATACACCAGAGGTTCGTCCACTCCGGTCCTCTCGTACTAGGAGCAGCCCCCTTCAAACTTCCAACGCCCACGGCAGATAGGGACCAAACTGTCTCACGACGTTTTAAACCCAGCTCACGTACCACTTTAAATGGCGAACAGCCATACCCTTGGGACCGGCTACAGCCCCAGGATGTGATGAGCCGACATCGAGGTGCCAAACTCCCCCGTCGATATGAACTCTTGGGAGGAATCAGCCTGTTATCCCCAGAGTACCTTTTATCCGTTGAGCGATGGCCCTTCCATACAGAACCACCGGATCACTATGTCCTACTTTCGTACCTGCTCGACTTGTCAGTCTCGCAGTTAAGCACGCTTATGCCATTGCACTATTAGCACGATGTCCGACCGTACCTAGCGTACCTTCGAACTCCTCCGTTACACTTTGGGAGGAGACCGCCCCAGTCAAACTGCCTACCATGCACTGTCCCCGACCCGGATAACGGGCCAAGGTTAGAACCTCAAATAAACCAGGGTGGTATTTCAAGGATGGCTCCACGCAAACTGGCGTCCACGCTTCAAAGCCTCCCACCTATCCTACACAGATCGATTCAAAGTCCAATGCAAAGCTACAGTAAAGGTTCATGGGGTCTTTCCGTCTAGCCGCGGGTAGATTGCATCATCACAAACATTTCAACTTCGCTGAGTCTCGGGAGGAGACAGTGTGGCCATCGTTACGCCATTCGTGCAGGTCGGAACTTACCCGACAAGGAATTTCGCTACCTTAGGACCGTTATAGTTACGGCCGCCGTTTACTGGGACTTCAATCAAGAGCTTGCACCCCATCATTTAATCTTCCAGCACCGGGCAGGCGTCACACCCTATACGTCCACTTTCGTGTTTGCAGAGTGCTGTGTTTTTATTAAACAGTCGCAGCCACCAGTTTATTGCAACCCCTTCGTCCTTCTGCCGCAGGGCAGTCAAACTACAAGGGCGTACCTTATCCCGAAGTTACGGTACCAATTTGCCGAGTTCCTTCTCCCGAGTTCTCTCAAGCGCCTTAGAATACTCATCTCGCCCACCTGTGTCGGTTTGCGGTACGGTCTCGTATGACTGAAGCTTAGAGGCTTTTCTTGGAACCACTTCCGATTGCTTCGTGAATAAATTCACTCGTCTCAACCCCTTGAATTACGCTGCCGGATTTGCCTAACAGCCTTCTCCAGGTTAAAAACCGACTATTCCAACAGTCGGACAACCTTCCGCGATCCGTCCCCCCATCGCATCATACGACGGTGCAGGAATATTAACCTGCTTCCCATCAGCTACGCATCTCTGCCTCGCCTTAGGGGCCGACTCACCCTGCTCCGATGAACGTTGAACAGGAAACCTTGGGCTTACGGCGTGGAGGCTTTTCACCCCCATTATCGCTACTCATGTCAGCATTCGCACTTCTGATACCTCCAGCATCCTTTACAAGACACCTTCGCAGGCTTACAGAACGCTCTCCTACCATATCCATAAATGGATATCCGCAGCTTCGGTGTATAGCTTAGCCCCGTTACATCTTCCGCGCAGGACGACTCGATCAGTGAGCTATTACGCTTTCTTTAAAGGGTGGCTGCTTCTAAGCCAACCTCCTGACTGTTTTAGCCTTCCCACTTCGTTTTCCACTTAGCTATACTTTGGGACCTTAGCTGGCGGTCTGGGTTGTTTCCCTCTTGACACCGGACGTTAGCACCCGATGTCTGTCTCCCTTGCTCGCACTCGTCGGTATTCGGAGTTTGCAATGGTTTGGTAAGTCGCGATGACCCCCTAGCCATAACAGTGCTCTACCCCCGACGGTGATACAAGAGGCACTACCTAAATAGTTTTCGGAGAGAACCAGCTATTTCCAAGTTTGTTTAGCCTTTCACCCCTACCCACAGCTCATCCCCTAATTTTTCAACATTAGTGGGTTCGGTCCTCCAGTGCGTGTTACCGCACCTTCAACCTGGCCATGAGTAGATCACTTGGTTTCGGGTCTACACCCAGCGACTGATTCGCCCTATTCGGACTCGATTTCTCTACGGCTTCCCTATGCGGTTAACCTTGCCACTGAATGTAAGTCGCTGACCCATTATACAAAAGGTACGCAGTCACGGAACAAGTCCGCTCCTACTGTTTGTATGCACACGGTTTCAGGTTCTATTTCACTCCCCTCCCGGGGTTCTTTTCGCCTTTCCCTCACGGTACTGGTTCACTATCGGTCGATATCGAGTATTTAGCCTTGGAGGATGGTCCCCCCATGTTCAGACAGGATTTCTCGTGTCCCGCCCTACTTGTCGCAAACTTAGTTCCACACCGATAATTTCGTATAAGGGGCTATCACCCTCTATGGCCGGAGTTTCCAATCCGTTCTACTATTAAAGATGCTAAATCTTGCAGGCTCTTCCCATTTCGCTCGCCACTACTTTGGGAATCTCGGTTGATTTCTTTTCCTGTAGCTACTTAGATGTTTCAGTTCGCCACGTTCGCTTTGCATACCTATGTATTCAGTATGCAATGACCTTACGGCCGGGTTTCCCCATTCGGAAATCTGCGGATCAATGTGTGTTTGCTCACTCCCCGCAGCTTATCGCAAGCTACTACGTCCTTCATCGCCTGATATCGCCAAGGCATCCACCATGTGCACTTAGTCACTTGTCCCTATAACTTTAGCTTCTGGTGTCTTCATCAATTGCTTGATCAAGGTTCATCACCAAAAACCGGTTATAGTTCTTTACTACTTATGAGTATTACTTTAGCGTTTGCCGTATCTCAAGGAATTTGATATTTCTAAAACTTGTCTTTCGACAGCTTTTTCAAACTCGCTTTTAATACATTGTTTGTTCGATACAATCACAACCCTTCCATAATTTCCATCAGCAACTGTCGTTACTGACTTCTCTTTACAGAAATAATTTTGATTATTTCTACTTTACTTCTTCTAAATTGTTAAAGAACGAGAACTACTTATTACTATGTCTTTCGCTTTGAAAGGACAAACCTAAACCTCGGTGCTAACTGCTGCACTGACTTAGGTTTGCGATTTCTTGGTGGAGGATGACGGGATCGAACCGACGACCCCCTGCTTGCAAAGCAGGTGCTCTCCCAGCTGAGCTAATCCCCCATTAGGATCCACTACCTGTAAAACCGCCGCTTTTGCGTCGCTTTTACTTCTAAAAATTATCTGGCTTCGCCAGTCATTTTTAGCCATCTATCCCAAACGAAAGTAGGTTTGTACTTTCGTTTGATCGATTTGGTGGGTCTGGTTGGGCTCGAACCAACGACCCCCGCGTTATCAACACGGTGCTCTAACCAACTGAGCTACAGACCCGCTACTGAACCTTCAGTCGCTGTCCGGTCATTGCTACCCCGACGCAAACCGTTCTCTGTTCATTATCATTAACAGTCAATAAGTGTGGACACTTAACTACGCGCTACTCTAGAAAGGAGGTGATCCAGCCGCACCTTCCGATACGGCTACCTTGTTACGACTTCACCCCAGTCACGAACCCTGCCGTGGTAATCGCCCTCCTTGCGGTTAAGCTAACTACTTCTGGCAGAACCCGCTCCCATGGTGTGACGGGCGGTGTGTACAAGACCCGGGAACGTATTCACCGCGACATGCTGATCCGCGATTACTAGCGATTCCAACTTCATGTAGTCGAGTTGCAGACTACAATCCGGACTACGATACACTTTCTGGGATTAGCTCCCCCTCGCGGGTTGGCGGCCCTCTGTATGTACCATTGTATGACGTGTGAAGCCCTACCCATAAGGGCCATGAGGACTTGACGTCATCCCCACCTTCCTCCGGTTTGTCACCGGCAGTCTCATTAGAGTGCCCTTTCGTAGCAACTAATGACAAGGGTTGCGCTCGTTGCGGGACTTAACCCAACATCTCACGACACGAGCTGACGACAGCCATGCAGCACCTGTGTAAAGGTTCTCTTTCGAGCACTCCCAAATCTCTTCGGGATTCCTTCCATGTCAAGGGTAGGTAAGGTTTTTCGCGTTGCATCGAATTAATCCACATCATCCACCGCTTGTGCGGGTCCCCGTCAATTCCTTTGAGTTTTAATCTTGCGACCGTACTCCCCAGGCGGTCTACTTCACGCGTTAGCTGCGTTACCAAGTCAATTAAGACCCGACAACTAGTAGACATCGTTTAGGGCGTGGACTACCAGGGTATCTAATCCTGTTTGCTCCCCACGCTTTCGTGCATGAGCGTCAGTGTTATCCCAGGGGGCTGCCTTCGCCATCGGTATTCCTCCACATATCTACGCATTTCACTGCTACACGTGGAATTCTACCCCCCTCTGACACACTCTAGCCTTACAGTCTCCAATGCAGTTCCCAGGTTGAGCCCGGGGATTTCACATCAGACTTATAAAACCGCCTGCGCACGCTTTACGCCCAGTAATTCCGATTAACGCTTGCACCCTACGTATTACCGCGGCTGCTGGCACGTAGTTAGCCGGTGCTTATTCTTCAGGTACCGTCATTAGCAAGTTGTATTAGAACTCACCGTTTCTTCCCTGACAAAAGAGCTTTACAACCCGAAGGCCTTCTTCACTCACGCGGCATTGCTGGATCAGGGTTGCCCCCATTGTCCAAAATTCCCCACTGCTGCCTCCCGTAGGAGTCTGGACCGTGTCTCAGTTCCAGTGTGGCTGGTCGTTCTCTCAAACCAGCTACTGATCGTCGCCTTGGTAGGCTTTTACCCTACCAACTAGCTAATCAGATATCGGCCACTCCATGAGCACGAGGTCTTGCGATCCCCCGCTTTCATCCTCAGATCGTATGCGGTATTAGCGTAACTTTCGCTACGTTATCCCCCACTCTAGGGTATGTTCCGATATATTACTCACCCGTTCGCCACTCGCCGCCAGGTTGCCCCGCGCTGCCGTTCGACTTGCATGTGTAAGGCATGCCGCCAGCGTTCAATCTGAGCCAGGATCAAACTCTTCAGTTTAATCTCTGTTTTGTGTTCATTTCTGAACTGTGTCATGTGACTGACACATCGCTCACTCAAAATACTGACAGTTCAATCTCCTATTGCTAGAAGATCGTCTTGCTTTGTTATTTCTTGTGAACACTTGCTATATTATTTAAGCATTTCCAACCAACCTAAGTTAATTGGTGCGCTTCACCAAGTGCCCACATTTATTGACTGTTAATTGTTAAAGAACTGAAATCTTTTCTGCCTCACCGGACTACTTATTCATCCAGTCTTGCGTCGCAGCGTTGTGTGCGTCAGCAGCAGAGAAACGAGATTATGAAGCACTT
>NZ_JBYTAV010000025.1:0-5346 GCF_058788535.1 Undibacterium sp. FW305-107
GAACTGGGTGCTGTGGTTGTTGGCATCGGTGACGCTGGTGAGGTTGTCGTTGTTGTCGTAGCCAAAGCCGGTGCTTTGGTTATTGGTGTCGATGACGCTGGTGACGCGGTCAAGATTGTCGATGTTGCTGATGCTGCGCTGGTTGAGAGGGTCAGTGCTGCTGACGGTGCGGCCTATGGCGTCAGTACGCAGGATGACGCTGCGGTTGAGCGGGTCGGTGATGCAGCTGAGGTCGTAGCCGTCGTAGCCAAACTGGGCGGTTTTGTTGCGGGCGTCTGCTGTACCAGTAGCAGCCAAGCAAAAAAGAAGGAACAAGCGCCAACCAATAATTTGATGAGCAGTCTTTTTGAGCTTCTTTACTTTTGTTTCACTCCTGCTCATCATGATTAACTGATTTTTTTATACGTTACCCAGCAGACTTCCCCTCTCCAACTCAAGCGTTAGATCAAGTGATCCGCTTAATTCAGCCTTGTACTACTATAGGAAAGGAACCGCCAAAGCAATAATTTCTGCTCTGGTAAGCTTCTCTTCAGGTTCCTTTTTAATCGTTCCAATAAGTGACTTTGAATCGCCTGTACAACAACGACTGATATCATATGTGATTGGAAAAATCTGATTAACATCTAATCCCATAAACATTTCAAGCGCCTCTGGGCCGAAGCGCTCTCGCTGAATATCGTGATATCTCGGCAAAGTAAACCACTTGTCGGCGTTAAAAATTGAAAGAGTCAAGAAATGCTGTGTTAGTCGTGCATTATTTGCGTCAACATTTCCAATTAACGCCCAAGTGTCCGTGCCATTGGCGAAACGAACCTTAGTACCAACAAGCTTCCCTGTTAGGCTTTTGACAGGTATTCTTTTTATTGGCCGAACAACTGTTTCCCCGATTTTTTCGTGAGAATTTGTATATTGCCAGACAGGATATTTTTCCAAATCAGCAATTGTTAGCGTTTCAGCTTTTTTTGTCGTTTCGCTCATAGAGGTTAAGGAAATAATACGAAGCCAAAGAACATCTATAATTCACGATTCAGCGATACGAAATTTTTGCTGGAAATCTTCGATAAAGCGCTGTAGATCAAAATCATCAATTTTGTATTTTGAAATAACCTCTGGAATTTCTTTCAAAAGTAATTCAGAAATTATCATTTTTTTCTTCGTGAAATCGGCACTTTTCATTGTCGGCAGATCAAGCATGATATCCACATATAATTTCTTTTCTTTCTTCGACAATCGTATTCGTCGCTTCAGATTTAAGGCGGGATCTTGGCACATGAAAACAACGGTAATCCCAATTAGTCCAGTACCATAATCCCGTTCTTGGAAGTAGGAGTGGTATTTATCGTCAGAAAATGCCTTTAGAACCTGATCAATATTTGACTCCCAATCGAAGTCACCTAACATATTAAATCTCATAATTCCTCACTATTTAATCATTTTATTGCCAGGCGGCAGTTTACCTGTTTGCCATAGAAAGTTTTTAATTTTCATAGCCTCAAGAATAAGTGCTTCACTAAGTGTTCCTCCAAACTCCTTAACATAACTTACCCCATATTCTCCAATACTATCTAAATAGCTCTGAGAATATCGCGTAGCAGGATTTTTTGTTGTGCCGAATTTCCACACGTCTCCAGCCTCACACCATTTGAGACCTGTGGCCTCCTTAGCACCTCTCGCCATAATAGGGTAAAAGCCACTTTGATTGACTCTTAACGCATATTGCTCAACAATCCTAGCTGCACTTGAAGCACCAGAAAGTGAAGCACTGAGAGGAGTCGGTACACCAACCGCAATCTCTGTCCCCACTACAACACCAGTACCAATTGCTACCGAATTTTCAGCAACAAAGAAATATATCGCATAACACCAAGGACACAATCCATTAGGGTCACTGAACGAAATCGGATTTCCACCTACATACCCATATCCATTAACTCCCCCACCCAGCCCAATCGGGTCTTCCGATATAAACCGATGTGTCGCAGGTGAATAATATCTGGCACGGTAGTAATACAATCCCGTCCCGTCATTCTCACGTCCAGTGTACTGAAACGAGTTGTTGATGACCGCATCTGCCTTTGTATTGCCATAAGGATCGTAGCTGTAATCAACGACCTTGTCGCCAGTTGCATTAGTGAGCCGGATAGTGGAACCGAGTGCATCGGTGAGATAAGTCAGGCTTGTCGCTGATGCTCCAGTACCACTCTGCTGTGCAAATACCTGATCTACTCCGGCACTGATGTAGCTGTTGATTGGGCTTGCGCCACTGAGTTCTTGCACGATATTGACACCATCATACATAAACCCGGTACTGACACCATTGATGGTTTTGTTTTGTCTTCTGCCCAGTGCGTCATAACTGAAGCTGGCGACTTCTGTGCCTGTGCTGTCCTTGATCTGGATGAGCTGGTTGCGGGCGTTCCGGATGTAGGTTTTGAGGCCATCGCTGGTGAGATTGCCGTTGGCATCGTAATGGAGTATCCGGCTGCCCTAGGTGGCGAGGCGGTTGTTGGCGTCGTAGCTGGCTGTGCTTATTGTGTCGGGTAAATCTGTCTTTGCCAGGCTGCCGCTGGTTTTGGTGCGGCGGCCATTGGCGTCGTAGGAGTAGGCCAGGTCACCGATGAGGCTGTTGTCGGCTTTTTTGTAGGTGATGCCAGTGAGCTGACCTGCATCGTCATAGCTGTTGTCGCGGGTGATGCCGTTGGCGTAGGTGATTTTGGTGAGGCAGCCTGCGTCATCATAAGTAAACTGGATGTTCTGGGCCTGATTGTTGTTGATGGCACCTGCGGCCTGGTCTATGCGGGTGAGCCTGCCGACTTTGTCGTAGGTGTAGCTTTGTGTTGGTTGGCCTGCGACGGTCATGCTGCTGCGCTGGCCGTTGGCGTCGTAGGTGTAGTTGACTGTGCCTTTGGGGCTGGTCATCTGGGTGACGCGGTCGATTTTGCTGATGCTGCGCTGGTTGAGCGGGTCGGTGATGCTGCTGAGGTCGTAGCCGTCGTAGCCGAACTGGGTGGTTTTGTTGCGGGCGTTTGCTGTACCAGCATAAGCCAAGAAAAACAGAAAAAGAAAACACCCGATTAGTATTTGGTGAGAAAAATTTCTCACCAACTGTATTTTGATCTCAATCCTGCTCACCATGATTAACTGATTTTTTTAAACTTTGCTTAGCAAAATTTTCTTCTCCAACTCAAGTGCAAGAAAATGATTGAAAGGCAGATGTGCCAGTTTGACTGTGACATAGATGATCGCGATGAGAACGGGCAAGCGATATGGGAATTGTGGCACAAGTAAAACGAACGAGAAAAATAACACCGTCTGCACCAACAGTGGCAACCATACCTGCCAACGTCGCCAGACCACACCCAGGACCGGGCGTATCAGAGCTGATTGTTCTTGTCTGGATAAGCCCTTAAGGGTAGGGATCCCAGTTTTGTTCCAATAAATAGTCATATTCGCCGTTTCAAAAAATACCTCTATGATTTGTGTGGAATGCTTTTGCAAAAATAATTTAAGAGGCCACTGAAATTTTATGAATGCGCAAGACAGTTGCCGCGGACGGAGAAATTAACCCTTCAGACTCTTTGATCAATTCGCGCAGCACTGAAATGGCTTTCTCTTTTTCAGCATGATTAATTAAATGCGCAGCCGCTGCGAATCGAACCTCTATTGAACTATGGGTTAGCAAAGGTAATAAACGTTCTGAAACAACACCATCTTTCACCCATTCCGCTACAATTTTTTTATTAGCACGCTCTTTTGCATTTGCAGTTTTAGAACTTCCTTTATCAATACTTACCCAATATTCTTCAGCATTTTGAATGAATATCATTTTCTCTGTCATCAGATTCACTTAAGAAATTCATATAATCAAGCGCCCTATCGCGGGGTTCGAAAAAAAACTTACTCAAGCATCGCTTTACCAAGAACGAAAGGTTTTGAGCAATGCGGCAATAAATAGTCATAAATCTCAGTCAAGAATATTGCAGAGCCCATCAAATTTTCTCTATAAATCAGAGTTAATTGAGATTTTATTGATGCGCAGAACTGCGTCCGCCGAACTCGCAATCAAGCTTGGTTCTTTGACTAACTCTCGCAGCACTGCAACAGCCTGTTCCTTGCCCCCATGATTAATCAAATGCGCAGCAGCAGCAAACCTAACAGCAACTGCCTCATGTTTTAATAAAGGCAGTAATAGCTCAAGGACAACGCCTTCTTTTGCCCAGCGAGTCACCATTTTTTCCGCTGCACGAATCCTGGCATTTGCTGCCCTTGCATTACCGGCATACACATCCGACCATTCATTTATGGCATCCTGAACAAATACTCTCAAATCTTCTTCATTTTTAATCATAATTTCCCCGCAAGCGCTTTTTGAACAATATCCAAGCCGATCTCATATTGTTTTTGATAAGGTAATCCATTTAATGAATCTCTTAACGTCATGTTTGTTCCGCGAACTAATGTAGAGTAATGTGCGCTTATAGAATCATGAACAGCTTCAGGTAAACGCACCAAATTACTCGTCGTATTCAGAGCGCTAGCTGGAAATCCACTTCTGACTGCCTGACATTGCTCTACAACATGATGAATATTTTCCCCCGGCTGTGTTCCAAGTGCAGTTTTAGCTTGTTTAAAACTATTGAAAACTTGAACTGTACCGATTTCTTCAGCAATGGTCGTAACCGCTCTTGCTGTCGATTTAGCAGCAGTTGCCGCAGGCGACGCAGATGGCATCATAGCCCCAGTAGAAATTGCTGCGACAATCTCTGCTCCAATCAGCAATTGCTCCGCATACAGGACACCATAGTAGCAAGCAACTAACAGCGGCCCAAAACAACGCCCAGACGGATCAGTAAAGCTGATCGGATTCCCACCGACATACCCATAAGTGTTAATGCCCCCATTCAATCCAATCGGGTCTTCCGATATAAAGCGGTGTGTCGCTGGTGAATAATATCTGGCACGGTAGTAGTACAGTCCGTTCCCGTCATTCTCACGCCCTGTGTACTGGAAGGCGTTGTTAATGACCGCATCTGCCCTGGTATTGCCATAAGGATCGTAGCTGTAATCAACTACCTTGTCGCCTGTTGCATTAGTGAGTCTGATAGTGGAACCGAGTGCATCCGTGAGGTAAGTCAGACTGCTTGCACTTGGTCCCGCTCCACTTTGCTGCGCAAATACCTGATCTACACCACCACTAATGTAGCTGTTGGTGACGTTGTTTCCACTGAGCTCTTGCACGATGTTGACACCATCATACATAAACCCGGTGCTGACACCATTGATGGTTTTGGCTTGTCTTCTGCCCAGTGCGTCATAACTGAAGCTGGCGACTTCTGTGCCTGTGCT
>NZ_JBYTAV010000026.1:0-3768 GCF_058788535.1 Undibacterium sp. FW305-107
GCAGCGCTTTACCTGCGTTACAGCTTTGAGCCACGCAAGCCCCCGGTGACATTCCCGCCTGTTGCTCCCAAGGCTTATTACCAGGGTAACTGAGTCAGGGTAACCAGGCTTAAAGTCGTCAATGCAAAAAAAACCGTTCAAATCCTGCAGGATTGAGCGGTTTTTTATTGGATTTACAATAGATTTACAATTCCTGCCACACATACACTTCCTATTTGGCTTGGCTTACTTCAAAATGCTGGTGAAGTGAGTGGTTTGTTTATAAGACATTATTAGACAATATGCTCACCAGCCAAGAAGTGAAAAGGGGACATGAATGACTTTTAAGAAGAAAGCGCTGGTACTGGCGCTTTTGACGGCATATCTGGAAAGCGGGGCGGCACTCGCTAATTCCCCTTTGACGCAACAATTGAAAGAACAGGCGCAATTCTGGGCGCAACGTGGCAAGGATGAAAATGCGGCAGATGCCTGGCGCAAAGTATTAAAAATAGAACCATCCAATGTAGATGCCTTGCTGGCACTGGTTTTATTTGAAGCCAAAGCCGGTAATACAGCACAGGCAAAATCCTATTATTCCAAACTACGGGGCTCGCAAGCCACTATTACGCAACTGCGCACGGCAGAAAATGCTGTCTTGCAGGGTGGCAGTGGTAGCGGCGGGCAACTGGAAGAAGCGCGCAAGCTGGCAAAGCAGGGTGATTCTGACAGCGCAGTAGAAGCCTACAAGCAAATGGGTGACCCATCCAAACTCAAAGGGGACGCTGCATTTGAATATTTCCAGGTATTGGCAGGTACCAAAGCTGGCTATCCCGATGCCAAACGTGGCCTGGAAAAACTATTGAAAGAAAATCCTGGCAATACCCGCTATGCACTGGCTTATGCCCAGGTGCTGACTTACCGTGAGCCAACGCGCATTGAAGGAATGGCCGCACTGGAGCAACTGACGGTCAAAGCCGATGTGGGCAAACAAGCCGGTGACTCCTGGCGCCAGGCCTTGAGCTGGATGGGCGTAAAGAATGAAAACGCCAAACACTTCCGTCGTTATCTCGATAAATTCCCGAATGACCAGGTCATCAGCGAGCGTCTTGCCAGTTTAAGTCACCCTGCCGCACCGGTAGTGCCAGAAGAAAAATCCAGCCCGGCCAAGGTTATGGCGGCGGCCAAGCAAAGTACGGCAGTCCAGGCCGCAGCCGAAAGCAAACAAAAAATAGAAGCTGCACCGAAACCGGAAGTTGTTGCCAAGGCCGAATCCAGGCCGGAATCCAAGGCAGAATCAAAAAACAGCAATAAGGGAGAGACACAGGCAAAGTCAGGGAGTGAGGCACCAGAAAAAGCACGCATTGCTGCGTTCAAGGCACTTGACGATAATGATCTGAAAACAGCAGAAGCGGCTTTTCAGGCCTTGATCAAATCGCATCCCAGAGACTCTGCCGGTTACGGTGGCATGGGACTGGTAAAAATGCGCCAGGATGAATTCGTCGAGTCGCGCGCACTCTTGCAAAAAGCGGTGGAATTGTCGCCAGTAAATCGCAAGGAACAATGGAAACCAGCCTTCGACCGTGCCAATTACTGGGGTTTGATTACCGACGCGCGCACTGCATTTGAAGACAGCAATAGCAGCAAAGGCATCGCTTTGCTGCGAAAAGCAGTCGAAATGGATCCCAAGGAGGCGGTCGGCATATTGCAACTGGGTGATGCCTTGCTGGCAGAAAATGATTTGGCTGGTGCCGAAGCAAATTTCCGCTTGGTATTGCGCGACGATAAAAAAAACCTGGGAGCACTCGATAGCCTGATCGGTCTTCTGGCTTTGCAAAAACGTATCAAGGATCTGGAAGAATTGAGCGCCTATATGTCGCCACGCCAGATGACCGTGCTGTCTGAGTTGAAGGCGACACAGTTATGGGACAAAGCCAAGGCGGCTGAAGCAGCGGGTGATATCGCCACTGCCCAGGCCAATCTGGAGGATGCAGTATTGATGACGCCTGACAACCCCTGGTTGCGTATGGCTTTGGCAAAAATTTATCTGGGTCAGAATGCTCCTGGTGCCGCACGCGCCCTGATGGATGCGATTGCCAATGTAGAAAACCCTCAGGCCGAAGCCTTATATGCCAGCGCCTTGCTGAGCGCCATGCAGCAATTATGGTGGGAAGGCCTGATGACGCTGGAACGCTTGCCTGCGGCTGCCAGAAAACCGGAAATGTTCGAGCTGCAAAAGCGTCTCTGGACCAGGGTACAGGTGGATAGGCTGAATGTGTTTGTCAATCGCGGTGATACTGCAAGAGCACGCGAACTGCTGGGCATCATAGAAAATACAGCGGGCAATAATGCAGAATTCGTCGGCATTATTGCTGCCTTTCACATGAAGGTAGGGGATCCTGCGCATGGTTTGGCATTGGTCAAGCGTGCAGTAGAAAGCACACCTAATCCTCAGGCGGGTTTGTTGCTGCAATATGGCATGGCCTTGTTGCGGGCAAATCAGGAAGCAGAAGTGCTGGCCGTCATGCGCAAGGTTGCTGATATGCCCAAGTTGACGGCAGAAGAAGTTACTGATTACAAAGACTTGCAACGCATAGTCTCCATGCGTTATTCCGAGCGCGCACGTGAAGCAGGTGACTATGCCAGCGCCTTTAATTTTATCCAGCCCATGTTGATGGCTGACCCTGAAGACAATTTATTATTGCTGGCTTTGGCACGCATCTATTCGTCATCAGGGGATACCGATTCTGCCAAGGATTTATATCAACGCGTCTTGCAGTCGGAACCAGATAATCCTGAAGTCTTGCAAGGCCTGGTGTATGCCGCCATACAGGTCAAGGATTTTGACACCGCCGAGCAGCACCTGGCAACGTTGATGCAATTACAACCGGGCAATCCAAGATTTATTTCTTTGGCCGGTAACCTGGCGCGTGCGCGTGGCAATACCGGTAAAGCTTTGGAGTATTTCAGACAGGCATTGGCGCTGGAACAGGCACAAAGGCCAGGTACTGATATGGGGGCGAATGGCATACGACTGGTCGCACAGGCGCAGCCAGTCAATGAGTTCAGCGTCAATCCCTTTGCTGACCGCAGTGGCAGAACACAAACAGCTGTCGCATCCTATGCAGCACCCGCACCGCAGGCAGTGACTCCTAATTCCAGGAGCGCCATTTTTGCTCCGGTAGGTGTGCCATTGCAGACTGCGCAGCCACAATACATGCAGCCGCAGTATGCACAACCGCAATACTCACAACCACAATACGCGCAGGCACCTCAACCAATACAGCCTTCACCGCAGTACGTGATACCGCAATTGCCAGCCACAACCATGGCGGCTGCACAAACACGTGTAACGAATCCGGTGGCAGTTGCGCCAGCAGCTATGACGAGTATTCCGCAACTCCCTGCCAGCGCATTTAATAATAGAGCGTCCGCACCTGCACCTTTGCCTCAACAAGCTTATGCAGGCAATGCAGTGCCTGCGGTAGTGCAGGGCGGTTCCAGCGGTAATGTCAGTAGTGCGACAGGAGCTGCTACTGTATATCAGATTCCACCAGCGAACCTGACTCGCAGCCCGTTGACACAAGCTACACCAGTACAAGCTAATCCATTGCAAAATCAGGCTGTGCCCAAAAATAATTATGAAGCCGGCAGCGCTGCTAATGTACCAGCATTGGTGACACCTTATGTACCAACCAAAGCCAGTTATTCAGCCGCGCCCGTGCCGGTGCCTCAGCAATATGCGGTAAGTAATAGCAAAGCGAGGTCAGTCAAGGCCGCAAATGTGAGCGC
>NZ_JBYTAV010000027.1:0-3191 GCF_058788535.1 Undibacterium sp. FW305-107
TACTTCAACCGTCCAGCGGACCCAAATGGTCTGGCGTACTGGATGGCCCAAAGCTTCACGCTGAACCAAATTGCCGACAGCTTCTCCAAGCAAGCAGAATACGCCACAGCGTATGCAGGTAAAACGACAGAAGACACCGTCAACACCATCTACACCAACCTGTTCGGCCACAAAGCTGACGTAGCAGGTCTCAACTACTGGACCCAACAAATTCTGACCAGCAAAGTCACCCTGGGCCAAGCCGCCCTGGCGATCCTGGCAGGTGCCACTGGTGCAGACAAAGTAGCCGTTGACTCCAAAGTTGCCGCAGCTACATCGTTCACGACAGCCATCGACACCAACGAAGAAATCGTAGCCTACTCCCTGGCCTCCAACACCAACCTGGCCAAAGAATGGCTCAGCAAAGTGCTGGATTCCGCGACACAAGCCTCCCAGATCGCTGTACAAGATACAGTCATCTCCTCCATCGTCAACGGTGGTGGCGTCAAAGACTTCACACTGACAAGCAACACAGACATCGCCACAGCTGAGAACTTCACAGCCGGTCTGGTGTACACACCAAACGGTGGTTCCCGTGTCAATGCCCTGCAAGACGAAGACGTACTGACAGGCTCCAACACATCAGCCACTGCCAACAACAAGTTGACAGCGACAGTTGGTAACTCCAACGACAACGGCGCACCGATCATCACGCCAACGCTGAAAAACATCCAGACAGCCACGTTCTCCTTCACCGGTTCCGCTGATGCCAACAACATCAACAACAACGCCGTTGTTGCGATCGATCTGCAAGATGGTACAGGCCTCAAAAACATCGGTATCAACCGCATTGCATCTACAGCAGGTACCAACACAGCCCGTATTGAAAACATCAAACAAGCTGTAGAAACACTGAACCTGACCAACACCAACGCCAACAACACAGGCGTCGTTGAATTCTCCTTCGGCAATGGCACATTGCTCGGCGCCAACACAGGTACACTGAACCTGTCCGACGTACAAGTTGGTACAGTCAACATTGGTCAAAACGTTTCCGGCACATCCGCTGCAGGCGTTGCCAACCAAGGTTACGAAACACTGACCATCAACAGCACAGGCAACACCAACAACATCGGCACCTTGAACCTGCCAATGGACACAGGTACAGCAGGCAAAGTCATCATCACTGGCGACAAAGACCTCACACTGGCCCAGACATCCAATGTTGTCAATGGCGTAACAACCATTGAATCCGTCAACTACTCCGGTGGTATCCTCCAGGCTGCAGGCCGTCTGTCCGCCATTGATGCATCCGCATTCAAAGGCAACCTGACATTGAACCTCGGCAATGGCATCTTCACTACAGGTAAAGCTGACACATCCGGTTCCGTCCAAAACGTCACTATCACTGGTGGTTCTGGTAACGACACATTCTACCTGGCTGACACAGTAGAAACAGGCGACAGCATCACAGGCGGCGACGGTACAGATACACTCGTTATCGTCAACGGCGGCAACGTCACAGCCGGTGCAGCTGGTTCCTCCATCATCACCAAAGTAGAAGCCCTGCAAGTATTGTTGAACAACGCAGCGTCCGTAGTTGACTTTGCCAAACTGCCAGACGTCACAGGCGTACTGGTCCGCAACGTCTCCAACACCAACGTAGCAGCGCCTGCAAATTCTGCACCAGTTGCTGGCACAGACGTGTTCACACTCAACAACCTGACAGTTGGTCAAGCAGCAGCCATCACCATCCGTCATAGCGACACAGGCTCCAACGCCATCGGCCAATCCACCATCAACGCCAATCTGGCTGTTGCTACTGGCGCATCCGACACAGTTGCAGTCACCATCGCTGAAGGCTTGAACGTAGACCCACGTTTCAACTTCGTGTTGAACACCAACGCAGTAGAAAACATCACCCTGGTTGATGCTGATACAGAATCCAACACAGTTGCTCTGGCCAACGTTGCTGCCCACACAGGCACCATCACCATTGGTACAACAGCAGGTGCTGGTTCTACAACAACTTTCCTGAACCTCGACACCACAGTGGCAGGTAACGGTGGTTTGTACCGTATCGACACAACAGGTGCAGCAGCAGCCAACATCGCTGGCGTACAAGAGTTGTCCCTGACAGCCGGTCAGATCAAACTGATCGCCGCTAACATCGACGCTTCCGCAGAAACAGCCAGCGTCATCGTTCGCGTATCCACAAGTGGTGCAGCCAACGGCGCGCAAAACATCAAGATGGGTGCAGGTAACGACACAGTTACTTTCGATAACATCCAGGACACACGTGCTGGCCTGACTATCTCCGACACAGTTGTTGGTGGTGCTGGTACAGACACACTGGTCATCGACGGCGACCTGACAGGTGCAGCACTGGGCGACACTATCGCTCTGGGCGCGTCTGAATGGACTAACGTATCCGGTTTCGAAACAATCCGCCTGGTTGGTACGTCCAACAATGCAGGTGTAGCCGGTGCAGGTAACTACCGTCTGACATTGACCAATGAACTGATCGCTGCCAACAACAACGCAGGCGTTCTGGCCATCGTCAATGACAACGACACAGCCAATGATGCAGCCAATGCAGCAGACACAGCTGGTACAGCCATTGAAAGTGCAGCAGTTATTGATGCACGTACACTGAGCTCCACAAGCCGCTTCAGCTACAACGGCGAAGAAGGTGCAAGCCGCACAGCAGACCGCATCATCTTCACAGATGCCAACTTCAATGGCTCCCACGCCATCAACGGCGGTGCAGTTGACAACAACAGCACCAACAACAGCCAGAAGAACGACGACGTGATCGAACTGCGCAATGCAACAAACGCAGCTATCGGTGACTTCAACGGCATCTCCAACGTTGGTAACATCGAACTGACAAACGACACAGCAGTGACCCAAGTGTCCCAAATCCAGTTGAACGACACCATCGTTGACGCATTGGTTGACAGCTATCAAGCTGCTAACACCACAACGCACATCGAACGCCTGACTATCCGTGCGATCGACAACGTCAACGTTGCTAACGCAACAGTCGGTGTTTCCATCGATGCAGGTGCACTGACAGCACAATCTGCGCTGGACGTGACACTGGCCCGTGGCGCCAACTTCCTGCAACTCGGCGCTGGTGCAGACCGCGTAGTATTGCTGGGTAACTATGTTGCCGGTACTTACCTGACATCTGAAAACGGTGTTTCCCT
>NZ_JBYTAV010000028.1:0-1113 GCF_058788535.1 Undibacterium sp. FW305-107
GCCGATGGCACCGTCTCCGACGTCAAGATCGACAAATCCAGCGGCTTCCGTGGTCTCGACAATGCGGTGAAATCCCAATTGATGTCAGGTTCCTGCAAAAACAAACCAGGTACCGTTGACGGCAAACCACAGCAGACCTGGGCCAAAGTCCAGTATGTATGGAAGCTCGAGTAGTTCAGAAGAGCCCCAGGCAAGAGCAGCTGATCTGTCAGACTGCTCTACCCAAGAAAAGTAAGTCGCAACAAGATTAGTAACAAGCAACACACAAACCAAGTCGCACATAAAAACAGTAGTCAGCAATACCAACCTTATTTTGTTAAAAGGAAGCACCTCAATGAAAACCCGTTTCTCCGCATTCCTGGCTGCAACACTCCTGGCTTTGACAGCCGCCGTTGCCGTCGCTCCTGTATCTGCACAGGAATCTGCCTCTGCTGCTGCCTCCGCCGCTGCACCCGCTCCAGCCCCCGCCGCTGAAGCCCCTGCACCAGCCCCAGCCGACGCTGGCGCTCCTGCTGCACCAGCAGCCGCCAAAGAAATGGTAGAAAACCCATACGGTCTCGACGCCCTCTGGAAAACCGGTGACTTCGTTGCCAAAGGCACCCTCATCATCATGGTCATCATGTCCATGGGCAGCTGGTACATCCTCATCACCAAAATCATCGACCAGGTCAAACTGTCCGGTCAGGCCACCGATGCCCGCTCCAAATTCTGGAAAGCAGCCTCAGTACAAGCCGGTGCCGCTTCTCTGAAAGAAGGCAGCCCATTCCGCTTCATCGCTGATTCCGGCATCAAAGCCACAGAACACCATGAAGGTGCCTTGCTCGAACAAATCGACCTCAACACCTGGGTTTCCATGTCCATCCAGCGCGCTGTTGACAAAGTCCAAAGCCGTTTGCAAGACGGCCTGGCCTTCCTGGCAACGGTAGGTTCCACAGCACCATTCGTTGGTCTGTTCGGTACTGTTTGGGGTATCTACCATGCGCTGACAGCGATTGGTATGTCCGGTCAGGCATCGATCGACAAAGTAGCCGGTCCTGTAGGTGAAGCGCTGATCATGACCGCGATTGGTCTGGCGGTCGCTGTTCCAGCTGTTCTGGGTTACAACTTCCTGGT
>NZ_JBYTAV010000029.1:0-808 GCF_058788535.1 Undibacterium sp. FW305-107
AAAGCACCGGCTTTGGCTACGACAACAACGACAACCTCACCAGCGTCACCGATGCCAACAACCACAGCACCCAGTTCGCCTACGACAACCGCAACGCCGTTACAGGCAAGACCGACGCGCTGAACCAAAGCAACAGTGTTGTTTATGACAAAGAACATCGCATCACACAAAGCACCGACCGTAAAAACCAGCAAACCACGTACACCTATGACGGTCTCAACCGCCCTTTAAAAACCACCTACGCAGACGGTAGCAGCATTACCCGCAGCTATGATGCCGGTAACAGAGTGACACAACTGGCCGACAGCCTTAATGGCAACATCGGCTTCAGCTATGACAATCTCGACCGTGTTACCCAGGTCACCAGCCCCAAAGGCATTGTCAACTACACCTATGATGCAAATAACCGCCGCAGCAGCATGACCGTCGCAGGCCAGCCAACGCAAAGCTATACCTATGACGATGCAGGCAGATTGCTACGCATAGACCAGGCCGCAGGAGCCATCAACAACAACCAGGCACAAGCCATCCAGTTCACTTATGACGACGCAGGCCGCCTCACCAAAATCACCTACGCCAACGGCATCACCCGCGACAACAGCTATGACGACGCAGGCCAGCTCATCGGCATCACCTACAAAAAAGCCGACAACAGCCTCATCGGTGATCTGACTTACACCTACGACGCCAATGGCCGCCGCACCAAGGCCAGCGGCAGCCTGGCAAAGACAGATCTGCCTGACACAATCAACACAGCCAGCTACGATGCCAACAACCGCCTCGCCACCTGGGACAGCCAGATACTCAA
>NZ_JBYTAV010000030.1:0-749 GCF_058788535.1 Undibacterium sp. FW305-107
ACCTGATACAACTGCCCGGTAAAGCCGCCATTCAAGGCCAGGCTGGCGGTATCCACAATCCCGGTTCCCGCATTCTTAAGATTCAGCCCCAGCGTCCCATCACCAGTGAGCCCAGTGATCCTGACATTGTAAGTCGATGGATCAAGCTGGGTCACACTGCTGATCGTGCCTGCTACCGTGCCTGTGGTTGCAAGCGCAAAGGCTGCCGCATTCACCCCCGTGACAGCTTCACTGAACGTGACCTTGTAATCCACCGCACCCAGATTCGTGTTTTCAGACTGGACACGGGCAATGCCGGTGGCATTCGGGTTGACATTGTCACCGACAGCGATAGTAAAACTCTTCTCATAAGCAGCACCCATGCCATCAGTTGCCCTGATATACACAGTGTAGTTACCCGGTGTCATGCTCAGCGGGTTCTTCGCCACCAGGCTATTCCCCGAGATCGCGAATTTGGCATTGTCCTTATCATTCGTACCATTACCGCTCACCAGGGTAAAGCTGGCGGTATCACTTGGATTAGGATCAACGGCTGTCAGGGTACCAACGCTGCTGTTGTCCGGTGAGCCTTGCAGGATGGAAGCAGGGACCAGATTAATATTGGTTGGTGCCGCATTGACACCCGTTGCAATGACAGTGGTGGTGTTATTCAATACCGCAGAAGCAATGCCATCATTGGCACTGATGGTGAAGGTCGTGGTTTCCGTACTACCGACAGGCACACGACCAGCAGCAGGCTGGAATACCAG
>NZ_JBYTAV010000031.1:0-547 GCF_058788535.1 Undibacterium sp. FW305-107
CCAGGCAGTTCAATCCTGTAGCCCCCAACCTGGCTTACGTATCAGATATCACCTATATCCGTACTGAAACAGGCTGGCTTTATCTGGCAGTCGTGCTGGACTTATTCTCACGTAAAGTGGTGGGATGGGCGATGGCACCCAATATGCCAGCAGAACTGGTTTGTGATGCTTTACGCATGGCAATTGGGCAACGCAAACCTGTTTCTGGCTTAATTGTTCATTCTGACCGGGGTTCTCAGTATGCCAGCCGTCAGTATCAGGCATTGCTGCAAGAGTACGGTTTTATTTGCAGCATGAGCCGCAAAGGAAATTGTTGGGACAATGCTGTTGCAGAGCGCTTCTTCCTCAATTTGAAGATGGAACGCGTTTGGCAAGGCAGCTACGCCAATAAAATGGAAGCAAGGCAAGACATCGTTGCTTATATAACGAATTTCTACAACACCACACGTTTGCATTCTACATTGGGATATTTATCTCCCTCTGTCTTCGAACGTCATTACGCCGTAAAAACTCCTATTTCTTTGTCCTGATTTACTTGACCACTACA
>NZ_JBYTAV010000032.1:0-546 GCF_058788535.1 Undibacterium sp. FW305-107
TGTTGATGGTGCTGTTGACTTCGTCTTCACCATCTCCATCATTGCCAATTGCCATTGCCATAATGTGTTCTCTTTCGATATTACGCTTTACCCGTTAAGACCTCTCAACACAGAGGCACAGAGACACAGAGGTGACACAGAGAAAGCAAGAGATAAATCTCTTCGTATTCGCATACACCCATTCTGATCTTCTCCGTGCTTTTCCTCTGTGCCTCTATGGTTACGGGTCTTTAGTTTTTTACCTATACAAAGTAGCCGTGTGAAATGCTGAGGAAGCGTAGCGAGCGGCGCTAGTTTGGACTAAGAAGCGCAGTCGTACTTTAGTACGACGAGCATCGCAGGTTCAAAATCGCGCCGCGCAGTAGCTTCACCAGTATTTCACTTCTTGCCCATATTGCCGGACAATACAACGGAATGCAGGTCGGCGGAGAAGGCACGGACTTCTTCCATGGCGCTCTTGTTGCGGCGAACCAGGAAGTTGTAACCCAGAACAGCTGGAACAGCGACCGCCAGACCAATCGCGGTCATGATCAGCGCTTCACCTAC
>NZ_JBYTAV010000033.1:0-543 GCF_058788535.1 Undibacterium sp. FW305-107
GCTGTCCTGGTCTGGCCAGGGTAGCTGGTCTGGATGTTGATGGTGGGATTGGCTGCGGCAAATTGTTCGAGCTCGGCCTGGTCTGCCGCTGAATTCGGATAATACAAAGCCGACAGTTCGCGGAAGTGTTGTACACCGAGCGAGGTGGCGAGCTGGTAGGAGAATTTGCCTTTGCGTCCTGCTATTTCCAGCGGAATACCAAGTGCTACATAGGATTTGGGGCTGAAGTAGCCGCCATGCCCATAAGTGAAGTAGCGCAGGTTTTTGTTGTAGAAGAAGGAGGTGAGTCCTAGCCCTGTGGTAAAACTGAAATCGTTGGTTTTGTAGGCGCGCCAGTAGGCACCGACACCGACTTCTGCTTCGGTATTCTTGGCGACGTTTTTACCTGTGAGTCCGTAATAGCCTAAGGTAGCATAGACGCCACCATCTTCGCCATCGTAGGAGGTGTCGATCTTGACGCCGGTACGGGTGATGCCACCCCAGGTGAGTCCGTAGAGGCTGTCTTTGGCACCGGCATAGGAGAGGTAGCTGTCGGTGACGGAG
>NZ_JBYTAV010000034.1:0-535 GCF_058788535.1 Undibacterium sp. FW305-107
CCAGAATCAGGGATTGCTGCATGGGCCATCTTGCCGTGCACGGTCACTTCCATCTGCAAACAGCCATTGTGTGCTGTGATGACCTGGTAAGAAAAACCAGCAGCAATCATCAGGTCCGGCTTGATCAAGTTATGCTTGAGCATCCAGCCGGGGCCGACTTCGCCACCAAATTCTTCATCATACGTAAATAACAACTCCAGTGTGCCTGCCTTGGGCTTGGCAACCGCTTCCAGTGCGCGCAGAGCAAAGGTGTAAGTCGAGAAATCGCATTTACTGACAGCTGTAGCACGGCCATAGATATTGCCGTTTTCTATTTCACCACCGTAAGGGTCTTTGGTCCAGCCTTCGCCTGGTGGCACCACATCGCCATGGGCATTGAGCAGCACAGTTTTGCCTGGGCCATAGTGGCGGCGCACCAGCAAATTGGTGATGCTTTGCAGGCCTGCTTCTTTGACTTCGCTATCCGGCACTGCATGTTTTTCTGCTGTGATGCCCATGTCCTGCAGCAGATCAGCGGTGCGTTCTGCATGTGGGG